>NZ_JCAFRX010000008.1:0-266825 GCF_059368615.1 Stenotrophomonas sp. YJH_SMC_40 | reverse complement strand
GGAGATCAAGGGCCTGATCGATGATTCGGTCGGCAAGGTCGCCGAAGGCTCCAGCCTGGTGCACCAGGCCGGCAGCACCATGGGCGAGATCGTCGCCTCGGTGCAGCGCGTGACCGACATCATGGCCGAGATCTCCGCCGCCTCGCAGGAACAGTCGGCCGGCATCGAGCAGGTCAACCAGACCGTGGTGCAGATGGACGAGACCACCCAGCAGAATGCTGCACTGGTGGAAGAAGCCACCGCCGCCGCACGTGCGATGGAAGACCAGGCCGCGCAGCTGGCCGACGCCGTGGCGATCTTCCGCCTCGACAACCAGGTCTCGGCCGCGGTGAAGGCTGTCGCCGAACGCGTGGAACCGGCGCGCATCACCACCGTGGCACGTCCGCAGCCGACCAGCACGCCCACGCCGGTACGTCGCAGCAGCAACGCCAGCACCTTCGCCGCCAGCGACAGCGACTGGCAGGAATTCTGAGACCCACCCGCGGCGGCTTCGGCCGCCGCCTCTGCCGATGGACACGTCCCCCGTGCAAAGTCCTACTCCCATCGTCACCGGCCCGCGCGAGTTCGAGTTCGCCGACCGTGATTTCCGCCGCGTCTGCGACCTGATCTACCAGCGCGTGGGCATCGCCCTCGCACCGGCCAAGCGCGACATGGTCTATGGCCGTCTGTCGCGCCGCCTGCGCACGCTGGGCATGCGCAGCTTCCAGCAGTACCTGGACCATCTTGAGCAGGAAGACGGTGACGAGTGGCAGGCGTTCACCAACGCACTGACCACCAACCTGACCTCGTTCTTCCGCGAGCCGCACCACTTCGACAAGCTGCGCGAAGAACTGCAGCAGCGTTCCAGCCGTGCGCCGCTGCTGCTGTGGTCGTGCGCGGCGTCCACCGGTGAGGAACCCTATTCGATGGCGATCACCGCCTGCGAGGCCTTCGGTACGCTGAAGCCGCCGGTGCGCATCATCGCTACCGACGTCGATACCCAGGTACTGGCCACCGCCGGCCGCGGCGTCTACAACATCGACCGTGTCGCCAATCTCGACCCGGACCTGCGCCGCCGTTACTTCCAGCGTGGCAGCGGTCCCAACGAGGGGCAGTGCCGCGTGCTGCCGGCGCTGCGCGAGCTGATCGAGTTCCGTCCGCTGAACCTGCTCGCCCCGCGCTACGACGTCGGCGGCCCGTTCGACGCGCTGTTCTGCCGCAATGTGATGATCTACTTCGACAAGCCGACCCAGCGCGCCATCCTCGGCCGCCTGGTGCAGCACCTGGCCGACGATGGCCTGCTCTACACCGGACACTCGGAGAACTACCTGCACGCCGCCGACCTGATCCAGCCCTGCGGGCGCACCCTGTACCGCCGCGCGGCAAAGGCCGGCTCATGAACGCCTCACTGCGTACCGACGACGTGATGCGCTACCAGGATGCACGCTTCCAGACCCTTGCCGCCAAGCTGCTGCCCACCCAGTACCTGGTGGTCGATGACACCACCGCGCTGACCACCACCCTGGGTTCGTGCGTGGCCGCCTGCCTGCGCGACCCGGTGCTGAAGATCGGCGGCATGAACCACTTTCTGCTGCCCGAGGGCAACGCCGGCGACGGCGCGCCCGCGCGTTACGGCAGCTATGCGATGGAACTGCTGATCAATGACATGCTCAAGCGCGGCGCGCACCGCAAGCGCATCGAGGCCAAGGTGTTCGGCGGCGCCAACGTACTGAAGGGCTTCACCAGCAATCCGGTCGGTACCCGTAACGCCGAGTTCGTGCGCCAGTACCTGCAGGCCGAGCATATTCCGATCATCGCCGAGGACCTGTGCGGCATCCATCCGCGCAAGATCTGGTTCTTCGCCGACACCGGCCGTGTGGTGGTGCAGCGCCTGCCGCACGCCCACGAGGCCGAGGTGGCTGCCACCGAATCGGCAGTGCGTGCGCGCCTGTCCAAGGCCCCGGTCACCGGTGGCGTGGAGTTGTTCGAATGACCCTGACCGGCAACGCCCCCTGCCGGGTCCTGATCGTCGACGACTCCGCCGTCGTGCGCCAGATGCTCACGGAAATCCTGTCCAGCGATCCGGCCATCGACGTGGTCGGCACCGCTGCCGACCCGCTGCTGGCGCGCGAGAAGATCAAGCGTCTGGCCCCGGACGTGATCACGCTGGACGTGGAAATGCCACGCATGGACGGCCTCGCCTTCCTGGAAAACCTGATGCGGCTGCATCCACTGCCTGTGGTGATGATTTCCTCGTTGACCGAGCGCGGCGCCGATACCACGCTGCAGGCACTGGCACTGGGCGCCGTGGACTTCGTCTCCAAGCCCAAGCTGGACGTCGCACGCGGCCTGCAGGGCTACGCCGACGAGATCATCGCCAAGGTGAAGATGGCGGCGCGCTCGCGGGTGCGCCCGCTGGTGCGTGCTGCCGCTCCGAAACTCCTGCTGGAAGCAGCTCCTGCAATGCGCCCGGCTGCACCGCAGTTCCGCACCACCGACCGCCTGATAGCGATTGGTTCTTCGGCCGGCGGTACCGAGGCGCTGCGCGTGGTGCTGGAAGGCATGCCGGCCGATGCGCCTGCCGTGGTGATGACCCAGCACCTGCCTGCCAGCTTCAGCAGCGCCTTCGCCGAACGCCTGGACCGGCATTCCGCGATGGCCGTGCGTGAGGCCAGCGACGGCGAAGCTGTACTGCCCGGCCACGCCTACCTGCCGCCGGGCGGCAAGCACCTGCGGATCATCCGCGACGGTGCGCGCTGGCGCTGCCGCGTCGATGATGGTCCGGCAGTGAACCGGCACAAGCCAGCGGTCGATGTGCTGTTCCGCTCGGTCGCGCAGAATGCCGGCGGCAATGCCATCGGCGCCATCCTCACCGGCATGGGCGACGACGGCGCACGCGGCCTGCTGGAGATGCGCCAGGCCGGCGCGCCGACACTGGTCCAGGATGAAGCCACCAGCGTAGTCTGGGGCATGCCCGGCGCTGCCTTCAAACTGGGAGCGGCCGAAGAACAGGTGCCATTGGAACGGATCGCCGAACGACTCTTGGCGCTCGCCCGCGGCTGATCGTCCGCGGCATCGCACCGCCTGATTCCCTCTTTCAGATGCCGGCCCCGGAAGGGCCGGCACGGCTGTCGTGTTTTCCAAGGAGTTTGACCATGGCCCTGCGTCTCTTCCGTTACCAACCGTCACTGCTGGCGGCCGCTCTGCTGGCTCCGCTGGCAGCCACCGCTGCCGGCGTGCCGGCACCGCCGCAGGCCACCCCGGGGCTTCCCCCCGCCCCCGTCGCGAAGGGCACCGCCTGGACCGATCGCGTTCAGATCCAGAGTGGTCCGGATACCGCATCGAAGCGCCTCCACGCACCCGACGTGGCGTTGCGCATCGTCACCCCCGATGACAGCGAGTCGCTCACGCCAAAGGGCCTCGCACTGCTCTTCAGCGGCAATGAGCCGGACTACTTCCGGCGCAACACCCTGCCCGGCAGCATCGTCGAGAGCCAGGCGAGCCCCGCCACCACGCTGATGCCCAACGTAGCCAGGGCGCTGGTGGGTGGCTACTTCAGCTATGCGCCCGACGCGCTGCCCAACCAGAGCAGCACTCTGCGTTTCAGTGCAGACACCTGGGCGCTGGTGCACCAGGGCAACACGCGGAAGGATCCCCTTTACCGCCTCAACCACGTCAGCACGATCGAGCAACGCCGTGCCGATGGCACCCTGGCTGAAATCATCAGATGCAGTGACAGCGACGACCGGGCGACCCTGGGCGAGTGGCAGGCCAATGACTACGCCAGGCTCAAGATTGCCGCCCAGGTGATCACGATGAAGTGCACCGAGCAGCTCATCAAGCGAATACCGGCGATGTACCCTCGCCCGCTTGCTGCTGAAGATCTCACGGCCTACGCAGGCGGTGCCGTGCCGCCGGCACGGGTGCGCATCTATGCCAGCCTGGGGCGGACCACCACCCTGTACACCGACGCCGCCTGCCGCGAGGATTACCGTGACAGGATCGACGTCAAGTACAACAACGCCGGTGACAAGGGCGTGCTCGGCATCCCCGCCACGGAAACCTTGCGCAGCAAGGAGAACGAGCGGTTCTCCATGCTCAGCTACCAGGAGTACGAAGTCGCCGGCGGCAAGCCGCTGATTGTCGAAGCGCGCTTCGACGCATCAAGCCGCATGTACTGCGACGGGCAGTTGTCGGGTCAGTTCGTGGCCAGGCCCGGACAGGACTACGAAGTGGAAATGGAAGTGGCCGACAAGATGTGCCGCCTGCATCTGCGCCAGGTACACGCCGATGGCAGCACGACGCCACAGGTCGCACGCAAGACCCCCAGCACCTGTGAGGGCACGCGTGCGCCGGTCCGCATTGAACCGCGGCAGGACATGCAGGTCCTGCTGTTCAGCCCAGGCCAGCTGCAGATCCAGGATGCCCGCCAGGGCGGCGCACCGGAACGGTTGACCGACGACGCGGGCAGCACCGAGGCACTGCGGAAGATGCTGCAGCAGGCCAGCAGCAATCCCGGCACACGCCTGTGCGTGGTGGTACCGGCTACCGATTACAGCAGCGCCCTTCACGATGCCGTGCGCGAACGCGTACTGGACGCACCGCAGGTATTGCCCAGCCTGTGGGAAGAGGCGGCCACGGTGAACAGGCGCCGCAGTGCCGCCGCCGATGCTCCGGTCGACATCGCCGCTGCGATCGCCCATTGCAATGCGTTCCCGATCAGGGAGTTCGCGCCGCGCTGAGCAATCGCTCCCCTACCTTCGGCTTTCGCCGGGCATCAACCACCAGAGCGCGCACAGCGCCTCATCTTCGTTTCCCCAAGGAGTACTACCGTGGCATTACGCCCAACCTGCCTCACCGCCGCGATCGCGGCCACCCTGCTGCTGGCGCCGTCGGCCTACGCCAACGACGAAGCACCCACACCCACGCCTGCCGTGGCTTCCGCAGTCACCAGCGGATCAACGCTCGATCCAGCAACGGATGCGGCGACCGCGCCAGACGCGGCGCACGCCCCCACCGCGGCCGATCCGGCCATCGGGAATGTCACAGCCGCCGTGGCACCTCCTGTCGACTACAGCAGCCTGCAGCACATCAAGGTCACCTCCGGACTGGGTGCAGGCCCCAACGGCAATCGCGTGGGCGATCACGTGCTGCGCCTGGTGATGCGTGCCGATACCGCTGCCGTCACCGCGGCCAAGGTCGGCCTGTCTGCTCTTGCGTTCGTCACTGGCGTGGGTGACATCGGTACCAGCAACAGCTTCAGCAAGAACAACGTCCGTGGCGAGGACATCCACTCTGTGCCCAGCCCGGCCTTCGGCGCATTGCCCGGCATGATCCGCGAGCAGCTGGCACTCTATTTCGCGGCCCACCCCGGCGCCATTCCCAGCGACGAGCGCACCGTGGAAGCCAGCGCCGGCCAGTGGTCGCTGGTGTACCAGAAGCTCAGCGATGCAGAGACCCCCTACGAGCTGCGCCACGATGTAACCATCGGCTTCCCGGTGGTGCGCAAGCTGTTCCGCAGCGCCAGTGGCGGCCAGGGCGTGCACTGCCGGGACGAAGCACGGGTTGCCCCGCTGCAGGAATGGCAGGCAGACGACTATGCGAAGGTCAAGGCGGCGTCGCGTGAGTTCGCCGAGGCCTGCATCGCGCGTTTCGTGGCTGAGCTGCCCCGCCTGTTCCCCGATCATGGCGTTCTGCCGCAGCCTGCGGTGGAAGCCGAGCTTCCGGCGGAAACGCCGGCCGTGACCGAGGAAGCGGCGGCCGTTACCCAGGCCTGAACCTGGGTACGCCCCCAAATGAAGAACCCCCGGCTCTCACCGGGGGTTCTTCGTTTCAACGGCGTGCCGGCCAGCGGCCGGCACTACCGCATCAGGCAGCGACCGTGTTGGCCACGTCCTGGTATTCCTCGATCTGGTCGAAGTTCATGTAGCGGTAGATCTCCGCACCATTGGCGTTGATCACGCCGATGTCCGCCATGTACTCCTCCTTGGTCGGGATGCGGCCCAGACGCGAGCAGATCGCGGCCAGTTCGGCCGAACCCAGGTACACGTTGGTATTGCGGCCCAGGCGGTTCGGGAAGTTGCGGGTCGAGGTCGACATCGCGGTGGAGCCTTCGCGGATCTGCGCCTGGTTGCCCATGCACAGCGAGCAGCCCGGCATTTCCATGCGGGCGCCAGTGGCGCCGAAGGTGCCATACACGCCTTCCTTGGTCAGCTCCGAGGCGTCCATCTTGGTCGGCGGGGCCACCCACAGGCGGGTCGGCAGGTCACGCTTGCCTTCCAGCAGCTTGGCAGCGGCACGGAAGTGACCGATGTTGGTCATGCACGAACCGATGAACACTTCGTCGATCTTGGCGCCAGCGACTTCGGACAGGGTCTTCACGTCGTCCGGATCGTTCGGGCAGGCCACGATCGGCTCGTGGATGTCGGCCAGGTCGATCTCGATGACGGCGGCGTACTCGGCGTCGGCATCCGGCTCCAGCAGCTGCGGGTTGGCCAGCCACGCCTCCATCTTCTCGATGCGACGCTGAAGCGAACGCGGATCCTGGTAGCCCTCGGCAATCATCCACCTCAGCAGGGTGATGTTGCTGGTCAGGTACTCGATGATCGGTTCCTTGTTCAGGCGCACCGAGCAACCGGCCGCCGAACGTTCTGCCGAGGCGTCGGACAATTCGAACGCCTGTTCGACCTTCAGCTCCGGCAGGCCTTCGATTTCCAGGATGCGGCCGGAGAAGATGTTCTTCTTGCCAGCCTTGGCCACGGTCAGCAGGCCCGACTTGATCGCGTACAGCGGGATCGCGTTGACCAGGTCACGCAGGGTCACGCCCGGCTGCATCTTGCCCTTGAAGCGCACCAGCACCGACTCCGGCATGTCCAGCGGCATCACGCCGGTGGCCGCAGCGAAGGCGACCAGGCCCGAACCGGCCGGGAACGAAATGCCCACCGGGAAGCGGGTGTGCGAGTCACCACCGGTACCCACGGTGTCCGGCAGCAGCATGCGGTTGAGCCAGCTGTGGATCACGCCGTCGCCCGGGCGCAGCGAAACGCCGCCACGGGTGGAGATGAACTCCGGCAGGGTGTGGTGGGTCTTCACGTCCACCGGCTTCGGGTAGGCGGCGGTGTGGCAGAACGACTGCATCACCAGATCGGCCGAGAAGCCCAGGCAGGCCAGGTCCTTAAGCTCGTCACGGGTCATCGGGCCGGTGGTGTCCTGCGAGCCGACCGAGGTCATCTTCGGTTCGCAGTAGGTGCCCGGGCGCATGCCCTGGCCTTCAGGCAGGCCACAGGCGCGGCCGACCATCTTCTGTGCCAGCGAGAAGCCCTTGCCGGTGTCGGCCGGCTGCACCGGCAGGCGGAACAGGTTGGTCGGGGCCAGGCCCAGCGCTTCGCGCGCCTTGCCGGTCAGGCCACGGCCGATGATCAGCGGAATGCGGCCACCGGCACGCACTTCGTCGAACAGCACTTCGGACTTGACCTGGAACTCGGCGATCACTTCACCGTTCTTCAGCGCCTTGCCTTCGTACGGACGCAGCTCGACCACATCGCCGTGCTCCATCTTCGACACGTCCAGCTCGATCGGCAGTGCGCCGGCATCTTCCATGGTGTTGTAGAAGATCGGGGCGATCTTCGAACCCAGGCAGACGCCACCGGCGCGCTTGTTCGGGATGAACGGAATGTCATCACCGGTCCACCACAGCACGCTGTTGGTGGCCGACTTGCGCGAGGAGCCGGTACCGACCACGTCGCCGACATAGGCAACCAGGTGGCCCTTGTCCTTCAGGTCGAGGATCTGCTGGATCGGGCCGCGCTTGCCGTCTTCTTCCGGGGTGAACGGCGCGTCGTCGCGCTTGTTCTTCAGCATCGCCAGGGCGTGCATCGGGATGTCCGGGCGGGTGGTCGCATCCGGTGCCGGCGACAGGTCGTCGGTGTTGGTCTCGCCAGGCACCTTGAACACGGTGACGGTCAGGCTCTGCGGCACTTCCGGGTTGCTGGTGAACCACTCGGCATCGGCCCAGCTCTGCAGCACGGCCTGGGCGTTGGCGTTGCCGGCCTTGGCCTTTTCCTGCACGTCGTGGAACGCGTCGAACAC
This sequence comes from Stenotrophomonas sp. YJH_SMC_40, assembly GCF_059368615.1. Lineage (NCBI taxonomy): Bacteria > Pseudomonadati > Pseudomonadota > Gammaproteobacteria > Lysobacterales > Lysobacteraceae > Stenotrophomonas > Stenotrophomonas sp. YJH_SMC_40. The sequence goes on along the minus strand of NZ_JCAFRX010000008.1, from coordinate 258,758 downwards.
CAGCAGCGTCTTCTTCAGGCCGTTGGCGGCGATGGTGCCGACGCTGGTGTCGTCCAGCAGCTGCACCAACGGCGCAACGTTGTAACCGCCGAGCATGGTGCCCAGCAGTTCGGTGGCGCGCTCGCGGCTGATCAGCGGGTTCTGCTCGCTGCCCAGCGCGATCGCGGCCAGGTACGAGGCCTTGACCTTGGCTGCGTCATCGACGCCGGCCGGCACGCGGTGGGTCAGCAGGTCGAGCAGGAACTCGGCCTCGCCCTGCGGCGGGTTCTTCAGCAGTTCGATGACATCGGCCGTCTGCTGCGCGCTCAGCGGCAGCGGCGGGATGCCAAGCGCAGCGCGCTCGGCGACGTGGTGGCGGTAGGCTTCCAACATGACAACTCCCGGGTAATGCGTAGGTTGAAATAACAAAGTGGGCTCAGGCTTGCGGCACGATCAGCTTCAGGCCCTTGAAGTAGTCGCGGTAAAACGTGTCGTTCCAGGTGATCAGGCCGTCGCACTGCAGCAGTGCGTGGGCGCCGACCATGAATTCGTCCAGGCTGCGGCGGCTGCCGCCGCGCTGGCGATGACGGCGGTGCATCTCGCCGGCGCGCAGTGCCGACTTGGCTTCCATCGGGTTGAAATGCACGCCCATCTCTTCCAGCGCTTCGAGCACTTCGGCACCGCCGCGCAGCGAAGCGCAGACTTCGGCCAACGTCGCGCCACAGACCACCACGCGGCCGCCGACCAGGCTCTGCCGCAGGATGGCTTCCACGGCATCGGCCTGCGGACCATTGCTGAGCAGCTCGACCAGCACCGGTGAATCGACGGCGATCATCACGGCTTACTCCTCGTCACGCACCGCGCGCACCGCCGCGTCGGACGATTCGAAGCCGTCCAGCGCGAACTTGCCGCGCGCCCGTGAAATGGCATCGTCAACACTCTTGCGCAGGATGATGCGGCTGCCGTCCAGCTCGACCTTCAGCAGCGTGCCCTTGGTCAGGCCGAGGGCATCACGCACCGCCTTGGGCAGGGTGATCTGTCCGCGTTCAGCAACGGTGGCTTCCATGGGGGTACGCCTCAAAAAGTATGCATGAATTATACATACTCGCAGTATCTGGAACAAACCCGCCCAATCCGTGACCGCGATCCTGCGCTGGTCGCATCCGGGGGTTAGACTGGCTCCGCAGCGACCTGCTGCGGCCCCGGGCTGGACGCACCGCGTGCCGCCCGCACCTACCCGCCATAAAAGGATGTTCCATGCGCGCCTTGACCCTTGCCCTGATGCTGGCTGCCCCGCTGGCCCTTTCGACGACGGCAGCCCACGCCAATCCGTTCGGCGCCTACACCACCGGCGTCGAGATCACCCAACAGCAGATGGACACCCTGGAAGTCGGCAAGACCAGCCAGGACCAGGTCCGTGAGAAGTTCGGCGCACCCGGCCGCCGCGAACAGCTGGGCGACACGCAGGTCTGGTACTACGACTACGTGAAGATCAAGACCTTCGGCAAGAACATCCAGGAAGCGACCGTCCTGGAATTCAACAAGCAGGGTGTGCTGACGGCCAAGTCCAAGAGCAACGCTGTTGGCAAGACCGGCAATCCGCTGCTGGATGCCGCCAACGGCAAGTAAGTCCTGCTCGACACGCACTTCCGGACGGGGCGCCCATGGGCGTCCCGTCTGCGTTCTGGCCAGCGGGCGACGACCGCACGCGCTGACACGAAGGCTACACACACCGCTGTAACCTTGCGTTCCAAGCCAGCCGGGTCATTGCCGGGCGCTGGATCGCCGATACTGGGCAGGATCCGGGGCCGGAATGCCACCGGCGACCACAAGCAGGCCCCTGCACGCACGGGCCAGAGCAAGCCATCCGCAAGAAGGAGTTACCCCGCATGAGCGATTCGTTCTCCACCCGCAGCCAGCTGAACGTCGGCGGCAAGACCTACGACTACTTCAGCCTGCCCACGCTGGGCCAGCGTTTCGATATCTCCCACCTGCCCTACTCGATGAAGATCCTGCTGGAGAACCTGCTCCGGCACGAGGACGGCGGCATCACCGTCGGCAAGGACCACATCGAAGCCGTGGCCCGCTGGAATCGGGCGGCAGAACCGGACACCGAGATCGCCTTCATGCCGGCGCGCGTGGTCCTGCAGGACTTCACCGGCGTGCCCTGCGTGGTCGACCTGGCCGCGATGCGCGATGCGGTGGTCAAGCTCGGCGGCTCGCCGGAGCAGATCAACCCGCAGATTCCCTCCGAACTGGTCATCGACCACTCGGTGCAGGTCGATGTGTTCGGCAAGCCGGACGCACTGGACCTCAACGGCAAGATCGAATTCCAGCGCAACCAGGAACGCTACGGCTTCCTGCGCTGGGGCCAGAAGGCCTTCGACAACTTCAAGGTGGTGCCGCCGAACACCGGCATCGTCCACCAGGTGAACCTGGAAAACCTCGCCCGCGTGGTGATGACCGCGGAGAAGGATGGCAAGGCCGTGGCCTACCCCGATACCGTGTTCGGTACCGACAGCCACACCACCATGATCAACGGCATCGGCGTGCTGGGCTGGGGTGTGGGCGGCATCGAAGCGGAGGCCGCCATGCTCGGCCAGCCATCGTCGATGCTGATCCCGCAGGTGGTCGGCTTCAAGCTGACCGGCAAGCTGCCCGAGGGTGCCACCGCCACCGACCTGGTGCTGACCGTCACCCAGATGCTGCGCAAGCTGGGCGTGGTCGGCAAGTTCGTCGAGTTCTACGGTGACGGCCTGCAGCACTTGCCGCTGGCCGACCGCGCCACCATCGGCAACATGGCCCCGGAATACGGCGCCACCTGTGGCATCTTCCCGATCGACGCCGAGTCGCTGAACTACCTGCGCCTGTCCGGCCGCAGCGAAGAGCAGATCAACCTGGTCGAGGCCTACGCCAAGGCGCAGGGCCTGTGGCACGAGCCGGGCAGCCCGCACGCCCAGTACAGCACCACGCTGGAACTGGACATGGGCACGGTGAAGCCGTCGCTGGCCGGCCCGAAGCGCCCGCAGGACCGCGTGCTGCTGGAAGACGTGCAGAAGAACTACCGTGAAGCCCTGGTCGGCATGACCGCCAACCGTGACAAGCGCAGCGACGACGTCTCCTCGTTCGTCAACGAAGGCGGCGGCGCCGCGGTCGGCAACGAGCAGCTGGCCAAGGGCTTCGCCGACATCGAGATCGAAGGCCGCAAGGTCCGCCTGAAGGACGGCGCGGTGGTCATCGCTGCCATCACTTCGTGCACCAACACCTCCAACCCGGCGGTGATGATCGGCGCCGGCCTGCTGGCCCGCAATGCGGCCGCCAAGGGCCTGAACCGCCAGCCGTGGGTGAAGACCTCGCTCGGGCCGGGCTCGCGGGTGGTCACCGATTACCTGGAAAAGGCCGGCGTACTGAAGGAGCTGGAAAAGATCGGCTTCTACGTGGTCGGCTACGGCTGCACCACCTGCATCGGCAACTCCGGCCCGCTGCCGACCGAAGTCAGCGCCGGCATCGCCACCGGCGACCTGGTGGTCACCTCGGTGCTGTCGGGCAATCGCAACTTCGAGGGCCGCGTACACCCCGAAGTGAAGATGAACTACCTGGCCAGCCCGCCGCTGGTGGTGGCCTACGCCATCGCCGGCACCACCGACATCGACCTGACCACCCAGCCGCTGGGTACCGGCAGCGATCGCCAGCCGGTGTTCCTGCGCGACATCTGGCCGAGCAACAAGGAAATCGGTGACGTCATCGCCGCCACCATCGGCCCGGAGATGTTCAAGCAGAACTACGCGGATGTGTTCAAGGGTGACACCCGCTGGAACACCATCGCCTCGCCGGACGGCAACCTGTACGCGTGGAGCGATGCGTCCACCTACATCAAGAACCCGCCGTACTTCGATGGCATGACCATGCAGACCGGCAGCATCGACGACGTGCATGGTGCGCGCGTGATGGGCCTGTTCGGCGATTCGATCACCACCGACCACATCTCCCCGGCCGGCAACATCAAGAAGGACTCGCCGGCGGGCCGCTTCCTGCAGGAACGTGGCGTGCAGCCGGCCGACTTCAACAGCTACGGCAGCCGCCGCGGCAATGATGACGTGATGGTGCGCGGCACCTTCGCCAACATCCGCATCAAGAACCTGATGTTCGGTGGCGAGGAAGGCGGCAACACCCTGTACTACCCGGCCGGTGGCGGCCAGCCGGAAAAGCTGGCGATCTACGATGCGGCCATGAAGTACAAGGCCGACAAGGTGCCGCTGGTGGTGCTGGCCGGCAAGGAATACGGTACCGGCTCGTCGCGTGACTGGGCTGCCAAGGGCACCCTGCTGCTGGGGGTGAAGGCGGTCATCGCCGAAAGCTTCGAGCGCATCCACCGCTCCAACCTGGTCGGCATGGGCGTGCTGCCGCTGCAGTTCCGCAACGGCGAGAACGCGCAGAGCCTGGGCCTGGACGGCTCGGAAGTGATCGACATCACCGGCCTGCAGGATGGCGCCAGCAAGCGCGCCACGGTCACCGCGACCAAGGCCGATGGCACGAAGAAGACCTTCGAGGTGTCGGTGATGCTGCTGACCCCGAAGGAAGTCGAATACTTCCGTCATGGTGGCCTGCTGCAGTACGTGCTGCGCCAGTTGGCCAGCAAGTAACGTTCCGCTCTCGGTAGAGTCGACTGCTAGTCGACTACCCAACAAAAGGGCCGGATCCTCGCGGATCCGGCCCTTCCTGTTTCTCTGCAGCCAGGCATGGCCTGGCTCTACCGCATCTCCGGCGGCACCGGGATGGGCGCCAGGTGCGCGCTCAGCGGCGCGGCGCGTCCGGGTCGGTGCGCAGCGCCTTCAGCAGGCCCCACATGTAGAACGCCAGGGTGAACGAGAACGGCAGGCCGCACAGCACCACCGCCGTCTGCATTGCGCTGAAATTGCCGGCCAGCAGCAGCCCGACGCTGGCCACGGTGATGCCGACGGCCCAGAACACGCGCAGCCAGATCGGCGCGTCATGGCCGTCTTCCACCCCATCGTCAACGCGACGGGTACACAGGTTGGCGATCATCAGCGTGCCCGAATCGACCGGGGTCAGGAACAGCACGAAGCCGATCACCACTGCGGCACCGGCCACGTACGGCGCGGCGGGCAGGTATTCCAGCAGCTTGAACAGCGTCATCGCCGCATCGTGCTGGGCCACGTCACCCAGGATCGCCTGGCCATGGTTGAGCACCAGGTCGATGGCGGTGTTGCCGAAGATCGACAGCCACGCCAGGGTGAAGCCGAGCGGGATCAGCAGCACGCCCATGATCACTTCGCGGATGGTGCGGCCACGCGAGATGCGTGCCACGAAAAGGCCGACGAACGGCGCCCAGGCGATCCACCAGGCCCAGTAGAACAGCGTCCACGAGCCCATCCACTCACGGCCCTTCGGGTCGTTGAGGTACATGTCGAAACTCTTGCGCACGAACGCACCGAGGTAATCGCCGGTGTTCTGGATCAGGCCATCGAACAGGTGCAGGGTCGGGCCGGTGACCAGCACGAACAGCAGCAGGCCGCACAGCAGGCGCACGTTGAGGTTGGACAACCAGGCAATGCCCTTCTCCACACCGGCGACCACGCCGATGGTGGCCACCACCATCATCACCAGCACGATCGCCACCAGCACCTGCGGCGTATCCGGGATGTGGAACAGGTAGACCAGGCCGGACTGCACCACCAGCGCACCGATGCCGAGGTTGGTAACCATCGAGATCAGCGTGGCGAGGATACCGAAGCCATCGACCATGTCGCCGATGCGGCCATGGATGCGCTCTCCGAAGATCGGATACAGCGCCGAGCGCAGCGCCAGCGGCAGGTCACGGCGGTAGGCGAAATAGCCCAGCGCAACGCCGACCAGCGCATACAGCGCCCAGCCGTGCAGGCCCCAGTGCAGGAAGGTCAGCACCATCGCCTCGCGGCCGGCGGCCACGGTGCCGCCGGGTTGCCCGGGCGGATGCAGGAAGTGGTCCAGCGGCTCGTAGGCGCCGTAGTACAGCAGCGCGATGCCGATGCCGGCCGAGAACAGCATCGAGACCCAGGCGACGTAGCCGAAGGCCGGCGATTCCTCGTTGTGACCCAGGCGGATGCGGCCATACGGCGAGAACGCCAGCCACAGCACGAAGCCCAGGCACAGCACGATCAGCAGCATGTACCACCAGCCGAACGCGGCCGACACCTCGGCCTGCGCCCATTGCAGCCAGTGCTCGCTGCCTTCGGGATAGAGAACGGTGAGCAGCCCGAGGATGCCGATCGACACCGAGGAGCTGAAGAAGACAAAACGGTTCAAGCGCAGGGGCGAACGCTTGGGATGAGCCAGGGAAGACATGGGGTCGTCTCATCAAGTCCGAGGGAGCACATGGGCGGGGCCGGACCGGTAAACCGGGCCCATGGCGTGGGGCGCGAGCGCATCCTAGGGTTTATTGATTGAACGTTCAATCAATAAAAAGCATAATGGCGGGCAGCCCGATCCTTCGGGTCGCAATCCGTGGAGAGACAATGCCGAAGAAAGGCGTGGAACCGGTACGGCGCGAACAGCTGATCCGGGCCACTTTCCAGACCATCGACGAGATCGGCATGGCCGATGCGACCGTCGCCACCATCGCGAAGAAGGCAGGGCTGTCCAGCGGCATCGTCGCCCACTACTTCGGCGACAAGGACGGCCTGCTCAATGCTGCAATGCGGCAGATCCTGCGCGAGCTGAAGGACGCGGTCGCCCGCTACCGCGCCGACGCCAGCGACGACCCGCGCGAGCAGCTGCGCGCCATCGTCGACGGCAACTTCGACGACAGCCAGATCAACGGCACCGCGATGCGCGTCTGGCTCACCTTCTGGGCCGCGAGCATGCACCAGCCGGAACTGGCCCGGCTGCAGCGCGCCAACGACCAGCGCCTGTTCTCCAACCTGTGCCACCAGTTCAACCGCCTGCTGCCCCACCCGCAGGCCCGCCTGGCCGCCCGCGGGCTGGCCGCGATGATCGATGGCCTGTGGCTGCGCGGCAGCCTGGTCGGCGGCCAGTTCAACGCCGAGAAGTCCCGGCGCATCGCTTACGGCTACATCGACTTCCAGTTGCAGGCTGTCGCGCTATAAGCGCTTCAGCACCCGCCCCCTTCCAAGGAGTACGCCCCATGACCACCCTGCCCGTCCAACAGCTCTACATCCACGGCCAGCGCGTCGATGCCACCAGCGGCAAGACCTTCAAGACCGTCAACCCGGCCACCGGTGAGGTGATCGCCGAAGTGCAGGTTGCCAGCCAGGCCGACGTCGAGCGTGCCGTGCAGAGCGCGTCCGAAGGCCAGAAGGTGTGGGCCGCGATGACCGCGATGGAACGCTCGCGCATCCTGCGCCGCGCCGTCGAGATCCTGCGTGAGCGCAACGACGAACTGGCCCACCTGGAAACCCTGGACACCGGCAAGGCGCTGGCCGAAACCACCACCGTGGACATCGTCACCGGCGCCGACGTGGTCGAGTACTACGCCGGCCTGGCCACCGCCATCGAAGGCATCCAGCTGCCGCTGCGCGAATCGAGCTTCTTCTACACCCGTCGCGAGCCGCTGGGCGTGGTCGCCGGCATCGGCGCCTGGAACTACCCGATCCAGATCGCCATGTGGAAGTCGGCCCCGGCGCTGGCCGCCGGCAACGCGATGGTGTTCAAGCCTTCGGAAGTGACCCCGCTGACCGCGATCCGGCTGGCCGAGATCTACACCGAAGCCGGCGTGCCGGCTGGCGTGTTCAACGTCGTGCAGGGCCCGGGCCGCGAGATCGGCCAGTGGCTGACCGAGCACCCGGTGATCGAGAAGATCTCCTTCACCGGCGGCGTCGCCACCGGCAAGAAGGTCATGGCCAGCGCCGCGTCCTCCTCGCTGAAGGAAGTGACCATGGAGCTGGGCGGCAAGTCGCCGCTGGTGATCTGCGATGACGCCGACCTGGACCGCGCCGCCGACATCGCGGTGATGGCCAACTTCTTCAGCTCCGGCCAGGTCTGCACCAACGGCACCCGCGTATTCGTGCCGCGCAGCATGCTCGCCGCGTTCGAGGCCGCCGTTGTCGAGCGCGTCAAGCGCATCCGCATCGGCGACCCGATGGCCGCCGAAACCAACTTCGGCCCGCTGACCAGCTTCCCGCACATGGAAAACGTGCTGCGCTACATCGAAAGCGGCAAGGCCGAAGGCGCCCGCCTGCTGACCGGCGGTGGCCGTGCCACCGAAGGCGCGCTGGCCAATGGCGCCTACGTTCTGCCGACCGTGTTCTCCGACTGCCGCGATGACATGACCATCGTCAAGGAAGAGATCTTCGGGCCGGTCATGAGCATCCTCGCCTACGACGACGAAGACGAAGTGGTGCGTCGCGCCAACGACACCACCTTCGGTCTGGCCGCCGGCGTGGTCAGCAAGGACATCAGCCGCGCCCACCGCATCATCCACCGCCTGGAAGCCGGCATCTGCTGGATCAATACGTGGGGTGAGTCTCCGGCCGAAATGCCGGTCGGTGGCTACAAGGAATCCGGCGTCGGCCGCGAGAACGGCATCTCCACCCTCGGCCACTACACCCGCATCAAGTCGGTGCAGGTGGAACTGGGCGACTACGCCAGCGTGTTCTGACCGGCGCGCCCCGAGCGCGCACCCTCGTCCGGCCACCGCGCCGATCCGACATTCCGCCGGGACGCCTGCATGCAGCGCGCCCCGGCCTGCAGGAGACACCCATGAGCACCCACAACGAGTACGACTACATCATCATCGGCGCCGGTTCGGCCGGCAACGTGCTGGCTACCCGCCTCACCGAAGATGCCGATGTCAGCGTGCTGCTGCTGGAAGCCGGTGGCCCGGACTACCGGCTCGACTTCCGTACCCAGATGCCGGCGGCACTGGCCTTCCCGCTGCAGGGCAAGCGCTACAACTGGGCGTACAAGACCGATCCCGAGCCCTTCATGAACAACCGCCGCATGGACTGCGGCCGCGGCAAGGGCCTGGGCGGCTCGTCGCTGATCAACGGCATGTGCTACATCCGCGGCAACGCGATGGATTACGACAACTGGGCCAGCATGCCGGGCCTGGAAGACTGGACCTACCTGGACTGCCTGCCGTACTTCCGCAAGGCGGAAACCCGCGACATCGGCCCCAATGACTACCACGGTGGCGACGGCCCGCTGCGGGTGACCACGCCGAAGGCCGGCAACAACGAGCTGTTCGCTGCGATGGTCGAAGCCGGCGTGCAGGCCGGCTACCCGCGCACCGACGACCTCAACGGCTACCAGCAGGAAGGCTTCGGCCCGATGGACCGCACGGTGACCCCGAAGGGCCGTCGCTCCAGCACCGCCCGTGGTTACCTGGACCTGGCCAAGCCGCGCCCGAACCTGACCATCGTCACCCACGCGCTTACCGACCGCATCCTGTTCTCGGGCAAGCGTGCGGTGGGCGTGCAGTGGCTGCACAACGACCAGCCGCAGCGTGCCACCGCGCGCCGCGAAGTGCTGCTGTGTGGCGGTGCCATCGCCTCGCCGCAGATCCTGCAGCGTTCGGGCGTCGGCCCGGCCGACCTGCTGCGCAGCCTGGACATCGACCTGGTGCACCACCTGCCGGGCGTCGGCGCCAACCTGCAGGACCACCTGGAGATGTACCTGCAGTACGAGTGCAAGAAGCCGGTCTCGCTGGCACCGGCACTGAAGCTGTACAACCAGCCGGCCATCGGCGCCGAGTGGCTGTTCCTGGGCACCGGCATCGGCGCCAGCAACCAGTTCGAGGCCGGCGGCTTCATCCGCAGCGACGCCGAATTCGACTGGCCGAACCTGCAGTACCACTTCCTGCCGGTGGCGATCAATTACAACGGCTCCAACCCGATCAAGGCGCACAGCTTCCAGATGCACGTCGGTTCGATGCGCTCGCCCAGCCGCGGCCGCATCCACGTGCGTTCGAAGGATCCGCGCGAACATCCGAGCATCCTCTTCAACTACATGTCGCATGAGCAGGACTGGCGCGAGTTCCGCGCGGCGATCCGCATCACCCGCGAGATCTTCGCGCAGCCGGCGCTGGCACCGTACAGCGGCCGCGAGATTTCCCCGGGCAGCGCGCTGCAGACCGATGCGCAGATCGATGCGTTCGTCCGCGAACATGCCGAGACCGCCTACCACCCGTCGTGCTCGAACAAGATGGGCCACGCCGATGACCCGATGGCGGTGGTCGACGGCCAGGGCCGCGTGCACGGGCTGGAAGGCCTGCGCATCGTCGATGCCTCGATCATGCCGCAGGTGGTGACCGGCAACCTCAACGCGCCGACCATCATGATGGCCGAGAAGCTGGCCGACGTGATCCGCGGCCGCACCCCGCTGGCCCGCAGCACCGCGCCGTACTACAAGGCCAACGGTGCACCGGTGCGCAAGCAGGACTGACGCAAGCGCCCCGCTTGGCGACACGGTAGTGCCGGCCGCTGGCCGGCATCCACCGGAATCCCGATCGAGCGCAGATGCCGGCCAGCGGCCGGCACGACCAAGCAAAGAGGCCCTTCGGGGCCTCTTCGCGTTTTCCCTACGGCGGGGTATGCTGCAATGAACGGCCATTGTCGCTACGCTCAGGGCCGGAACCTAATACATCACGATTCCTGGAGGGGGAATATGAGTCTGGATCGTCCCTGGCTGCAGAGCTATCCGAAAGGCGTTCCCGCCGAAATCGACGTCAACGAGTTCCATTCGGTAGCTTCGGTCTTCGACGCTTCCGTCGCGAAATTCCGCGACCGTCCGGCCTACTCCAGCTTCGGCAAAGTGCTCACCTACGGTGAGACCGATGCGCTGGTCACCCAGTTCGCCGCCTACCTGCTGGGTGAGCTCAAGCTCAAGAAGGGTGACCGCGTCGCCCTGATGATGCCCAACTGCCTGCAGTACCCGGTGGCCACCTTCGGCGTGCTGCGCGCCGGACTGACCGTGGTCAACGTCAACCCGCTGTACACCGCGCGCGAACTCAAGCACCAGCTGGTCGACGCGGGCGTCAGTGCGCTGGTGGTGGTCGACAACTTCGGCGACACCGTCGAACAGGTCATCGCCGATACGCCGGTCAAGCACGTGGTCACCACCGGCCTGGGCGACCTGCTCGGCGCCAAGGGCGCGATCGTCAACTTCGTGCTGAAGTACGTCAAGAAGATGGTGCCCAACTACCACATCAAGGGCGCCGTCCGCTTCAGGCAGGCGCTCAAGCTGGGCAGCCGCCACGCGCTTCCGAAGGTCGAGATCGACCACGACGACATCGCCTTCCTGCAGTACACCGGCGGTACCACCGGCGTGGCCAAGGGCGCGATGCTGACCAACCGCAACCTGATTGCCAACATGCAGCAGGCGTCGGCGTGGCTGTCCACCTCGGGCATCGAGCCGGGCAAGGAAGTGATCATCACTGCCTTGCCGCTGTACCACATCTTCGCGTTGACCGCGAACGGCCTGGTCTTCATGAAGTTCGGTGGCTGCAACCACCTGATCACCAACCCGCGCGACATGAAGGGTTTCGTCAAGGAGCTCAAGGGCACCCGCTTCACCGCCATCACCGGCGTCAACACGCTGTTCAACGGCCTGCTCAACACGCCCGGCTTCGACGAGATCGACTTTTCTTCGGTCAAGTTCACCCTCGGCGGCGGCATGGCGGTACAACGTGCCGTGGCCGAACGCTGGAAGAAGGTTACCGGGGTGACCCTGGTCGAAGCCTATGGCCTGACCGAGACCTCGCCGGCGGCCTGCATCAACCCGCTCACCCTGCCCGAGTACAACGGCGCCATCGGGCTGCCGATCCCGTCCACCGATGCGTGCATCAAGGACGACAACGGCAACATCCTGGCGCTGGGCGAAGTGGGCGAGCTGTGCATCAAGGGCCCGCAGGTGATGAAGGGCTACTGGCAGCGCCCGGAGGAAACCGCCACCGCCATCGACGCCGACGGCTGGCTGCACACCGGCGACATGGCGAAGATGGACGAACAGGGCTTCTTCTACATCGTCGACCGCAAGAAGGACATGATCCTGGTGTCCGGCTTCAACGTGTACCCGAACGAGGTCGAGGACGTCATCGCGATGATGCCCGGCGTGTTGGAAGTGGCTGCGGTCGGTGTCCCGGACGAGAAGTCCGGCGAGGTCGTGAAGGTCGTGATCGTGAAGAAGGACCCGAATCTGACCGCGGAAATGGTCAAGGAACATGCCCGGGCCAACCTGACCGGTTACAAGCACCCCAGAATCGTAGAATTCCGAAAGGAGCTGCCGAAGACCAACGTCGGCAAGATTCTCCGTCGCGAGCTGCGTGATACGCCCGCCCAGTAAGGGTTTCCGGGCAACACGACAGTACAGGGGACCCCGCCGGAGACGGCGGGGTCTTTTTATTGCCGGAACATGGCCGACCCGGCGCTTGCGGGCGGTTCACGACGGGTGCATAGAATCAGTCGCCGCCGCATGTTCAGCTCGCCCCCTCACTCCTCTCCGTCCGCTCTGCGGTTGGCCGGACGGTCACACGGAGAACTCCCATGTCTGCAGTACGCCCCATCATTACCCGTCCCGAGCAGCACCCTACCCTGCGTATCACCGAAGAACCCGAGCGGGATGTTTACTGGATCCATATGCACGCCAACCTGGTCAACCAGCCAGGCCGGCCGTGCTTCGCCTCGCGCCTGGTCGATGACATCGTCGACTACCAGCGCGAACTGGGCGATCGCCTCAGCGCCTCGCACGCTCTGTCACCCCATGTCGTACTTGCCTCGGACAGCGACGTGTTCAACCTGGGCGGCGATCTCGAACTGTTCTGCCGCCTGATCCGCGAGGGCGACCGCGCCCGCCTGCTCGACTATGCCCAGCGCTGCGTGCGCGGCGTGCATGCCTTCCATGCTGGCCTGGGCACCCGTGCCCACAGCATCGCCCTGGTCCAGGGCAATGCACTGGGGGGCGGCTTCGAGGCCGCACTGAGCTGCCACACCATCGTCGCCGAGGAAGGCGTGTTGATGGGCCTGCCGGAGGTGCTGTTCGACCTGTTCCCCGGCATGGGCGCCTACTCCTTCCTGTGCCAGCGGATCAGTCCGCGGCTGGCGGAGAAGATCATGCTGGAAGGCAACCTCTACACCGCCAGCCAGCTGAAGGAAATGGGCCTGGTCGACATCGTGGTGCCGGTGGGCGAAGGTGTTGCCGCAGTCGAACAGGTGATCAAGGAAAGCCGACGCATCCCGCACGCCTGGGCGGCGATGCGTGAGGTCAACGAGATCGCCACCATGGTGCCGCTGCATGAAATGATGCGGATCACCGAGATCTGGGTAGACACCGCCATGCAACTCGGCGAGAAGTCCCTGCGCACCATGGATCGGCTGGTACGGGCGCAGGCCCGACGCAATGGCGACCCGGCCTGATCGTCTGGCGGGTCAGGACGGGCTGCGCTCGCTGTCGTCGCGGTGCGGTGCCCCCGCACTACGGGCAGCCAACGCATGCCTGCCGTTGCGCAGAGCGGTCGCCAGGTTGCTGAGGCGGGAGCTCCATTCACCCTTCAGCTGCCAGTCCGCCATGCGCATGATTTCGCCACTGGAGGCGGCAACCTGGACAAGCCCCAGGTTGCTTGCCACGCCGCGCAGCGCGTGGGCGTGCTCGCGGAAATCCTCCCAGGCCTGGCGCTCGCCGCAGCCCTGCAGCTGGCCCATGCTCGCGTCAACGTCCGCCAGGCATTGGTCGATGAACTTGCGTTCGAAGCCATCGCCCATGCCCAGCGACGCCAGCTCGTCCAGCACCGCGGTATCGAGCACGCCATCGCCGAACGGCAATGCAGGCACTGACTGGATGCCGGGTTCTGCGCGGGTGTTGGCGGCGACATCGGCCAGCACTTCCAGCAGGCGGGTGGCCACCACGGGCTTGGCAAGGAAGGCGCGGGCGCCGGCCTGCTCACAACGCAGGATGGACTCGGGGGTGACGTCTGCGCTCAGCACCATGACCGGAACGTAAGGCATGCCGCTGGCCTGCATCACCCGCAACTGCTTGAGCAGATCCAGTCCGCTCATGCCGGGCATGTGCAGGTCGACGATCGCTGCGTCGTAACTGGCCTGCTCCAACGCATCGAGCACTTCGGCGCCGCCGTTGACGCAGGTGACCTTGTGGCCGGCCTTCTCCAGCAGCCGCTGCAGCACCATGCGATTGGCCTCGTGGTCGTCGGCGACCAGAACCCGCAGGCTCCGCACCCGTGCACGATGGCGCAGGAAGGGGTTGGAAAACGCGATGACATTGCCGGCTTCAGCCACCTCGGACGGAACCGCCGGGGCTGATGAGGTGTCTGCGACGTCCAGCGTGATCTCGACCCAGAACACGCTGCCGCGCGGGCTGTTCGGCGCATAGCCGACCTGCCCGCCCATCGACTCGACCAGGCCCTTGGCAATGGCGGTGCCCAGACCGGTGCCTTCATGGCGACGGGCCAGGCCGACATCGCCCTGCTCGAACGCATTGAACAGGCGTCCGCGCAACGCCACCGGCACGCCGATGCCGGTATCGACGATCTCGAATCGCAGGCGCATCCGCTCGCTGCCCAGCGCATCGGGGCTGGAAACGCGCAGATGCACGTAGCCACTGTCGGTGAACTTGACCGCGTTGCCCATCAGGTTCAGCAGGATCTGCTGCAGATGCCCGGCATCCCCCAACAGGCGCGGCGGCACGTTGTCGTCCACCTGCACGCGATAATCCAGCGATTTGGAGCGGGTCTGCGGGGTCAGGATCAGGTTGATCGCCTGCAGCACGTCGGCCAGCGCGAACTCGTGCCACTCCACGCGCACCTTGCCGGCTTCGATCGCGGAGATGTCCAGCACCTCTTCCACCAGCGCCAGCAGGCTGCGGGTCGAGGCCTGGATGGTGTTCAGGCACTCGCGCTGTTCGTCGTCCAGGCGGGTGGTGGCCAGCACTTCGGTCATGCCGGCCAGCCCGTTCAACGGCGTGCGGAACTCATGGCTCATGTTGGCCAGGAAGCGGCTCTTGGCTTCGTTGGCCTGGCGCGCCTCGGCCACCGCCCGGGTCAAGGCATGCAGCAGCGAATCGAAGTACAGCGGAATCGCGCCCAGGCCCAGCAGCAGGCCCCAGCCCAGATAATCGTGGCCGCGCCAGTACGGCGACAGCATCACCGTGCACAGGAAGGCCAGGCAGCCCATGGCCGTGGCCACGCGCAGGTAGGTGCTGCCGTAGCGCATGCCGTTGCCGATCGTCACCCACAGCATCACCGCATACAGCGGTGCGGCCGGCTCGCCCTGGATGGTCATGATCCAGGCCATGCAGGTGTAATCGGTCAGCATGCCGATCACCCGGCGCACATGCGACACGCCCGGATTGACCAGGATCGCGGTCAGCAGGCCGGCGGAAATGGTCAGCTCGAAGGCGAGGATCAGCCACGTCGCCGTCAGCGCCTCACCGCCGCCGCTCAGCGAGCGCCATCCGAGATAGCTGATGAACAGTGCCGTGATGATGATGCGGATCAGGTTCTGCGCGTGCTCGCTGTCCTCGCGCCCGGACAGGCGCTGCTTGAAGCGGGCCAACAGCGAGCGCTTGTCGGATCCAGCGGCGGGAATCGTATCCATGGTTGGATGTCGCATCCTTCGGCGCAGCAGGGAGGAGCAGCACAACGGTACTGCCAGCAACCCCAACCACAGGGAAATGGCCAGCCCCAGGTTGGCCTGCCAATAGGGAGTCAACAGCACGGTAGTGCCGAAACTGACCATCGCCAGCACGATGGCAGCGGTCAGGTAACGCGGCCCGAAGCGCAGGCCGTTGCCCACCGTGACCCACATCACCACCGCATACACCCACGCCAGCGGCTCACCCATCTGGATCATGCCGATCGCGATCAGTCCGTAATCGGCCAGCATCCCGGCCACCCGTCGCGGGTCCGAGCGCTGCGGCCTCCACAGCAGCCAGCCGAACAACAGCAGCGACAGGCCCAGCCCGGTCACCGCCGTTGCCAGCGCGCCCTGGTACTGATCCAGCCGGTGCAGGCGGGCGCCGGACAACAGAACATAGACCAGGATCAGCGAGATCAGCACTACCCGCACGATCGCCTGGCCATGTTCCGAATCCGGACGCTGCGCCAGCCGACGCCTCACGCGTGCGAACAGGTCCTGCATGTCACCCACCCGGTCGCGTCGATGCCGTCGAGTGCTGGGCGCAGATATCCATCAACTGCTGGTGGCCGCGCATCAGCGCATCCACGCAACGCGGATCGAACAGTCGCCCACGCTGGGCGTACAGATAAGCCAGAGTGGCTTCCATGGTCCATGCTTCCTTGTACGGACGGGGCGAGATCAGCGCATCGAAGACGTCGGCGACAGCAACGATCCGGCTTCCAGCGGAATCGCTTCGCCGACCAGGCCGTCGGGATAGCCGCTGCCGTCATAGCGCTCGTGATGGCGCAGCGCGATGAGCGCACCCACCTGGATGAAACGGTTCTGGCTGCCACTCAGCAGCTCGTGGCCGATGCGTGGGTGCCGGCGCATGATCGCCAGCTCCTCGTCATTGAGCTTGCCCTGCTTGAGCAGCACCGCGTCGGGAATGGCGATCTTGCCCATGTCATGCAGCGGCGCCGCCATCTCGATCAGGCGCACGTCGTCTTCGGGCAGGCCAAGCTGCTCGGCGATCAGCCCCGCAACGCGCGCCATGCGTTCGAGATAGGCGCTGGTGCCGGCATCACGGAACTCGATCGCCCGCGCCAATCGCGACAGGGTCTCGCGTTCGCGTTCCTCGACCTCGTGCATGCTGGCCAGCAGGCGCTGCTCCAGCGACAACGCACGTTGCTTCACGTTCTCGGTCTGCTGGCGCAGCTGCAGCAGGTTGTAGCAGCGCGCGCGCAGTTCGCGCGGGCGGATCGGCTTGACCAGGAAGTCGATGACCCCCGCTTCCAGCGCCGCCTGGCGGATCGGCTCGTCGCCGACCACGGTGATCAGGATCACCGGGATATCGCGGTGCTTGGGCAGGCGCCGGAATCGACGGGCGAACTCCAGCCCGTCCATCTCCGGCATGCGGTAATCGAGCAGCAGCAGGTCGACCGGGTGCGCCTCGCACCAGGCCAATGCGGTCAGCGGATCACCGAAGTCATACACGCTCAGTTCCGGCGCGATGTCTTCGATGACGTGACGCAGCATCGTCCGCGCGGACGTCTGGTCGTCAACAATGACGATGTTCAACGCGTACTCCGCCTGGTTTCTCGACCATGCTGGATCATCAGCAGGCGAGGATACCCTGCTGCTGCGAACGCTCGCACCCTGCATCGGCCCGACTCCCGTGTCATGCGTCCCGGTTCATGATCGTCATCACATTGTGAAGCGGACTCTCCACAATGCGCACTCCCCCTGGCGCCGATCAAGCCATAACAGACGTCAAGGTAGTGCATTAACGATACGCCGAGCGCGGGAGGCGTCAATCGCGCCGTCTCATTTCGCGACGGCGCGCACAAACAGGAGTCAAAAAGACGACTTACTGCTCCGGACGCATGTACGGGAACAGCAGCACGTCACGGATCGAGCTGCTGCCGGTCAGCAGCATCACCAGGCGATCAACGCCGATGCCGAGGCCGCCGGTCGGGGCCATGCCGTACTCCAGCGCACGGATGTAGTCGGCGTCATAGTGCATCGCCTCGTCGTCGCCACCCTCCTTCGCGGCCACTTGGGCCTGGAAGCGCTGGGCCTGGTCTTCCGGGTCGTTCAGTTCGGAGAAGCCGTTGGCCAGCTCCTTGCCGTTGACGAACAGCTCGAAGCGATCCGTGTAGCCCGGGTCGTTGTCATTGGCACGGGCCAGCGGCGAGACCTCGACCGGATGGTCGGTGATGAAGGTCGGCTGGATCAGGGTGTGCTCGACCGTGGCCTCGAAGATTTCCAGCAACAGCTTGCCCCAGCCGTAGGACGGCTTGACGCGGATCTTCAAGCGCTCGCAATGGCGCAGCAGCGCATCGCGGTCAGTGCAATCAGCGGCCGAGATTTCCGGGTTGTGGTGGCGCACTGCCTCATCCATGCGCCAACGACGGAACGCCGGGCCCAGGTCGATCTTCGCGCCGTCCCATTCCACTTCGGTGCCACCGTTCACGGCCTTGGCCACATCACGGATCACACCCTCGGTCAGGTCCATGATTTCGTTGTACGTGGCATAGGCCTCGTACAGTTCCATCATGGTGAACTCCGGATTGTGGCGGGTGCTGACGCCTTCATTGCGGAAGTTGCGGTTGATCTCGTACACGCGCTCCAGGCCACCCACGGTCAGGCGCTTGAGGTACAGCTCCGGCGCCACGCGCAGGTACAGGTCCAGGTCCAGCGCGTTGTGATGGGTGGTGAACGGCTTGGCCGCCGCGCCGCCGGGGATGTAATGCATCATCGGCGTCTCGACTTCCAGGAAGTCGCGGTTGTCCAGCCACGCGCGCATGGCGCGGATGATCTTCGAGCGCTTGATGAACACTGCGCGCGATTCCGGGGTCACGATCAAATCGACGTAACGCTGGCGGTAGCGCTGCTCGACGTCGGCCAGGCCGTGCCACTTGTCCGGCAGCGGGCGCAGCGACTTGGTCAGCAGGCGGATCGACTCGGCCTTGACCGACAGTTCGCCGGTCTTGGTACGGGTCAGGCCGCCTTCGACGGCGATGATGTCGCCCACGTCCCAGCCCTTGAAGGCCGTGTAGGCATCGCCCAGCACCGCGCCCTGCAGGAACAGCTGGATGCGGCCGGACTCGTCCTGGATCTGCGCGAAGCTGGCCTTGCCCATGATGCGCTTGGCCATCAGGCGGCCGGCCATCTTCACCTGGCGGCCGTTGCCTTCCAGCGCCTCGGCGGTCCAGGTCTCGGCATCGGCGAATTCTTCCTGCAGGCGACCGGCGAAGTCCTCGCGACGGAAGTCGTTCGGGTACGCGATGCCCTGCCCACGCAGCGTTTTGAGTTTCTCGCGGCGCTCGGCGATCAACTTGTTTTCGTCAACGGGGGGGGTATCGGTAGCTTCGCTCATGGATCTGCGGGAATCGTGTAGTGAGGGGGGATGTTGCACCCGGCACAGCCGGTTGCCCAGCATACCAAAACCGCCCTGCCCCGGCCTTGGGCCGGGCCCGCCCAGATGGCGGCCAACCTTGGTTGGCGGTCCGTGTGTCGACCAAGGTCGACACCTACCGGATTCCGGGGAACCGATGCCCCGGTAGTCGCCAACCTTGGTTGGCGCTCGTCCCGGCGTCAACCGTTCCCAGGGAACGCCTGCCGCAGCTCGTCCACCAGCACCCGCTGGTTCTCCGAGTAATCAACCGGCACCGACACCAGGTGCACCCCGCCCTCGTTGAAGGCCGCCTCCAGCGTCGGGATGAACTGCTCGATGGCGGTCACCTCGTGGCCCTTGCAGCCGTAGGCTTCCGCGTACTTCACGAAATCCGGGTTGCTGAAGGTCATGCCGTAGTCGGTGAAGCCATCCACCGCCTGCTTCCAGCGGATCATCCCGTAGGCGCCGTCGTTGAGGATCAGCACCACCAGGTTCAGGCCCAGCCGGCGCGCGGTCTCCAGCTCCTGGCTGTTCATCATGAATCCGCCATCACCGCACACCGCCAGCACCCGCCGCTGCGGATACAGGATCGAGGCCATGATCGCCGACGGCAGGCCCGCACCCATGGTCGCCAGCGCGTTGTCCAGCAGCAGCGTGTTGGCCACCTGGGTGCGGTAGTTACGCGCAAACCAGATCTTGTACATGCCGTTGTCCAGCGCCACGATGCCGTCCGGCGGCATCACCTGGCGCACGTCATGCACCAGCCGCTGAGGAGTGAAGCCGGCCTCCTCGGCACGGGCGGCCAGGTGCTCCAGGATGGTCGCGCGCAACGGCAGCAGCGCATCGGCGTTCGGCACCGCGCCTTCGATGCGGTCGGCCAGCTGGGTCAGCGAGCGGCCGATATCGCCGATCACTTCCACCTGCGGGAAGTACACCTGCTCCACCGCCGCCTGCGAATAGCCGATATGGATCACGGTCGGCCCACCCGGGCGCATCACGAACGGCGGCTTCTCGGTGACCTCATGGCCGATGGTCACGATCACATCAGCCTGGTCGATGGCCATGTGCACGTAGTCGCGCTCGGTCAGCGCCGCGGTGCCCATGTACAGGCCCGAACCACCGGCCACCGCGCCCTTGCCCATCTGCGTGGTGAAAAACGGGATGCCGGCTCGCAGCACGAACGCCGACAGCGCCTCGCTGGACTGCGGCCGCGACGCCGCCGAAGCGATCATCAGCAACGGTCGCTTGGCATTGCGGATGATCTCCGCCGCGCGGTCCAGCGCCTCCGGACTGGCAATGGGACGATCCACCGCATGCGGCGGAATCAGCGCCACGTCCCCGACCTCATCAGCCGCAATGTCCTCGGGCAGCTCCAGCAGCACCGGACCGGGCCGCTCTTCCAGCGCCGTGCGGAACGCCTCGCGGACGATGGTCGGGATGGTGCGCGCCGAGACGATCTGCCGCGCCTGCTTGGTCAGCGGCTTCATGGTGCTGACGATGTCGACGATCTGGAAGCGCGCCTGCTTGCTGGCAACGATGCCCTTCTGGCCGGTGATCATGATGACCGGCCATGCACCGAGCAGCGCATAGGCCGCGCCCGTGGTGAAGTTGAGCGCGCCCGGGCCGAGCGTGGCCAGGCACACGCCGGGCTTGCCGGTCAGGCGGCCATAGGTGGCTGCCATGAACACCGCCGCCTGTTCGTGGCGGGTGATGACCAGCTCGATGCTGGAATGGCGCAGCGACTCGACCACGTCGAGATTCTCTTCGCCGGGAATGCCGAAAATGCGCTCGACGCCTTCGTTCTCAAGCGCGGCGACAAGCAGATCTGAACCCTTGGACATTGGAATGCCGTCCTTTTCGCTGGACTGGTGATGGATCGTTGCAGGAAGGATGGAAGCTGCGCGTCAACGCTTGTCGAACCATACCGTCTGCGCGTTGACGAATTCGCGGACGCCGAAGTGCGAGAGTTCGCGGCCAAAGCCGCTCTTCTTCACGCCGCCGATCGGCACGCGCGGGTCGGAAGCAGAGAAGCCGTTGACGAACACGCCGCCGGTCTGCAGCCGGCGCGCCAGCTGCATCGCACGGGCGCGGTCGCCGGTCCACAGGTTGCCGCTGAGACCGAACTCGCTCTGGTTGGCCAGCTCCACCGCATGGTCGGCATCACGAGCGCGGCTGATCGAGGCCACCGGACCGAAGGTCTCGGTATCGAAGGCCTGCATGCCCGGCTCCACGTCGGCCAGCACGGTGGGTGCGTAGAACGCGCCCGGGCGATCCAGCTGATGGCCACCGACCAGCAGCTTCGCGCCCGCTTCCACCGAGGCGCGTACCTGCGCATCCAGCTGTTCCAGCAGGTCCTGGCGTGCCATCGGGCCAATGCGATTACCCGCTTCACGACCATCGCCGATGGTCAGCGCCTGCGCCTTCTGGCAGAACTGCGCCACGAAACGGTCGTATACCGCGTCTTCAACGATGATGCGCTTGCCGGCGATGCAGACCTGCCCGGTGTTCTGGAAGCGCGAGGCCACCGCCGCATCGACGGCCGCATCAAGATCGGCATCGGCCAGGACGATGAACGGATCGGAACCGCCCAGTTCCAGCACCACCTTCTTCAGCGCCTGCCCGGCCTGGGCAGCAATGCTGCGGCCGGCGGCCACACTGCCGGTCAGGGTCACCGCGGCGATGCGGTCATCGGCGATCGCGCGGCTGGTGCCCTCGCGGCTGATGTTGGCCGCGATGAAGGTGCCCTCCGGCAAGCCGGCATCGCGCCAGGCGGCATCGAGCAGCTGCGCGGTACCGACGATGTTCTCGGCCGGCTTCAGCAGGAAGCCGTTGCCGCCCATCAGGATCGGCACCGCCGCGCGCATCACCTGCCAGTACGGGAAGTTCCACGGCATGATGCCCAGCACCACGCCCAGCGGCAGGTAGGACACGTAAGCCTTGTCGTCGGGCACCTGGGTCGGTTCGTCGCGCAGGAACTGCGCACCGTTGTCGGCGTACCAGTCGCACAGCACAGCACACTTCTCGATTTCGGCCAGCGCTTCGGCCTGGACCTTGCCCATTTCGGCGGTAGCCAGCGCGGCCAGCTTTTCACGGTCACGGCGTAGTACCGCGGCCATCGCACGCAGTACGTCTGCGCGCTGTTCGAGGCTCTTGACGCTCCAGGCCGCAAAGCCGACCTGGCCGCGATCCAGGATTGTTTCCAGCTCGGCGTCGGTGGCGAAGGGATGGCTGGCGATCTGCTGGCCAGTGGCCGGATCGCGGGAAATGGCGGTGGTGGGGGCAGCGGACATGCAGGGCTCCTGTTGTCTCGACAACGGGCGGTGGCCCGTCTCCTGCACAGGAATGTGGACCCGAATGGCGGAGGCAACAAGGCGTCTGCTTATCCTGTGACCCGCACTTACCTGTCTGAATGGGGGGTATCGGCAGGGCTGCGCCCTGCACCCGCCGAAGCCAGAGCAACGTCAACGGCAGAAGCTGGCATTCCGTGGGTTGGCGGGGTGGGTCCGGTTGAGGGGGGCGCTGCAAGTACGTCCATGTAAGCTCGGTCGCCGCATCCATGCGGCTCACGCCCCCTCAACCGGACCCACCCCGCCTTCGACAGAGTTCAGCGATCTGTCGGGACGGCGCTCTGCGTTGCTGTTGGTGGGTGTCGACCTTGGTCGACACAGTAGACCCACGCCATGCGTGGATGACTCATTCGATATCTGAGAGAAAAATCGTGTCGACCAAGGTCGACACCTACCAACAGCCGCGCGGAACAAAGCCGCAGTTGCCAACAGCCGCGTGAACCTGTCGAAGGTGGGGCGGTGTCGGCGTGCGGGGTGTCAGCCGCATGGATGCGGCTGCCAAGCCTACACGGACGTACTTGCGGCGTCCCCGCACGCCGACACCGCCCCGCCAAACCACGGAACCTAGCTCTGGCTCTGGCTCTGGCTTTGGCTTTGGCCGTTGCATTGAGCAGGTGCAGGGCTGCAAGCCCTGCCGAACACCCCCTACTTCCGCGGCAGGTAGGTCACCAGGGAAAGGTCATGCCGGCTCTCCGGCACCAGCGCCACGTACTGCAGGTCCAGCAACCCGCGCGTGGGATGGTTCAGCTTCTTCGCACCTTCATCGAACCGACGCACATCGTGCTCCGGCCACCACTGGCGGAACTCCTCGCTGTGCGCCGAGATGTCCTCGACCAGCGCCAGGAACGGGGCCTTGTCCGGCGCCTGCGCCATCGCCGCACGGAAGCCTGCCAGCAGGCCGCGGGTCATTTCTTCCCAGTTGAGGATCAGCGTGCGGTACGGCGGGTACAGGAACATCAGCCGCAGCGTATTGCGCTCGTGCGGTGCCAGCTGGCTGTAGTCCACGAACAGCTCGGCAATGGCCGGATTCCAGGCCAGGATGTCGAAGCGGGTGTTGCGCACGTACGCCGGGATCGGCTGCATCGCCTCCACCAGCTGGCGCAGGCCGTCGGTCACACTCTCGTCCGGTGATTCCAGCGGCACGCCGTAGCCGGACAGCGCGAAGGCATAGGCGCGTTCGTCGTCGCTCATGCGCAGCACCTGTGCCAGGCGCTCAAGCACTTCGGGAGAGGCGCGCACTTCACGACCCTGCTCGATCCAGGTGTACCAGCTCACGCTGACCCCGATCGCCAGCGCCACTTCCTCGCGCTTCAGGCCCGGGGTGCGCCGCCGCCCGGCCGGCAGACCGAGCGTGGCGGGGTCGACACGGGCGCGGCACGCCTTGAGGAAGCCGCCGAGTTCCTTGCGTTCACTTTCGCTGCGCATCATCGCTACCGCCGTACCCGTTGTAGCGTCGAGCCATGCTCGACGCATCTGCTACTGCGCCAACAGCAGCCGAGCATGGGCTCGGCTCTACCGGAAGCGTGATCAGCCACCCTCGGCGTTGCGCACGAGGGTGACGATATCCGCGCAGGCGCGCAGATCAGGCATCGACGCGCTTGGAGCCCACGGCCAGGCCGGCCTTCAGGCTGGCCTCGACGAACTCGTCCAGGTCGCCGTCCAGCACCTTCTGCGTATCCGAACGTTCGATGCCGGTACGCAGGTCCTTGATGCGGCTCTGGTCGAGCACGTAATTGCGGATCTGGCTGCCCCAGCCGATGTCGGACTTGGTCGCTTCCACGGCGTCCTTTTCGGCGTTGCGCTTCTGGATCTCCAGCTCGTACAGCTTGGCGGCCAGCATCTTCATCGCGTTGTCGCGGTTCTGGTGCTGGCTGCGGCCGGTCTGGCAGGCCACCACGATGTTGGTCGGGATGTGGGTGATGCGCACCGCCGACTCGGTCTTGTTGACGTGCTGGCCACCGGCACCGGACGAACGGTACACGTCGGTGCGCAGGTCGGCCGGATTGATGGTGATGTCGATGTTGTCATCGATTTCCGGCGACACGAACACCGAGGTGAAGCTGGTGTGGCGGCGGTTGTCCGAGTCGAAGGGCGACTTGCGCACCAGGCGGTGCACGCCGGTTTCAGTCTTCAGCCAGCCATAGGCGTAGTCGCCTTCCACGCGCAGCGTCGCCGACTTGATGCCAGCGACGTCGCCGCCGGAGACTTCCATCAGCTCGGTCTTCCAGCCGCGCGATTCACACCAGCGCAGGTACATGCGCAGCAGGATCTCGGCCCAGTCCTGGGCTTCGGTGCCACCGGCACCGGCCTGGATGTCGACGAACGCAGCGGCATTGTCCATCTCGCCGGAGAACATGCGCTGGAACTCCAGCTTCTCCACGTGCGCCTGGTGCTTGTCCAGGTCGGCGACCACCGCCAGTGCGGTGTCCTCGTCCTGCTCGGACTCGGCCAGCTCGAGCAGTTCGGTGGCGTCGTTCAGGCCATCCAGCACCGAGGCGATGCCGCCCACGGTCTTTTCCAGGCTGGAACGTTCGCGGCCCAGGTTCTGGGCGTACTCGGCGTTGTTCCAGACGTCGGGGCTTTCCAGCTCCCGCGTTACTTCTTCAAGACGCTCTTTCTTGGCGTCGTAGTCAAAGATACCCCCGAAGCGACAGCACGCGATCAGTCAGATCGGTGATGCGCTGGCGGACAGGATTCAGTTCGATCATGTCGGCGGTTATGCATTCAAAAGATGACTGCCAATGATACCGCAGGCCGGGGGCGCCCGGAATGAGGGACCAGGCCCGCAGCTGGGAGCCAACCACTGGTAGACCCGCCTCAGTAGAGTCGACTGTCAGTCGACTGCTTTTCATTCAGGTTGCGGTGGAGCCCGCGCTGCGCGCGATAGTCGACCGACAGTCGACTCTACCCGCGCCCGCGCCGCCCAGCGCCTGCCGCAGGACCGGCAGCTGGCGCCGGCTGCAGGGCACTTTGGCTCCATCGGCCATGTGCAGCAGGGCCTCGCCTCCGTCCAGCGGCTCGATCGAGCGCAACTGGCCGCGATTGATCAGCCAGCTGCGATGTGGGCGCAGGAACTCGCCCGGGTCCAGCCGCTGCTCCAGCACCGCCATGGTGATCCGCAGCGGGTAGTCGTGCCCGCGCACCCGCAAGTTCACGTAGTTGCCCGCCGACTGCGCGTACTCCACATCTGCGGTGGCAACCAGGAATTCCTTGCCCAGCTTGCGCACCAGGAAGTGCTGGGGGCGCTCGACCGGCTCCACCGGCGGGCCGACGTCGGGCTCGGCCAGCAGGCTCGCTTCGCCCTGCCTGCGCCTGCCGAACCAGCTGGCAAAGTGCTCGAGGGCCACGAACATCGCGAACGTGCGAACATCCTTCAGGTACTCGTAGGCAAAACGCTCCAACAAACCGGCATCGTCCTGGTAGCGGTAGCCCAGCGACGCGTAGGCCAGATGCCGCAGCAGCATCATCCCCATCACGTGCAGCAGCGACCAGCCGACGCTGGCCAGCAGATACAGCGGCAACCGCCGCCTCCAGGTATCGGCATGCAGCGGCCAGCGCTCGCAGCCCCACCACAGCAACGGCAGGGTCAACAGGATCAGGGCGAGGCTGCTGAACTCCCAGATCATCGGCTCCCACAGCCCAAGATCCGCGCCGCGGCGACTGGCGTCCATCACTTCCACCAGCGCATTGGTCACTGCCGAGGCCGACAGGATCGCCGCCCATACCAGCAGGCGAGTTGACGTACGCCAGCGCGATGGTCGGCCCTGGGTCATTGCTGCATCCATGTCGTTGCGGTGCTCCAGCCTGCCTCAAGGGACCAAGGGTAGCGGCTCCATTGGTCCCACCACCCCCGCCATTGGTCACTGCGTCGGTTCCAGCGGCCCCTTGCCAGTCGCCGCAAGGATCCGGACGGCGTCACCTTGGCTCGACCTTCCGGCACACCTCCACCATGACCCGACGCCACGACATCGACGCCCTGCGCGTGTTCGCCTTCGCCCTGCTGATCCTCTACCACACCGCCATGGCCTATGTGGACGACTGGGGCTTCCACCTCAAGAGCATGCATACCGCCGAATGGCTGCAGTGGCCGATGCTGTTCGTCAATCGTTGGCGGATGTCGCTGCTGTTCCTGATCTCGGGCATCGCCATCGCACTGATGCGGCCGGAAGGCAGGCTGCTGCGCTTTGCCGGCCTGCGCACGTGGCGGCTGCTGCTGCCCCTGCTGTTCGGCATGTTCGTGATCGTGCCGATCCAGCCCTACTGCGAGGGCGTGGCCAACGGCCACGTGGCACCCGGCTTCGGCCACTTCCTGCTGCGCTATTGGCAGGTGCGGCCGTGGCCGGAAGGGAGTTTCGCCGGTTGGCAGTACGGCATCACCTGGAACCACTTGTGGTACCTGGCCTATCTGTGGAACTACACGCTGGCCCTGGCCCTGTTGATGCCATTGCTGGGAAGGCCGGTGGTGCGCCGCGCGGTGGCGTTCTGCGCTGCATCGCCGATGCTGCTGATCGGCCTGCCGTCCGCCCTGCTGCTGGCCTGGGTGATCTGGCTGGAGCCGATCTATCCGTCCACCAATGCCCTGCTTGGCGACTGGTACCAGCACGCCAAATACGCAACGGTGTTCCTGGCAGGCTACCTGCTCGGTCGCGAGCCGGTGTTCTGGCAGCGTGTGGTCGCCCTGCGCCGCACCACGCTATGGCTGGCGCTGGCCGCGATCGCCTGGTATCTGGGGTTGCGCATCCTCGGCGAGGTACTGCCGGCTGATTCCTTGCTGCGGCAATGGCCTGAAACGTTCTGGGACCTGCAGGGCCGCACCAGCCAGTCGCTGTACGTCTGGACCGCCCTGCTGACCATCCTGGGCTGGGGCAAGGTCGCCCTCGACCGCCCGTTCGGCTGGCTGCCGTACTGCACCGAGGCGATCTATCCCTGGTACGTGCTGCACCAGAGCCTGATCATCGTGCTGTTGTTCTGGCTCAAGCCGCTACAGCTGGGGCCGTGGGCCGAACCGGCCCTGCTGCTCGGCGGTACCGTCGGCGGCTGCCTGCTGATCCATGAACTGCTGATCCGTCGTTCGCGCTGGCTGCGGCCGCTGTTCGGCCTGAAAGCCGATCCGCTATCGTCACCGACGGTACGCGCCGCGACGGCGCAATGAGGACAACGGATGTTCCAGACCCATTGGCACCTGTGGCTGCAGCAGACCTTCGATGCCGGCTGGGTGCTGTCGCAGATGCAGTTCGTCAGCCTGCTCGGCTACGAAACGGCCTATACCGCGCTGATACTGCTTTGCGCGTTTGGCGGGCGACTCCGCGCCGGGTTGTGCGTGATGCTGGCTGCCTAGGCGGCGGTGTGGCGCTGGCGAGGCGGATTCCGCGTGGGACCTGATACGGGCAACGGATACGCGCCCCTTCACGGCATTTGCAACTATTCGCATTGGATGTTCCACATCGCCCTGCCAGCCTAGGAGGTCGCCTTCCCGCCAGAAGGCCCCTTTGCCTGGAGACCTGCAATGGATCAATCCGACCTCAAGCTGCTGGTAGCCTTTGTTGACTCAGAAGAAGCTGCGCTTGCTGAGAAGCGTCAAGGCGACATTTACCCGGCTTATCACTACCAACTCGGCGTACTTGCACCGAAAGCAGGTCGCCACCTGTCTGGGGACATGCTGCAACGCTTCTACTTCCACTGGCTGCGAGTGGGGGACTGGAAGGTCGCCGGACTTCCCGAAAAGGATCTACCGGCACTGAGTGCCGCCTACCGTGAACTCACGCGGCTTCCTGTTGGCTATTACTCGCGCCTGCCAAGGCTCGGCCTTGAGCATCTTTTCTGCTTCGGCTTCGACGAGAACGGCGAGCTCCCAAGTGGCTCTCTTGGCAGCGCGGGAGAGCTCAAGCAGCGCGTGCGCCTGGTCGAGCATTGCAGAAAGTACCAGTCGTACTACGCCCAACGTGACAAAGTGGAGAGATTTCTGCCCTATCGCAGCTTGGCACCACAGGTCCTCGAAGCCATTCAACACGTTCAACACGATGCCGAACAGCTCGACAGCATCCTGTACTGGGGCATGATTCTGGTCACGTTGCTGGATACTCGAACCCGCCTCGGCGCGCTGCGAATTCAGCTTGATCGCGATCACGCAGGGAGCGCAGCCCGTGAACGATTTCTCTCGCTTCTCCACTACACAGCGATGGCAGCCCAGCCGCATGGTCCTGAAGACCCGGCGTTCAACACCCTCTGCGAACAGCTGTCGACACTGCACAACGAGCGCGTCATGGCAGGCGCCGCCATTCAGTTGGTCCAGAGGCAGGCATGGACAGTGGAGAACATCCGAGACTGGAACGCGCGTATCACGCTGTATCAGGATGGCGAGTACAGCTCCCAGAACGGCCATCCACGTGTCAGCCTCACTCTCAGCAGCTGGCCCGATAGTTCGTGGTCGATCAGTTTGTCCGCAGGTGATGGAACGTACGAGGCATATGGGGACCGGCCCATCAGCAATGACCTCGAACTGCCGCCAATTACAGGCGTCAATCTTGCACAGTTCCCACAATGGATCAGGCAGGTCAATGCACAACTGGGCATCAATCTGGCACCAGGCAAAGGCATGGTCGCCAGCGCGCACAAGAACCGCGTGCTGGCAAAACAGCTGGATAGCTGGATACGCGGTTAGAGTAAATGGCCGGGTGGCGCTGGCGCGATGGATTTCGCGTCAGTACCGGCTCGATGAATAAGGCCGGATTGATTTTGGCTCTTCTGTCGCCGGAAGCCGAGCATCCGAATCTGCGTGGCGTGCGTACTGAGTGGCTCGTCTCGGAATGGGCACACTGGATCTACCCGGAGTGCCCGGTCGGAAAAGTCCGGGTCCTCCGCTCCTATCCTGCACCGCTTGCGGGAGAAATGCAGAGTCGAGCAAGCTCGACTCTACACGGGTGTCCGGGCGTTCAACGCACCTCGAACTCGCCCACCAGCACGGTTTCGGCACGATCCTTCAGCCGCATCGTCACCATCTGGTCCTTCTGCTTGGCCGTGCCCCAGTGGGTGGTCAGGCGCAGCATCAGGGTCGTGGCACCGGTCACCAGCTGCTGGCGGCTGCCGAAGTAGTTCGCTTCCACCTTGTATTTGCCCGGCTTGGCGGTACGCAGCGAGAACTGCTCGGGGCCATAGCCGCCGGTGAAATCCTGCGACATCTGTCCGCCCTGGTAGGTCAGGCGGTTGCCGTAGTACGCGCGCTCGCCGTTCGGGTCGGTCACCCACAGGTCCATGTCGCTGTTGTCGGCATCCCACGACAGCACCACGCGCAGGTCCAGCGGCATCGCCTGCAGCAGGCGCGGGTCGATACTGGTGGTATCCAGCCGGGGCGTGCTGCGGGCCACCAGGTTGGTCAGTTCATCCAGTGCGATCAGGGCGATGCCATCGAAGCGGCTGTCCCACGGCCGCACAACCACCTGGTACAGCGGCGCCAGCGCCTGCTGCGGCTTGCCGGCCGCTGCCAGTGCAAGGCCCAGGTCGCGGAAGCTCTGCGGCTCTTCCTGGCCCATCGCCAGCACCTGCTCGAACACCGGCACCGCCAGTGCGGGGGCATCAGCCTGCATCAGCCGGTAACCGAGCACGCGCAGCAGGTGGCGGTCGTCCAGGTCCATCTCGGCCAGGTTCGACAGCACACGCAGTGCCAGGTCGCGCTGACCCTGCTCCAGCAACAGGTCAGCCACGTCGAGGAAGAACGCGCTGCTGTCGGCATGCGCATCGCGCTCGGCCAGGTAGCGGTCATACAGTTGCGACGCCGGGCCCTGGCGCAGGCGCCGGGCGATGGCCGAGTCCGGCTGCCAGGCCGCCAGCTGGATACCGAGCTCGCCCTCGTTGGCGGCAGCGGGCGCAGCGACACGGCCACCAGTGACCGTAATTGAATCCAGGGCCTTGTTCGATGCAGACGCAGAGCGACGTGCACGCGCGCTGCTGGCTTCCATGCGCTGCTCGGCGGCGGCGGCCATCGGTGCCGGGGCGGGCGGTGCCGCAGGGGCCGGCGCGGCGAGCATTGCCACCGGCGCCGATTCCATCGCATGGTCCGCCGAGGCCACTTCCAGTGCCCCGCCCTTCGCCTGCGGTGGCACACCCTTCGGCCAGCTGCGGCTCCACCACTGCTGGCGCTCCTTCCAGCGTGCCGCCACCTCATCCAGGCGCTGGCGATCAGCAGCGGCGCGATCTCTTACCTGCACTGCAAACCTGGCGTCGTACCCGGCGCGCAGCGTGCCCGAAGGGCGGATCGCATAGCGCAGGTAGTCCTCCAACGTCTCCAGCACGATCAGCGAGGTGTCCGGGCCGACCAGGCCAAACTGCTGCGACAGCCGCTGCATCGCCTCGCGGTTGCCACGGCGGTCGGCGGCCAGCTGCTGCAGGCGCGCCTGCGCCCACAAGCCCGCCAGCAGTTCGCCGTCGTTGCTCTTCTGCGTGGCGGGCAGCGCCTGCCATTCGCCGCCACCCACGCGCACCCGCATCGGCACACTGTCGGCCGCCAGTCGTGCATGCAGCCACAACCAGCCCTGGGCTTCACTGCGACGATCGATCACTACATCCTGCACGCCGCGCCCTGCATCGACCTGCACATCCAACGGCGACGCCAGCAGCGCATGCGCGGCCGCGTCGACATCCTTGCCCAGCGCGACGAAACGGCCGCCATGGGATTCGCTCCAGCCGCGCAGGCGCGTGCTGTCGGTGCGGGCACCGGCGCTGCTGATCGCGAACAGGCGCTGATCCGGTGCCAGCGTCGGCAATTGGTCCGGCCCATAGGTCAGCAGGCCATCACTGACCAGCAGGTATTCCTTCACACTCGGCTGCGGCTGCCACTGGGCCAGCGCGCTGGCACCGTCCGGGCGCACCGCCTGCAGTGCCGCGCGCAGCTCGCTCCAGTTGCCTGCGCGGATGCGGAATCGACGCACCTGTTCGGCGCGATCGCGCAGCACGGTCAACGCCACGGTGCCGTCACCCATCGCGGCGAAGTACCGATCCAGCAGGGCGAACTCGCGCGTGCGGTCACGCTGCCCACCCGAGCCGGAGCCATCCCACAGCAGGCCGATCTCGCGGGGCAACGTGCGCGGCGTGCTGCCGGTCGACACCGGCAGCTGCGCCAACAGGTAGTGCCCGTCCTGCCAGGACGCCACCTGGACCTGCGCCTGACGTGCTGCGGGCAGGCTCCACTGCAGCTGCTTCGGCAACTGCGCGCCCCTGCCCTGCCACTGCAGCTGGCCCGCGCTGATGCGGAATGGCGCCGTACCCGCGGCCGTCGCGCCCGGGGCCTGCAGCTTCAGTTCAACCGAGGCTGCTCCGGCGGCGAACTGCAGCGGCAGCGTCCACTGCCAGCCGTGGCCGTCGAAGGCCAACGGCTCACGCATCACCAGCTGCACGCGCCGAATGCCGCCGGCAGGTAGCGGGTAGATGCGCAGCCGGAACTGGTTGCCGGCGGTCTGTTCCAGCAGCCCCGGGTCGACGCCACGACGGGCGATCTCCTCGAACACCTGGCGACCGCGGTCCTTGGCCACCGGCACCGCGTCACGCATCTCGCCGTTGATATCCAGCGCGAAGCCGGTGATCTGCTGGCCATCAGCCAGCGGGAACTGCAGCTCACCCTCCAGCACACGACGGTTCGGGTTGTGGAATTCCAAGGTGATCCGGGTCTGGGCAACGCCGGCCTGGACCTCGCCTTCGATGCGGGCGTGTCGCAGTTGGACCGCCTGCTCGGCAGCCGGGGCAATCAGCAACGGCGTGCTGGCCTGCGGCCGGGAGATCGGCGGCGACTGCGCGCCAGCAGGCCAGGCCGCAAGGGCCAGCAACAACACAGTGCAGCAACGGGCGAAGACCATGACCGGACTCCAGTGGGATCGTGGATCGTTGAACGCACCAGCAACCGTAACGGGGTTGGCGGGGCCCCAAAAAAGGGACGGAGGGGATTAAGTCGCAATTGGCAAACAAGGCAAAAGCGGCTTAATCCCCTCCGTCCCCTTTTTCTAGGCGGGCAGGCAGTGTTCGATGATCAGCTGGATGGCGCTGCCGCCACGGTAGTCGTCGCAGGCCAAGCGGTAGGCGAGGTGCACGTGGCGGCCAGGCGCATTGCCGTGCCAGCCGCCGAAATGGATGGCGTTGATGGTGCCGGGTACGCCCGGCAGGCGCAGTTCCAGCTTCAGGTGACGCTCCTTCAGCACGCGCCAGTTGGCCACTTCGAAGTGGCCGTCGAACAGTGGCTCGGGGAAACCCTGGCCCCACGGCCCGGCCAGGCGCAACGCATCGGCGTGGCGATGGTCCAGCTCGTCCACGGCCAGCTCGCCGTCACTGAGCACCTGCTGCTGCAGTGCCGCCGGATCGAGCATTTCCAGCACCACCGCGACGAAGGCGGCCTTGAAGTCATCGACGTGGTCACGCCGCAGGCTGAGGCCGGCCGCCATGGCGTGGCCACCGAAGCGTTCGATCAGGCCCGGATGGCGCGCATCGACCAACGCCAGCGCGTCACGGATGTGCAGGCCGGGAATGGAGCGCGCCGAGCCGCGCAGGGTGTCGGCGCCGGGTTCGGCCGGGGCAAAGGCGATCACCGGACGGTGCAGGCGATCCTTCATCTTCGAAGCGACCAGGCCGACCACACCGGGATGCCAGTCGGCATCGAACAGGCAGGCCGCGACCGGTCGCTGCCCGGCCATGTCCAGCACCACGCGGCTCAACGCCTGCTCGGCGTCGTCAGTCATCGACTGCTGGACGGCGCGCCGTTCCGAGTTGATCTGCTCCAGCGTCTGCGCGATCTCGCGTGCCTGGCGCGGGTCTTCGGTCAGCAACAGCGCGATACCCAGCGCCATGTCTTCCAGCCGGCCCGCGGCATTCAGGCGCGGGCCGAGTGCGAAGCCGATGTCAGTGGCGGTCAGCCGCGCCGCATCACGGCCGCTGGCTTCGATCAGCGCTCGCAGACCGACGCAGCCCTGCCCCGCGCGCAGACGGCGCAGGCCCGCGCTGACCAGTGCCCGGTTGTTCGGATCCAGCGCCACCAGGTCGGCGACGGTGCCGACCGCCACCAGGTCCAGCAGCGTGGTCAGGTCCGGCCCCTTGCCATCGGCGAAGACGCCGGCCTCGCGCATGTGACGGCGCAGCGCCATCAGCACGTAGAAGATCACACCGACGCCGGCCAGCGACTTGCTGGGGAACGCATCGCCGTCCAGATTCGGATCGACGATGACATCGGCCGGCGGCAGCTGCGGCCCGGGTAGGTGATGGTCGGTGACCAGCACCTGCCAGCCCCGCGCCTTCGCCGCGATCACGCCCGCATGGCAGGCGATGCCGTGGTCGACCGTGACCAGCAGGTCCGGCTGCAGCGCGGCCAGCTCCTCCACCAGAGAAGGTGACAGGCCGTAGCCGTGCACCATGCGGTTCGGCACCGCGTGGAAGACGTGTTGCGCGCCGAGCATGCGCAGGCCCCGCACGCCGACCGCACAGGCGGTGGCGCCATCGCAATCGAAATCGCCGACCACCAGGATGCGCTTGTCGTTGGCGATGGCCTCGATCAGCAGACCCACCGCATCATCGATACCGGTCAACAGCTCCGGCGCGTGGAGGCTGCCCAGCTTCGGCAGTGCCAGCTCTGGCGTACCGGCGCCGCGGCTGGCATAGAGTCGCGCCAGCAGTGGCAGCGTGCCGTCTGGCCAGCTGCCCGGTACGACCGCATCGCGGCGGCGGATCATCGGCGTATCAGAGGACGGCTGCGCAGCATCGGCGGCAAGGGACATCGGCATCGCCGGGTTGCGGAAGACATCCCCATGATAGCGCGGGGTCGGATCTCTCTGCCCGCAGGAGGCTCCCCCCGATCGATAGCATTTGGAATCTGCCAGCCTATCTTCCATGCTTGTCGGCCCGGAAATGGACTTCAACGCATGCATCGCACGCTCCTTCCCGCGCTGCTGGGCCTCGCCATGGCCCCGGCCACCCACGCCGCCACGCCCGAACCGAAGGCCGGCGTGCAGTTCCAGCACAACGACTGGTCGCTGGCCTGTGACAACACCCGCACCTGCCGCGCCGCCGGCTACAGTCCGGAACAACCCGGCAATCTGCTCAGCCTGATGCTGGAACGCGCGGGCGGCCCGGGTACGAAGGTGCTCGCGCGGCTGCGCAATGGCGAGGATGGCGAAAGCGCGACGCCGACCGGGGCGCTGCGCCTGCGCCTGAACGGCAAGGACCTGGGCCCGGTGCGCGACACCGGCGACGGAGATCAAGTACTGCTGCAGCAGGGACAGACCGATGCGCTGGTCGCCGCGCTGCCGCGCCACGCACGCATCGACATCATCGACGGCAAGGGCAAGGCGTGGCCGATCTCCGACAGTGGTGCAGCGGCCGTACTGCTGAAGATGGACGAGGCCCAGGGCCGGCTGGGCACGCCCGGTGCGCTGGTGGGGCGTGGCGACAAGGCTGAAGCGAGCGTGCCTGCGGCGTTGCCGGTGCCAGTGATCATGCGCGGCACGCTGGTGGCACCGCGCGCCTCGGACGCGGCACTGGCGAACGCACCGGGCCTGCGCAAGGCACTGATCGCCAGCCTGCCGAAGCCGGATGAGTGCGGCCGCCTGAGCGAGGGTGGGACAGACGAGATCGAGATCCAGCGACTGGACGCCCAGCATGTACTGGCAAGCACCAGCTGCTTCATGGGTGCCTACAACTTCAGCAGCGGCTACTGGGTAGTGCAGGACAAGGCGCCGTACCAGGCGAAGTTCGTGACCTCCAACGCGGAGGACTTTGATCGCGATGACGCGACGCTGCGCGGGCGCTTCCGTGGGCGCGGCATCGGTGACTGCTTCTCCGGCCACGACTGGGCCTGGGATGGCGCGCGATTCGTGAAGAGCGGCGAGTTCACCACCGGGCAGTGCCGCGGCGTGGCGGGTGGGCATTGGCAGCTGCCGACGGTGGTCAGCACGGTGAGGTGATTGTTTGCAGGGCTGCGCCCTGCACCTGCCGAAGCAACATCCGAAGCAACAGCAACAGCGGGGAGTCCGTGGGTTGGCGGGGCGGTGTCGGATTGCGGGGACGCCGCAAGTACGTCCCTGTAGGCTTGGCAGCCGCATCCATGCGGCTGACACCCCGCAATCTGACACCGCCCCACCTTCGACAGGTTCACGCCGCTGCTGATAGGTGTCGACCTTGGTCGACACATCTTTCAGATATCGATAGACAAAATGGGGTCAGAGCCGTTTTCCGATGGAAAACGGATCCGACCCCGCTCGGCAGAGGCCCCGATCAGTCGTGAAGCTGGCGCGGCTTCTTCCAGAACTGCCAGCGCTGTCCGCGATCCAGCTGGAACTGCAGGCCGTCCTCGAAATCCAGCACCAGCCGCTGCAGCTCGCCGCGCTTCAGCGCGGCCAGCAGCGGACGGATCGCATCGTTGCCGAGCTGCTGCAGCGAGCGCAGCTGGCGCAGATCAACCAGTGCATCGACCGCCTGCTCGCCATCCACGGCTACGCCAGCCGCAAGAGCCAAGCCCTGCAGCAGCGCATCGCGGCTGCGCACCTGCGCATGCGGCGTGCTGACCGATACCGGCATCACGCCGCCACCCCAGAACCACAGCGAATTGATCGGCTGTTGTCCCTGCGCGGCGCGCTGCTGGTTCCAGGAATGGTTGTGCAGCACTACCTGCGCTTCGGTCATCAGCGCCCGCCAACGGCGGCCGCCCTCGCCTTCCGGCAGGTGCGAGAACAGGTCATCGCCCAGCACCTCGTCCGGACTGTCGAAGTCCGGCAGGGCCAGGTCGATCGGCAGGCGCAGGTACCAGCGCGAAGGGTCCGGTGCGTCGAGCACGAATCCGGCATCGGCGAACAACGGCTGCAGCACCGGCAGCAGGGCCAGGCAGTCGGCCAGGGTCGGTCGCAGCGTTTCGCCGTAGGCCATCATCCGCGCGCCATGCATGTCCGGCACCATGCAGGCCGGATCGGCACGCAGCCAGCTGGCGCCAGCGGCATCGCCGACGTCGCGCTGGCGGGTCAACGCGGCCACCGGCCACTGCGGCGCGGCGACGGTGAAATGGCGCGTCAGCTGCGCGCGTTCACCCGGTGCGACCTGCACCGTCGTGGCGCGGCCAAGCGCGCGCGCCACATCGTCCGGCAACGCAGCCGCGGCAAAGCGGCTGCGTGCCGGCAACAGCAGGGTCGCCGTTGCCACCGGGTCAGTCCACGTAGCTGACGCTGACGATCTCGTACTCGCGTTGGCCGGCCGGGGCGTCGATCACGATCGAATCACCTTCCAGCTTGCCGATCATCGCGCGCGCCACCGGCGAGGAAATCGCGATCAGGCCCTGCTTGATGTCCGCCTCCAGGTCACCGACGATCTGGTACTTCTTCTCTTCGTCGGTTTCCACGTCGGCCAGCGTCACGCTGGCGCCGAACACCACCTTGGAGCCGGCATTGAGCTTGCTCACGTCGATGATCTCGGCGTGCGACAGCTCGCCTTCGAGCTGCTTGATGCGGCCTTCGATGAAGCCCTGTTCCTCGCGCGCGGCGTGGTACTCGGCATTCTCCTTCAGGTCGCCATGCTCACGTGCTTCGGCGATGGCGGCGATCACCTTGGGGCGCTTGACCGACTTCAGGTGATCCAGTTCGTCGCGCAGCTTCTGCGCGCCCTTCATCGTGATGGGGGCTCTCATGCATTCAACTCCTTGTGCAGCTCCTGCAGCGACCAGACGGGGCCGGTGCCGCGGAATTCCAGTGAATCCACCAGCGCCTTGGCGCCGGCAATGGTGGTCGAGTAGGTGACGCGATGCTGCAGCGCCTCGCGACGGATCGAGAACGAGTCGTTGATCGCCGAACGACCTTCGGTCGTGTTGACGATGTAGACGATCTCGCCGTTCTTGATCGAGTCGACGATGTGCGGACGGCCTTCGACCACCTTGTTGATGATCTCGCAGTCCATGCCGTGCTGCTGCAGCCACGCGGCGGTGCCACGGGTCGCGAC
This sequence comes from Stenotrophomonas sp. YJH_SMC_40, assembly GCF_059368615.1. NCBI lineage: Bacteria > Pseudomonadati > Pseudomonadota > Gammaproteobacteria > Lysobacterales > Lysobacteraceae > Stenotrophomonas > Stenotrophomonas sp. YJH_SMC_40. Next base: position 221,502 of record NZ_JCAFRX010000008.1, on the reverse strand, counting down.
CAGGCTGTAGCCACGCGCCAGCAGCGCCTTGGCCACCGGCAACACGCGCTTCTTGTCCGGATCGCGGACCGAAACGAAGGCCTTGCCGACCGGCGGCGCCTTGATGCCGCCGGCTTCCTGCGCACGCGCGAAGGCGGCGTTGAAGCTGCGGCCCACGCCCATCACCTCACCGGTGGAGCGCATCTCCGGCCCGAGGATCGGGTCGACGCCCTGGAACTTGGCGAACGGGAAGATCGCCTCCTTCACCGAGTAATAGTCCGGCACGATTTCCTTGGTCGCGCCCTGCTCGGCCAGGCTCTTGCCGGCCATGCAGCGCGCGGCGATCTTGGCCAGCGGCATGCCGGTGGCCTTGGACACGAACGGCACGGTGCGCGAGGCACGCGGGTTCACTTCCAGCAGGTAGATGGTGTCGGCACCTTCGTCGCTGGTCTGGATCGCGAACTGGGTGTTCATCAGGCCGACCACGTTCAGGGCCTTGGCCAGCTCCACCACCTGGCGGCGCAGTTCGGCCTGGGTTTCAGCCGACAGCGAGTACGGCGGCAGCGAGCAGGAGGAATCGCCCGAGTGCACGCCGGCTTCTTCGATGTGCTCCATCACGCCACCGATCAGGACGTTGCCCTCCTTGTCGGCGATGATGTCGACGTCGCACTCGACAGCATTGTCGAGGAAGCGGTCCAGCAGCACCGGCGAATCGTTGGACACCTTCACCGCGTCGCGCACGTAGCGGGCCAGGTCGGCTTCGCCGTAGACGATTTCCATCGCACGGCCGCCCAGCACGTAGCTCGGGCGCACCACCAGCGGGTAGCCGATCTCGCGGGCCAGCAGCAGCGCTTCCTGGTCGTTGCGGGCGATGCGGTTCGGCGGCTGCTTCAGGCCCAGCTTGTCGACCAGCTGCTGGAAGCGCTCGCGGTCCTCGGCCAGGTCGATCGAATCCGGGCTGGTGCCGATCACCGGCACGCCGTTGGCTTCCAGCGCCCGCGCCAGCTTCAGCGGGGTCTGGCCGCCGTACTGCACGATCACGCCCTTCGGCTGTTCCAGTTCGACGATTTCCAGCACGTCTTCCAGGGTCAGCGGTTCGAAGTACAGGCGGTCGGAGGTGTCGTAGTCGGTCGACACGGTTTCCGGGTTGCAGTTGACCATGATGGTTTCATAGCCATCCTCGCGCAGCGCCAGTGCCGCATGCACGCAGCAGTAGTCGAACTCGATGCCCTGGCCGATGCGGTTCGGGCCACCGCCCAGGATCATGATCTTGTCGCGGTTGCTCGGCGCGGCCTCGCACTCGTCCTCGTAGGTCGAGTAGAGGTAGGCGGTACCGGTGGAGAACTCGCCGGCACAGGAGTCCACGCGCTTGTAGACCGGGCGCACCTTGTGCGCACGACGCAGCGCGCGGATGGCGGCTTCGTTGGTGCCGGTCAGCTGCGCCAGGCGTGCGTCGGAGAAGCCGGCGCGCTTCAGCTTGCGCAGGCGTGCGGCGTCCAGTGCGTCGATGCCACCGGCGGCGACGTCAGCTTCGGCAGCGATGATTTCCTCGATCTGGTCCAGGAACCAGTGATCGATGAACGACAGCGCGTAGATCTCTTCCACGCTCATGCCGGCGCGGAATGCATCGGCGACGAAGAACAGGCGCTCCGGACCCGGTGCCTTCAGTTCGCGGCGCAGGGTCTGCAGGTCGTCTTCGTTGCCCAGGTCCAGGCCGGTCGGGTCGAAGCCGACCTTGCCGGTTTCCAGGCCACGCAGGGCCTTCTGCACCGACTCCTGGAAGGTGCGGCCCATCGCCATCACCTCGCCCACCGACTTCATCTGGGTGGTCAGGCGGGCGTCGGCGGCCGGGAACTTCTCGAAGGCGAAGCGCGGGATCTTGGTGACGACGTAATCGATGGACGGCTCGAACGAGGCCGGGGTCAGGCCGCCGGTGATCTCGTTCTTCAGTTCGTCCAGGGTGTAGCCCACGGCCAGCTTGGCGGCGACCTTGGCGATCGGGAAGCCGGTGGCCTTGGACGCCAGCGCCGAGGAACGCGACACGCGCGGGTTCATCTCGATGACGACCACGCGGCCGGTCTTCGGGTTGATGCCGAACTGTACGTTCGAGCCACCGGTATCGACGCCGATCTTGCGCAGCACGGCGATGGAGGCATCGCGCAGGCGCTGGTATTCCTTGTCGGTCAGGGTCTGCGCCGGGGCCACGGTGATCGAGTCACCGGTATGCACGCCCATCGGGTCGAGGTTTTCGATCGAGCAGACGATGATGCAGTTGTCCGCGGTATCGCGGACCACTTCCATCTCGAACTCCTTCCAGCCCAGCACCGACTCTTCCACCAGCACTTCGGTGGTCGGCGACAGTTCCAGGCCGCGGCTGACGATTTCGACCAGCTCTTCGCGGTTGTAGGCGATGCCGCCACCGCTGCCGCCCAGGGTGAAGCTGGGGCGGATGATGGTCGGGTAGCCAACGCGGGTCTGGATCTCCAGCGCTTCGTCCAGGGTGTGGGCGACGGCGGCGGTCGGGCATTCCAGGCCGATCTCACCCATGGCCACGCGGAACAGCTCGCGGTCTTCGGCCATGCGGATCGCTTCGCGCTTGGCGCCGATCAGTTCGACGTTGTACTTCTCCAGCACGCCGTGGTCGGCCAGGTCCAGCGCGCAGTTCAGCGCGGTCTGGCCACCCATGGTCGGCAGCAGCGCATCGGGCTTTTCCTTGGCGATGATCTTCTCGACCGTCTGCCAGTTGATCGGCTCGATGTAGACGGCGTCGGCCATCTCCGGGTCGGTCATGATCGTGGCCGGGTTGCTGTTGACCAGCACCACGCGGTAACCCTCGTCACGCAGGGCCTTGCAGGCCTGGGCGCCGGAGTAGTCGAACTCGCAGGCCTGGCCGATGACGATCGGGCCAGCACCGATGATGAGGATGGTCTTGAGGTCAGTGCGCTTGGGCATTTTCTTCTCTAAGTCAGTACAGCGTGACAAGGGGGAGTGATCGCACGCTGTCGATCAGGAATCTTGATCCGCAGCACCGCGCCAGCGGCAGCAGCGATGCGGGGTTTACGGTCCATCGCGACGCCACCGGCGGGCCGGCGGCGTACTGATCACGCCTTGGCCTGCTCCATCAGCACCACGAAGCGGTCGAACAGCGGACCGACATCGGTCGGGCCCGGCGACGCTTCCGGGTGGCCCTGGAACGAGAACGCCGGCACGTCGGTGCGGGCGACACCCTGGTTGGTGCCGTCGAACAGTGAACGGTGGGTCACGCGCAGGGTCGGCGGCAGGGTCGCTTCATCGATCGCGAAGCCATGGTTCTGCGAGGTGATCATCACCCGGCCGCTGTCCAGGTCCTGCACCGGGTGGTTGGCACCGTGGTGGCCGTGGCCCATCTTCATGGTCTGCGCGCCCGAGGCCAGGCCCAGCAGCTGGTGGCCCAGGCAGATGCCGAAGGTCGGGATCTTCACGTCGATGAAGGTCTTGATCGCTTCGATGGCGTAGTCGCACGGTTCCGGGTCACCCGGGCCGTTGGACAGGAACACGCCGTCCGGCTTCAGCGCCAGCACTTCGGCGGCCGGGGTCTGTGCCGGCACCACGGTCACTTCGCAGCCGCGCTCGGCCAGCATGCGCAGGATGTTGGTCTTCACGCCGAAATCGTAGGCCACGACCTTGAACTTCGCCGGCACGCTGACGAAGGCATTGGCATCCAGGTCCAGCTGGCCCTCGGTCCAGGTGTAGGTCTTCTCGGTAGTGACGACCTTGGCCAGATCCATGCCCTTCAGCCCCGGGAACTTGCGGGCGGCTTCCAGTGCCTTTTCCACGTCGATGTCGCCGGCCATCAGCGCACCGTTCTGCGCGCCCTTCTCGCGCAGGATGCGGGTCAGCTTGCGGGTGTCGATGCCGGCGATGGCAACCACGCCACGCTGGATCAGCCAGTCCTGCAGCGACACCTGGCTGCGCCAGTTGCTGGGGCGACGCGGAACATCGCGCACGATCAGGCCGGCCGACCACACCTTGGACGCTTCATTGTCCTGGTCGGTCATGCCGGTGTTGCCGATATGCGGATAGGTCAGCGTGACCATCTGCCGGGCGTAGGACGGGTCGGTCAGAACTTCCTGATAGCCGGTCATGGCGGTGTTGAACACCACCTCACCGACGGACAGGCCGGGCGCGCCTACGGATTCGCCCTCGAATACGGTGCCGTCTTCGAGGACGAGGATTGCGGCTTGGGTCACGGGAATCTCACTTTGGCTACCGAGGGGGCTGCCGAAGTCACGCCTGCGCTTCACGGAAATCCGGTTGCAAAAAAGCGCGGACGTGCGGTCTGGGACCGGTCCGGCTTTCGTGATTCGGCGAGTGCGAATTGTAGCGCTGCCGGGGCGCTCGCGCCAGCGGTTATCGCGCTTCATGAACGGGCGATTGCGCATTCATTTCAATCCGGCGGCGTATGCGGCACCCGCTACCGGGTAGTGCCGGCCGCTGGCCGGCAATCCCATTGGCGCCCCGTAACCCAAGGTTGCCGGCCAGCGGCCGGCACTACCGCCTTACGCCAGCAGGTCCCGTACCCGGTAGCTGCCCGGGGCGCGGCCCTGCAGCTGGCGGGCGGCGAACAGGGCGCCGCGGGCGAAAATGTCGCGGTTGGTGGCCCGGTGCACCAGCTCGATGCGCTCGCCCAGCCCGGTGAACTGGACCAGATGCTCGCCGACGATGTCACCAGCGCGCAGGCTGGCATAGTGCGGCTCCGCCCCGCCCCGCTGCGCGGCCGCGCCCAGGGTCAGCGCGGTGCCCGACGGCGCGTCCTTCTTCTGGGTGTGGTGCGATTCGACGATGTCACAGTCCCAGCCGGCCAGCGCCTGCGCCGCGCGCTCGACCAGCTCGTCCAGCACCGCCACGCCCAGGCTGAAGTTCGAGGCCCAGACCAGCGGGATCCTCGCCGCCGCTGCCTCCAGCGCCTGGCGCTGCGTGCTGGAGATGCCGGTAGTGCCCGAGACCAGCCCCGCACCACGTTCCACGCACAGTGCCAGCATCGGGTCGAAACCCTCCGGCAGGCTGAAGTCGATCGCCACGTCGAATGCCGGCGCACCGGGCAGCTCGCTGGCCGCGAAGAACGGTACGCCATCGACCACGCGCTGGGCCGGCGCACGACCCGTCACCGCAGCGGCGATCTGCAGGGTTTCGGGATGTTCGGCGGCCAGCCGCAGCAGGGCCTGGCCCATGCGCCCGGAGGCACCGTGGATGAGCAATCGCAGGGGAGTCTGGTTCATGCCTGCAGGCTAGCGGCAGCACGCCCGCTCCGGCAAGCGCCATCGCTGCTACGCTGCATGCCCTTTCATGCAATGGATGGCAGTTCCCTCATGCAGATCAGTGAACAGCTGGTGCTTGTCACCGGTGCCGGGCGCGGACTTGGCCAGCACATCGCCCGCGCCTTCGCCGCGCAGGGCGCGCGCGTCATCATCAACTACCACCGAAGCGAAGGCGCTGCACGTGCTCTGGCTGCCGAGCTGGGCGGACAGGCGATCGCGCTGCCGGCCGATGTCACTGAGCGCGCCGAGGTCGATGCAATGCTGCAGCACGCCCTGGCCCACTTCGGCCAGGGCGTCACCACCGTAGTCAACAACGCACTGGCAGCGTTCTCGTTCAATGGTGATGCCCGCGACGGCGCCGCCGACATCGGCTGGCCGGCGTTCCAGGCACAGTTCGAGGGCAGCGTGCGCGGCGCGCTGAACACCGTGCAGGCCGCCCTGCCCGGCATGCAGGCCCGCCGCTTCGGTCGGGTGATCAACATCGGCACCAACCTGTTCCAGAATCCGGTGGTGCCCTATCACGACTACACCGCCGCCAAGGCCGCACTGCTGTCGCTGACCCGTACCCTGGCCGGCGACCTCGGCCCGCATGGCATCACCGTGAACATGTTGTCGGGCGGCCTGCTGCGCACCACCGATGCCAGCGCCGCCACGCCGGAAGCAGTGTTCGACTACATCGCCGCCAACACGCCACTGCGCAGCGTCACCACGCCGGCCGAGTTCGCCGATGCCGCGCTGTTCTTCGCCAGCCCCTGGTCGCGCGCGGTGACCGGTCAGAACCTGGTGGTCGATGGCGGGCTGGTGCGGGACTGAGTCGATGCGCATCTCCGAAGTCAGCCGCCTGACCGGCGCCAGTGCCAGGGCCATCCGCCTGTACGAGGCGCGCGGACTGCTGCCGCCGGTGCCACGCCTGAACCGCTATCGCGACTACAGCGAACAGGACGTGGCCTGGGTGCAGCTGATCCGCCAGGCGCTGGGGCTGGGCATCACCCTGGCCGCGATCTCACGCCTGCAGGGCCGCGATGGACGGCTCGACTGGCCAGCGGTACTGGCCTTGCTGGAGCAGCAGCGCGGCCGCATTGCCGACGAGCGGATGCGGCTGGCACAGGTCGAGCGCGACCTGCAGCTGGTCAGCGACGAACTGCAGCAGTGGCTGCACTCCGGCAGCGGCGACTGCATCCTGCAACCCAGCGGCTGCACCACCCCGGTTTGACTCTGCCCCTGGGGCAGACCCCAATCTCGCGCACTTTCCATTGCGCGAGGTTGCCGTGCCCCGTTCCATCCTGATCCTGCTGGGCCATCCCGACCGCAACAGCCTGTGCGGCGCCCTCGCCCAGCGCTATGCCACCGCCGCCGAGAATGCTGGCCACCGGGTGCGCCTGATCGCGCTGGGTGACCTCCAGTTCGACCCGGTGCTGCGCCACGGTTACCGCCAGATCCAGCCGCTGGAAGCCGACCTGCAGGACGCCGCGGAAGCGATCGAGGCCTGCGATCACCTGGTGCTGGTCTACCCCACCTGGTGGGGCGCGATGCCGGCACTGCTGAAGGGCTTCTTCGATCGCGTGCTGCTGCCGGGGTACGCCTTCCGCTACCGGCGCGATTCGGTGTGGTGGGACCGGCTGCTGGCCGGGCGCAGCGCGCGGGTGATCACCACGCTGGATACGCCGCCCTGGTACTACCGCTGGATCTACCGCGACCCGGGCGTCGCCCAGATCCGCGCCACCATCCTGCAGTTCTGCGGCATCCGCCCGGTGCGTGTCAGCCGCCTTGGCGCTGTACGCAGCAGTACAGCGGCACAACGCAGCAAGTGGCTGGCGCTGGCGGCGGAGCTGGGCTCACGGGCCAACTAGCCAGAAGAGCGTGCGAACCAAGGTTCGCACCCACCCGGGGCGTTCGCACGCACCTGGGGCGCTCGTTGCGGGTGTCGCGTTTGCCAATTGACCGCCAGGCACCGCGCCTCAAGGCTGTGGCCCCCTGTTCCGGCCCGGGCAAAGCCCATGAAATCCTCGACTGTCTTCAGCAAGTGCGCCAGGAAGACCGGCTTTGCCGGGACCACGACTACCCGCTACCGCTTGCTGGATGACGCCCTGCTTGTCGTGAATCACCAGCGTGCCAGCGAAAGCCGGGGCTTCTATGTGAATGCTGGACTCTACTTTCCAGAGCTGCTCGAGCATCCCCTCGCACCTGACGATCTTGAAACGGCTTTCAGGTACCGCTCCAGCATTCCCACGCCCCACGTCGACTGGCGGATTGAAGAGACACCAGGCCTGCGCCGGGCCTTCATCCAGCAGGATCTTGAAGACCTGCTGCAGGCTGGTAACCGCGACGGACTGAAAGCCCTGCTGCTCGATGCCCTTGCCGACGTGGCCGGCTTCGCGGCAACCCATGGGAACCGGGAATCGGTGCGGCGATTGAATCGGGATGGACGCTTCCGGGCGATCATCCGCAGAGAGGTCTGAACCCCGGAAGCGTGCGAACCAAGGTTCGCACCCACCAGCGCAGGAAAAGCAGCGTCAGTGCCGCTTCGGCGGAGTCGGCCCACAGCTGTCGCAACCGCCACAGGCGCCACCACTCCCGCTCGCCGGCGGCGCGACCTTCCGCCCCAGCGCCTGCAGCCAGGCAGCACGGCCCGGCTTCAGCAGGGCCAGCGCCAACGCACCGCGCAGCTTGCGCACGGTACCGGGGAACTGCTTCTTCAGCACCACCCAGGCACTGACCAGCACGGCCACCGCGATGATCAGGTACTGGATCAGCAGGCCGGCATCCATCAGCCGCCTCCCAGCGCCCTGGTCACCTGGTAGGTGATCAGGGCGGCCACGTAGGCCGCCGCGAACAGGTAGAACGCAGCGAAGCCCATCTGCTTCCACGAGTTGGTCTCGCGCTTGATGGTGGCCAGCGTCGAGATGCACATCGGGGCGTAGATGTACCAGACCAGCAGCGACAGTGCGGTGGCCAGCGACCAGCCATCGCTGATCAGCGGGGTCAGTGCCTGGCTGGCGGCATCGTCATCGGCTGCCGACAGCGCATACACGGTGGCCAGCGAAGACACCGCCACTTCACGCGCGGCCAGGCCCGGGATCAGCGCGATGCAGATCTGCCAGTTGAAGCCCAGCGGCGCGAAGAACGCCGCCATCGCATGGCCGATCTGGCCGGCGTAGCTGTAATCGATCGCGGGCATGGTGGCCCCCGCCGGCGCTGCCGGGAACGACAGCAGCACCCACAGCAGGATGGTCAGCGCCAGGATGATGCCGCCAACGCGCTTGAGGAAGATCATGCCGCGTTCGTACAGGCCGACCGCCAGGTCACGCACGTGCGGCAGGCGGTACGACGGCAGTTCCAGCATCAGCGGATGCTCGCTCTTGTCGCGGCGCCACTTCTTCATGATCCACGACATCGCCAGCGCGCTGAGGATGCCGGCCGCGTACAGGCCGAACAGCACCAGGCCCTGCTGGTTGAACACGCCCCATACCGTCTTCTGCGGAATGAACGCACCGATCAGCAGCGCGTACACCGGCAGGCGTGCGGAACAGGTCATCAGCGGCGCCACCAGGATCGTGGCCAGGCGGTCACGCGGGTCCTGGATGCTGCGCGTGGACATGATGCCCGGCACCGCGCAGGCGAAGCTGGACAGCAGCGGGATGAACGAGCGACCGGACAGGCCGGCAGCGGCCATCATGCGGTCGAGCAGGAACGCCGCACGCGGCAGGTAGCCGGATTCCTCCAGCACCAGGATGAAGAAGAACAGGATCAGGATCTGCGGCAGGAACACCACCACGCCACCGACACCGGCGATGATGCCGTCGGTCAGCAGGCTGGCCAGCGGGCCTTCCGGCAGCACGCTGCCGACGAAGGCGCCGAGCCAGGCGAAACCGGCCTCGATGGCGTCCATCAGCGGCGTCGCCCAGGCGTACACGGCCTGGAAGATCAGGAACATCACCACCGCCAGGCTGACCAGGCCGAACACCGGGTGCAGCAGCCAGCGGTCCAGCGCGTCGTCGATCTTCGCGGTCCGCGCCGGCATGCGCACGGCCACCGACAGGATCTCGCGCACCTTGGCGTGGTAATCGATGCCACTTTCCGGGCCCGGCACCGGCGCATCCAGGTGCGGGACCATCGCATCCAGGCGTTCGACCAGGGCCTTGGCGCCCTGCTTGCGCACCGCCACGGTCTCCACTACCGGCACGCCCAGCTCGCGCTCCAGCGCGGCCACATCCACCTGGATGCCACGGCGCTGGGCCGCATCAACCATGTTCAGCGCCACCACCATCGGCTTGCCCAGCTCGCGCAGTTCCAGCGCGAAACGCAGGTGCAGGCGCAGGTTGGTGGCGTCGATCACGCACAGCAGCACGTCCGGCGCGGCTTCGCCAGGGTAGAAGCCCCGGCACAGGTCACGGGTGATCGCCTCGTCCAGGCTGGCCGGATGCAGGCTGTAGGCGCCCGGCAGGTCGAGCACCGCGAATTCACGGCCGGACGGCGCACGCAGGCGGCCTTCCTTGCGCTCGACGGTGACGCCGGTGTAGTTGGCAACCTTCTGCCGGCTGCCGGTCAGCTGGTTGAACAGTGCGGTCTTGCCGCTGTTGGGGTTACCGACCAGCGCAACGCGCAGCGGGACGGTAGTGGCAGTAGCAGTCATGCGCGTCGTTCCTGGCTGGCGGCGTCGACCACGACCCGCTTGGCTTCACTGATCCGCAGCGCGAAACGGGTGAACCCGACCTGCACCAGCAGCGGCTCTCCCCCCACCGGACCCTTGGCCACCAGGCGCACTTCCTCGCCCTTCACGAAACCCAGCTCGCGCAGGCGACGGGCGATGGCATCGTTGGCATGCAGGTCCTGCACGGACTCGACCACGGCCGAGGTGTGCAGCGGCAGTTCGGACAGCGTCATCTAGCGTGTTCTCTGCTGGATGTAAATGGTTCTCGATTCTAACATTCCCGCGTCGCGTCATGGCCCATGACCAATGGCCCGCTATGATCCATACAGGTATGGAGTGACCCTGGAATCCCATGAACGATGCTTTGCAGATCGAGCGCAGCGGCGCCGTCCTCACCCTCTGGCTGAACCGGCCGGAGCTGCACAACGCCTTTGACGCCGGGCTGATCGCCCGGCTGACCGCCGCACTGGAGGCCGCCGGCCACGATGCTTCGGTGCGCGCGGTGGTGCTGGCCGGCCACGGCGCCTCCTTCTCGGCCGGTGCCGACATGCAGTGGATGCGCGGCATGGCGGCAGCCAGCGAAGCCGATAACCGCGAGGACTCGCTGGCCCTGGCCCGGCTGATGCGCACCCTGGACGAGCTGCCCAAGCCGACCCTGGCCCGGGTCCACGGCGCGGCCTTCGGTGGCGGCGTCGGCCTGGTCGCCTGCTGCGACATTGCCATCGCCAGCACCTCGGCCCGTTTCGGCCTGACCGAAAGCCGCCTGGGCTTGCTGCCGGCGGTGATCTCGCCCTATGTGATCGAGGCCATCGGCCCGCGCCAGGCCCGCCGCTGGTTCGCCACCGGCGAGCATTTCGACGCCGACACCGCGCTGCGCATCGGCCTGGTCCACCAGCTGGTCGAGCCCGAACGCCTGGACGAGGCCGTGCAACGCCAGCTGGCCCTGCTCGACAAGGCCGGCCCGATCGCCTCGTCCACCGCCAAGCAACTGGTCCGCCAGGTCCGCGACAGCCATGACCGCGACACCCTGGATCGCGATAATGCCGCCCTGATCGCGCGCCTGCGGGTGTCGGCCGAGGGCCAGGAAGGCCTGGGCGCCTTCCTCGACAAGCGCGCCCCCCATTGGGTCACGGAAGCCTGAACATGCTCGATCATCTTGGTTTGACCAGCGCCGACCTGGCGCGCAGCAAGGCCTTCTTCCTGCAGGCACTGGCGCCGCTGCAGATCGGCGTGGTGATGGAAGTGACCGCCGAACAGACCGGCGCGCACGACCACATCGGCTTCGGCAGCGACGGCAAGCCGTTCTTCTGGCTTGGCAATGGTGGCACCGCCAGCCATGGCGTGCATGTGGCCTTCGCCTGCGCCAGCCGCGACCAGGTGGACGCCTTCCATGCCGCCGCCCTCGCCGCCGGTGGCCGCGACAACGGCGCCCCGGGCCTGCGCCCGTGGTATCACCCGGACTACTACGGCGCCTTCGTGCTGGACCCGGATGGCAACAACATCGAGGCGGTCTGCCACCGCCCTGCCAATGGGGCAACCGCATGAGCGACTACGTCCGCATCGTCGAGGTCGGGCCGCGTGACGGCCTGCAGAACGAAAAGCAGTCGGTCTCCACCGGCGACAAGATCGAACTGATCAACCGCCTGTCGGCCACCGGCCTGCGCAGCATCGAGGCGACCAGCTTCGTCAGCCCGAAGTGGATCCCGCAGCTGGCCGATGCCGCCGAGGTCTACGCCGGCATCCAGCGCCGGCCCGGCATCCACTACCCGGTACTGGTGCCGAACGAACAGGGCTACGACCGCGCCCGTGCGGTGGGCGTCGAGGAAGTAGCGGTGTTCACCGCCGCGTCCGAGGCGTTCAACCGCACCAACACCAATGCCGGCATCGACGAGTCGCTGGCCCGCTTTGAGCCGATCCTGCGCCGCGCCGCCGCCGATGGCGTGCGCGTGCGCGGCTACGTCTCCACCGTGCTCGGCTGCCCCTACCAGGGCGAAGTGCCGCTGGCTGATGTGGTGCGCGTTGCTCGCGCCCTGCACCAGATGGGCTGTTACGAAATCTCGCTGGGCGACACCATCGGCGTCGGCACCCCACGCAAGGCACGGGCGATGCTGCAGGCGGTCGCTGCCGAGATTCCGATGGAAGCACTGGCCGTGCACTTCCACGATACGTACGGCCAGGCCATCGCCAACATCGCCACCTGCCTGGAAGCAGGCGTGCGCGTGGTCGACAGTGCGGTGTCGGGTGCCGGTGGCTGCCCGTATGCCAAGGGCGCCAGCGGCAATGTGGCCAGCGAAGACGTGGTCTACCTGCTGCAGGGCCTCGGCCTGGACAGCGGCGTGGACCTGCCGGCACTGGCCGAGACCGGCCGCTGGCTGGCCGGCCTGCTCGGCCGCGCCACCGCCAGCCGCACCGGGCAGGCGCTGGCCGCCGCCGGTTGACCGCCGCACTGCGCCGCCCCGCAAAGGCGGCGCAGTGCACAACAGCGGCGGTCGCGGCTTCCGTTAGAATCGGCGGTTCTCGAACCTGCAGGACCGTTCAATGCAGCTGTCTTCCGTACGTGCCGTGATCACTGGCGGCGTCTCCGGCCTCGGCCTGGCCGTGGCCCAGCACCTCGTCGCCCAGGGCGGCAAGGTGGCCCTGTTCGACCTCAACGACGACAAGGGCGCTGCCGCCATTGCCGGGCTGGGTGCCGACAAGGCCCGCTATTTCAACGTCAACGTCAGCGATGAGGCGGCGGTGACCGCGGCCATCGACCAGGCCCACGATTTCCTCGGCGGCCTGAACGTGGCGATGAACTGCGCCGGCATCCTGGGCGCCGGCCGCGTGCTGGGCAAGGAAGGCCCGATGCCGCTGGCCGGCTTCCAGGGCACGGTGATGGTGAACCTGGTCGGCAGCTTCAACGTGGCCAAGGCCGCGGCCAACCGCATGCAGCACAACGAAGCGGGCACCGACGGCGAGCGCGGCGTGATCATCAACACCGCCAGCATCGCCGCCTATGAAGGCCAGATCGGCCAGGCCGCGTATGCCGCCAGCAAGGGCGGCGTGGTCTCGATGACGCTGCCGATGGCACGCGAACTGTCGCGCTTCGGCATCCGCGTCAATACGATTGCTCCCGGCGTGTTCTGGACGCCGATGGTCGACGGCATGCCCGAAGCCGTGCAGCAGTCGCTGGCCGCCTCGATTCCGTTCCCGTCACGCCTGGGCAAGCCGGAAGACTTCGCCAGCCTGGTCGGCTTCATCCTCGGCAACACCTACCTCAACGGCGAGACCATCCGCCTGGACGGCGCTACCCGCCTCGCTCCGAAGTGATTCCCCACGGGCGCCGGGACGGCGCCCTCCCCCAACGACCTAGATCACCATGAAAGCCAACGACATCAAGAAGGGCAACGTCGTCGAGTACAACAACGGCGTGTACCAGATCCGCGACATCGAGCGCAGCTCGCCGCAGGGTCGCGGCGGCAACGTCCGCTTCCGCTTCATCATGTACAGCGTGCCGGGCGGCAACAAGCTCGACGCCAGCTTCGATGCCGACGACAACCTGGTCGAGGTCGAACTGCTGCGCCGCCAGTCCACCTATTCGTACAAGGACGGCGACGCCTTCGTCTTCCTCGATGACGAGGACTACACCCCCTACACCCTGGATGCGGACGTGATCGGCGACGACGCCGGCTACATCACCGACGGCCTGGCCGGCATCTACGTGCAGGTCATCGACGAGCAGCCGGTGGCGATCCAGCTGCCGGCCTCGGTGGTGCTGGAAGTGATCGAGACGCCGCCGGAACTGAAGGGTGGCACCGCCACCAAGCGCCCGAAGCCGGCCAAGCTCAACACCGGCATCGAGATCATGGTGCCGGAGTACATCGTCAACGGCGAACGCGTGCTGGTGAACACCGCCACCGGCGAATTCGCGGGCCGTGCCGACTAATCGCCTCGCGCTGATCGGCTGCCTGTCCCTGCCTGCGGCGCATTCGCCGCAGGCAGGCCATCGGATGTAGCAGTCGTGTAGCACCGAGCCCACGCTCGGCTGCTGTGCGTTGGACAGGGACTGCAGCCGAGCGTGGCTCGGCTCTACAGGTAGCTTACGGCTGCTTCGCGCCGAAATTGCCGCAGCCGTGGTACTGGCGGGTGCCGATGGTCAGGTTCACCTTGGCATCGAACGCCTCGCCACTCATGTCGTCCTGGCAGGTCGTGCGCTGGAAGCTGAGCTTGACGTCGGTGCCATCGGACGCCTTGCCACTCCAGCCGTCAGCACCTGCGGTGGGCTGGGCGACATCGAAACGACGCTCACCGTAATCCACTTCCACCTGCAGGCCCGGCGTGTCGCCGTCGACAACCGCCAGCCAGCCGGGCTCATTGCCGGTGGCACGGAATGCGGCATTGCCGGCGCTGCCATCGCCTTCAGTGGCTTCGACCGCATGGCACTCTCGGTCCGCCTCGCCCTTCAGGCTCAACAGGCCGTCATCGCTGCCCTTGGTCCAGAAGCTGTTGCCCTGGCCATCGCCATACCTGGCGCCGGATGCCGCGCGTTCGGAGGTCATGGCGAAGGTACGGTCGCCGATCACCACCGTGGCTGCATCCTCGCCATTGAAGGTCGCGCGCACGCTCAGATCACCACACTGGTAGGCGGTCTCGCTGCCACCTTCGGTGCTGGCGCTCGGCTGCGGCGCGGCAGGCGCGGCATCATTGCCGCTCGCAGCGGGCGGCTGGGCCGGCTGGCACGCGGCCAGCACCAACCCGAGGGAGGCTGCCAACAGACTGGGAACTACACGCATGGCTCGACTCCTTGTCGACACTACAGAGAGGCTCGACCCTACCACCTGTCGGTGAGCGGGGCCTGAAAGCGGCCTGACCGCGCTCATGCGGCCAGTACCGCCATCGACAACAGCTGCGCGCCGCTTTCGCCGGAACTGCAGGTCCACACCCGCAGCAGGCGCAGTTTCAGCTCGCGCTCCTGGCCCTGCCCGCGCACCGACAAGCGCACGTCGCTGGACAACAATGCCAGGCGCCCGCACAGCAGCGTTTCCACCGCGTACGACTGCAGGCTGCGCACCTGCAGGTTTCCGGCCAGCCAGTCGCCCAGCCACGGCAGGTCGAGCAAGCGTCCGCCCTGCCCGTCCATCATGAACAATGCCGGCGATACCAGCGCGGTCAGCGCATCGTGGTCGTCATCCAGCAATGCCTGCCGCAGGCGCTGTTCCAGCGCTGCCAACTGCCGCTCATGCAGGTCTTCAACGATGTCCCGTTCCATCCACGGATCCTTCCGGCATCGGCCGGCGCCTGCGCAGGCGTTGCGCGATCCACTGCCGCGCGCCCTGCACCACTACATAGAAGACCGGCACGAAGAACACCGCCAGCACCGTCGCACTGACCATGCCGCCGAACACACCGGTTCCAATCGCCTGCTGGGTTTCCTTCGACGCGCCCTGCGCCAGCATCAGCGGCACCACGCCCAGCGCGAATGCCAACGAGGTCATCACGATCGGCCGCAGGCGCAGCCGCGCCGCCTCCAGCGCTGCTTCAACCAGGCCGCGACCCTGCTGCTGCAGCTGGCGCGCGAACTCGACGATGAGGATGGCGTTCTTCGCCGACAGCCCGATCACGGTGATCATGCCGACCTTGAAGAACACGTCGTTGGGCATGCCCCGCAACAACACCGCAGCAACCGCACCGAGCAGGCCCAGCGGCACCACCAGCATCACCGCCAGCGGGATCGACCAGCTCTCGTACAGTGCCGCCAGCACCAGGAACACCACCAGCATCGACAACAGCAGCAACCACGGCGCCTGCGCACCGGACTCCCGCTCCTGCAGCGACTGGCTGGTCCACTGCAGGGCAAAACCGGACGGCAGCTTCTCCGCCAACCGCTCCATCTCCGCCATGGCCTGGCCGGTCGACACGCCGGAGGCCGGTGCGCCGGACAGGTTCAGCGCCGGGAAGCCGAGATAGCGCTGCAGCTGCAGCGGCGCCTCGGTCCAGTGCGGCGTCACCAGCTCCGACAACGCCACCATGCCGCCTTCGCTGTTGCGCACGTACAGCTTCAGCACGTCCTCCAGCTCCATCCGGTGGGGTGCATCGGCCTGCAGGATCACCTGCTGCAGCCGCCCCTTGTTGGGGAAGTCGTTGACGTACTGCGAGCCCATCGCCGCCGACAGCGTGCTGCTGATCTGCTCGAACCCCACGCCCATCGCCTCGGCCTTGGCGCGATCGATGTCCAGCCGCACGCTGGTACCTGCCGGCAGGCCATCGGCATGCACCTCCGACAGCAGCGGACTGGCCTCGGCCAGCTTCAGCAGCTGCTGCAGGGCCGCACGCAGTTCGGCCTGGCTCTGCCCGGTGCGCGCCTGCAGCGCCAGCGAGAAGCCGGACGAACGGCCCAGGCTGTCGATCGCCGGCGGCATCACGCTCATCACCTCGCCCTCGGCAATCGTCGCCATCGCCTTCTGCGCGGCCTCCACTTCGCCGGCCGCGGTGGCCCCTGCACGCTCGCCCCAGTCCTTCAGCATCGTGTAGGTCAGCGCCGCGCTCGGGCCGGAACCGGAGAAGCTGTAGCCGAGGATCGACTGGTTGGAGCCGATGCCCGGGCGTGACGCCACGTGCCGTTCGTAGGCTTCGACCACGGCCAGCGTGCGTTCGGCGGTGGCTTCGGCCGGCAGCTGGATCGAGGTCATGAAGTAGCCCTGGTCCTCTTCCGGCAGGAAGGCGCCCGGCAGCCAGTGCAGGCCCAGCAGCAGCGCCGCCACCAGCGCGGCGAACACGCCCATCACCTGCCCGCTCCGCTGCAGCACCGACGCCACGCCACGCTGGTAGCGCCCGGTCATCTTCTCGAAGCCACGATTAAAGGCGCCGAACAGACCGCCCCGACCATGGTGGCCATGGGTGTTCGGGCGCAGCAGGGTCGCGCACAGCGCCGGCGTCAGGCTCAATGCCAGCAGCGCCGAGAACAGGATCGACACCGCCATCGCCACGGTGAACTGGCGGTAGATCGCGCCCACCGAGCCGCTGGCCAGCGCCATCGGAATGAACACCGCAGTCAGCACCAGGGTGATGCCGATCACCGCACCGGTCAGTTCGCGCATCGCCTTGATGGTGGCCTCGCGCGGCGGCAGGCCTTCCTCGGCCATGATCCGTTCCACGCCCTCGACCACCACGATGGCGTCGTCGACGATGATGCCGATTGCCAGCACCATGCCGAACATGGTCAGCACATTGATCGAGAAGCCCAGCGCCAGCATCACCGCGAAGGTGCCCAGCAACGCGATCGGTGCGACCAGTGCCGGAATCAGCGTGTAGCGCCAGTTCTGCAGAAACAGGTACATCACTGCGAACACCAGCAGCATCGCCTCCAGCAGCGTCTGCACCACCTTCTGGATCGAGATCTTGACGAACGGCGCGGTGTCGAACGGAATGCTCGATTCCACGCCGCGCGGCAGCAGCGGCGCCAGTTCGGCCATGCGCTCACGCACCGCCGACGCGGTACGCACCGCGTTCGCGCCAGGACGCAGCTGCACGCCGGCGGCGGTGGCCGGATGGCCATCCTCGCGGGTGCCCCAGGCATAGCTCTGCGCGCCCAGTTCAACGCGGGCGACATCGCCCAGCACCACCCGCGAGCCGTCGGCCCCGGCGCGCAGCACGATGGCAGCGAACTGCTCCGGCGTGGACAGCTGGCCATCGGCACTCAGCGGCACGGTGATGCGCTGGCCTGGAACACCCGGCGAATCACCAATGCGTCCCGGCGAGATCTCCAGGTTCTGCTGCTCGATGGCGGTGGCCACATCGCCCATTGTCAGGCCGTAGCCGGTCAACCGGGTCGGGTCCAGCCACACGCGCATCGCCTGCTCGGCACCGAACAGCTGCACGCGGCCGACGCCATCGATGCGGCGCAGCTCCTCGATGATGTTGCGCGCCATGAAGTCGCCCAGTGCGGCCTCGCTGACGCTGGCATCCGGCGAACGCAGGCCGACCAGCATCAGGAAGCCGGAATCGGCGGCCTCCACGAACAGGCCGTTCTGGCGCACGCTGCGCGGCAGGCGCGGCTCGATCGCCTTGATCCGGTTCTGCACGTCCACCTGCGCCAGCTCCGGGTTGGTACCCGGCTTGAAGGTCGCAGTGATCGAGGCTTCGCCGGACGTGTCCACCGACGACTCGAAGTACAGCAGGTGCTTGACGCTGGACAGCTCGCGCTCGATCAGGCCGATCACCGCGTCATTCAGCGTCTGCGGGCTCGCACCCGGGTAACTGGCATAGATGCTGACGCTGGGCGGGGCAACCGCCGGATAGCGCTCCACCGCCAGCCGCGGGATCGCCAGCACACCGGCCAGGATGATGAAGATCGCCAGCACCCAGGCGAACACCGGGCGATCGATGAAGAAACGTGCCATGTTGGATTTTCCTGGAGGGACCGGCCCGGTAGAGGCTCAGCCCTTGCTGCCGGCCTGCACCGCGCCGGCGCTGGCGACCGGCATCTGCCAGTCGCGCGCATCGACCACCACGCCTTCCTGCAGGCGTTCCTGGCCTTCGACCACCACCTTTTCGCCCACCTTCAGGCCGGTGCGCACCAGCCATTGGCGATCGACACTACCGTCCACTTCCAGCGTGCGGATCACCGCCTTGCCATCGCCACCGATCACCCAGGCATAGGCCTGGCCACCGGCACTGCGCAGCACGGCCTGCTGTGGCACGGTCAGTGCGCTGGCCGGCGCACCCCGCGGCACCTTCGCGCGCACGTACATGCCGGGCAGCAGCTGGCGCTGCGGGTTGTCGACCAGGATGCGCAGGATCACATCACCGGTGCGCGCATCGACATTGATACCGGAGAACAGCATCTGGCCACGTTCGGGCAGTGGCTTGCCGGCCGCACCGATGATCGTCACCGGCAGCTCGCCGCCACCGGCACTGCGTTGCAGCGACTCGAGCTGCGCCGCTGGCTGGCGCACATCGACGTAGACCTGGTCGATCTGCTGCACCACCGCCATCGGCTCGGCATCGGCCACGCCGACCAGTGCACCTTCGGTCACCAGGGCCTGGTCGATGCGACCGGCAATCGGTGCACTGACCGTTGCATAGCGCAGGTCGAGCTGGCGGCGGGCCAGGATCGCGCGCGCCTCGTTCACCGCGGCACGGGCCTGTTCGTACTCGGCACTGGCATCGTCGCGGTGCTGCTGGCTGACCGCCTGCGCGGCCGCCAGCGCATGCAGGCGCTGCGACTGCACGCGACTGCGGCCCAGGGCTGCCTCACTGCGCTGCAGCGCGGCCAGTGCCGAGTCAACATCGGCACGGAACGCCGCCGGATCGATCTGGAACAGGGCCTGGCCGGCGCGCACTTCCGCACCCTGCTCAAACAGCCGGCGCTGCACGATGCCGCCCACCTGGGCACGGATCTGTGCGGTGCGTACGGCGGCCACGCGGCCGGGCAGTTCGTCATCGCGCTGCACGAACTGCGGGCCGACCGTGACCACGCTGACGCGCGGTGCCGCTTCGGGCGTGGCTTCGGGGGCGGAGCAGGCCGTCATGGCCAGGGCGAGGGCCGCGATCAACGCGACCGGAGTCCTGAAGGTTCTCATTGCTGTGCACAATGCCGCGCGGGCGGCTGATAGGTTCTGAAGCGTGCAGTCTGCGGGGCGATGATGGGGTTTCGATGGAGGAACTGTGGAGATACGATGGAGGCAAGCACCTTAAGGCCCCGCCCCTGCATGCATGCCTCCCCTGCCCTCGCCGCCCTCGTCCTGATCGTCGAGGATGAGGCCGAGATCGCCGATATTCTTACCGCCTACCTGGAACGCGAAGGACTACGCACCCTGCGTGCCGCCGATGGCCACAGTGCACTGGACCTGCACCGCAGCGCCCGCCCCGACCTGGTCCTGCTCGACGTACAACTGCCGCGGCTGGATGGCTGGAGCGTACTGACCCAGCTGCGCCAGCGCGGCGAAACGCCGGTGATCATGCTGACCGCGCTGGACCAGGACCTGGACAAGCTGACTGCGCTGCGCATGGGCGCCGACGACTACGTGGTCAAGCCGTTCAATCCAGCCGAAGTGGCAGCGCGCGTGCGCGCCGTGCTGCGGCGTACGCTGCGTGGCTCGCGGGTGGACGCACCGACCGCACTGCGCGCGGGCCCGTTGCTGATCGACTCGGCCACCCATGCCGTGCATGTGGAAGGCGACGGCTACAGCCACGAAGTGCTGCTCACCCTCACCGAGTTCAAGCTGCTGCACTGCATGGCGCTGGCGCCGACCCGCATCTTCAGCCGCAGCGAACTGATGCACGAATGCCTGCCGGAAAGCGAGGCGCTGGAGCGCACGGTCGACAGCCATGTCAGCAAGCTGCGCCGCAAGCTGGATGAAGTGGGCATGGTCAATGTTCCGGCCAGCGTGCGCGGTGTCGGCTACCGGTTGATGGCCGACCGCTGATGGCCCGCCTGCGCCGCTCCGGGCTCAGTCGCCACATCATCGTCTCGATGTCGCTGATGGTGATCGGCGTCATCGTGATGATGATCCTGTCGTCGTGGCTGCTGTACGCGGTGCTGGTCGAGTTCTTCCCCGGCAGTGCCGAAGAGCCGGAAAGCTGGCTGCCGACCGGGCCAGAGCTGGCATGGATGGTCGGGGTGATCCTGACCGGCCTGGCACTGGCCATCGCCGCCTCGTTCCGTCTTGCCCATCGCATCCTGTCGCCGTTGAATTCACTGGTTGACAGCGTGCGCGCGCTTGCCGGCGGCGACCTCGGTGCGCGCGCCAGCGCCCAGGAAAACTCGCCCGGCGAAGTGGCCACCCTGGTCGAGGATTTCAATGCGATGGCGCGCCGCCTGCAGCACATGGAGAGCGAGCGCGCGATGTGGCATGCGGCCATTGCCCATGAACTGCGGACTCCGGTGACGATCCTGCGTGGTCGCCTGCAGGGGCTGGCCGAGGGCGTGTTCCAGCCAGATGAATCCCAGTTCCGCAGCCTGCTGGCACAGGTCGAAGGCCTCTCACGCCTGATCGAGGATCTGCGCGTGTTGAGCCTGTCCGACAACGCGCGGTTGGACGTACGACGCGCGCGCACCGACGTGGTGGCCGAAGTGCATTCGGTGATGACCCTGGTCGACCCGCAGTTCCGCGCCGCCGGCTTCGTGCTGGAGCTGGAAACCAGCCGCGAGGAACACAACGCGCACTGTGACCCGACACGCTTGCGCCAGGCCCTGCTGGCACTGCTGGAGAATGCGCGCCGCTACGCCAGCCCGGGCAAGGTGCGGATTGCCGTGCACGACACGCCCGGACACGTGCAGGTGGCGATCGAGGACGAAGGCCCGGGCATCGACCCGGAACTTCACACCGACATCTTCACTCCGTTCATGCGCGCCGACGGCTCGCGCTCGCGCCAGGGCGGCGGCAGCGGGCTGGGCCTGGCGGTGGTCAAGGCCATCGCCGATGCACATGGCGGCCGCGTCTACTGCATGCCCGGCAGCGTCGGCGGCAGCCGCTTCGTCATCGAGCTTCCGCGCCAGTAGCGGGCGTGGCTGCCTGTTCCCGCAGGCGTGCGCCGAGCGCGGCGAGGTTGGCATCGATCGCATCCATCTCGTTGCGCTGGCCCGCCGGCAACTGCTGGCGCAGCTGCACGCGCAGCGCCTGCCAGGCCGGCACCGCCTCTGCGCTGGCAGTGGCAACCGCGTCGGCCAGCACCGCCTGCTCATCGGCAAGCGGCAACCCGTAGCCATCGTCGACCAGCAGCGTACCCGGGCGCAGCCATTGCCCGCTTTGCTCCAGCAACCCCCGCAGGCTGCGCGTTTCAGCGCTGTGCGGTGCGGCCAGCAGGCGCCGTTTCAGCACATCGCGCGCGCGCAGTTCGGCGCGGCGTTGCGCAGCCTGTTCCAGCAGCAGCAGCCCGGCGCTGGCACGCAGGTCACCCTGCAGCAGCCACTGCGCACGCTGCTGTGCGGGCAGCTTCAGCCAGGCGCGCACATCGCGCACCGGCAGCCCCAGCTGTGAGCTCGCCACCGCGAACAACTGCTGATAGTGATCGCGCGCCGAGGCAAAGTAGTAGCCCTGCACCTGCGCTGCATTCCGGTCCGTCAGCACCTGCTCGTCCAGCACATGCAGCCGGGACAGCCGACGCTTCAACCCGCGCGGACTCAGCTGGGCCAGCCCGGCCTCCCCCAGGCGCGGCACACCCGCCTGCAGCAGCTTTGCAGTTTCCACCGCGCAGTTGTTGCTGACGAAGTAATAGCGCCCGTCATAGCTCCAGTGCACCTGTGCAGTGCGCTCGAGCAGGCCGGCGATCTCGCCGGGCGACAACTGCAACGGCAGCGACTGCAACCCACGCAGTTCCACCTTGGTGTACTCGTCCACCACCTGCTGCAGCGGCAGCACGAACAGGCGCGAGGGATAGCCGCCGGTCAGGCCACGCCAGTTGGAAATCTGCACATCACCTACGAATGCGCGGAACGACAGCACGCGGTGGTACTCCAGGTCCAGGCGGCAGTCTGGCCCCGGCGCACGGCCCGGCCGGCAGATCACCAGCCGCAGCATGCTGTGCCCCCAGCGGCTCATCGGCTGCGCACTGCCTTCGGCGAACAGGTAGTCCACGGCGTAGACGCGCGAAGGATCGAGCTGCAGCAGCGATGCCGCACCCTCTTCCGATTCGGCCTGCAGCAATGGCAACGTGGCCGCGCAGTGCGACTGCGGCAGCGATGGCGGGGTTCCGAAATGGGCCTGGTACCACTGCGCCAGCGCCGGGCGCCGGCAGGCAAACTCGCTGTCGAGCACGAAATGCTCGGCGTTCACTGCCAGGTACTCGGCCGGATCCTTCAGTTCATAGGCATCCGGACTACGGTCACGGAAGTCGTTGCCACCACGGCCGAGATGCCAGGGCTTGCGCTGCCATCCGGCCAGGTCGCGCCAGCGCGCACTGCGCGACCAGTTCGCGCCGCTACGGTCTGCAACATGGGTCAGTTCATGCACCAGCGCGCTGCGTCGTGCACGGCGTGCGCCGGGCACAGCATCATCCAGCAGCTCGCGACGCAGGTCGATGCGGCCGGCGAAAGCGCGACCATGCACATCGGCCGGCAGGTGGTCGCTCCAGCGCACCTGCACGTGTGCTGGCAATGCGCGCAGCAGACCATCTGGCAGCAAGGACTGCACGTCGGCCAGGGTCTGCATCGCCACCTGCTGCTGTGCAGGGCTCAGCCCTTCCGGATCCAGGCGCAGGTCTCCGCTGGCATGTGCGGCCGGAACGGCCAGCAGTAGAGCCAGGCCATGCCTGGCTGCGTTCCGTGCAGATGTCATGGCGTTGCCAGCCAGCGGCCGGCACTACCCGGGATCAACGCGCCAGCAGCGCGCGGGCCAGTTCCAGGTCGCTCTGCTGCTGCGCGGCAGCGCTCTGCTCACGCAGGTGCACCAGTGCGGCCTGCAGGCGGGCGCCACGGATCTGGCCATCGCTGGCGACGAACGCAGCGGCATCGTCGCGTGCAGCCAGCACCACCTTGTCGTCACCCGAGCTGCTGCCCGAGGATCCCGAGGAAGCACCGGTGGCGGAACCGGCCGAGGTGCCGGCGAAGCTGGAAGCGAAGCCGGCCAGCGGCAGGGACAGCAGGGCGAGCAGCAGAAGCGGACGGGTCATCGGTTCGAAGCCGGTTGTGAGGATGCGTGGAGCGTAACGGGTGTGTGAAGGATTTGCCCGGCTCAAACGTCGAACAGCTTGCCCGGATTCAGCCGCGCTTGGGGATCGAACGCACGTTTGACCGCCTTCATCAGGGCGATCTCGGCCGGGCCGCGGGTGCTGTCCAGGTAGCCCTTCTTGACCAGGCCGATGCCGTGTTCAGCCGAGATGCTGCCATCGAACCGGGCCAGCACCTGCGCCAACAGCTTGGTCACCTGCTCGCACTGCGCGACGAAATCGGCGTCGCTGGTGTCATCGGGCTTGAGCACGTTGATGTGCAGGTTGCCGTCACCGATATGACCGAACCACACCACATCGAAGTGCGGGTAGGCCTGCCCGATCAATGCCTGGGTCTCGGCCAGGAACGCCGGCATCGCCGAGATCCGCACCGAGACGTCGTTCTTGTAGGGCTTGTAGCGCGCCAGCGATTCGGTGATGCCTTCGCGCAGGCGCCACAACTGGGCAGCCTGGGCATCGCTGGCACTGATCACGCCGTCGCTGACCCAGCCGTTGCCCATGCAGTCCTCGAAGGCCGCCATCGCCGCCGCTTCCTGCGCTTCGTCGTTGGCGGCGAACTCGGTGACCACGTAATACGGGTGCACCTCGTCGAACGGTGCCTGCGCACCATGCGCCAGCACGTGCTCCAGCGCCCGGTCGGTAAAGAATTCGAAGGCCTGCAGCTGCAGCCGCGCGCGGAACGCGGCGAATACCTGCATCAGCACTTCGAAGCTGGGCAGCGCCAGCAGCATCACGTTACTGGCCGGCGGCGGATCGGTCAGCTTCACCGTCGCTTCGACGATCACGCCCAGCGTGCCTTCCGAACCGATCAGCAGCTGGCGGAAGTCATAGCCGCTGGAGTTCTTGATCAGGCCCTTGTTGAGCTCCAGCAGTTCGCCGCTGGCGGTAACCACCTTCAGCCCGGCGATCCACTCGCGGGTGTTGCCGTAGCGGATCACGCGGATGCCGCCGGCATTGGTGGCGATGTTGCCGCCGATCGTGCAGGAACCACGCGCGGCGAAATCCACCGGGTAGATCAGGCCGTGGTCCAGCGCGGCGTTGTGCACGGCCTCCAGCGGCATGCCGGCCTGCACCACCAGGGTGCGATCGACCGCGTCGTAGGCCAGCGCCTTGTTCATCCGCTCCAGGCTGAGCACCAGCTCGCCGTTGGCAGCCACCGCGCCACCGGAGAGGCCGGTACGGCCACCGGACGGCACCACGGCCACGCCCTCGCCTGCGCTCCAGCGCATCACCGCCTGCACTTCCTCGACCGTGGCCGGCAGTGCGATCGCCAGCGGCGCCGGCGTCCAGCGCCGGGTCCAGTCGCGCCCGTAATGCTCCAGGTCGGCCGGGTCGGTCTTCAGCTTCAGGCCGGGACAGGCGTGCTGCAGCGAGGCAATGCGGGAATCGGTCATGGCGGTCCAGCGCGGTGCGTGAAGAACGGGCAAGCGTGCCAGCGGCACGCGCCAGCGTCCAGCCCCGCCGCGCTGCAGATAGCTACGGATGCAACCAATTGCGCACTGCACCATGGGCGCTTCGATCTGGCATAGTGGTCAGCCCCTGTCCCACTGGCCGTGTCGCCCCATGTCGCCGAAGAAGACCTCGTTCCCCAAGCAGGATATCCGCGTGCTGTTGCTGGAGGGGGTCAGCCAGACCGCCGTGGAGGTGTTCAGCGCCGCCGGCTACAGCCAGATCGAGGCACACACCAAGGCACTGCCCGAGGACGAACTGAAGGCGCGCATCGCCGAGGCGCACATCGTCGGCATCCGTTCGCGCACCCAGCTCAGCGCCGAGGTGCTGGCCGAGGCCAAGCGCCTGATCGCGGTGGGCTGCTTCTGCATCGGCACCAACCAGGTCGACCTGGACGCGGCCGAGCTGGCCGGCATCCCGGTGTTCAACGCGCCCTATTCGAACACCCGCAGCGTGGCCGAGCTGGTGATTGCCGAGGCCATCATGCTGACCCGTGGCATTCCGCAGAAGAATGCCGAGTGCCATCGCGGCGGCTGGTCGAAGTCGGCCAGCGGCAGCCATGAGGTGCGCGGCAAGACCCTTGGCATCATCGGCTATGGCCACATCGGCACCCAGGTCGGCGTGCTGGCCGAATCGCTGGGCATGCAGGTGATCTTCCACGACGTGGAAACCAAGCTGGCGCTGGGCAATGCGCGTGCTGCGGCCAGCCTGGACGACCTGCTGGCCCGCGCCGACATCGTCACCCTGCACGTGCCGGAGACCCCGTCCACGCAGTGGATGATCGGCAGCACCGAGCTGGCGAAGATGCGCAAGGGCGCGCACCTGATCAACGCCGCGCGCGGCACCGTGGTCGACATCGATGCGCTGGACGCGGCGCTGGCCAGCGGCCACGTCGGCGGCGCCGCGCTGGACGTGTTCCCGGTCGAGCCGAAGGGCAATGGCGATATCTTCGAATCGCCGCTGACCCGCCACGACAATGTGATCCTGACCCCGCACGTGGGCGGCAGCACGCTGGAGGCGCAGGACAACATCGGCGTGGAGGTGGCGGCCAAGCTGGTGCGCTACAGCGACAACGGCAGCACCCTGTCGGCGGTCAACTTCCCGGAAGTGACCCTGCCCGAACACGAAGACAGCCTGCGCCTGCTGCACATCCACCAGAACGTGCCGGGCGTGCTGTCCAAGGTCAACGAGATCTTCTCGCGCCACAACGTCAACATCGACGGCCAGTTCCTGCGCACCGACCCGAAGGTGGGCTACGTGGTGATCGACATCACCGCCAGCGAGGCACAGGCCGCCGCCGTGCGCGACGAACTGGCCGCGATTCCGGGCACGCTGCGGACGCGCATTCTGTATTGACGCGCGTCCCGCCTTGCACTTGTAGAGCCGAGCCCATGCTCGGCTGCGGTTCCGGCCCGCATCGAGCCGAGCATCGGCTCGGCTCTACAGGTTGCTAGCGCGCCAACCACCGGCGCGCCATGCGCTGCATGGATTCATCCGATTCGGGGTCGGCCGCGACTTCGGTCACCGGCCGCCATGCCAGGTCAAGTGACTCCTCGCTGGGCACGAATGCCTCGCCACCGAGCGCGCGGATCACGAAACGCACGTCGTAGTGCCAGTGCCCCGGCACGTCCTTGCGCTCCGGGATCCAGTGCTTGTCCAGATCGAAGATGGCCGGATCTTCCAGCACCAGG
Organism: Stenotrophomonas sp. YJH_SMC_40; assembly: GCF_059368615.1. NCBI lineage: Bacteria > Pseudomonadati > Pseudomonadota > Gammaproteobacteria > Lysobacterales > Lysobacteraceae > Stenotrophomonas > Stenotrophomonas sp. YJH_SMC_40. The sequence continues at coordinate 194,788 of NZ_JCAFRX010000008.1, read as the reverse complement.
CCGCTCAGGCCCGACTCCTCCTCGGCTTCCTTCAGTGCCACCTGGGCCAGGTCGCGGTCACCGTCGGCGTGGCCGCCCAGCTGCAGCCAGCGTTGCAGCTTGCGGTGGTGGGTCAGCAGCAGGCGCTGGCCATCGGCACTGACCAGCCAGCAGCTGGCGGTGAAGTGGCCGGCCAGGCGCTCGCGGCGGAACGAATCTTCCGGATCGTCCAGCAATGTGCCGAATTCGGCAGCCAGTGCGTCGTGGGCAGGCTCACGGCGGGCATAGTCCCGCAGCAGGCCACGCAGGCGATCGTCAAGCACGGCAAGGGTTTCGGCGGTCTGGCGCATGAATGGGGGCGGTCTGGAAAAATACTGCTCATTATCGCCGTTCATTGTTGCGATTGCGCTTGTGCGTTGGCTTCAGCTTTGGCTAAGGTACAGCGGGCCGTTCGCGCGGCCTTCACCATTCCAGGGTTGCCGGCAACGTATCGGCGGCCCACCCCATCCGATCACTAGGAAGTACTGCATGCTGAAAGCTCTGTTGAGGGTCAAGCCGGTTGAACCGGCCGGGCACGTCGATGCCGGCGAACCCATCGAAGGCAGCCTGGACGGCGAAGCCACGTTGAAACGGACCCTCACGGCTAAACACCTCATCCTGCTTGGCGTGGGTGCGGTGATCGGCGCTGGTATCTTCGTGCTGACCGGCCAGGCCGCGGCCAACCATGCCGGCCCGGCGGTGATGCTTTCGTTCGTGCTGGCCGGTTTCGCCTGTGCCCTGGCGGGCCTGTGCTACGCCGAGTTCGCGGCGATGATGCCGGTCTCCGGCAGTGCCTATTCGTACTCCTACGCCACCCTGGGCGAAGGCATGGCCTGGTTCATCGGCTGGTGCCTGGTGCTGGAGTACCTGTTCGCCTCGGCCTCGGTCGCGGTGGGCTGGTCGGCATACCTGATCAGCTTCATCACCACCACCTTGCACATGCCGTTCCCGGACCTGCTCAGCGCCGCGCCCATCGCCTGGACCGGCAGCGAGTTCGTCTCCTCCGGCAAGCTGTTCAACCTGCCGGCGGTGCTGATCGTGGCGGCGGTGTCCGGCCTGCTGTACGTGGGCGTGACCCAGTCGGCCTTCGTCAACGCCATCATCGTGGCAATCAAGGTCACCGTCATCTGCCTGTTCATCGGCATCGGCGCGGCCCATATCGACCCGGCCAACTGGCAGCCGTTCATCCCGGAAAACACCGGCGTGCCGGGTGAGTTCGGCTGGAGCGGCATCTTCCGCGCCGCCACCATCGTGTTCTTTGCCTACATCGGCTTCGACGCGGTCTCCACCGCCGCCGGCGAAACCAAGGACCCACAGCGCAACATGCCGATCGGCCTGCTCGGCTCGCTGGCGGTGTGCACCATCGTGTACATCATCGTCTGTGCGGTGCTGACCGGCATGATGCCGTACCACCTGCTCGGCACCGACAAGCCGGTGGCGACCGCGCTGGAGCCCTACCCGACCCTGTCCTGGCTGAAGACGTTCGTGGAAATCGGCGCCATCGCCGGCCTGTCCTCGGTGGTGCTGGTGATGATGATGGGCCAGACCCGCATCGCCTACACCATCTCCCGCGACGGCCTGCTGCCGAAGTTCTTCGGCAAGGTCCACGCCCGCTTCCGCACCCCGTACGTCGCCACCATCGTGGTCGGCGTGATCGCTGCCGCGCTGGCCGGCCTGGTGCCGCTGAACGTGCTCGGCGAACTCGTCTCGATGGGCACCCTGCTGGCCTTCGCCACCGTCTGCGTCGGCGTGCTGGTGCTGCGCTATACCAAGCCGGACCTGCACCGCCCGTTCCGCGTGCCGATGGTGTGGATCATCTGCCCGCTCGGCGCGGCCACCTGCCTGTTCCTGTTCTGGCAGGCGTTCGTGGTGCACTGGCACCTGTTCGTCGGCTGGACCCTGCTCGGCCTGCTGATCTACCTGGGCTACGGCATCCGCAACAGCAAGCTGGCCAAGTCGCCCTGATCCGCCTACGGGCCGGCCTCGCGCCGGCCCGTCCGTTTTCCCCGCGCGCCGCCCGTGGCGCGCTTCGACAAGACCACCACACATGTTCAAGCAACTGTGGGCCACCAAGCACCCGCATGCCGCCCATGAAGACGCCAACGGCCTGAGCCTGCGCCGCCACCTCGGCCCCTGGGGCCTGACCGCCCTCGGTATCGGCGCGGTGATCGGCGGCGGCATCTTCGTCATCACCGGCCAGGCCGCCGCCAACCACGCTGGCCCGGCCATCATGCTGTCGTTCGTACTGGCCGCCATCTGTTGCGCCTTCTGCGCACTGGCCTATGCCGAGTTCGCCTCGATGGTGCCGGTCTCCGGCAGCGCCTACACCTACACCTACGCCACCTTCGGCGAGCTCTCGGCCTGGTTCATCGGCTGGATGCTGGTGCTCGAGTACGGCGTGTCCGCCTCGGCGGTCGCAGTCAGCTGGACCGGCTATTTCCTCAGCCTGCTCAGCCAGTTCGACATCCATCTACCGGCGGCGCTGGTCAGCGCCCCACTCGATGCACAGCTGCGCCCCACCGGCGCGATCGCCAACCTGCCGGCCGCTGCGCTGGTACTGCTGCTGACCTGGCTGTGCTACGTCGGCATCAGCAAGTCCTCGGCGATGAACATGGCAATGGTCGTGCTGAAGACCGGCCTGATCCTGCTGGTCATCGTGGTCGGCTGGAAGTACGTGGACACCAGCAACTGGACGCCCTTCATCCCGGCCAACGAAGGCCCCGGCAAGTACGGCATGGAAGGCGTGCTGCGTGGCGCGGCGATGGTGTTCTTCGCCTACATCGGTTTCGAAGCGGTGTCGGTGGCGGCGCAGGAATCGAAGAATCCGCAGCGTGACATGCCGTTCGGCATGATGCTGTCGCTGGTGATCTGCACCGTGCTGTACATCGCGATGGCTGCGGTGATGACCGGCCTGGTGCCGTTCCAGCTGCTCGGCACCGACGAGCCGGTGGTGACTGCCGTGGCCGCGCATCCGCAGCTGGGCTGGCTGCGCTGGGTGGTCGAGGTCGGCGCGCTGGTCGGCCTGTCCTCGGTGGTGCTGGTGATGATCATCGGCCAGCCGCGCATCTTCATGATCATGGGCCGCGACGGCCTGCTGCCGCCGGTGTTCACCAGGATCCACCCGAAGTACCGCACTCCGCACATCAACACCGTGATCACCGGCATCGGCATCGCGCTGCTGGCGGCGCTGTTCCCGCTGGACATCCTCGGCGAGCTGACCTCGATGGGCACGCTGATCGCGTTCGCCGCAGTCTGCGCCGGCGTGCTGATCCTGCGCCGTACCCAGCCGGACCTGCCGCGCCCGTTCCGCATGCCGATGGCGTGGCTGATCTGCAGTCTGGGCGTGCTGAGTTGCCTTGCCCTGCTGTCGGCGATGACGATGCACAACTGGATGCTGATGGGGGTGTGGACGTTCGTCGGTTTCGTGATCTATTTCTGCTACGGCTTCAGGCACAGCCGCCTGCGGGTGAAGTAAAGGGATTGCAGGGCCTGCGGCCCTGCACCCGCCTTTGAAGCCGGAGCAACGGCAACGGCAACAGCGGGTCTGAGGGTTTGGCGGGGAGGGGCGAGATTGCGGGGGGCGCTGCAAGTACATCCCTGTAAGCTCGGTCGCCGCATCCATGCGGCTCACGCCCCCGCAACCTCACCCCTCCCCACCTTCGACACTCTCCCGGCGCATCCGGTGGATCCACGCCATGCGTGGATGATGGTCATTCCCAGCGACCAGGGCGCCCGACGATGATCATCTGCGGCCAAACCAGATGGTCTTCTGTATCCAGCCTGCGCCGCCCATGCAGCCCATGAAGTGCTCGTGATTCTCCTTGGCGTTGACGTCCACGGTGTGGCGCTCGGTCTTTGGCATCAGCATCTTCTTGTATTTGCCATCCACGTCGCATGTCTCGCCTTCCTTGCAGACGGTCAGCACCTCGATCTCCTCGGTGCGCTCGACAACCTCAATCTTCTCCGGCCACTTCTCGTTCGCTTCGGCCCTGCAGTGCCAACGCGACTCATCCAGCGGATCGGCATGGTCGCTGAAGCGTGCCCATTCGGTCGCACAACCGCCGGTCAACAGCGCAAGCCCCGCAGCAACGGCCAGTCGCATACACGTAGCCATCTCCCTCATCCTTCTCGATTTCCGGTCGCTGCACGCGCTCGTACTTTCCGTCCACGTCGTACGTGTTCTTGTCCTGCCCCCTGCTCGTCTCCAGCCTCAGCGCCTGAACGGTTCGCAGAGCCACGTCATTCTCCGCTGGCCACTGTTGCCTCGAGTCCGTTGAGCAGCAACCGGTCGAGCCGCTGCCGTCCGCCGCGCCGGCTCCGCCTAGCGGCGATTGAACCAGATGAGCTGCTGCTGCCAGCCGGCACCGGCCATGCAGGCATTGAACTCGCTGCTGCGGTCGGACGCATTGACGTCCACGATGTAACTCTCCTCTTTCGGCATGGGTACCATGTTGTACTTGCCGTCAATGGCGCAGACTTCATCAAGCCTGCAGGGCACCTTGCGGTCTTCGTAGACGGTGCGCGTGGCCACTTCATTCCTGACCGGCCAGTGATCGTCGGCCTGCGCCCTGCAACTCGAATGGGCGGGGCCGAATGACCGCGCACCCGCATCCATCTTCACCCATTCCATCGTGCAGCCACTGCTGGCAAGCATGATGCCAATCGCCCCCATCATCCCCATCGCGCGCGCGATCATCGAAGTACTCCTTTCCTTGGCGCTCGCCGGAACTTCTGCGGCAATCCGATGATGTTTCGCGGCAAGAGGGCTGTCCACGACCGGAATCGCTTCCAGCGGGAGCGCTGCCCTCCCCATTCAGCCAGCGCTGTGCTTGCCTCGATCCAACCCCTGCGCGCCGCCTGCCAGCACACCGCTTCGCGTTGCCCACGCAGCAGGCAGGCGGTACCCGCGCGGGCCCAGCATCGGGCCGGATCACGTAAAATGCCGTCCATGGACACCACCACCTTTCCCTACGACACCGCCCGCCTGGGCGAACTGGCCCAGCTGCTGATCGACAACGTCCGCGAACTGGCCCAGGCCGGCTGGACCCCGGCCACCAGCAGCAACTTCTCCCACCGCCTGGACGACCGCCACGCCGCGATCACCGTCTCGGGCAAGGACAAGGGCCGCCTGATCGAGGACGACATCATGGTGGTGGACTTCGACGGCCAGGCCGTGGGCCGCCCGTTGCGCCCCTCCGCCGAAACCCTGCTGCACACCCAGCTGTACCGCCGCTTCCCGGAAATCGGCTGCGTACTGCACACCCATTCGCCGGTGCAGACCATTGCCTCGCGCCTGTACGCGCCGCAGGGTCATGTGCACCTGGAAGGCTACGAACTGCTGAAGGCCTTCGCCGGCAACAGCACCCACGAGATGGCCATCGACGTACCGGTGTTCGCCAACACCCAGGACATGAACGTGCTTTCGAAGCAGGTCGATGATCTGCTCGACCGCCAGAACCTGTGGGGCTACCTGATCGACGGCCACGGCCTGTACGCCTGGGGCCGTGACATGGCCGAGGCGCGCCGTCATCTGGAAGCCTTCGAATTCCTGTTCCACTGCGAACTGGAACTGCGCAAGCTGCGCGGCTGAACCCGTGCGCAGGTGCAGATGCCGATCCGGAATCTGCGCCTCGTCCCCACCCTGCTACCCTGTCTTCCCCCCGAGACGTTCAAGCTGCCGCCATGAGCCGACTGCGCATCTACGACGACACCCGCCCCGAATCGCCGCTGCTGGACACCCAGGACGGCGCGGTCATTGCTGCCGAACTGCAGAAGATCGGCGTCACCTTCGAGCGCTGGCAGGCCACCGCGCCAGTCGCGCCGGGCGCCAGCCAGGAGGAAGTGTTCGCTGCCTACCGTGCGGACATCGACCGCCTGGTCGCCGAGCGCGGCTTCAAGAGCGTGGACGTCGCCTCGATCGCCCCGGACAACCCCAACCGCGCCGAGCTGCGGAAGAAGTTCCTCGACGAGCACTTCCACAAGGAAGACGAGGTGCGCTTCTTCGTCGCAGGCTCCGGCCTGTTCACCCTGCACGTGGGTGACAAGGTCTATGAGATCGAGTGCGTGAAGGACGACCTGATCGCCGTGCCCGATGGCACCACCCACTGGTTCGACATGGGCGATGAACCGAGCTTCGTGGCGATCCGCTTCTTCACCGAGCCGGACGGCTGGGTGGGTCATTTCACCGGCACCGACATCGCGCAGAAGTTCCCCCGTTACGTACCTACCCAGGCGTCCTGATCCATGCAGCCCCGCGTCATCCTGACCGACATCGAAGGCACCACCAGCAGCATCTCGTTCGTCAAGAACGTGCTGTTCCCCTATGCCCGCAAGGCCTTGCCGGCGTTCGTCGCCGAACATGGCCAGCAGCCGGAGGTCCGCCGCTGGCTGGACGCGGTGGCTACCGAGATCGGCGGCGCCTGCCAGGACAGCCTGGTCGCCGAGACGCTGCAGGGCTGGATCGACCAGGACCGCAAGCACACCGCGCTGAAGGCGCTGCAGGGCCTGATCTGGGATGAAGGCTACCGCCGCGGCGACTACACCGCGCACTTCTACCCGGAAGTGGCGCCGGTGCTGAAGGGCTGGCACGCTGCCGGCCTGCCGCTGTACGTGTACTCCTCCGGCTCGGTGCCGGCGCAGAAGCTGTTCTTCGGTTTCAGCGATGCCGGTGACCTCAGCCCGCTGGTGTCGGGCTGGTTCGATACCGAGATCGGTGGCAAGCGCGAGGCCGACAGCTACCACCGCATCGTGCAGGCGATCGGCGTGCCGGCCGGCGAGATCGTGTTCCTGTCCGATGTGGTGGAGGAATTGGACGCCGCCCGCGAAGCCGGCCTGCAGACCCGCCTGATTGATCGCCTGGATGACTACCCGATGCCGCGCATCGGCCAGGCCGCCAACGGCCACGAGCGGGTCGAGAACTTCCAGCAGATCCAGCTGTAAAGAAGAGAGGTGTGCGGACCAACGGTCAGCACCTACCCGTCTCCGCGTCTGGTGGATGCCAACCTGGGTTGGCATGTTCCGGGTGTGCCAACCAAGGTTGGCACCTACCAAAACAGCATGTGCCGCCCTCAACGATCGAGGTGCGCGGACCAACGGTCCGCACCTACCCGGCTCCGTGTCTGGTAGATGCCAGCCTTGGGTGGCATGTTCGGGGTGTGCCAACCAAGGATGGCACCTACCCAAACAGGATGTGCCGCCCTCAACGATCGAGGTGGGCGGACCAACGGTCCGCACCTGCCCGTCTCCGCGTCTGGTAGATGCCAACCTTGGTTAGCATGTTCGGTGTGTGCCAACCAAGGTTGGCGCCTACCAAAACAGGATGTGCCGCCCTCAACGATCAAGGTGTGCGGACCAACGGTCCGCACCTGCCCGGCTCCGCGTCTGGTGGATGCCAACCTTGGTTGGCATGTTCGGGGTGTGCCAACCAAGGTTGGCACCTACCAAAACAGGATGTGCCGCCCTCAACGATCGAGGTGGGCGGACCAGCGGTCCACACCTGCCCGGCTCCGCGTCTGGTGGATGCCAACCTTGGTTGGCATGTTCCGGGTGTGCCAACCCAGGTTGGCACCTGCCAATGCGGGATACGCCGCCCTCAACGATCGTTGAGGGTCTTCAGCTTCATTGCTTCGCGCAGGGCAGTCAGGTCCACCGGGCCGCGCACCGCAATGTCCCGGGTCTCGCCCGGCAGCAGGTCCAGCAGGTTGTCTTCGACCTGCACATCCAGCGCGCCGAAATCGATCCACGTCGCGCGCACGTAAGCCGCGCTTTCCAGGCGTAGACGATAGTGATCGCCTTCGATGGACAGGGTGGCCTTCAGCTTCTGCCGCGGCAACACCTGGTCCTTGGCTTCGAGGAATCCGACGACCTGGCGGGCACTGACCGCCCCGTTCTGCAGCAGCTCGAACACGGCCACCGTGCGCTTCGGATCGGCACCGGCCAGCAGCTCGGCATCGCGGAAATCACCAATCGAGGTGACGCCCGCCGCCGTCAACGTCACCGCGTCCTCGCGACGACGCAGCACCTTGCCATCCACATCCATCACCCGCAGCCGCCAACGTGCATCTGCGGCAGCGCCATCATTGATCAGGCGCACCCGCGTACTGCCCTCATCACGCAATGCCGCCAGCGTGATCGGCGCGAAGAAGCGCCGCGCGGCAAAGTGCAATGCCTTCCAGCGACCGAAGTAGTCCACGCTGGACCATGAAGCACCCGGCCAGACGTCGTTGAGCTGCCAGTACAGCGAGCCCATCGTGTACGGCCGCGAGGCGCGATGGTGCAACGCGGCCAGCGCGATGCCATCGGCCTGCATCACCTGGCTGAGGTAGACGAAGTCCTCGAAGTCCTTAGGCGTGCCGTAGCCCAGTTCGATGTAGTGCAGCAGGCGGCTGTTGCCCTCGCCGGCCATGAATTTCTGGTGCGCGCGGATCACCGGGCTGTCGATGCGCTGCTCGGCGCGGGTGGCGATCTGGTCCACGGTGGCCACCGACGGCCATGCCTGCAGGCCGTACTCGGACATGAAGCGCGGCGTCTCGCGCAGGTAAGCCTGAACCGGCAGCGCCGGATTGCCCCAGACCTGCCAGTAGTGCTTGTCGCCACGGGTCGAGTCGTTGGCTTTTTCGTCAAGGTCGTTGCTGGGCGAGCTGGACCAGTACGGTACGCCCAGCCCCTCCTCGCCCACCACCTGGCGCAGGTCGTTGCCGAACAGATCGACGTAACCCTGCCAGACCTTTGCCGCAAACGCCGGGTCGGCCGCCTTCAGGTCACGGCCGTGGCCCCAGTCCTTCCATGCGGTTTCTTCCTCATTGTTGCCACACCACAGCACGATGCTGGGGTGATGGCGCAGCCGGCGCACATTGTCGCGTGCCTCGGCCACCACGCTGGCACGGAAGGCCGGATCGTAGCCCGGCTGCATGCCACCACCGAACATGAAGTCCTGCCAGACCAGCAGGCCCAGTTCGTCGGCGATGTCGAAGAAGGCATCGTCCTCGTAGTAGCCGCCCCCCCAGTTGCGCAGCATGTTCATGTTGGCGTCGCGTGCGGCGGTCAGCACCTGGCGCAGGCGCGCGGCGTCGACCCGTGCGGGGAAGGCATCGAACGGAATGACGTTGGCGCCCTTTGCGAAGATCTCCACGCCGTTGATGACGAAAGCGAAGCCCTGCCCGCCCTTGCCGTCTTCCTCGCGGCGCAGTTCAACCGTGCGCAGGCCGATACGCTGCTCGCGCACCAGCGCTGCATCGGCGCCATCATCCAGGCGGACCTGCACGGTGTAGCGGTCCTGTGCACCGTGGCCGACCGGCCACCAGCGCTGCGGCTTGACCAGTTCGACCGGTACTTCGACGGCGTTCTGGCCGGGCTTCAGCAGCACCGTGCGCTGCACCTGGGCCACGCTGCGACCCTGCGGATCGCGCACATCGACATTCACCACCGCAGAACCGGCCGCTGCGCCTTGCTCCATCTCCAGCAGCACGGCCAGCTTCGCCTGCTCCGCGCTCAATGCATCGGTACGCACGGCAAGATCGGTCAGGCGGTGCGCATCCCAGGCCTGCAGGTCGACCCCGCGCCACACGCCGGCGGTGACATAGCGCGGGCCCCAGTCCCAGCCGAAGTGATAGGCCGGCTTGCGCGCGAAGTTGCCGACCATCGCTTCCTTGGGCTCATCGCCATACGGCGACGGGTAATTGCCAGCGATCTTGTGCGGCATCGCCTGTACACCGGGAAGCAGTGTGCGGATCGGCGAACGGAACACGATCTGCAGTTCATTGCCATTCGCGCGCAGGCGCCCGTCCACGCGCGCACGCCAGGTGCGGTGCGCGTTGTCCGCGTGCAGCAGCGGCCTGCCGTTGAGGCTGACTTCGGCATAGGTATCCAGCCCGTCGAAGCGCAGCTCGGCATTGGGCTTGGCCAGTGTCGCCGCATCCACGTCGAAGCGGGCGCGGTACTCCCAGGCAGCCAGCCCGATCCATTGCAGCTCTGCCTCAGGCGCACCGACGTACGGATCGCGGATCAGCCCGTGGGCGAGCAGGTCGGTGTGCACGCTGCCCGGCACCTTCGCCGCACGCCACTGCTGCAGGCCCGGGTGGGCGGCGCCCTGCGCATCGCCGGGCAGCATGCGGAATTCCCATCGCGCCTGCAGCGGGGCTGCAGTTGCCGGGAAGGCGGAGACTGCGATCAGCAGCAGGAGCAGACGGACAACGAGGGAAAGACGATGCACGCGGAGCTCCTGTTTTTCCGCCGGGCGTCGCCCGGCGCTGCCGATTCCGGATTGCCAGGCATGGCCTGGCACTACTGCCTTCGAACGATCTTCAGCGCACCACGTTCAACACTTCGTAGCACGCACCCATGGTGTGGTAATCCACCTTGCCAGCCGGGCTCTTCTCGTCGCTGTACTTGCGGTTGTCGGCATCAAGGATGCGGAACCAGGCACCGTACTGGTGGTCGACGAAGTACTCCCACGCGTAGGCCCAGATGCGTTCGTACCACTGCCAGTAGCGGTCGTCGCCGGTGCGCTTGGCCATCAGCGCGGCGGTGGCCAGCGTTTCGGCCTGCACCCAGAAATACTTGTCGTCGTCGCAGACGAAGCTGTCGCCACCGATCGGCGCACCGTCCATGCCCGCCTGTCGGCGCGTTTCCGGTGCGAAACCGTAGTACAAGCCACCGCGCGCCTCGTCCCAGCTGCGCGCCACAGCCACATCGAACAGGTGCTGCGCGGTCGGCACCAGCCAGTCGGCCTGCACGTGGCGATCGAGGATCAGCAGCAGCTTGGCCCACTCGGTCTGGTGGCCGGGCTGGAAGCCCCATGGGCGGAACAGGTGCTTGGGGTCGTCCAGGTTGTAGTCCCAGTCGATTTCCCAGTTCTCATCGTAGTGCTCCCAGACCAGCCCGCCGGCCTTGGCCGCCTGGCGGCGGGTCATGTTGTCGGCTAGCTGCAGCGCACGCTCGACATAGCGCTGCTCACCACTGGCCTCGAACGCCGCCAGCATCGCCTCGCACATGTGCATGTTGGCGTTCTGGCCGCGATAGCCGGTGAAGTTCCACTGGCCATCGGCCTCGTCCTTGTACAGGCCGTGCTGTGGCTCCCAGAAGCGCGCTTCCAGCAGCTGCCAGGTTTCGTCCATCCACACACGCGCCTGTTCGATACCGGCCTTCAGCGCGCAACTGTAGGCCAGCAGCACGAACGCCACGCCGTAGCAGTGGTTCATGTCGTCCTCGACCTTGCCGTCGCGCAGGGTCCAGGCATAGCCGCCGGTGGCCGGGTTGCGGTGCACGTCCCGCAGGTAGCGCACGCCGTGCTCGACCGCCTCGCGGTATTCAGCATTGCCGAATTCGCGGTAGGCCATCGCGTAGTTGAAGACGAAGCGCGTGCTGCTCACCAGGTGGCGGTGGCTGGCATCGTAGACGCTGCCGTCATCCCGGAAGTAGTGGAAGAAGCCGCCGTCCGGATCGATGCAGCGCGGATGGTAGAACGCCATGGTATCGGCGATGTGCGCGCGCAGGAACGCGGGCGAACGGAAATCGGGCGAGGTGCTCATGCGGTAATGTCCTGGGCCTGCAGCAGCTGCTGCACTTCATCGAGCGAGGGCATTGCGGCGAACGCGCCCTTGCGGGTAACAGCCAGCGCCCCCACGGCGGCGCCGAAACGCAGCGTGGCGGTGATCGCCTCCGGGTCCTGGCAGAACGCAGCGAAACCAGCGCCCGCCCCACCGCGCTCCAGCAGGCCGACCAGCACGCCACCGACGAAGGCATCGCCAGCAGCCGTGGTGTCGACCGTGGCCACGCGGAAACTGGTGACCGTGCCGTGGTTGTCGCGGGTGTACCAGTGCAGCGTGGCCGCACCGTCGGTGACGATGACCCAGCGCGCCTGCGCGGCCAGCAGGCGCCGCAGCACCGTCGCCTCGCCGTCACTGCCCAGCGGCGCGGCCAGGTAGTCCAGTTCCTCGCGCGACAGCTTGACCAGATCGGCGCGTTCCAGCGCCTGCCACAGGCGCGGCGTCGGATCCTCGTTCGCCGGCCACAGCGCGGGACGCAGGTTCAGATCGAGGCTGACCACCGCTCCGGCCGCACGTGCACGGTCCATGCCGGCAAAGGTCGCCTCGGCGATGCCCGGCTCGGTCAGGCTGTTGGAGCAGACGTGGAAGCACTGCGCACTGTCGAGGCAGGCGGCCTGGAAATCGCTGTCACGGAACAGCAGGTCGGCGGCCGGCGGGCGGTAGAAGCTGAAGCTGCGCTCGCCACTGGCGTCGAGGGCGACGAAGGCCAGCGCGGTCTTCGCCGCATCGGTACGCACGATGTACTCCGTGCCCACGCCGTGCTCGACCAGGCTGTCGGCCAGGAAGTCACCGAACATGTCACGGCCGAGCATGCCGACGAACTGGGTCTTCGCGCCCAGCCGCGCAGCGGCCACGGCAACGTTGGCCGGCGCACCGCCGGCGTACTGCAGGAACGCCCGCGGCGTATCGGCCGAGGCCGGCGGCTGCGCTAGTAGATCGATCAAAATTTCGCCGAAGCAAACGATGGAACCCATTCCGGACTCAGCCTCCCTGCGTTGCGGAAGCCGGCGTACGTGCGCCGACCAGTCCGTAGAAAATGATGTAGCCGTAGCACAGCAGCGGCAGGATGAAGCTGGCCTGCACACCGATGTGGTCGGCCAGCACGCCCTGCAGGTACGGCACCACCGCACCGCCGACGATGGCCATGATCAGCAGGCTGGAACCCTTGTTGGTCAGCGGGCCCAGGCGCTCGATGCTCAGCGCGAAGATGGTCGGGAACATGATCGAATTGAACAGGCCGATCGCCACCACCGAGTACAGCGCGATGTTGCCGGAGGTCAGCATGGTCGTGACCAGCAGCCCCACGTTGACCAGCGCGAAGATCGCCAGCAGGCGGCTGGGCGAGAAGCGCGCCAGCAGCGCCGAGCCGGCGAAGCGGCCGATCATCGCCATCGTCCAGTAGGCCGACACGTAATGCGTGGCTTCCTGCTCGCTGAAGCCGCCGATGTTGGGCATCGACAGGTAGTTGACCAGGAAGCTGCCGATCGAAACTTCGGCACCGACGTAGAAGAAGATGCCCAGCACACCCAGCAGCAGGTGGCGCTTGCGGAGCGCATCCAGGTAGCTGTGGTGGTGGCCCTGGTCGGCCTGCTCGGTGGCGTCGCTCAGTGCCGGCAGGCGGAACAGGTATACGAACAGCGCCAGCAGCACCAGCGCAACGGCCAGGCCTACGTAGGGGCCCTGCACGGCCTGCGCCTCGGCGGCACGGTAGGCCAGCTGTTCGGCGGCCGGCAGTGCCGCGATGTCATCGGCACTCTTCACCGTGTTGGACAGGATCAGCATGCCGCCGAAGATCGGGGCGATGGCCGTGCCCAGCGAGTTCAGTGCCTGCGCCAGGGTCAGGCGACTGGAGCTGGTCTGCTCCGGGCCCAGCAGCGCGACGTAGGGGTTCGCAGCAACCTGCAGCACGGTGATGCCGGTGGCCAGAACGAACAGTGCGCCCAGGAAGGCGCCATACACGCGCAGCTCGGCCGCCGGCCAGAAGCCCAGCGCACCGATACCGGCAATCACCAGGCCGGCCACGATGCCCTTCTTGTAGCCCAGCGCCGCCACCAGCCGACCCGCCGGCAGCGACATCAGGAAATAGGTGCCGAAGAAGGTGAACTGCACCAGCATCGCCTTGGCGTAGTTCAGCTCGAACACCGCCTTCAGGTGCGGGATCAGGATGTCATTGAGGCAGGTCAGGAAGCCCCACATGAAGAAGATCGTGGTGACCACGGCCAGCGCCTTGCCGTTGGTGACGGCAGGTGCGTTGCCCGAAGATCCCGTTGGACGGGGCGTTGCGGAGATCGGCATGCGGTACGCGCCTCGATGCGCGGAAGGTCGTTGTTGCGTGGAAGGGGTGTATGGAATAAATCAGTTCGGTCGTGCGGCACTGCTTTCGCGGATGCGCAACTGCACCGGCGCGACCGTGCGCCGTGGCGGCGCGTCCGGTTCGTCCAGTCGTTGCAGCAGCAGCGCCGCAGCTTGCCGGCCCCGCTCGCGCGGATCGGCGGTGAGCGTGGTCAACGGCGGCACCGCCACCGCAGCCTCGGAAATATCGTCGAAGCCGGTAACGGCAAAGTCACCTCCCGGACGGATGCCCCGTGAATTCAAGCCCAGCATCAGGCCCAGCGCGACGGTGTCGTTGTAGCAGACCGCCGCACTCGGCCGATGGCCATCGGCAAACAGCTCATCGGTGCGCGCTGCGGCTTCCAGGCGGTTCGGTGCCGACTCGATCATCCAGCCCGGCGGCAGCGACAGACCGGCCTCGGCCAGCGCCTGCTGGAAACCGGCACGGCGCTGGTGGCAGGAACTGGAAGCGGCGTGGCCGCCGAAGAAGGCGATCTGGCGATGTCCGCGCTCGATCAGGTGGCGCGTGGCCAGATAGGCGCCGTGCTGGTTGTCCAGGGTCAGGAAATCCCAGTCGGCCCCTTCCAGCTCGCGGTTGAACAGCAGCACGTTGGCATTGGCACCCAGTGCCTGTCGCAACTGCACGGTATCGCTGCCCTCGGCCGGCGACAGGATCAGGCCGGCGGGGGTGTGCTCCATCAACGTGGACAGCACGGCCTGCTGGCGCTCCGGCGATTCGCCAGTGCTGCCGAGCAGGGTCACGTAACCGCGTCCGCCCAGCGCCTCGTCCACGCCGGACGCGAATTCGGCGAAGAACGGGTTGGAAAGATCGTTGATCACCAGCGCGATGCTCGACGAGGTACGTCGACGCAGGTTGGCGGCAGCGCGGTTGTAGACATAGCGCTGCCGGCGCAGCTCGGCCTCGACCTTGGCACGGGTATCGACGTTGACCAGCGGGCTGCCGCGCAACACCAGCGACACGGTCGCCCGTGACACGCCGATGGCACGCGCGATGTCGGTCACCGTCACTGCCTTGCCGGCGCGCTTGCTGGGACTGCTGCCGTTGTCGTTCATCGTCTTCCCGGACTCCGCTGGAGGCTCAAGCCTAATGGATCAGGGCCGTGTCGTGCCGTGCCGTTCGCTGGGTCACCGCGAACGGCACAGTCCGGCTCAGCGCAGCTGGCTGCCCGGTGCCGCGCACCAGGACACCGGCAGGTCCTTCACCGCCGTACCCCAGCCCTGCTCCGGCGCCTTCGCGTCAAGCGCGAACTGCAGGCGCGGGCCCTGCTGCAGCTGGTTCCAGTCCAGCCAGACCGGCGCATGCGCCTGGCCATCGACCTGCACGCCCTGAACGTACTGCAGGCGGCGGCCATCGGCACCCGGCGCGTCGATGCGCAGCGTCCGGCCATTGCCCATGTCCAGTTCCACCTTGCTGAAGCGCGGGGTGTGCAGCAGGAACTGGCCGCTGCCCGGCACCGCCGGGTACACGCCGATGGCGCTGAAGAGATACCAGGCCGACATCGTGCCGAGGTCGTCATTGCCGGTCACGCCATTGGGCGCGTTGGTGAACAACTGCTGCGCGGCACGCACCACGGCCGCGGTCTTCCACGGCTGGCCGATCAGCGTGTACAGCCACGGCGAGTGCAGGTCCGGCTCGTTGTTCGGGTTGTAGCGGAACTGGTTGTAGTAGCTGTACGGCCCGACCACCCACTCCTTGCGGGCGGCGTTGAGCGGATCGGCCTGCAGCGCGTCCATCGCGAAGAATGCGTCGAGGCGGCGGCCGGCCTGTTCGCGGCCCTGCATCGCTTCGACCAGCCCCGGCACGTCCTGCTGCGCCAGCCACTGGTACTGCCACGCCGTGCCTTCATGGAAACCGTGGTGCGAACGCGGGCTGTAGTGGCCATCGGCCGGGGTGTACCACTGGCCATCCTCGGTGCGCGGGCGCGGGAAACCGGTGAAGCCGGTCTCGGCGTCGCGCACCTGCGGGTCCCACACCTTGCGCCAGTTGCGGCCGCGCTCACGCAGCGTCGCCGCGTCCTGCGCATGGCCGAGGCCATCGGCCATCTGCGAAAGCGCACAGTCGGCCAGTGCGTATTCCAGCGTTGCCGAACCGCCGTGGTGCGGATCGACGTCCATGCCCTTGGACGGGAACGCGCGGTCGTAGACCACATAGCCCTTGTCCAGGTAGGTCGGGTTGCCGGAACGGCCGGCCATGCGTGAGTTCAGCGGCGGCGTGCCGAAGGCATTGCGGCGCAGCGCATCCCAGGCCTGCGATTCACGGCCCTTGAGCGCACCGAAGCGCCACAGGTCGACCATGAACGGGGTGACCGGATCGCCGGTCATGATGTTGGTCTCGAAGTTGGCATAGCCCCAGCGCGGCAGCCAGCCGCCCTGCTCGTCGATCGCCAGCAGGGTACGGCCGATGTCGCGCGCCACGTCCGGGCGGGTCAGTGCCAGCCACTGGTTCTGCGCGCGGTAGGTATCCCACAGCGAGAAGTACTCGTAGTAGGTCCAGCCATCGGCACGGTGGATGCCATCGTCATAGCCGCGGTAGCGGCCGTCGGCGTCGTTGCCGGTCATCGGCTGCAGCAGCGCGTGGTAGACCGCGCTGTAGAACACAGCGCGGTCGTCGGCGGTGCCGCCCTGCACGCGCACCCGGCCCAGCTGCTCGCGCCACGACTGCTGGGACAGCGCGCGCATCCGGTCGAAACCGAGCAGCGCGCCGCCCTCCATGCCTTCCGCGCGCAGGTTGATGCGCGCGCCCTCGGCATCCACGTGCGATATCGCGGTGATCGCCGTTACCGACTGGCCCTTGGCCAGGTCGAAGCTGAGCCAGGCACCGTTCGGCTTCTGTTCGCCTTCCATGCTGTGACGCGCGCCCGGCAGGCCGCCGCCCTCGCCCCAGGTGCCATGCGCCTTGAACGGGCGGTCGAACTCGATGCGGAACCAGGTGGTGTACTGATGGCCGCCGCAGAAACTCTTGGTGACCAGCTTGCCCTCGACCACGCGGTCGCCGACCACATCGACCACGCTGCCGATCACCGAGTGGCGTTCGTTGGCCTGGCCGACGTTGACCAGCACGTGGCCCTCGCCCTGGCGCTGGCTGAAGGTGTAGCGCTCGGCCGCGGCACGCGTACGCGCGGTGGCCTCGGCGTCGATGCCGCCGTAGCTGGTCAGGCGCACCTTGTAATAGCCGGCCTGGCCGATCTCGCCGTCATGCGTGTACGAAGCGGCATAGGTCTTGTGGTTGAAGTTCTTGGCGTCAGCAGTATCGAAATCGCCGCCCGGACCGATGCTGCCGGTGACCGGCAGGATCGACACCTGCCCGCCCTGCTCCCAGCAACCGGCGCCGGAGATGAAGGAGTGGCCGAAACCGCGGATCTTCTCGTCGTCGTAGCGCCAGCCGGAATAGTGGCTGCCGATCGGGCTGACCTGGATCAGGCCGAACGGTGCCGATGCGCCGGGGAAGGTATTGCCGTCGTCCTTGCTGCCGATGAAGGTGTTGACCTCGCGCTCCAGCGCCGCCGGTGCGGCCTGCAGCAGCATCGGCATGGCCGAAAATGCCAGCAGACAGGCCAAGCGCGCCAGCGGGCGGGAGGACAATGGGACGGCGGGAGCGGACGGCACTGGACGCATGTCGGGTTCCTGTAGTCGATGACGCGGAGGCAGACGGCCGGGATCGTTCGGCACCGTTCCGCTGAGTCCCGCCGTGACCGGCAGAGAGCTCCCCCTGGAATGACGCCCGACCCACCAGACCGTGGATTTAGATCGATTCAAGTAGAGCATGCGGCTTCAGCCGAATGCATTCTGCGGCGCAGCATGAGAGGGGGTGTTCGGCAGGGCTGCGCCCTGCACCTGCTTCGAGCTGGAGCAACAGCAACAGCAAAAGCCGGCTGTCCGTGGGATGGCGGGGTGGGTCCGGTTACGGGGGACGCTGCAAGTACGTCCATGTAAGCTCGGTCGCCGCATCCATGCGGCTCACGCCCCCGCAACCGGACCCACCCCGCCTTCGACAGAGTCCCGCGATCTGTAGATCCACGCCATGCGTGGATGAATCTCTGTCAGATAACGAAATCGATTGGGGTCAGATCCGTTTTCCAAAGGAAAACGGATCTGGCCCCAGGACCCCATGTCGTTCCAGGATCAGTCCAACCGTCACCGGGAAACTGTCAAAGGTGGGGCGGTGTGGGCTGGCAGGACCGTTGGCGCCATGGATGGCGCCATCGAGCCCCAGGGGTGAGGGCGCTTTGCTTGCGAAGCACTGCTTCGCAAGCGCCCGAACGCACAGCCGCCAGCGGCTGGGCCGGACCCCGGAAGGGGGGTTTACGGCGTGTCCTGCCAGCCCACACCGCCCCGCCAAACCAGCAGAAAACCAGAGCCGCTTTGGCTTTGGCTTTGGGTTGTTGCCGGCCAGCGGCCGGCACACCGCGGGTGCAGGGCGCAGCCCTCCCGACCCACCCTCCCCTGCGCACGAAAACGATTTCACTGTTTTCAGCAAACCGTCATCCCTTCGCCACGCCAGTACCATATTGCGGAGCAGCATGCGCCCACGGGCGACCCATGCTAAAAAACGCCCGCCCATCGCTTAGATCGATCCAAGCCGACATTGCGATGGCCGGGAGTTGGGGGAGCGGCAACAGGACGTACCAGGCCACGCGCACGGTGCAACTGCCACTGCATGGCGATAGCGACAATGTCACTTCAAATTAGATCGATTCAAGTTGTCCGTGCCACGTCACCGGATCAATCCAGGAGAGAGGGAGAGATGGGAATGAAGCATTCAACACGTACGCATGGCCAGGACGCACTGTCGCTGGCCATCGCGCTGGCCCTGGCCGCCGCCGTCGTTCCGGCCGGCGCCGCCGCGCAGCAGGCAACCACCACCGGCTCGCAGGAAGCCACCAACCTGGACAGCGTCCAGGTCACCGGCTACCGCTACGCCATCGAAAAGAGCCTTGAGCAGAAGCGCGACGCCAACGCCGTTGTCGAAGTGATCACTGCCGAGGACGTCGGCAAGTTTCCCGACAAGAACGTGGCCGACGCACTGCAGCGCGTGCCCGGCGTGGTCATCACCCGCAGCGGTGGTGAAGGCAAGAGTGTCAGCGTGCGCGGCCTTGCGCCGGACCTGACCCTGACCCAGTTGAATGGCAACTACGTGGCCACGTCGGAAACCAACGACGAAGCCACCCGTTCGTTCAACTACACCCTGCTGCCGTCGAACATGCTGTCCAGCGCCGAGCTGTTCAAGTCGCCGGAAGCACGCATCGACGAAGGCGGCATCGGCGGCACGGTCATCCTGCACACCCGCCGTCCGCTGGACATGGAGTCCAACTCGGGCTTCGTCACGCTCGAGGGCACCTCCTCCGATACCCACCACGATATCGACCCGCAGGCCTCGGCCCTGTATTCGTGGCACAGCAAGGATGAGCGTTTCGGCGTGCTGGTCGGCGTGACGCAGCAGAAGCGCACGACCCGTACCATGGAAGCCAGCACCGAGGACTACCAGTGGTACGGGGCCGGCAAGGCACGCGACGCCTATGGCAATGTGCAGCAGCAGGACGGCATCCACTACTGGTGGGGCAAGTCCGGCTTCAACAACCAGACCGGCGGCAACTACAGCGACTTCTTCATGCCGACCTCGGTCAACTTCGCCGTGAAGGAAGAAAAGCGCGAGCGCAAGGGCGGCCAGCTGACCTTCCAGTTCAAGCCGGTCGACAACGTCACGATGACCGCCAACTACTTCCGCTTCGAGCTGCAGGGTGACTACACCCAGAACATGCTGAAGATTCCGGAATGGAGCATGGCCCGCTTCAACGGCGATGGAAACTGGGCCGGCGGCCGCCTGCTCAACGGCCTGGATTTCGACCCCAGCGGCAACACCGTCACCGGTGCCCAGTTCGAAAAGCTGGCCGGAAAGACCTACTACTGCAGCGAAGACCAGGCCAAGGCCGCCGGCCTCAAGCCCGGCGGCTGGGGCCCGGACGACTGCACGATTCCGACACCGCAGCTGACCGGTGGCTACAGCAAGGAAAAGGCGCTGTCGCAGACCGCCGACCTGACCATCAACTGGGACATCAGCCCGCTGTGGAAGGCCTCGTTCACCGGTGGCCGCACCTGGTCTGAAGGTGGTCCGTCGATGAACTTCCGCATGTCGGCCAAGCCGCGCCGCAAGGTCGGCAACGACTACCTGTCCGGTAACCAGTACAGCGCATGGGACCTGACCGGCACGCCGTCTGCCACCTTCTCGCCCGACCTGCAGCAGCAGCTGATGAACGGCATCGCCGAAGTCGACACCGGCTCGACCGATTCGTCGTGGAAGCGCACCGAGGTCAAGCAGAACTACTTCCAGGCCGACGTGACCAAGCTGTTCGAGTCCGGTTGGCTGGATTCGATCCAGTTCGGTGCCAAGTACCGTGATGGCAAGGTCCACCGCAACACCGGCAACACCTACTGGGTATGCCCGGGCCGTGACCCGGCCGACTATGACAACAGCCGCTACCAGAGTGGCTGCGATCCGACTGCCGGCGATGCGCAGCCCGGCTTCTTCCTGTCGAACCCGATCAGCAACATTGCCGGTGGCTTCAATGCCAACGTGTTCCCGGGCATCAACTACCCGGCGTACATCGACTATCTGAACAAGACCTACGGTGGTTCGCACAACCGTACCGAGGAAGACTTCGTCTACAACGTCAACGAGAAGATCTACTCCGGCTACTTCCAGGCCAACTTCCGCACCGAGCGCCTGCGCGGCAATGTCGGCGTGCGTGTGGTGCGCACCAAGCAGTTCGCGCAGTCTTCCGACTCGATCGAGAAGTTCAACGACTACTTCCTGGACAACGCGTCCGGCGCGCCGATGGCGTGCACCGACCCCGCCGCTGCGGCCTACCCGACCTACAGCTGTGAGAGCGGCTTCGTGCGCCTGCCGCATGACCTGGCGCAGAGCAAGACCTACAGCCTGATCGGCGTGGACCGCACCTACACCGACGTGCTGCCGAGTTTCAACATTGCATGGGACATCACCGACACGCTGGTGCTGCGTGGTGCCGCATCGAAGGTGATCGCCCGCCCTGGCTACACCGATATCGCAGCACCGGGCGCGCTGAGCTACTACAGCGAGGAGTACGTCAATGATCGCCGCGTTGCCGGTGGCGCATCGACCGCAGGCTGGGTCGGCCAGGGCAGCAACAAGCAGCTGGAGCCGTTCAAGGCCACCCAGTTCGACCTGGGCCTGGAGTGGTACTTCCAGCCTGGCGCGGTCGCCGGCGTCAGCCTGTTCCGCAAGAACGTGGACAACTTCACCCTGCCGGTGGTGCGCGACACGCCCATGGTCATCAACGGTGAAGCGGTGAACGTGCAGCGCTACGAGACCCAGGCCAATGGCCGCGATGGTGTGTCGCAGGGCGTCGAGCTGTATGGCCAGTACACCTTCGATTTCGGCTTCGGCGTGCAGGCCAACTACACCTACAACGACACCAACCTGGCTTCCATTGTTCTGGACGGGCAGGAAATCGGCTCCTCGCCGCTGGTCGGCAGCGCCAAGAACCAGGCCAACGTGACGGTCTTCTACGAGAACGAGAAGTTCCTCGCGCGCGCCTCGTTCAACCGTCGCGGCCAGGTGGTCGGTGGGCTCAACAATGGCCTCACCGTCTACACCGAGCCGTATGACCAGCTGGACCTGAACGTGGCCTACAACCTGACCCCGGACTGGACCCTGACCGCCTCGGTGATCAATGCCACCAAGTCCGAGCAGCGCGTGCACCTGGGAAGCGACACCAAGGCACGCCTGGTCTCCAATACCTATGCAGGCCGCCAGCTGTACTTCGGCGCTACCTGGAAGTTCTAAGGCAACACCGGGTTGCCCGGGCGCGCCCCGGTGCAACCCACGCCCCGCCCTGGCGGGGACGTTCCTCCACGGCAGCCGCGCTGGTACAGGTGGCTGCCGTTTTTTTGTCGGCGCCTTGCCTTTCGTTCAGCCCGGCGCTTGACCCTGACATCGTTGGAAGGTGCACACTGACTCCACCCCAAGAGCACCGAAGGAGCTACAGATGGAATTCCATGTCGATGGCATGACCTGCGGCGGCTGCGCGCGCAGCGTGACCCGTGCGATCCAGCAGATCGATCCCAACGCCAGCGTGGTCGCCGACCCGCCGACCGGCCTGGTCAAGGTGCAGACCACCGCATCGCAGGAAGACGTCTTCGCCGCAGTGAACGACGCCGGCTTCCCGCCACGTACTGCCTGATCCCCTGCCCCCGTCTCACACAGAAAAGCCCGCCCGGTGCTGCTGCACCCGGCGGGCTTTTTCATGCATGCGATATCGAGTCAATGCTTGTGCGTACGCCGCCGCACCGCACCGGTCTTCGCGGTATCGACCGGCACCGGCGTCTGATCGTCCTCACCCAGCCGCTGCAGGATCGGGCACTCCGGGCGCTCGTCGCCCGCACAACAACTGATCAGCGATTTCAGCGTGTCGGCCATCTGCCGCATGTGCTCGATGCGCTGTTCAAGATCAGCAATGTGCTGTTCAGCCAGGTGCTTCACGTCGGCACTGTGCCGCGAGGTGTCATTCCAGAGGCCCAGAAGATCAGTGATCTCGGCCACCTGGAAGCCAAGATCGCGCGCGCGGCGGATGAAACGCAGGCGGTGGATGTCCGCCTGCGAATACGCCCGGTAGCCCGACTCGGTTCTATCAGCGGCGGGAATCAGGCCGATCTGTTCGTAGTAGCGGATCATCTTCGCCGACACGCTGGAGGCCTTGGCGGCTTCACCGATGTTCATGCGGATCTCCTTCAGTGGGTGGCAGCGGCGGCATCCGCCATCGGCGGCTGGAAGCGGCGCAGGCGCAGTGCGTTGCCCAGCACGAACACACTGGACAGCGCCATCGCACCGGCCGCGAATACCGGCGACAGCAGCACGCCCCAGACCGGGTACAGCACGCCTGCCGCTACCGGGATCAACGCGGTGTTGTAGGCGAACGCCCAGAACAGGTTCTGCCGGATGTTGCCCAACGTCGCCTTCGACAGCGCAATGGCATTCGGCACGCCCTGCAGGTTGCCCGACATCAGCACTACATCGGCCGACTCCACCGCGATGTCGGTACCCGTACCGATGGCCAGGCCGACATCGGCTTCAGCCAGTGCCGGCGCATCGTTGATGCCGTCGCCGACGAAGGCGACATGGCCATGCGTGGCCTTCAAGCGGCGCACCGCCTCGACCTTGCCTTCCGGCAGCACCTCGGCCACCACTTCGTCGATGCCGAGCTGGCGCGCGATTGCCTGCGCGGTACCAGCGTTGTCACCGGTGATCATCGCCACCTTCAGGCCAAGCTGATGCAGTGCCGCGATTGCGGCCGGCGTGCTCGGCTTGATCGGATCGGATACCGCGATGATTGCGGCCAGGCGACCGTCGATGGCGGCATACAGCGGCGACTTGCCCTGGGTGCCCAGCTCTGCCGCCAGCGTCGCGAACAAAGTGATGTCCACGCCCAGGTCGCGCATGAAGCGATCGGCACCGACCTCCACCCGCGCACCATCAACGTTGGCACGCACGCCCATGCCGGTGACCGATTCGAAATCGACCATCGATGGCAGCGCGATGCCCTGCTCGGTGGCTGCATCGACGATGGCGCGGGCAATCGGATGCTCAGAGCGCGACTCCACTGCGGCAACCGCCGCCAGCACGGTGCTGCGATTGAAACCGTCCGTGATCTCGAAGTCGGTCAGGCGCGGGCGGCCTTCGGTCAGCGTGCCGGTCTTGTCCACCGCCACCACCTTCGCGTCCTTCAGCAGCTGCAGTGCTTCGCCCTTGCGGAACAGCACGCCCATTTCGGCGCCGCGGCCGGTACCGACCATGATCGAGGTCGGCGTGGCCAGCCCCATCGCGCACGGGCAGGCAATGATCAGCACCGCTACCGCGTTGACCAGCGCGAAGCTCAGGGCTGGCGACGGGCCGAAGATCAGCCAGACTGCGAAGGTCGCCAGCGCGGCCAGCATCACCGCCGGCACGAACCACAGCGTGACCTTGTCGACCACCGCCTGGATCGGCAGCTTCGAGCCCTGCGCCTGTTCGACCATGCGGATGATCTGCGCCAGCATGGTCTGCGCGCCCACCGCCGTGGCACGTACCGTCAGTGCGCCCTTCTGGTTGACCGTACCGCCCACCACGCTGCTGCCCGGCTGCTTCTCGACCGGGATCGGCTCGCCGCTGATCATCGATTCGTCGATGTAGCTGCGGCCTTCAACCACCTCGCCGTCCACCGGCACGCGCTCGCCCGGGCGCACTTCCACCACGTCGCCGCTCAGCACTTCATTGACCGGGACATCCACCGTTCGGCCGTCACGGATCACATGCGCGACCTTGGCCTGCAGGTTGACCAGACGCTTGATCGCTTCGGAGGTACGGCCCTTGGCGCGGGCCTCGAGGAAGCGGCCGAGCAGGATCAGCGCAACGATGACCGCGGCCGCTTCGTAGTAGACGTTCACCGTGCCCGGCGGCAGCAGCCGCGGTGCAAAGGTCGCCACCACCGAGTAGCCAAACGCCGCGGCGGTGCCCACCGCCACCAGTGAATTCATGTCCGGCGCCAGCCGCAGCAGTGCCGGGAACCCCTTCTGGTAGAAACGGCGGCCGGGAATGGCCAGCACCAGCAGGGTCAGTACGAACTGCAGGTACCAGCTGGCCTGCATGCCGATGGTGGCCATCACCCATTCGTGCATGCCGGGAATCAGGTGCGAGCCCATCTCCAGCACGAACACCGGCAGCGCCAGCGCGGTCGCCACGATCAGGTCGCGCTTCAGTTCGGCGCGCTCGGCATCCTTCTTTTCAGCGGCTTCATCATCGGACTGCACACCGGCCTCGATCGGGCGGGCGGCGTAGCCGACCTTGTCGATGGCCGCAACCAAGGCGGCCGTATCAGCCACGCCGCGCACGGTCGCACGCTCCGTCGCCAGGTTCACGCTGGCCTGGCTCACGCCTGGCACCGCCAGCAACGCGCGCTCCACGCGGCCCACGCAGGAGGCGCAGGTCATGCCGTCCACGGCCAGTTCAACGGTGGCGGGGGGCACGTCGTAGCCCACCCGCTCCACCGCCTGGATCAACGCGGCCCGATCGACCGGACCGGACGGGCGGATATCCGCGCGCTCGGTGGCCAGATTGACCGAAACACTGCCCACGCCTTCGACCCTGGACAGCGCCGCCTCGACCCGGCCGACACAGCTGGCGCAGGTCATGCCCTCGATGGGCAGGCTGATGGTGGCAGGGCTTGCGGGGGCTGCAGTGGCGCGGGGCGTGCTCATGATCGGATTCCCGGGGTTCCTTCTGGATGCGGACAGGCTAAACCTTGCCATCGTGGGAAGGTCAAATCCAGCCACCCCGGGGTTCATGATGGGGTTCATCCACGCATGGCGTGGAACTGCTGAGCGGACGGAGGCGCCAGGCGGATCAGGCCCGGCGCCCCCTGCGGGTCTGCTCAGAAGGTGAACACGTACTCCAACGCGAACTCGCGGCCGACCGCGCCAAGCAGGCGGGTCGGGGCGAAGTCGTAATCCAGCTTGTACGGGTCCTTGTGGTTCCAGCTGGCGGAGTTGAAGGCGTTGTTGACGTACACGTTTACCTTCGCGTGTTCGGTCACCTGGTAGCCCACGTTGAAGTTCCAGGTGATGAACGGCCCCACTCGACCGTAGTAGCGCGCCGTCTGCTGCCCGGCATTGGGGTTCGGGTTCGGCGAGCCGTCGGGACGTGTCGCCGGCTCCAGGCAGTTCAGCGACGGGCTGTCGCTGGGCACGTAGCCGTCGGCGAACGGCAGGCAGCCGCCGGGGTTGTCCAGGCGGTCGGTGCCCCAGTGGTAGCGCACGCCCGGCACCGAGCCCACGCGGTCGGCATAGACATTGGCATTCCAGTTGCCGCGCTGCCAGGCCAGGCTCGCGCGCAGCTTGCTGCGCAGGTCGCGGTCGCGGCGTTCCGGGTTCGAGTCGTTGGCGTAGCGCTGTTCCTTGGTCGAGATCTGGTTGGTGTAGTTCAGGCCCAGCTGGAAACTGCCCCACTGCGCGGTTTCCAGGCGATAGCGTGCGGTCAGGTCGACACCACGCACTTCGCGGCTGGCCAGGTTGAACGGGCCGCGCTCGATCGACACCAGGCGGCCGCTGCCGTCACGGTTCACGCGGGCCAGGATGCCGGCGCAGTATTCGCCACCGGCCGGATTGGCCCATGGCGTGCCATCGATGTTCTTGCCGGTCAGGCAGCCGGCCTCGCTGGCCAGCACCTCATCGGCGCCGACGTCGACGATCATGTCTTCCAGCTTGATCGCCCAGTAGTCGGCACTGACCGACAGGTTCGGCATCACGTCCCAGACGAAACCGACCGTCCACGAATCACCGGTTTCCGAGCGCAGCAGCGGCGTGCCACGCCGGTTCACGTCGAAGGTGTACCAGACATCGGTGTTGCCCACGCCGCAGTTGTTGACCAGGTACGCGCCACTCTGGATGCAGCGCAGGCGGTCATAGGTCTGCACTTCGGAGCTGCTCGGCTGGCCCAGCAGGTAATGCATGTCCGGCGCATGGAAGCTGGTGGCATAGGAGCCACGCACCAGCAGCGATTCAACCGGGCGCCATTCCAGGCCGACGTTCCAGGTGGTTTCCTTCTGGCTGCCGATGTTCAGTGCTTCGCTGCTGTCGTCGGCCTTGTAGTTGCCATAGCGGTCATAGCGCGCGGCCGCAGTGGCGGTCACGCTGTCCAGCAGCGGAATCTTGAACTCGACGCCGGCCGAATAGCGGGTGCGCTCGCCGCCACCGCGATCGACGTTCTGCAGGTCGAAGTCGATGCCGGCACGTGGGTCGGGGCTGAGGTGATAACCCTGCTGCGCGACTTCAGCCACTGCGGCGAACGAGATCGGGCCGGCCCAGCCCTGGAACAGTTCGCCGGTGATATCGGCCGAGGCCTGGTTGACCCAGGACGCCGCACGGTTCTTCGCCACCGTACCCATCTGCCAGTACTGGTCCGGCGTCAGCGGATTCCACCAGCGCGATTCGTTCAAGGCGTAGATCGCCTCGCCATCGGCCGTGGTGCCCAGCTTCGGGCCGAGGAAGTAGTCGTACGACTTCTGCTTGTCGACCACGTTCTGCCGTTCTTCCACGCGGTAGTACGAGCGCCCCACCGTGGCGCTCCAGTCGAAGCGGTCGGCGAGGCGGCCACGCAGGCCGGCGCTCCAGTCCCAGGACAGTTCGCGGTTGGTGTTGCGCAACGTATCCAGCCCGCCAACCTCATTCGGGGTGAACTGGCGCACGCCAAGAATCGGACGGTTGCGGTTGGCGTCCCAGTAGTAGCCGTTGTCATCGTCGATCAGCGACACGCCGGGCGGATTGGTGCCCCAGATCGCTTCGGAACGGTAGACCGCCAGATTGGTCCAGGCCTGCAGGTCGTTGCTGAAATCGAAGGTGGCATACAGGTTGCCGGACACGTTCTCGGCACCGCCGGTGAGCAGCCAGTTGGCGTAGTCGGCGCTCATGCCGCACAGGCGGCCGGTGTTGGTGATGGTGTTGGCGGTGTAGTTGTAGACCAGTCGATCGGCGGTGTAGTACTCACTGCCGAACTTCTCGCAGGTGCCGGTGGGCGGCGCCAGGCGCTGGCCCGTGGTCGGATCGATCAACGCCAGTCCGGCGGTAGGACGGAAGCCGACCTTGCGTTGTTCCATGTTCCAGGACGGGTACGGCGCATCATCGGCATCGTCCATCTGCGGGCGGTCACGGCCGAACAACGGATCGCGCTTGGTGTACTGCAACGCGTAGGTCACGCTCCAGTTGTCACCGGTCTTGCCGCCGGCCCAGGACAGGTCCCAGGTGTCGCGTCCACCCTCGGTGGAGGTGCCGCCACGCACGCGCACTTCGTCGCCGTCGTAGTTGGTCTTCAAGATGACGTTGACCACGCCGGCGATCGCATCCGAGCCATAGATGGCCGAGGCGCCACCGGTCAGCACTTCGATGCGCTCCACCGCCGCGGCCGGAATGTTGCCGTAGTTGGAGAAGTTGGTTTCACCGCCATAGGGCAGCGGGTAGTCGGCCACGCGACGGCCGTTGACCAGCAGCAGCGAGCGGTTCGGGCCCATCCCGCGCAGGTTCAGGCCACTGGCATTGGGCGTGTGCGAGCCCCACTGCGAGGCGGCTTCAACAGTGCCGGTCGCTTCGGTGAGGGTCTTCAGCGCGTCGTACACGCTGACGAAGCCTTCCTTCTGGATCTGCGCGGCGGTGATCACGTTGACCGGTGCCGGGCCTTCGACGCTGGCGCGCTTGATGCGCGAACCGGTGACGGTGACCGCGTCGAGATCCTTGGTGGACGAACTGGCGGCCTCCTGCGCACTGGCAGCCAGGGGCAACAGGGCCAGGACCAGGCCCTGGGACAGCAGGTGACGACGCTTGCGGACGGACTGAGCCATGGGTGGTTGCTCTTCGAAAGTGTGAACGCACGGACGAGTGGTGGCGCGGCACTACGGCTGATCCGGGCACCTGGATCGGTTCAAGACCGTCCCGACGCCCTCCCCTGTGGATCGATCCAAACTAAAGCACAGCTGAACCACGCCGGGCATGCGGCGATGCAGCAATGCCCGAGGGAATGCCGCTATCGGCTGCCGGCATCCAGAACAATCAAAGGGTTGCGAAACATCGCTGAGAGAACAGCACACACGTCAATGACACGATCGCGACAATCGCGCGCGGAACGGTTTTGTCCGCCCTCAGCGATTCCCCTCACCCGATCGAGTCGGGACGAAGTGGCCATTTCGGAGGGCGTAGCCGCTCGACGCATCGCCTCTGTGTCTGATACCCCACCACTCGATGGTGAACCCGTCGCCCTGCCAGATGACCGAGGAAAAGTCGGATTCACTGTGGAGTCGCCCTGAGTTCTGGCTCGCCAGAGACAGGGTCTCAAGGCAGCTGCTGATCAATACCCTGCCGCGCTCAATGGGCTTCGGCAGGGTCAATTCGTAGACGAACAGATGGATCTCACGCCCCGCGCCACAGCGCCCCATCGGGCTGGAAGCGTTTGAATCGAACACCTGATAGAGCGCGCGAAAGCGCTTCTCCCCGATCCGATGTACCCGTGCGTCGACGAACACGCCTGTAGCAGAGGGTGCCAGCGTCACGCCGCCCAGCAAATCGTCGATGCCGCCGCCCTCGGGTCCGACCGCCTTCCAGATAAACACTGGGGGCTGTCCTTCCTCTGCAGCTATTGCGGCGGTGTGCAGCAAACAGAGAAATAGCAGGAGCAATCGAGGCATGCGGAAGGAGGATCATTGCCACGGGGAGTTGGACCCCACTGTCAATAATCCTGGCTTGATCGTCTACCCGGAAACACAGAGGCCCCTGCGTTCCGATGTTTGGCAGACTGACTGGCCATCCGCGCACGTCAGAAGCGTCACTTTTCGGCAACCGGTGCGCGTTCCGCAGCGGGGTCGGAGCCCTTCTGCGAAGGGATCCGACCCCGGCCCTGCGATCAGCCGTCGAGGGCCTGACGCAGTGCGGCCACGGTCGCGGTGCTGGTCTGGCTCCAGTCCGGGTCCAGCCCGCGCAGCGCCGGGTTTTGGAACTGCATGGCCGAGCGCCGCAGGCCTTTGGCCGAGGCGTGCAGTTCGGTGCAGCCGCTGCGTCGTGCGACGGCGGCGACATTGGCCGGGCCCAGCCCGGCGCCGGCCATCACCGTGATACGTCCCGCCGCCTGGGTGACCAAGCCTGCCAGCACATCGGCACCGGCCTCGGCACTGACCTGGCCGCCCGAGGTCAGCACGCGCTGGCAACCCAGTTCGATCACCTGTTCCAGTGCCGCCGGCAGATCGCGGGCGGCATCGAAGGCGCGGTGGAAGGTCACCTGCAGCGGCCCGGCAGCCTGCACCAGTTCACGGCACAGCGCCAGGTCGATACCGCCCTGCACATCCAGCGCACCGATCACCACGCCGTCGCAGCCGAGCGCGCGGCACTGCGCGATGTCACGCAGCATCAGTTCGGTTTCCAGCGCGTCGTAGTGGAAGTCGCCCGGGCGTGGCCGCACCAGCACGAACAGCGGAATCGACAGGCGTTCGCGCGCAATCGCGATGCTGGCGAACGACGGCGTGGTGCCACCCTCCGCCAGGTTGTCGAACAGCTCGATGCGGTCGGCGCCGCCGGCCTGTGCCGCCAGCGCCGAAGCCAGCGAGTTACTGGCAACCTCCAGAGTCAGCCGCGTGCTCACGCCTGGGTGCTCGTGTAGATCGACGGCGAGTCGCGCAGGTCATCCTGGCGCTGCGCATCGCACACGGCGTAGACGAAGCCGCGATGCAACGCGTAGGCGCCCACCTCGCCCTGCTTGTTCATGGCCAGGAAGCACACCTGCAGCGTTCTGCTAGCTTGCGGGCGCTTGCGCACCACGCGGTCGATGGCTTCGCGGCAAGCCTGCGCCGGCGAGCGCCCCTGGCGCATCAGCTCGACCACCAGGAACGACGCGGCGTTGCGGATCATCTCCTCGCCCACGCCCGAGGCAGTGGCCGCCCCCACTTCGTTGTCGACATACAGGCCAGCACCGATGATCGGGCTGTCGCCGACCCGGCCGTGCAGCTTCCAGGCCATGCCGCTGGTGGTGCAGGCACCGGCAAGGTGGCCCTTGGCATCCAGCGCCAGCATGCCGATGGTGTCGTGGTTGTCGCTGTTGCCGGGAATACCACGGCGCTCGGCGTTGATCTGCGGCTGATACTTCTCCGTCTTCAGCCACTCGCGCCAGGCCGCTTCGGCCTGCGGCGTCAGCAGGTGCTTGCGCTCGAAACCCTGCTGCATCGCGAACTGCTGCGCGCCCTCGCCCACCAGCAGCACGTGTGGGCTGTTCTCCATCACTTTGCGGGCCACCGACACCGGATGCAGGATGTCGACCAGCGCGGCCACTGCGCCACATCGGCCATCGCCATCCATGATGCTCGCGTCCAGGCTCAGCACGCCGTCGCGATCCGGGTTGCCACAATGGCCGACGGTGGGGTTGCAGAGCTCGCTCTCGGCCCAGCGTGCGCCTGCTTCCACCGCATCCAGCGCGCTGCCGCCCTGCGCCAGTACCTTCCACGCGGCCTGGTTGGCCGGTACGCCGAAGTCCCAGGTCGAAACCACCTTGGCCCCACCCTGCGTGCGCGCCTGCACGCCCGGCAAAGCCGCCATGCCTGCAGCCAGTGCACCGGCCTGCAGGAACTGCCTGCGATCCACCATCTTCCCCTCCCAGTCTGCAACGCACGGCCGGCCCGATGCCGACCCTGCCGATCAGTCGTGCGTGGGCTGCCGTGCGGCGTGCCAGACCGCTGCGCCGAGCACGCCCAACTGGCCGTGCTCCACTCGCCATACCGGCACCTGGCGCAGCACCTCGGTCAGCACGCCCTTGTTGAGGAAGCGCTCACGGAAGCGGCCATCGGCCAGGAAATCCTGCACATGCGCGGAAATGCCCCCGGCCAGGTACACCGAGCGCGCACCGACGGCGATTGCCGCGTCGCCGGCCAGGCTGCCCAGCCAGGCACAGAACACCTGCAGCGTTTCCACCGCCAGTGCATCCTCGCCGCTGCGGGCGGCACCGACCAGCGCTTCGGTGCTGGTCCACACCGCAGTGGCACCGCGCAGCTCGCACAGGCACGGGTACAGGTTCATCAGGCCACTGCCCGACAGCACACGCTCGTTGTCCACGTGCGACCAGCGCTGCAGCAGCTTGCCCAGCACCTGCAGTTCCAGCGCGTTGCCGGCGCCAAGCGCGGCATGGCCGATCTCGCTGGCCAGCACCGGGCGCTCGCCGTCGGCAAAGCGCAGTGCGGCGCCCAGGCCGGTACCGGCACCCAGCACCAGCGCCGGGAATGCCTGCGCCGGATCAGCATCGCCGTTCAGCGGCACCAGCGTGTCCGGCCGCAGATAAGGGATGGCCAGCGCCACCGCCTCGAAATCGTTGATCAGCTGCAGTTCTCCCAACCCGGACTGCGCGCGGGTGGCCGACAGCAAGACCGTCCACGGCAGGTTGGAATTGATCAGCACATCGCCATCAAGCAGTCCGGCGATGGCCACCACCGCGGTCTGCACCGGCTGGCCAAGGCCTGCGGTGAAATCGGCCAGGATCGCCGCCAGGCTGGGATGCTCGGCGCAGGCGTAGGTGCGATGGCTGCCCAGCAGCGGCGCCTGGCCGGGTTGGGTTTCAGCCAGCGCAAGGCGGGCGAAGGTGCCGCCGACATCGGCAACGACCAGACGGCGTGGAAGACCGCCGCGGGCGGAGTCGGAGGAAACCGGGGACGCTGCTGCGATGGTCACGCTGGCCTGCTTGGATCGATTGAATCGCCCCGATTCTCAGGCATCGGGGCGGCTTTGCCTAGCGCGCCGATGGTTCAGGTTGGCCTACATGCCTTCCTGTTCGGCCACCTGCACACCATCCACCAGCACGCGCAGCCGCTGCGGGCGGAAGCCGGCGAACAGCAGCGGCCGGGTGCGCTCGACCAGCACTTCATGGCCGGCGATGTGGCGCAGCCACGACTGTACCAGCGAGAACGAGAAGTGGGTGCCCGGATGCAGCGGGTGCTGCACCCAGACCGTCTCGGTGGCGCTCTGCAACTGCATCGCGCCGGTGAACCAGTGGCGGCTGAGGGTCACCGGCGTGGTGCCGGCCATGAAGCGGATATCCATGCGGGGTCCTTTCGCTGGAGCGGTGGTGTGCGGGGTCAGGGCTGGGCAGTCTGCAGGCTGTAGCTGGTGCTGGCGGTGAACACCGCGCCGTCGGGCTGGGTGGAGCGCACCTCGACCTTGTGGCTGCCCACGGCCAGATCGGTCGGCAGCGTGCCACGCCACAGGTGCGGCGATGCGGTGGCCTCCGGCGAGCGGTCGTAGCCACGCAGGCTGATTGCAAGATCGTCGGCCACGTTCTCCACCATCAGGCGCGGATCGGGTTGGCTGACCTGCTTCATCGGCTGCCAGGCGCCACCATCGACGCGGTACTCGACCACGCTGGAATCCTCACCCATGTAGACGTTGGCATAGATGCCCCAGGCCGGGTAGGCGCCCTGGCGCAGCACCTTCGGCGCATGCAGGCCGATCTGCTCGCTGGCCGGTTTTCCGGCCACGCGGTACTGCAGTCTGTAGCTGCCATTGCCGGCCACGTCGAGCAACGCATAGCCCTTCGGCGTGCCATCGCTCATGGTGCTGTCCGGCACGCCGGCGGCATTCTTCACGCCTGACCAGAACGCACCGCAGTTGGCGCCGACATTGTATTCGTGCAGCGGCTTGTCGCCGTTCCAGCCCTCGGCCTTGCCATGGTAGACGTGCTGCTGGGTGTGGCTGTGGCCGCTGAGCACCAGCACGTTGCGGAAGTCCTTCAGCAGGCCGAACAGGCGCTGGCGGTCGGCATGGCGGAAGGTCTCGCGCCCCGGCGCCGCGTCGAACAGCGGGATGTGCATGCCCAGCACCAGCAGGCGATCCTTGTGCAGGCCCTTCAGGTAGCTGGCAAGGAAGGCGAACTGGTCTTCGCGCAGGCCACCGACGTACTTCGGCTTGGCCTTGGGGTCGTACACCACGTCATCCAGGAACACGAAACTGGCGCCACCCTCTTCCACCGCGTAGGTATCCGGGCCGTAGATGTTGCGCCAGCTGTCCAGCGAGTGTTCGTCGCTGGCCGCATCGAAATCGAGGTCATGGTTGCCCGGCACATGGAACCACGGCACGCCAAGTTCGGTGGTGACCTTGTTGATCGCCGGATACAGGGTCAGGTCGTCGTTGACGATGTCACCCAGGGTGGTGCCCATGCGCGCCTTGGTCTGTCCCACCAATGGCGCGACGATCGACTGCTGGTAGTAGCCGATATCCTTCAGGCTGGCGGTCTGCGAATCGGTGAACACCAGCATCTGGAAGCCGCGCCGACTGTCATGGCGATCCGACTGCAGGGCGAAATCCCAGTTGCGGGTGACGTCGCTGGTCGCGGCGATGCCGCCGTACTTCAACGCCGGCGAACCGTTCGGGCGATAGTGCCGCCAGAACGAAGGCAGGCCGTCGGCCGCTTTCGGGAAGGAATACGCATCGGGCTTGATCACGAACACGGTCTGGCCATCACGCACCGGCAGGCTGTAGCTGCCGTCTGCAGCCGTCTTGACGATGGCCTCGCCGTTGGAGACCTGCACGCCGGCCAGGCCCGGATCGGTCGCGCCGCGCCCCGGCCGGCCGTCACGCTCCAGATAGACCTTGCCGCTGACCACGGTATCCGCGGCCCAGGCCGGCGAAGTCAGCAACAGGCAGCACAGCCAGGTGGCAGGCAGTTTCATGGGCGGTCCGGGAAAAGAAAGACCGCCTATTGTAGATTCCGTTGATGACATCGCGCACGCGATGACGCATTGCCGGTAGTGTCGGCCGCTGGCCGGCAACCTCATGATCGTCGGGCATCTGGGGCTTGCCGGCCAGCGGCCGGCACTACCCCACTTCAACGATGGCGTTTTTCCAGTACCGCGCGCGCATCATCCAGCGACAAGCCACGCGCGCGCAGCAGCACCAGCAGGTGATACAGCAGGTCCGAAGCCTCGCCGAGCAGCGCTTCGTCATCCTGGGCCACCGCCGCCAGGGCGGTCTCCACGCCCTCCTCGCCCACCTTCTGCGCGATACGGCGGATGCCGCCCTCGAACAGGCTGGTCGTATAGCTGCCCGGCGGACGCTGCGCCTCACGCATCGCCACCAGCTGGCCCAGCCCGCCCAGGAAATCCTTCGGCGCCTGGTCGAAGCAGCTCTCTGCACCGGTGTGGCAGGTTGGCCCCGCCGGCCGTGCCATCATCAGCAAAGTATCGGCATCGCAGTCGACGCTGATCGACTGCACCACCAGCACGTTGCCGGACTGCTCGCCCTTGGTCCACAACCGCTGCTTGCTGCGGCTGAAGAAGGTCATGTGGCCGATGGCCAGCGTGGCCGCCAGCGATTCGGCACTCACATAGCCCAGCATCAGTACCTGCAGGGTATCGGCATCCTGAACCACCGCCGGCAGCAGGCCGTCACCCTTGGCCCAATCCAGCGCCTGCAATGCGTCCAACGACGGCCTGACTTCAATAGACATCCCGCACCTCGATCTGCTGTCCGCGCAGGTAGCGCTTCAATTCTGGAATGGCGATGGCGCCGCTGTGGAACACGCTGGCGGCCAGCGCGCCGTCGACGTCGGCCTGGTCGAAGGCTTCGGCGAAGTGCGCCATCGCACCCGCACCGCCGGAGGCGATCAGCGGCACCTGGCACAGGGCCCTCGCCTGCTGCAGCTGCACGACATCGTAGCCACGGCGTACGCCATCGCTGTCCATGCAGTTCAGCACGATCTCACCGGCGCCCCGCCGTTGCGCCTCGACAATCCAGTCCAGGGTGCGCAGCGGCACCGCCTGGGTCTTGTCCGGGTCGCCGCTGAAACGCCGCACCCGCCACTGGCCATCCGCTTCGCGTACCGAGTCGACACCGACCACCACGCACTGCACGCCGAACTCGTCCGCCAGCTCGGTGATCAGCTCCGGGCGCCCCAGCGCCGGCGAGTTGATCGACACCTTGTCGGCACCGGCAAACAGCACGCGGCGCGCGGTCTCCACGCTGTCGATGCCACCGGCCACGCAGAACGGAATGTCGATCAGCCGCGCGATGCGCTCGATCCACGCCACGTCGACCGAACGCGCCTCGGGGCTGGCGCCGATGTCATAGAACACCAGCTCGTCCGCCCCCTGGTCGCGATAGCGCTGCGCCAACTCGGCGATGTCGCCCATGTCGACGTGGTCGCGGAAGCGCACGCCCTTGACCACGCGGCCATCGCGCACGTCCAGGCAGGGAATGATGCGGCGGCTCAACATGCCAGCGCCTCCGCCAGGTCCATGCGCTGCTCCAGCAGTGCCTTGCCGAGGATCGCACCGCCACAGCCGGCGGCACGCGCCTCGGCCACATCGGCCACGTCGCGGATGCCTCCGGAGGCCTGCACCGCCACCCCCGGCAGCAACCCCGACAAGTGCCGGTAGAGGCAGATGTTGGGCCCGGCCAGCATGCCGTCCCGGGCGATGTCGGTACACAGCAGGTGGCGCATGCCGGCGCGCGCGTAGCGCTGAGCCAGCTCATCCAGGGTCACCCCGGCGTTCTCGGTCCAGCCGTGCACCGGCAGCTGCCACTGCCCCTGTGCGTCCTGGCGCGCGTCCAGCGCAATCGTGATGCGCTCGGCGCCGAATTCCTCCAGCCAGCCGACCACTTCATCGGGGCGACGCACCGCCAGCGAGCCGACCACCACGCGACCGGCGCCGGCATCGAGGATGCGCGCCACATCGTCGCGGCCGCGCACGCCACCGCCGGTCTGCACCTGCAGCGATGTCTGCGCGCGGATCGACGACAGTAGCGGCGCCAGCGTATAGCCACCGGCGCGCGCAGCGTCCAGATCGACCAGATGCATCCACTGCGCACCCTGCGCGGCGAAGGCCTGCGCGCGTGGCAACGGATCGTCGCCATACGAGGTTTCCTGCGCGTAGTCGCCCTGGCGCAGCCGCACCACGCGGCCGTCGCGGATATCCAGCGCGGGGTAGACGATGAAACTCATGCAGCAGTGCCCTCGAGAAAATTGCGCAGCATCAGCGAGCCGGTCTCGCCGGAGCGCTCGGGGTGGAACTGTGCGCCGTAGTAACGCCCCTGCTCCACCACGGCAGTGAACAGGCCGCCGTGGTCGCAGGCAGCGACGGTGTGGGTATTGAGGGGCGCGGCGTAGCTGTGCACGAAGTAGGCGCTGGCACGCTCCGGCACGCCGCGCAGCAGCAGCGATTCGCGCAGCGGCAGCAGGCGGTTCCAGCCCATGTGCGGCACGCGGATGCCACAGGCCGGCACCAGCTTGCGTACCACGCCCGGAATCAGTCCCAGTGTCTCTACGCCCGCTTCCTCGGAGCGTTCGAACAGCAGCTGCATGCCCAGGCAGATGCCCATCAACGGCACCTCCAGTCGCTGCAGCGGTTCCACCAGGCCCTGAGCGTGCAGGCGCTGCATGCCGGGACCGGCGGCGCCGACGCCGGGCAGGATCACCCGCCGCGCACCAACCAGGCCGTCCGCATCGCGCACCAGCCGCACCGTCGCGCCCAGGCGCTCCAGTGCGTAGCGCACCGAGCCCAGGTTGGCGCCACCGGCATCGATCAGCGCAACATCGCTCACAACGCCCCCTTGGTACTCGGCAGTGCCGTGCCCTGCCGGGCCAGCGCCGGACGCAGCGCGCGCGCCAGCGCCTTGAAGCAGGCCTCCACCTTGTGGTGATCGTTGTCGCCGCGTACCTGCAGGTTGAGGTTCAGGCCGCTGGCATCGCACAGCGAGCGGAAGAAATGCGGCACCAGCTCGGTCGGCATGTCGCCCACGCGCTCGCGCTTGAACTCGCCCTCGAACACGAAGTAGGGGCGGCCGCTGAAATCCAGTGCGGCGCTGGCCAGCGTCTCGTCCATCGGCAGGGTGAAGCCGTAGCGGCCGATGCCGCGCTTGTCGCCCAACGCCTCGCGCAGGGCCTGGCCCAGGGCCAGCCCGGTGTCCTCGATGGTGTGGTGCTCATCGATGTGCAGGTCGCCCTCGGCCTGGATGTCCAGCGCGAAGCCGCCGTGCTTGCCGATCTGTTCCAGCATGTGGTCGAAGAACGGCAGGCCGGTGGAGATGCGTGCATCACCCGCGCAATCCAGGTCCAGTTCGACGCGGATCTTCGTTTCTTTCGTGTTGCGCTGGACCACGGCGGTGCGCGGCGCATCGGCCAGCGCATGGGCAATGCCCGGCCAATCCCACTCGCCACCAAACTGCGCGGTGCGCAGCTGGAAACCGCGGATGTTGAGGTTGTCGGCAAACTGCAGGTCGGTGATGCGATCGCCGACCATGCCCGAACGCGCCCAGTCGATGCTGCGGTCCTGCAGATAAGCCGTCATCAGTCCGATGCCCGGCTTGCGGGTCGGCGCATTGTCGTGCGGCCAGCTGCAGTCGATCAGCACGTCACGGAAAGTGATGCCCTGGCTTTCGAAGATCTGCAGCATCAGCTCGTTGGGGCCATCGAAGCTGGCACGCGGGTAGCTGTCGCTGCCCAGGCCATCCTGGTTGGTGACGATCACGAACTGGTAGCCGGCATCCCGCAGTTTCAGCAGCGCCGGGATCACCTGCGGCACGAAGCGCAGCTTCTCGTAGGCATCGATCTGGAAGTCGGCCGGCTCCTCGATGAGGGTGCCGTCGCGGTCGATGAACAGGATCGGGGTCATGCTGCGGCCCTCCGCGCCGACAGGGCCGCAAGCACGCGGTCATTCTCTTCGGGACTGCCGATGCTGATGCGCAATGCATCGTCCAGCTGCGGCGCGGCGCGCTGGTCGCGCACTACCACACCGGCATTCAGCAACGTGTCGAACGCCGCCTGCGCATCGGCGAAGCGGACCAGCAGGTAGTTGCCGGACGAGGCATACACCCGGCGTACACCGGGCAGGCTGGCCAGTGCCGTTCGCAGGCGCTCGCGTTCGGCGATGACCGTGGCCACGCGTTCGGCGGTGCGTGCCAGCGCGGCCGGCTGCAGGGCCTGCACGGCCAGCTCGGCGCACGGGGTCGGCACCGGGTACGGCGCCTGGCAACGCCGCAGCACGGTAATCAGTTCCGGGGCGGCGATCAGAGTGCCGATACGGGCAGCAGCCAGCGCGTGCGCCTTGGACAAGGTGCGCAGTACCGCAAGGTTGGCGTGTGCGGCCAGCAACGTGGTCGCCGACGGACGTTGCGCGTACTCGGCATAGGCCTCGTCCACCACCACCAGTGCCTGCCCGCGCAACGCAACTGCCACCCGTTCGACCTCGTCCAGGGCGATATCACTGCCGGCCGGGTTCGACGGTGCGCATAGGAACACCAATTTGGCATTGCGCGCCCTGGCGGTGTCGATCACCGCATCCAGGTCGGCGCGAAGGCCATCCTCGCTGTCCACCAGCGGCACTTCAATCAATGCGGCACCGTGCAGGCGTGCGCAGACAGCGTACATGCCAAACACCGGCGGCGTGACCAGCACGCCATCGCGGCCCGGCACGCACAGCGCGCGCACCAGCAGATCAATGGCTTCGTCGCTGCCGCGACCGATCAGCAGCTGCTGTGGCGTCACGCCGTACAGGGCCGCCAGTCCCTCACGCAATGCCAACGGCTGCGGTTCGGGATAGCGCCGGCTGCTGCCCGCGGCATCAGCGGGATTGGCCCAGGCCGATTCATTGGCGTTCAACCAGACCTCGCCCTGCACCGCCGCACTGCGCGCCGAGCTGTAGCCGGCGAAGGCCTGCAGATCCGGGCGAACCAGTGCCAGCACATCATCGATTGCCGCGTTCATGCTGCCACCTCCATGCGCACTGCGACCGCACGTTCATGTGCATCCAGGCCTTCGGCACTGGCGATGATGCGCGCGCAGCCGCCAATCGCTGCCAGGCCGGCGGCGCTGGCGCTCTGCACGCTGATCAGGTTCTGGAAGCTGGCCACACTGACACCACTGTAGGCACGTGCGGCACCCGCGGTGGGCAGCACGTGGTTGGTGCCGCTGCAGTAGTCGCCCAGTGCCTCGGGGGTGTAATCACCCAGGAACACCGAGCCGGCCGCCTGCACCTTGTCCAGCCACGCACGCGGATCACGCAATGCCAGGATCAGGTGCTCCGGTGCATAGCGGTTGCTGATCGCGAAGGCTTCGTCCAACGAATCGACCTGGATCAGCCGCGAGGCCGACAGCGCCTGGCGTGCGATCTGCTGGCGCGGCAGCAAGGCCACCTGGCGCTCCACTTCGGCCTCGACCGCCGCCAGCATCGCGGCATCGTCGGTCAGCAGCAGCACCTGAGAATCCGGGCCGTGCTCGGCCTGCGACAGCAGGTCGGCTGCAACGAACGCCGGGTTTGCACCTGCATCGGCAATCACCAGCACTTCGGAGGGACCGGCCGGCATGTCGATGGCGGCGGCGCCGTCCTGTGCGACCTGCTGCTTGGCTTCGGTGACGAAGCTGTTGCCCGGTCCGAACAGCTTGTCGCAGGCGGGAATGCTGGCCGTGCCATAGGCCATCGCGGCGATCGCCTGCGCGCCGCCCAGCTTGAACACACGCTGCACGCCGGTCAGTCGCGCGGCCACCAGCACCGCAGGATCGGCCGTGCCGTCGGCGCGCGGCGGCGTGCACAGCACCACCTGCGGGCAGCCGGCCAGCTTCGCGGGCACGCCCAGCATCAACGCGGTGGACGGCAGCGGTGCGCTGCCGGCCGGCACATACAGGCCGACGCGGCCGATCGGCCGCAGCATGCGTTCGCAGACCACGCCCGGCGCGGTTTCCACCGCATACCCCGTACCCACGCCGGCGGCGTGGAAGCGGGCGATGCGTTCGGCAGCTTCGACCATCGCCTGGCGCAGTTCGGCGGGGACGGCGGCATCGGCCGCTGCGAACTCGGCTTCGCTCACTTCGAACGATCGCAGCTCGACACCGTCGAAACGTGCGGTGATCGCGCGCAGCGCGTCGTCGCCCTGTGTGCGCACCTGTGCAATCAGCGTCGCCACCGCGTCGCGGGTCTGCTGCGCCACGGTCTGCACCGGGCGGGTCAGCGCCGCGCTGCGCGCGGTCTCATCAAGTCGGGACCAGATCAGACGGTTCATGCCAGCGACCGCTCCACGCTCAACACCATCAGGCCCTGCGCGCCAGCGCGCTCGAGTTCTTCCATGCGCTGCCAGCTCAGCGGGCCGGGGCACATGGTCTGCAGGCGCAGCGCGCCGCCATCGGCCGGCAGCCGCACCAGCGGCTCGGCATCGGCCAGCAGCTGCGACAGCGCGTCGACGCGATCCTCGCTGGCGCGGAACATCAGCAGCTTGCGGTCCTGCCGCTGTACCACGCCATCGAGGCGGCGCAGCAGCATCGCGCGCAGCGATGCACGCGCATCATCCGGCACGCGCACCGCACCCGCCAGCACCGCCTCGCTGTCGAGCAGGTTGTGCACCGGGGTCAGCTGGTTGGCGCGCAGCGTGGCGCCGCTGGAGACGAGGTCGCAGATCAGGTCGGCGGTACCCAGTCGCGGGGCGATTTCCACCGATCCGGACAGCTCGACCACCTGTGCATCCACACCCTGCTCGGCCAGCCACTGCTTGAGGATGGCCGGGTAGCTGGTGGCGATGCGGGTGCCGGCCAGCTGCGCCGGACCCTGCCATTGCCACTCCTCCGGCACCGCCAGCATCAGCCGGCACTGGCCGAAGCCCAGCCCGCGCAGCGCCTGGTAGGCATCCGGCAGGCCGACCTGGCGACGTGCCGCGGCCTGCTCGTCCAGCTCGTTGCGACCGACGATGCCGAGGTCGCAGACGCCGTCGGCGATCAGGCCGGGGATGTCGTCGTCGCGCACCAGCAGCAGGTCCACCGGCAGCGATTCGCCGTAGCAGAACAGCTTGTCGCGGCTCTCGCGCCAGCTCAGGCCGCAGGCGCTGAGTAGGTTGCGCGCGGGTTCGGCCAGCCGGCCACTCTTCTGGATGGCGATACGCAGCCGGTCTCGTGCCGGCGCTGCCTGGGTTGCACTCATGGGGGAGGTCTCGAAGTTCGGAACGGGGCGCGGATCAGCGCGAGGCAAGGCGGTCGATGGCGGCGGCATAGCCTCGATGGCCATGCTCAAGGGTGCGTGCCACCCGTCCGGTGGTGGTCACGCTGACCCCGGTGCGCTCGTGGATCTCGCGATACGGCACGCCCTGCTGCAGCAGCGGCACCACCTTCCAGCGGTCAGCCATGGCTTCCAGCTCGGCCGGTGTGCACAGATCGCGCAGGAAGGCCTCGACCTGTTCCGGCTCGCGCAGGGCGGCAAAGGCCCGGGCCAGGGCTTCAAGGTCGGCCTTCGGGTCTTTGACGGCAATTTCGGGGCGGGCTTTCACGGGGTCGTTTCCATGCATCAATGTAATAGCGCGTTAGTACATTAGCGCATTCTTGCGCAGTGCGTCAAATCGAGGGTTGAGGGTGCGGCAGGGCTGCTGCCCTGCACCCGCACCCGCAGAGGCCGGAGCATCGGCACAGCTGGGTTCCGGACCGACCCCGCCCTCGACAGGTGGTCACGAGCTGTCGGGACTGCCGGGGTCGGATCTGTTTTCCAGAGGAAAACGGCCCTGACCCCGGAACGAGGCCCGGAAACGAAAACGCCCACCGGTTGGTGGGCGTTTCGTTGAAGCGCTGCATGCTGCCAGGGGCCGTTACATCACCTTCGACTGCTCCAGCTCGACCTGCAGGGTGCTGGCCAACTCGTCACGGGAGACTTCGAACTGCTGCTCGCGCAGCAGGTCCTTCACTGCCACCACGCCGCGCGCCAGCTCGTCCTCACCGGCCAGCACCACGAAGCGGATACCGGCCTTGGCGGCGTACTGGAACTGCTTGCCGATCTTCTTCGGCTCCATCTGCACTTCGGTGTTGATGCCACCGGCGCGCAGGCGGCGCGCGATGTCCAGCGACTGCGGCATGCCCTGCTCGTCCATCAGCGCCACCAGCGCCTGCACGCTGCTGCCCTCGATGCCATCGATCAGGCCGGCTTCGCGCAGCTGCCAGAACAGGCGCGACAGGCCGATGGAGATGCCCACGCCCGGCAGCTTCGACTTGCTGTAGTGGCTGGCCAGGTCTTCGTAGCGGCCGCCCGAGCAGATCGAACCGATCTGCGGGTGGTCGGTCAGCGTGGTCTCGTAGACGGTGCCGGTGTAGTAGTCCAGGCCGCGCGCAATGGAGAAATTCAGGCAGTACGCGGTTTCCGGCACGCCCAGCGCCTGCACCAGCTGCAGCACTTCGCGCAGTTCGGCGACGCCGGTACGCAGGATCTCCGAAGAACCGGCGTCGGCTTCAAGCGTGGCCAGCTGCGCCAGTGCATCGGCATGGCCCTGCGAACGCACGGCCACGAACGCCAGGATCTTCTCGACCTGCTCGGCCGGAATCTCGAAGCCCTCGCCCACCAGCGTCTCGCGCACGTAATCGGCGCCGCGCTTGTCCAGCTTGTCCACTTCGCGCAGCACTGCCAGCTGGCGCTCGCCCTCGGCCACGCCCAGGCTCTCGAAGAAGCCACGCATCAGCTTGCGGTTGTTCAGCTGGATGCTGAAGTCACCGATGCGCAGTTCCGAGAACACCGCGTGGATGACCGCCAGCACTTCGGCGTCGTATCGCACGCTCAGGCTGTCCTTGCCGATCACGTCGATGTCGCACTGGTAGAACTCACGGAAGCGGCCGCGTTGGGCGCGCTCGCCGCGGTACACCCGCTGCATCTGGTAGCGACGGAACGGGAAGGTCAGTTCATGCTCGTGCTCGGCCACGTAGCGCGCCAGCGGCACGGTCAGGTCGAAGCGCAGCGCCATTTCCGGCAGCGAACGGTCACCCGATTCGGCGGCGTTGGCCAGCGCACCGGTGGACTGCACGAAATACACCTGGCGCTCGGTCTCGCCACCGGACTTGGTCAGCAGCACGTCGGACAGCTCGAACACCGGCGTCTCCACCGGCAGGAACCCGAAGCGCTCGTAGTTGCGGCGGATGACGTCCAGCATGCGCTGGAACGCAATCTGCTCGCGCGGCAGCAGTTCAAGGGTGCCGGGCGGGGTACGGGGCTTGATCACGGGCGGAACTCCTGCTGGAACGGGACGTGGGAGGGGGCGACATTCTAGCGCCCCCGCCTCGGGCAGGGTCGAACGGCCGCTTGAAGTATCATAAGGCCCTCCCCGCCCGCGATACGCCCCCGCAACATGTCACGGCCTTCCGGCGCTCCGCCCGCCACCAACGATCCCGCCTCGCCGTCCTGCAACACGCTGGACTGCCTGCACTGCTCGGTTCGCCACCTTGCGGTGTGCTCGGCGCTGTCGCCCGATGAAGTGCAGGCACTGGAACAGGTCACCGTTTCCCAGCAGGTCAGCATGGGCAGTACCCTGGCCCGCACCGGCGAAGAGCGCGACCATGTCTATACATTGACCGGCGGCGCCCTGCGCCTGGTGCGCACCCTGGCCGATGGCCGCCGCCAGATCAATGGCTTCGTGCTTCCCGGCGACTACCTGGGCCTGAGCGGCAGTGACCACCACCGCTACGATATCGAGGCCATCGCAGACAGCCGCGTATGCCGTGTCGCGCTGCCGCAGATGAAGGCGCTTCGCAGCCGTTTCCCGCACCTGGAACGCAAGCTGCTGCAGCGTGCCTGCCAGGAGCTGGACGCCGCGCAGGATGCCGCGCTGGCACTGGCGCGGCTGCAGCCGGCCGAGAAAGTGGCCGACTTCCTGCTGCGCCTGGCCGCGCGCGAGGCCAAGCTGGGTGGCGATGGCCTGCGCGTCTCGCTGCCAATGGGGCGTGGCGACATCGCCGACCATCTGGGCCTGACCATGGAAACGGTCAGCCGTACCTTCACCAAGCTGCGCCAGCAGGGGTTGATCGCCCTGCCCCACCTGAACGTGGTGGAGATCCTCGACGAGGACGGGTTGCGCACGCTGGCCGGTGAAGGGTTGATCTGACCGCATCGCGGTTGGTTGCGTTGCCGGCCAGCGGCCGGCACTACCAGGTGGACGCAGCACGGGTAGTGCCGGCCGCTGGCCGGCAACCCCAGATGCCTTCGATCAACGCAGCAACACCTCGCGCAGCGCCGCATACTCCGCGGCCAACGGTTCCGCGTGCGCGGGCCGCTGCAGCAACGCATCCAGCGCCGGCGGCACGGCCACTGATTCGCCAATCAACGGCTCCACCACTGCCTCGAACTTGGCCG
Organism: Stenotrophomonas sp. YJH_SMC_40; assembly: GCF_059368615.1. Classification (NCBI taxonomy): domain Bacteria; kingdom Pseudomonadati; phylum Pseudomonadota; class Gammaproteobacteria; order Lysobacterales; family Lysobacteraceae; genus Stenotrophomonas; species Stenotrophomonas sp. YJH_SMC_40. The sequence goes on along the minus strand of NZ_JCAFRX010000008.1, from coordinate 150,216 downwards.
GATGTGCGGTAGCCACCACCGCCCAGTCGCCCTTGGCGCCGCGCGCGCGCAGGTCCTGCAGCACCTTCACCGCTGTGGCCGTATGCGGGCAGAACAGTTCGCCGTTGCTGGCGTGCGCCGCCGCAATCGTCGCGCGGATGGTCACGTCATCCACCGCGAACGCGCGGAACGCAGCGCGCAGCTCGGCGTCATCTCCGAGGTAAAGCCAGCGCAGGCGTTCAAAGTTGCTGGGCGCCCCTACGTCCATTGCATTGGCCACGGTGGCCACGCTGGCCTGCGGCTGGTAGTCGCCACCATTGAAGTACGCCGGCAGTACCGCATTGGCATTGGTGGCCAGCACGATCTGCCCGATCGGCACGCCCAGCGCGCGCGCCAGCACGGCCGCCATCGCATTGCCAAGGTTGCCGGTCGGCACCACCAGGTTGAGCCGACGACGATGTGTCGCGTAATGGGACAACGCCGCATGCGCGTAATAACTCATCTGCGGCAGCAGGCGGCCGAGGCTGATGCTGTTGGCCGAACTCAGCGGCACCTGCGCCTGCAGTTCGCGGTCAGCCAGTGCCTGCTTGACCATCGCCTGGCAATCGTCGAAGGCACCGGCCACGCGCAGCGCCTGGATGTTGTCGCCGAAACAACCGAGCTGATGCGCCTGGCGCGGTGACACGCGGCCATCCGGATACAGCACTACCACGCGCACGCCGGGCTGGCGATGGAAGGCCGCAGCAACGGCGGCGCCGGTATCGCCAGACGTGGCGACAACAATCGTCAGATCGCGGTCCTTGCCGGCCTGCAGCCGCGACAGTGTTCCGGCCAGGAAGCGCGCACCGATATCCTTGAACGCCGCCGTCGGCCCATGGAACAGCTCCAGCACATGGTCACCGCCGCCCAGTGCACGCAGCGGAACCTGAAAGTCGAACGCTTCCCGGCAGATCGACGGCAACGCAGACTCCAGCGCGTCGCCGGAAAAGAACGGTGCCAGCAGATCGGCGGCGGTATCGGCCAGCGTTGCGCCGGCCCGCAGCTCACGTGGCGCCGGCAGCACCTGCGGAACATACAGCCCTCCATCGGGCGCCAATCCTGCAGCGATCGCCGCACTGAGGCCAACGGCCGGGGACTGACCCCGGGTCGAAACAAATTGCATGGGTTCGGTATCCAGTAATGGGGAAGGATTCAGCACAAGCGGGCTCCCGGTGCATCCAGCGGCGACACCCAGGCATCGCTGTCGAAACCGGCGGCGGCAAATGCCGCCTGCACCGGTGCGGCAGCGGCGCGGGCCTGGTCGGCGTCCTCGAACCAAGCGAACACGCTGGGTCCGGCACCGGAGATGCCCGCACCCATTGCATGGGCCGACAGCGCCGCATCGCGGGCTGCTTCGAAACCTGCAATCAGGCCGGCCCGCCGTGGTTCGACCAGCACATCGCGCAATCCAGCCCGCACCAGCGCCGCATCACTACGATGGCAACCGCTGAGTACCAGCGCGAGGTTCGCACTCTGTGCCACGAATTCACCCAGCGCGTAGCTGCCCTGCAGCACCTGGCGCGCACGGCGTGTTTCCAGCACCGCGTGCGGATGCACCAGCAGGCTGTGCCAGGCCGCCGGCACAGGAATTGGCAGCAGGCGGTCGGCCGTACACAGCGCAAAACCACCCAGCAGCAACGGCCCCACGTTGTCGCCGTGGCGGCCACCGCTGGCCACCGCCTCGCCATCCAGCGCAAACGGATACAGCGCCTCGCGCGACAGCGGTACATCCAGCAGCGCGTTGGCGGCAACCAGCGCAGCAACGCATGACGCTGCCGAACCGCCCATGCCGGAACCGAACGGAATGCCCTTGTCGATCTCCACCGCGAATCCGAAATTCAGGCCCAGGCCTTCGCGCAGTGACATCAGCGCAGCGCCCGCGGTGTTCCCGGCTGCCTCCAGCGGCAGCTCGACCGCACTGCCACGGATCGCTTCGATGCGCACCAGCGGCTCGTCGATGCGGCGCACGCTCACGGTATCGCCAACACCGGCGATGGCATGACCAAGAATGTCGAAGCCCACCGCCACGTTGGCCACCGAGGCCGGCGCGAACGCACGTGCGATCACAGGCGCGCTCCTTCACCGGCCGCGACCCGCAGCAGGTCGGCAAACACACCGGCGGCGGTGACTTCCGGGCCGGCGCCCGGACCCTGCACCACCAACGGGTTGTCGCAGTAGCGACGGGTACGGAACTGCACCACGTTGTCGGTCAACCGAAGGTTGGCGAAGGCGTGGTCGGCGGGCAGTTCCTGCAGGCCCACCGAGGCACCGTCAGCGCCCAGCTGTGCCACGTAGCGCAGCACCGCGCCACGCGCCCGCGCGTCCTGCAACCGCTGCAACAGGCTGGCATCGGACTCGCCCAGACGCGCCATGAAGTCATCCACGCTGCCATCGCGCAGCAGCGCCGGCACCAGGCTTTCCACCTGTACCTGTTCCAGGCTGAGCGCGTGGCCGGCCTCGCGGGCGAGGATCACCAGCTTGCGCGCCACGTCCACGCCCGAAAGATCATCGCGCGGGTCCGGCTCGGTGTAGCCCATCGACCGCGCCTGCGCGACCAGCTGCGAGAACGGCTGACTGCCGTCGAAGCGGTTGAACAGCCACGCCAGCGTGCCGGAGAAGATGCCTTCGATCGCCAGCACCTCGTCGCCCGTATCGACCAGATCACGCAGCGTGGTGATCACCGGCAGGCCCGCGCCCACCGTGGCTTCGTAGCGGAAGCGCGCACCACTGGCCGCCGCAGCAGCGCGGATGCGCTGGTAGCGCGGCAGCGGGCCAGCACCGGCCTGCTTGTTCGGAGTCACCACGTGGATGCCGGCGGCCAGCCAGCCCTCATAGCGCTCGGCCACGTCGGCGCTGCCACTGCAGTCGATCACCACCGCATGCGGCAGGTGCGCGGCCAGCAGGTGTTCGGTGAAGCGATCCAGGTCGCTGGGCTCGCCCGCGTCCTGCAATGCCTCCCGCCAATCGGCGTGCAGGCCATCCACTTCCAGCCGCATGCGCGAACGCGAGGCCAGCGCGCGCAGGCGAAGATCCACATTGGCCTTGGCCAGCAGCTGCGGGCGGGCCGCCAGCAGCTGGTCCAGCAGTGCCGCGCCGACGTTGCCCGGCCCGATCACACCGACCGCGAACGTCTGCGGCGACAGCCAGAAGCCCGCATGTGCGGCCCGCAATGCGCGGGTGGCATCGGCACTGTCCACCGCCACAGAAATATTGCGCTCCGACGAGCCCTGCGCGATCGCCAGGATGTTCACCTGCGCGCGTCCCAGCGCCTCGAACAGGCGCGCCGCAACACCGGGCTGGCCGGCCATGCCGTCACCCACTGCCGCCAGCACGCTGACGCCCTCACTGACCTGCACGCGCTGCACCTGCCCTACCGACAGTTCATGCGCGAACGCGTGCAGCAGTGCCTCACGGCCACGCGCCGCTTCGGCAGCGCGCACCACGCAGCAGATCGAATGCTCTGACGAACCCTGCGAGATCATCACCACCGACACCTGCGCCTGGCGCAGCGCCGCGAACACGCGCTCGGCGGTACCGGGCACGCCGATCAGGCCGGTGCCTTCCAGGTTCAACAGGGACAGCCCGGGGCTCAGGGTCAGGCCCTTCACCGGCCCGCGCGGCGAGCGCTCGGCGCTGATGCGCGTCCCCGGATGCGCCGGCTGGAAGGTATTGCGGATGAAGATCGGCAGGCCGAGGCGGATCGCCGGCGACATCGTCTGCGGATGCACCACCTTGGCGCCGAAATAAGCCAGCTCGCAGGCCTCGTCGTAGCTCAGTGATTCCAGCTGCACCGCTTCGGGCACCAGTCGCGGGTCGGCCGACAGCACGCCGTCGACGTCGGTCCAGATGTGCAGTTCATCGGCATTGAACAACGCGGCGAAGATCGCGCCGGAATAGTCGCTGCCATTGCGGCCGAGCGTTGTGATGCGGTCATGGCGGTCACGGGCAACGAAACCGGTGGCGACCAGGCGCATCTGCGGATGCCGCAGGCGCCACTTGGCCAGGCGGTCCGCGCTGGACTCCCAGTCGACATCCACACCCAGTTCGCCATGCCCGACCACCAGCACGTCGCGTGCATCGAGTACCGCACAGTCTTCGCCCAAGGCACGCAGGTAGGTGCCAAGCAGCTGCGCGGAGAATACTTCGCCCAGGCCCTGCACGCGGTCGAGTACTTCGCGCGGCAGCTCGCCGATCACCGCCAGCGCCGCCAGCACTTCGGCCAGTTGATCGAAGCGGGCGTCGATCCATTCGACGGTCTCGCCCACCTGCTCGCCCAGCAGGGCCACGGCGGCGCCACGGTGACGCGCGCGCAGCGCATGCCAGGCCTCGCGCCAGCCTTCGTCGCCCTTGGCCGCCAGCTGGGCCAGTTCGATCAGCGCGTCAGTGACGCCCTTCATTGCCGAAACGACAGTGACCTGCAGCGATTCGGGACGGGCCAGCAGCAGGCCCGCAACATGGCGGTAGCGTTCGGCATCGGCCACCGAGGTGCCGCCGAACTTGTGCACGACGATGGACGGTGCAGCCAGATCGGCCGGGGCAACGGGATGAGCGGGGGCGTGGGAAGACATGCAGACCTCGGCAGGAGGCCCCGTCGCATGCAGGTGTCGAGTTTCCCCGCCACCTGTATGGTGCGGGGCCGTGGTTTTCGGGAGTTACACGAAGACGACGGGCCGCACCAGGGCAGTGGTGACGGTGGTGGTGGTAATGGTGGTGGTGGCGACCGGCGCAGTCGAACGGCCCGCAGTGGCGGGAGCGATCAGGCTGGCGTGGGCGTCATCAAGAACCATGACGCACAGAAAACACTGTGCGCCGGCCTGCTGTCAAGTGCTGCGATGCAAAAAGCCAGTGCCGCGATCATCGCTCAACGTGCCGACATTTGGTTGCATCTGAGACCAAGGCAGCATCAGCACGCTTGACGCACGCATTCAGCCGGCATGTTCGGCGATCGCCCGTGGAGTACGATGGGCATGCGCGCACAGCATCACGCCGGCCACCAGGAACACGATCGCCAACGCCTCCAGCAGCGAAGGCCAGCGCTGCTGCCAGGCGAAGGCATACGCCAGCGCGAACAGCGTCTCGAACACGATCATCTGGCCGGTCAGGGTCAGCGGCAGCAGGCGGCTGGCGCGGTTCCAGAACGCATTGCCGAGGATCGAGGCCACCACCGCCACACCGGCGCTGATTGCCCAGAAGCCACTCCACTGCGCCGCCGTGTGCCCGCTGGTGTGGCCGATGAAGGCCATCGGCACCAGCAGCAGGGCCAGGCCGCCGGTGGTGACGCCGGTCAGCAGCGACCAGTTGTGGCTGGACAAGTCCGGTCGACGCGCCAGCCAGCGGCTGTTGCCGATCGAGTACAACGCCCACGAGAACAGCGCGCCGAACGCGCACAGCAGGCCGATCAGGCGCTGCCGCCACGGGGTTGCCAGGTGCTCGGACATCAGTGCTTCCCAACCAACCAGGGCCACGCCCAGCACGCACAGGCCCAGTGCCGGCAGCAGCTGTTTCAAAGGCACTGCACCCTGTTCGCGCACGCCGACCAGGGTGACCACCACCGGAATCAGGCCGACAATCAGCGACGCCGCCGCACCGCCAGCCCACTGCACCGCCGTGGCCAGCAGCAGGAAGTACACCAGGTTCCCGGCCAGGCTCAGCCACAGCAGCCCGATCCATTCGGCGCGACCCAGCTGCGGTGCCAGCCGCTTCCAGCGCGGGAGCAGCAGTACTACGGCGATCAGGCCGTAGACCAGATAGCGGCCGGCCGACAATTGCAGGGCGTTGAACGACTGCAGCACGGCGGGCGCGAGGAAGACCACGCCCCACAGCGCGCCAGCGGCAACGCCATTGGCGATGCCCAGGGCCATCGGGTTGTTGCGCATTCGGGTTCTTCGGGGGGAGAGAACAGGCCGCGCAGTGTAAGCGCTGGCCAGCGGGCGCTCTTGACCGAGGCTATTGCCCTGACCGGCCGCGCGTGCGCAAAGCCGAGCGTGGCTCGACCCTACAGTCCGGCGCCCCGGCGCCACGCTGCGGGAGTCTGGCCGCACTCGCGGCGCAGCGCACGGGTCAGTGCGCTCTGCTCGGAATAGCCCGCGGCCAGCGCGATATCGCTGATCGGCGCCACGCTGGTGCGCAGCTGGTGCTTGGCCCAACGCAACCGGCTTGCACTGAGCCAGGCCTGCGGGCTGAGCCCGAACTCCTGCCGGAACAGCGCATGCAAACGGCTCTCGCTGACCCCGACGAACGCCGCCATGCGCGCCACCGGCCACGCCTGCCCGGGGTCGGCCTGGACCGCCGCACACAGACCCTGCATGCGCGCGCCACTGCCGGCAGGTGCAAATACCTGCAGCAACTGCGGCAGCAGCGCCTGCATTGACTGCCCTGCCTGCACCTCAGCCAGGCGTCGGCGCAATGCCAGCGGCAGATGCAGCCAGCGCTGCCGGCACAGATGCTCCTGCGTGCCGTCATCAAGTACGCCCGGAGGACAGTCAACGATCACGAAACCATTGGGACCATCAGCCATCTGGTCATGCGCCTCACCGGCGGCCACGAATGCCCCCTGCAGCACGTCCAGCCGACCTCCGCGGCCTTCCATTTCGAACTGCAGTTCACCCTGCACTGGCAGCACCCACTGCGCGTAGTCATGGCGGTCCAGGCCGGTGGCCTGGCCGTAGTGCCGCAGATGGAAGATGGCGCCCATCCGGGCAGTGTGCGCGTGTAACAACGGCCGTGCAAACCGTTGCTATAGTCGATCCGTCATCCAACGCAGGGAGTGCAGGACATGACCCATCAGCAGGTGTCCCTGGCGCTCGCCGCCGGCCTCGGCCTGGCGCTCGCAGCTTCGGTCTCCGCACAGGAGCGTACGCCACCGGCTCCGCACTGCATGGACGCTGTCGGCGTACAGGAAGTGGAGCAGGCATCACCGCGCTCGATCGCACTGCGCGCCGCCTCCGGCCAGCCCTTTCGGATCGACTTCAACGAAGATTGCCCCGGCGTCCGCGGTGCCACCTCGCTGAAACTGGAAGCCCCCGCCGGCTGGGCCTGCGGCCGCCCCAGCGAACGCGTCGTGGTCGACGGCCGCCGATGCACCATCAGCGCGGTCACCCCGCTGCAGAATCGCGACTATGCCAGCGTCGCCCGCGACAGCGACCGCCTGCGCACCGCTACCCTGCCTGCCGTGACCATCCGCGAACGCAAGGAGGTGCGTCGCAGCTTCGGCGGCTCACCGTCCTACTGCTTTGCCACGCGCAACGTGCGTGCCTGGTCATCCGACCCGCAGGGCATGCTGGTGGAGACCAACCCGCGCCGCAATGGCGGCCATCGCTACTACCGGGTCGAACTCGGCAGCCACTGCCGCCAGCTCGACCGCGCGCCGCAGCTGAGCTTCCACTCGGGCCTGCAGAACGGCCTGATCTGTGGCAATCCCGGCGATCGGATCATGACTGCCGAATTCGAGACAGACGATCTGCGCGGTGAAAGCATCGCCCCGCTGCCGCAGTACACGCGCGGCAGCTGCACGATCCAGGCGGTCTACCCGGCCTCCAGCCAGGCGTCGAACTAACCGTCGACGCCGAGGAAGGCGAACGGTGCGCTGGGCACGAACTGGCCCAGTGCATCACCGGCGAAGGTATTGCGCTGGTCCTTGCCGAGGTCGAGCTTGAGCACCTTGCCGGCGAAATCGACCTTGTTCAGATCGACCCAGAAGGTGTTCGGGGTCAATGCCGATTCGAAGAAGTACAGCCGCCGCTTGTGGTCGGCCACGGTGCGCCAGCGCGTGGATGAGATGTTCGGCTCACCCGGCGTGGTGATGCCATACGGCACCGACGCGTTGCGGATCACGCTGAACACACTGGCCAGGGCCTCCACCGGATCCTCGGCCTTGGGAATGGCGTTGATGTAGAACGAGGCGCGCGCGAAACGGTCAGCAGAGCGGTTGGTGCCCGGCAGCATCACCGTGCCGCCGATCTGCTGCCAGTAGCTGTTGAGCGCCAGCTGCTGCTCGAAGATCGGCGAATTGGTCATCACCTGGTAGCGCCGGTCATGGTGGATCACCTGGCGGCCGCCGATGTACTCGACGATGGCACTGTCGCCGCTGGCATCGGACAGCGACAGGTGCAGCGTCGCCTGCCGATCTTCACCGGGCACCTTGTCGGTGACGATCGCGTACGGCTCGCGCTTCAACGCGGCGACCGCCTCTTCCACGGTAGCGAAGTTGTCCAGCACATACTGCGCCCACAGCGAAATCGCCAGGCCCGGCTTGTTGCCACGCTGCTGCGGATACTCCGATTCGACCAGCCACAGCAGGTTGGCCACCAGGCCCTTTTCGTTCATGCCATCGGTGGTCGACACGTCGTAGCCGGTGGCCACCACCGAGCCGTAGCGCGCGGTCCACGCCAGCGACTTCGGGCCGGCCTGGCCGGTGCGCGCAATGCCGCGCGGCAGTATGTAGAGGTTGGTCGCCACATCGACCTTCCAGTCCATCGAGCGCGCGGTGATCACATCGCCGTTGTCACCCAGGTACACCGCGCGCGTGCAGGCCAGTGCCGGTGCCACGGCTGCGGCCAGCGCGACCGCCAGCATTCCCCTTCCCATCCACTTCATCCGTGCCATGTCGTTGCACTCCTTTTCCCCGTGATCCGAAGATAGGACCCCAGGCAGGGTGAGACAGGGGTGAAAGCCTCAACGGACGAAGCGGTCGTGCAGCCAGAATCCTGCAAGCATCGAAGGCACGAACCACAGGGCTTCGCGCGACGCCACGGCCACCCCGGCGATGGCCGGGCCTGGGCAATAGCCCGCCCAGCCCCAGCCGATCCCGAACAGCGCGGCACCCAGCAGCAGGCGAGCATCCACACGCCGGGTAACAGGCAGCCGGAAGCGGTCTGCGTACAGCGGCTGCTGTCGCCGCAACACCCACCGCTGCCCGATCGCGCTGACCAGCAGCGCCGAGCCCAGCACCCACAGCAGCGTGGGATCGAAGTCACCGGTGATGTCGAGGACGCCGAGGACACGACGCGCGTCGGTCATTCCCGAAAGCGCCAACCCCATGCCAAACAATGCGCCCGCCGCGCCGGCGGCCCAGACTGCGCGGCTCATGTTGGGCCTCCGCCATGACGGACCAGGAAGGTGGTCAGCATCGCGCAGGCCATGAACACCAGCACGGCCGCCAGCGATCGCTTCGAAGCGCGGGCCATGCCGCAGACACCGTGGCCGCTGGTGCAGCCGTTGCCCAGCCGCGTACCGAAGCCGACCAGCAGGCCGGCTCCCATCAACTGCCATGCCGGCAGCGCATCACGCAGCAGCGCACGCGGCGATGCCTCGGGCACCGATTGCCACCACAGCACCAGCCCCGCCGATGCGGTCAGGCCGGCCAAGAAGGCCCAGCGCCAGGCACGCTCGCCCTTGCCTGCGCGCAGGCTGCCTGCGGTGATGCCGCTGATGCCCGCCACGCGTCCGATGGTGGCGAGCAACAGCACCGCGGCGGCGCCGATCAACGCACCACCTGCCGCCGCACTCCATGGCAGGTTCATGCCCTACCCTCTTCGCTGCCGTACATGAGATTGCCCATTTGTTTAGATTATTCTAAATTAGATCATTCTAAATAAAATGGTCAACCATGGCCCGGACCCAGCTCGACAGCGCCGCGATGGCCGAACACGCGTCGCAGGCAGCCACGCTGCTCAAAAGCCTGGCCCACCCGGCCCGGCTGCGGGTGCTGTGCCGCCTGGTGGAAGGTGAAGCGCCGGTACCGGAACTGCAGGCACTGACCGGCCTGAGCGCATCGGCATTGTCACAGCATCTGGCGGTGCTGCGCGGACTGGATATCGTGGCGACCCGGCGCGAAGCGCAGGCGATCCACTACCGGATCCTTGAAGGGCCCGCACTGGGCGTGCTGCAGGCGCTGCATGCGGCGTACTGCGGTGCTGCTTCGCGCTGAATCCGGCGCAGACCATCAGCCTGCGTGCAGCGCCGACTGCACCACCTGATCGAGCAGGTCCACTGGCGTCGGTGCCGAACGATCGCCCTGCAGGCGCCGGGAGAATCCGGACCAGTCACTGCAGGAAAGCTGGCGAGAATAGGCGCCCACGCTGGCAGTTGCGGACCAGTCCGTCTCAGTCCGCCGGGATGCTGGCTGAAGCGTTCAGGTTGCCGCCAAGACCGTGCCGTCGCAGCGCCGTGGCAGCATTGCCTCGAACACCACCTGGCCCGCTTCGTTGCGGGCCGCAATGCGCCCGCCGTGCGCGCGGACGAACTGATCGACGATGTACAGGCCCAGGCCCAGGCCCTTGCTCTCGTGGAAGCTGGCCTTGAACGGTTCGAACAGTCGCGGCAACAGCGCGTCATCGATCCGGCCGGCGTTGCTGACCCGCAGCAGTACGCCGCGCGGGTCGCGCCCATCCACCTCCACCCTCGCCTCGCTGCCATGGGTCAGCGCATTGCCGACCAGGTTGGCGGCGACCTGGCCAAGGCGATCCAGATCGCCCTGCAGCCGCGTGTCTCCCTGCAGGTCCAGGTGGATCCGGTCCGCCCCATGCGCGCTGCCCGCCTCGGCGACTACCGCGCGCGTCACGTCGGCCAGATCGCAGGCACTTGCCTCCAGCCTCAGGCCACCGCTGCGGATCCGCGAGAAATCCAGCAGCTGCTCGACCATCCGCGCCATCCGCAGGGTGCTGGCTTCCAGGTACTGCAGGGTCTGCTGCGCGCCTGCGTTGTCTTCCGGAAGCTCCAGCGCCAGCTTGTCGGCACACAGCAGGATCGCCGACAACGGCGTGCGCAGGTCGTGGGTCAAAACGGCAGCCATCGTCTCGTTGAGCTTCAGCGCCCGCTCCAGTGCCTCGTTGCGCGCCTTCAGCAGCTGCCGCTGCTGGTACAGCTCGATGAAGACGTTGACCTTGCTCAGGATCACCTGCGGCGCCACCGGCTTGTGCAGGAAATCGACCGCACCGCTTTCGTAGCCCTTGAACACGCGCAGGGGATCATCCGGAGAGGCGGTCAGGAAGATGATCGGCACGTCGCGGCTGCGATGCGAACCGCGCATCAGTTCGGCCAGGGTGAAGCCATCGATCTCCGGCATGTGCACGTCAAGCAGGGCCAATGCCACCTCGTGCTCGAGCAGCAGCTCCAACGCCTGCGCGCCCGAGCCGGCCAGCAGCAGGTTGACCCCTTCGCGCTGCAGCAGGGCCTGCATGGCTACCAGGTTCTGCGGCACGTCATCGACGATCAGCAGGTTGACCGGGGTCTGCGACTGCGCAGGTTCCGGTGGCAACAGGTTCATGCAAACAACTCCTTCAGGCGGCGACACATCAGTTCAAGGGGCAGCACGGCATCGGCGCCGGCGTACTGCAGGGCGGAAGCGGGCATCATCGACGCCTCGGCTTCCTCGGGACATTGCAGCCAGGCATGGCCACCGGCACGGCGCACGGCGGCAACGCCCTCGCTGCCATCACTGCTGGCACCGGTCAGCAGCAGGGCCAATACCTGCGCGCCGAACACCGCAGCAGCGGAATCGAACAGCGGATCGATGGCCGGACGGGAAAACAGCACCGGTGCATCCACCGACAACGCCAACGCCCCCTCGTCCTCCACCAGCAGGTGGTAATCCGGCGGCGCGAACGTCACCGTGCCCGGCTGCAACGGCTGCTTGTCTTCGGCTTCGCGCACCGGCAACGCGCAGTGCGGCGCCAGCACCTCGGCGATGCGGCTGGTGCGGTCTCGCGGCAGGTGCAGCACGGCCAGTACCGGTACCGGCAGCTTCGCCGGCAGTGCGCCGAGCACCGCCTGCAGGGCCGCCACGCCACCGGCGGACGCGCCGATCACCAGCACGGCCGGGCGCACCGGCAGCGTCATCAGGCCACCTTCCGGTACAGGCGGTGCTCTCGCGAACAGACCTCGAAGGCATCGTGGTGACACCCGAACTGCAGCGACTCCTTGCTGCCCAGGCCAAGGAAGCCCCGGTGCACCAGCGCTTCGCGGAACAGGCCGACGGCACGATCCTGCAGGTCGCGGTTGAAATAGATCAGTACGTTGCGGCACGACACCAGGTGCACTTCGGAGAACACGGTATCGGTGGCCAGGCTGTGGTCGGCGAACACCACGTTGCGGCGCAGTTGGCGGTCGAACACCGCACCATCGTAGGCGGTGGCGTAGTAGTCCGACAGCGACGCGGTGCCACCGGCGGCCAGGTAGTTGCGGCTGAACTGGGCCATCCGGTCGATGCCATAGGCGCCCGCCTCGGCGGTGGCCAGCGCGGCCGGATTGATGTCGGTGGCATAGACGATGCTGCGCTCGAGCAGGCCTTCCTCATGCAGCAGGATCGCCAGCGACCACACTTCCTCGCCCGTGCTGCAGCCGGCCACCCACAGCTTCACCGAGGGATAGGTACGCAGCACTGGCACCACCTGCTCGCGCAGCTCACGGAAATACGCAGGGTCACGGAACATCTCCGAGACCTGCACAGTGAAGAACTGCATGGCCTGGGCGAACAGGTCCGGCTCGTGCAGCAGCCGGTACTGCAGGTCGACCAGCCGCTCGCACTCATAGCGCTGCATCGCCTGGCGCATGCGTCGGCGCAGCGACGACACCGCATAGCTGCGGAAATCGTAGTGGTAGCGCTGGTACAGCGCCTCCAGCAGGACCTTCAGTTCGAGGTCGAACAGCGCCTGTTCGTTCATTGCCGCGAGCACCAGACCCGGCACAGCGAGACCAGCTTGTCGACGTCGATGGGCTTGGCGATGTAATCGTTGGCGCCCGCCTGCAGGCAACGCTCACGGTCGTCCGGCATGGCCTTGGCAGTCAGCGCGATGATCGGCAGGTCCTGCAGGTGACGCTGCGCGCGGATCTCGCGCATCGCGGCCAGGCCATCCTTCTCCGGCATCATGATGTCCATCAGCACCAGGTCGACTTCGCGCTCGGCCAGGCGGTCCACTGCCTCCTGCCCATTGCGCGCGATCTCCAGCGTCACGCCCAGCGGCTCGAGCACGCTGGACAGCGCAAAGATGTTGCGCACGTCGTCCTCGGCCAGCAGTACGGTGCGTCCATCGAGCACGGTGTCGCGACGGCGCGCCTCGCGCAGCAGGCGCTGCTGGTCGGTGGGCAGGCTGGCTTCCACGCTGTGCAGGAACAGGGTGACTTCATCCAGCAGGCGTTCGGGCGAACGTGCGCCCTTGATGATGATGCTCTTGGAATAGCGGCACAGGCGCTGTTCTTCCTCGCGACCGAGCGCGCGACCGGTATAGACGATCACCGGCGGGAAGCCGACGTCATCGTTGCCGGCCATGTGTTCGAGCAGGTCGTAGCCGCTGCCGTCAGGCAGTGACAGGTCCATCACCATGCAATCAAAGGTGACCGTGCTGAGCTGCTCCAGCGCGCCAGCAAGCGTTCCCACGGCGACGATCTGCAGCTGATCACGGCCCAGCAGCAGTTCCAGGTTGTGGCGCAGCTCGCTGTCGTCCTCGACGATCAGCAGGCGCCGCACGTCGCGCTGGCTGGTCTGTTCCAGCTGCTCGATGGCGCTTACCAGGCGCTCGCGCGTGGTCGGCTTGATCGCAAACCCGATCGCGCCAAGCTCGCGCGCCACCTGGCTGCGGTCCGTTGCCGAGACCACGTGCACAGGAATATGGCGGGTATCGGGGTTGCGCTTCAGGCGCTCCAGCACGCTCAGGCCGGACACGTCCGGCAGGCCGATATCGAGCAGGATGCCGTTCGGTCGCAGTTCGCCGGCCAGGGCCAGCGCCTCTTCGGCCGTCCCGGCCACCACGCAGTCGAAATCCAGTTCATGGGCCAGGGCCACCAGCGCTTCGGCGAACGTGGCGTCGTCCTCGACGGCCAGGATCAGGCGGCCCGGGTGCTGGCGACGACCGCGGTCGTCGGCCACGCTGGGCACCGTCGTCGGCGGCGCCACCGGAGCCCTTGCTGGCACCTGCATCGCCGGCACAGCGGCCGCGACAGGCGAAGCCACGGGAGCTGCGGCGATGTCCGCGGCGTTCGACGCGGGCGCGCCCTGCAACGGCAGTTCCAGAATGAAGCAGCTGCCACGGCCCGGTTCGCTGTCGACCTGGATGCTGCCGCCCATGCGCTCGGCCAGATCGCGCGAGATCGACAGCCCCAGGCCGGTGCCACCGTAGCGGCGACGGGTGCTGCCATCGGCTTGGCGGAAGGCTTCGAAGATGACCTGCAGCTGCTCGCGGGCAATGCCGATACCGCTGTCGCAGACCTCGAAACGGATGCGCCCCTGACCGGCCGCGCGCACGTGCAGGCTGACCTTTCCATGCTCGGTGAACTTCACCGCATTGGCCAGCAGGTTCTTCAGGATCTGCTGCAGGCGCTGGCTGTCGACCACCAGCTGGCTCGGCGCCAGCGCATCGGCCTCGATCTGCAGGGCCAGGCCCTTCTGCCGCGCCATCGGCTCGAAAGTCTCGCGCAGGCGCTGCAGCACGCTGTCGGTCACCACCACTTCATCGGCCAGCTCGACGTGGCCGGCCTCGATGCGCGACAGGTCCAGGATGTCGTTGATCAGCGCCAGCAGATCGTTGTTGGACGACAGGATCGCACGCGCATACTTCACCTGTTCTTCGGTGAGCGTGCCGTCCTTGTTGTCGGCCAGCAGCTTGGCCAGGATCAGCGAGCTGTTCAGCGGCGTGCGCAGTTCGTGCGACATGTTGGCCAGGAACTCGGACTTGTAGCGCGATGTCGCGGCCAGTTCGTTGCTGTTGCGCACCAGCTGGCTCTGCGCGACCAGCAGTGCCTGCTTCTGCGCCTCCAGCTCGTGGGTCCGCTCTTCCAGCTGGACGTTGCTCTGTTCCAGCTCGGCCTGCTGTTCTTCCAGATGGCTCTGCGACTGCAGCAGGCTGCGGCTCTGCTCTTCCAGTTCCTCATTGGCCACGCGCAGCTCTTCCTGCTGGGCCTGCAGCTCCTCGCCCTGGCGCTGCGATTCCTCCAGCAGCACCACCAGTTGTGCGCGCAGCAGCGATGCACGCAGCGCCATGCCGATGGTCTCGGCGCAGCGCTCCAGCAGCTCACGATCCAGGTCGCGCTGCGCACCCGCCCGGGCGCGTCCCAGCTCGACGATGCCTACCACGGTGCCGTCACTGCTGATCGGCGCCAGGATGCGCTCGCGCACCGGCAACCGCCCCAGGCTGGTCTGCAGTTCAAGTACGGCGTCGTCGCTGCCCTCCAGGTGACGGATGCACTCATCCCGCGCCACCTGCCCGGCCACGCCCTCCTGCAATGCCAGCGACGCCGGCATGCCGGACGGCAACGCCAGGCCGCCGGTCAGCTGCAGTCGTCCGCCTTCCAGCCGGTACACGGCGCCGACGTCGGCCTCCAGTTGCGCGCCCAGGCTGGTGGCTGCCGCCTCGGCAATCTGCTCCGGGCCGAGGTCGCCGCGCAGGCTCATCGCTACCGCGTTCTCGGCCTCCTGCAGCCACAACGCCCGCATTGCGTCCCGGCGTGCCTGGATCGCGCGGGAGACGATCAGCGCGATCATCAGGAACGCACAACCACCGATGCTTCGGTTGACCAGCGAGAACGCCGAGTTCGAGCTGGCCGGGGCGATGTTGAAACCGATGACCAGCAGGACGCAGGCGAGCACAGCCACGATGAACGGCGCGCGCACACTGCGCTGGAACACCGTGACGCCCACGGCCAGGAAATACGCCAGCCATACCGCATAACCGAGCGGTACCACCAGCTCCAATGCGATGGTCGCAGCCAGCAGCACGGCGGACGTCATCCAGATCCAGCGGTCACGCGTAGTCGCACCAGGACGCATGCAGGTCGGTTCCAGAACAAAAAGGGTGGGTGATGGTACTCCGTGTCGTATTCAGCCGCACAGGACAAATGGCACGTGTCCCGCCTCCACGCCTCCTTCACACTTGAATGCCTAGCTTCACGTCCCTCACAGGGGTAACACTTATTTTTACGTGGACGCTGCCGCCTCTACGACGTCCGTGCTGACGGACCCTTCCCGCCAACTGCGACTGCTGATCGACAGCGTGCGCGACCATGCGCTGTACCTGCTTGATCCGGATGGCATCGTCTGCAGCTGGAACCCGGGTGCGGAGCGCATCAAGGGCTATTCAGCCGATGAAGTGGTGGGCACCCACTTTGGTCGCTTCTACCTGGCCGCCGACCGCGAGGCAGGAGAACCGCAACGCCTGCTCCGTCATGCAGCGCAGCATGGCCACGTTGCCAATGAGGGCTGGCGGGTACGCCGCGATGGCTCGTCATTCCGTGCCAGTGTTGTCATCGAGCCGGTGGTTGAAGCGGGTGAGCTGCTGGGCTTCGTCAAGATCACCCGCGACATCACCGAGCAGTGGCAGGCACAGCGCCTGCTGCGTGATGCCCAACGAGCGCTGCGCAATACCCAACAGTTCGAGACCGTCGGCCGACTCAGCCGCGGCTTGTCTCACGAGTTCAACAACCTGCTGACCACCATCGGCAACGCACTGGACCTGCTGTCCCTGCGCGTTGGCGGTGACGATGCGCGCGCCGCCGAGCTGCTCGATGCCGCGCAGAGCGCGACCGATCGTGGTGCGCTGCTGACCCGCCAGCTGCTGGCGTTCAGCACTGGCCAGACCCTGATCCGCGAACCACTGGATATCAATGTGCTGATACAGCAGTGGCTGCCGGACCTGCAACGCGCCTGCCCGTCCACGGTGATGCTGGATGCCCAGCTGGCACCCGGCCTGCCTGCGGTCAACACCGATGCGCTGCAGCTGCAGACGGCGCTGGCCAATCTGGTCGCCAATGCCGCCGATGCTACCCTTGAAGGCGGCCGCATCCTGATCGGCACCGCGCTGGAGCATCGCCTCGACCCGGACGCGGACTCCACGCTGCAACGTGGCTATGTCACTCTCAGCGTCTGCGATGAAGGCCACGGGATGGCGGCCGACATCGCCGAACGGGCCACCGAGCCCTTTTTCACCACCAAGGACATCGGCAAAGGCAGCGGCCTGGGCCTGAGCCAGGTGTTCGGATTCACTACCCAGAGCGGCGGCTTCGTCGACGTGTCCACCACGCCCGGTGTCGGCACCACGGTCAGCCTGCTGCTACCCGCAATGGAGGACCCTGCCGATGACCGATGACCCGATCCGCGTACTGATGGTGGAAGACCAGACCGATCTGCGTGAAATGATCGGCCTGGCCCTGCGCGACCTCGGCATCGATGTGGCCACGACCGCCGATGGCCACGAGGCGGCGGAACTGCTCAAGGGCGAAGCACGTTTCGACGTGGTGTTCAGCGACGTCAGCATGCCCAACGGCATGTCCGGCATCGAGCTGAGCGAGCATGTGGCACGCGAACAGCCGCAGGCACGGATGATCCTCTCGTCCGGCTATGCCCG
Organism: Stenotrophomonas sp. YJH_SMC_40; assembly: GCF_059368615.1. Lineage (NCBI taxonomy): Bacteria > Pseudomonadati > Pseudomonadota > Gammaproteobacteria > Lysobacterales > Lysobacteraceae > Stenotrophomonas > Stenotrophomonas sp. YJH_SMC_40. The sequence goes on along the minus strand of NZ_JCAFRX010000008.1, from coordinate 132,865 downwards.
TTCGCAGCTGCCGCCGCTGCCCGAGCAGGTGGAGTTCCTGCCCAAGCCCTATCGCCTGCGCCAACTGGTGCAGTTGCTCAGGCAGGCGTAAGCCACGGCGCCCCCGCAGGAAACCCCTGCGGTCAACCCATCATCGCCCCCCGCTGGAACGACGCCAGCAGCGTAGAGGCTGCCGCTGCCGGCGCCAGCCGACCGCGTGCCAGTGACCAGGTGATGCCGTAGAAGCAGCTCCAGTAGAAGTCCGCGAGCCATACCGCGGTGAAACCGACGTTGAACTCTCCGGCCGCCTGACCCCGCAGGAAAAAGGCCTCGAAGCGCTCGCCGATCGGCGCCCAGCGCTCCGGCAGCAGATGCAAGTCTCCCACGCGCTGTTGCTCTTCCATCATCCGCGCGAACAGCAGCGTCACCAGCTCCCAGTCCGCCAGCAGCGTGGCGGTGACCTGCTCCAGCACGAGGCGTGCATCACCGCCCTGGTCGAACCAGGCCGCCGCCGCTTCCACGCGCTCGAAACCGGCCGCGAACAGGGCCTCGTCGATCGCCTCGCGGGTAGGCGCAAACCGGTACAGGGTCGCGCGGCTGATGCCCGCCCCGCGCGCGAGTTCGCTGAGGGTGCAGCGTGGATGGCTGACCAGGGTGGCCGCCAGCGCATGGGGCAGGTCGCGTCGTGTACGTGCTGCGGCAGGTCGCATGAAAAGCGAGGGGGTGTGGGCTGGCCCTCACGCTAGCATGAATCATCAATTAATAAACTGAATCAAATATGATTCACACGAATCACGAATGCGCTACAACAGCGGTGCGTCCGGTGCACCCGGGTCGGTGCACGGCAGGGAACGCGTCACAGGCATCGAGGGAGACAACACCATGCTGCACCCACTACGCGATATCGCCGTGCTGTTCGACGCCAGCGACACCGGGCACCGCGTTCTCAACATCGCCGCCGACCTGGCGCAGGCCCAGCAGGCGCATCTGGTCGCAGTCTCCACGGCCCTGCATCCCACCGACATCGCCAACGGCTTCGCGCGCGGTGCCGGCATCGCCGCCGCGCTGGACCACGAGGCCCGCGCGGATGCCGCCTGCACCGCACAGCTGATGCAGAACCTGCGTGCCGTTTCCGAGCCGCTGCAGATCAGCACCGAACTGCGCATCGTCTCGGACTACCTGGGTGGCGCTGACCTGGCGCTGCAGTCGCTGTACTGCGACCTGATCATCGCCGGCTATCCGCACACACCAGGCGCGCCCTCCGGCTGGCATCCACTGGGCACGCTGCGCCAGACCGGGGTACCGATGCTGCTGGTGCCGCCGCGCTGGAAGGGCGAGCAGGTTGGCCGGCGTATCGTGGTGGCCTGGAATGCCAGCAAGCAGGCCCGTCGTGCGGTGGCAGATGCCCTGCCTCTGCTGGCCCGCGCGCAGGCCGTGCACCTGCTGATGGTCGACACGCCCAAGGCTGAAGCGGCACCCGGCGCTGAAATGGCCCAGCATCTGGCGCGGCACGGCGTTGAAGTGGAGATCCAGGCGATCAGCTCCAGCCAAGGGGGCGTAGCCGCCACCATTCGCCAGCATGTACTTGATGCCGAAGCCGATCTGCTGGTGCTGGGGCCCTACAGCCGCAGTCGCGTGGTCGAACGCGTGCTCGGCGGGGTCACCGAGGATCTGCTCGCCGAAGTACCGGCGCCCTTGTTCGTATCGCACTGATACCGCCCTGCCCCGCCCGGCGGTAGCCGGTCAGCGATTGGCCGGTGTGCCGCCGGAAATAGCGGCACAGGTAGGACGCGTCCTCGAAACACAGGCGTTCGGCGATGCGACCGATCGGCAGTTCGCTGTAGCTCAGCAGCGCCTTGATCTCCAGCACCACCTGGCGGTCGATCAACGCCTTCGGCGTTTCGCCGAAGCATTCCCGGGTCACCTGCGAGAGATAGAACGGGGTAATGCACAGCGCCTCGGCGTAGGACTGCACGTCGCGTTGGCGCGTGCTGCGCTGGCCGACCAGTTCCCAGAAGCTCCAGGCCAGGCGCTCGCGTCGGCCGACCTGCGGCGCCGCCTCGTAGTATGCCGGGAGCAGTGTGGCGAACTTCAGGAAAAACGTCTGCAGCAGGTTGCGCAGCATCACGTGCCGATGGCGGCCACCGTTGTGCTGGGCATCCATCAACTGCTGCAGCCAACCCTGCAGCAGCGGCACCTCCAGCGGTGACGGTACACAATGAGGGTGCTCGTGCAGGAACTTGAACAGTGCATTGGGCAGCACATAGGCCACCTCCGAGGCCAGCGCTTTCGGCACCAGGCAGGCCACCGCAAGGAAGCCGCGCGAACGCTGCCGCAGCAGCGCCAGCGTATCTTCCGCCAGCACCAGTACGTCGTGCCGCTGCACCGCCACTTCGCGGAAGTTCAGTGCGAACCGCGCACGCCCGGACACGCACACCAGCACCGTCAGATAGGCGTGCCCGAACGACAGCGGAACACCCAAGCCTTCAGCCAGCGTACTGACTTCCAAGCGCATGGATTCGTCCTGTTCCAGAAGCTGGGGAATGCGATCCATGGGCCGATCCACTGGGATTCCACTGGGATATCGCGGCAGAGCATATCCGCCCGAACGAAGAAGTTGTGAAAAGTACCGAAACCATCAAGGTCCCACCCTGTGCTCCCCGCCCGTCGAAACCTAGCCTGTGCGCTCTCTTTCCACCGACGGACCCGCCATGCAACTGGCCACCCAACGCTTGATCCTGCGCCCCTGGCGCGACAGTGACGCCGCCGATCTGTACGAGTACGCCCGCGACCCGCGCGTGGGGCCCATCGCCGGTTGGCCACCGCATGCCAGCGTAGAGGAGAGTGCCGACATCATCCGCACCGTGTTCAACCGACCGGAGGTCTACGCCCTGCAGAGCCGCGAGAACGGGCGTGCCATCGGTTGCGTCGGCATCCTGATCGGTGCAGACAGCAACTTCAGCTTGGGCGAGCGCGAGGGAGAGATCGCCTACTGGATCGGCGTACCGTACTGGGGGCGTGGCCTGGTACCCGAAGCCGTACGTGAGGTGATGCGGCATGCCTTCCTGGATCTGCAGCTGGATGCGTTGTCGTGCGGCTACTTCGCCGACAACCTGCAATCGATGAGCGCGCAGTCCAAATGCGGTTTCCGCCATCACCACGCCGAGGTCAACCAGTTCAACCGCTTCCTCGCCGACTACCGCACCGAACACATCAGCCGCATCACCGCCAGGGAATGGCAGGCGCAGCAGACCGTACCGCTGCCCACGTGATCACGGCTCAGCCCTCGCTGCGCTGCATGAACAACAATTCCGGCGTCGAGGCATCTTCCACCGGCTGGAAGCCGAAATCGCGGTAGAGCGCGACCGCCGCGACGTTGTCACGATAGACACGCAGGCTCAGGCGCTGCACATCCGGCGACCGCAGGGCCTCGGCACACAACAACTGCATCAGCACCCGGCCCAGGCCGCGCCCACGCGCCTGCGGCGAGACAATGATGCGGCCCAGGTGGGCAGTGCCGGGCGCGGTCAACCAGTACTGGCCGAACCCCATGCACGCACCCTCCCCGTCCAACAGCACCCAACCCGGGCGCTCGGCCAGTTCAAGAGCCTGTGCGAATGCCTCAGGCAGCAGAGGAAACGCAACGCCCGGGCCAGCCCAGCGTTGCGTCGCTGCAACCGAATCGAGCCAGCCAGCGATACGCGGATAATGCCGAGGTTGAACCGGTTGCAACTGTGCGGGCATATGGAAGCCTGTGTGGTCCCGTCAACCTGCCGCGGCCGCTGCCTGGGTTGGAGGCTGATGATCAGGCGCTTGCAGCGGACGTGCTTGCGCGAACTGGGCTGCGGTAACAGTGCGTGAGACGGATGTCCCATGCAGGAAGCCGCCGCACTCGACGGCGGCGACCTGTCGGCGCTTTACCGGCAGACGTACTCGCGTGCCGACTCGATGGTGTCCACGTCGAGCTCTTCGTATTGGATCTCGACGGTTTCCATGCTGGACGCGGTGACCACCGCGCGCGCGCCGAGATTGCAGGCGGCAGGCAGCCCGCCAGCGTACGCTTGGCCATTGATCGCATACGCCAGGCCGTAGCAGGCCGAGCCGAGCTGGAACGGATTGTGGTTGCAGGCCATGAGCTGACTGTTGGCAAGGTCACTGGAGGCCGTGTAGTTGGACGTCCAGCCACTGCCGGCATCGCTGCCGCAGCTACCCGGGTACCCCTGGATCTGCGCACCGCTGGAGTCGCAGGTGTGGTAGGCGAAACTGCCGAAGAAACTGGTCTTTACGTACGCGGTGCGGCCGCTGTCTACCCATTGTGCCGCAGCAGCGCTCTGGGCAAAGGCGGACAGGCCGAGCAGGCACACGGCGGCAGCGGTGAGAGGTTTCAATCCCTTCAACATGACTATCGTCCTCGGTATTGGCGTAGTGCACGCCTCATGCGTGCCAACCGAGTCTACCCCGCAGGTATACGGGCAAATATGACAGGCTCGACAGTCTGGGCCCTTCTGCGCACTTGACTGGCCATTGTGACCACTGCCGTGGGATAAGACGCTGGTGATCACTGCCCATCACGGAGCCCGAGAGGCAGGACTGGCGAATGTTCACCTTTCCCAAGCACCCGTGCTACGTGATCAAAGAGCTCTTCCGCCAAAATCGGCAAAAGCTCGCGCTAGGCTCGCGAGCATAAGGTGAAACACCAGCACGTTCATGCTGCGCTTATCTTGCACGCAATCTACAACTCCAGGAAGGAACTGAAATGCGTTGAACGCTACATTCTCGTGCAATACACCTATCAAGATCACGGGTACAGATACATCCGCGGATCCGGGCGAGACGCAGCAGGCAATGTGATTCCTGACGGGCAGAAGGATATTGCGAGCCCCGATCAAGCTTCCCAAACGTACATTTATCCGACGGGCCCACTTGCGGCAGGCCCGGGTGGTGAGATGATAAGACACCTCGACAACCTGGGTGTCCGTTGGATCGGCGCAAACTCTCCACCGGTATATGTTGGTTTCCGAATCGGCTGTTCCTACACTCCCTCAGGTGCACAATGCCAAGTGAACTCCCTAACCCCATAGAACGTGGATCAGAGCGACCGATCCACGGAAACGGCATTCTTATCCGGGCATTTTTGATCCTGACGATGAGCTCTGCAGTATGGATGCTGGCCGGACTGTCGATCGGAAGGGGTGCCAAGGGCGCTCTTGTCTGGCCGTACATCATTCCATCCCTCGTCTTCATCGCGCTCATCGTTTCCTATAGAGCGAGGGTGCGGAATGCCGAATGGTTCACCAATAAGCCACGGACGCTGTTCCTGCTTACTCTGTCTTGGATTGCCTGCGCAGTGGGGCTTGTTCTTTCAGTAGCACCCTTCTGAGGACTGAGCCCTGCCGTCGTGATGGCGGTGGGGCTCACATTTCGTCATGAGGGCTGCGCCCTACAGCGCCAGTGCTCTCTCGCCTGAATCGACAGGTCACCCTCGCGGCCTCCGGCGCGGACGTGGCGGATGAGGCGCGTACGCCCCCATCCGCTCCTGTCTTCAGCTCTGGACTTCTGCCCGGAAGGCAATCTCGATCAGCTGCTCTGGGAAGGCCAGCGCCGGGACCCCAATCAGGTTACTGGCAACCTGCGGCACCGGCTGACCATACACGGCCGGCCGGACCTTGCCGCTGGCCGCGAACGCGGTCGGAACGTCGATAACGAACAACGTTTCCTCGACCACGTCAGCCAGCGACCCACCCAACTCTGCCAGCAGCACTTGCGCGTTCTCGTAGGTGCGCCTCATCTGGGCTTCCATGGTGTCGAAGCTGGCGGTCTTGCCATTGCTGGCGCTCATCGTTGCTCTCTCTGGTGAAAGGGCAAGTCTGACGGGCAAGCAACGTCGACCGCCTCCCCTGAACGGGGCATCAGATTCGATCTCGGAACAGCTGCTCTCTACCTGCCCCGACCCACGCCTTCATGGGATCTCTCGCCCTTGGCTTGGTCTCCTTCTGCGGTCGGCGTGGCTCCAGCGCTTCCTTGATTCGCGCCACCTCCACTGTCCCGGCCTCCGCCAGGCGCCAGGCCTGTTGCCGTTGCTCGCGGGTCGGCGGCAGGCTGGGCAGTGGCGGGGGCACCTGGATCGGCGTGCTGTCGGTCAGCCGGGCAACGGCCTCACGCAGAGGCAGCTCGGGATACAGTCTGGCGGCGCACCAACGCGCGGCGTAGCGCTTCGCCTGCCTGACATTGGCGGCGCGGATTTCCTTCACTTCCCAGAACTTGCAGCTCTCCAACCAGAGGCGCACCCCAAGGCCGCCATCGGGTTCGACGCCGGCCGTCCCGCGGCCGTTGTATCAGAGCGCCCAGCGCTCACCCGTCTGGACCCAGCCAAAGGGAATCGGGGCGGTGCGGAAACCTTGGTAGCGGTGCGAGGGAAGCATGGCCGGAAGCATACGGCCGGGCGTCGCAGATCCTGCGAACGCGCTGGTCGCGTGGCTGAGCAGTTCGGAAAGAGCCCAGCGCGATGACCCCTTGTGGCAGCGTAGTGAGGGTCCTGCTGGCCGCAGGCACCGCAGACACGTGCGTCGGCCGTGCGCGCCGCTACCTCCAGCCGCGAGCAATTTCGTTCAATACGACTTGACGAGCCGGAGTCAAAGTTGGACGACCGAAGTCTGCGGAATGTGCTTAGTGAGTATGAACATTAGTTTGAGGCAGGTAACAAAGAGCAACTGGGTCGATATCATCAATTTGGAGATCTCCAAAGACCAAGAACAGTATGTGGCGCTCAATTCAGAAGCACTGGCCGCTTCAAAGTTCTTTGAGCACTACGTCAATCGAGCAATCTATTTGGATGAATGCCCGGTCGGATTCCTTCAGTACTATCCGAACCATGAGAACGGCCATCCAAATGAAATTTTCATCGATCAGCTCATGATCGATATCGGGCGGCAAGGCGAAGGGATGGGCACCATAGCAATTGCCCTTGCTATCGAAGAGATTGCTCAGCTTGACGAGTACACCAGCATCTCGGTATGCCATGTCCCCGGCCATGACGTAATGCAAAGATTCTTCAAACGATTCGGGTTCGAAGTCGTCGAGCAAGATGAATTCGAAGAAGTCGTTATGCGGCTGCAGCTGACCCCTCGCTCAAGCTGAAGGCGAAGGCGAAGGCGAAGGCGAAGGCGAAAAGACAATTAGTAATTTCAGGAAGCAATTTTGAAGACCATAGCGCTGATCACTTTCGATAACTTCACCGATATCGACCTTTTTTTAATGTGGGACATTTTGGGCAGGAACACAGACGACTGGAATGTGCGAATCTTAGCCGCAAGCCCTAGAGTTCGGTCCTCCAATGGTCTGTTCATCACGGTTCACGGCCCCCTTTGCGAAGCAAATCGAGCGGACGTGGTATTGATTGCAAGCGGAAAGCAGGGCATTCCAGACGCCCTTAGCGACCCCAACTTCTTGCCTTCCCTTAAGCTGGATCCGTCCAAGCAGTACATCGGTTCAATCTGCGCGGGAGCTTTCGTTCTCGAGAGCCTTGGACTGCTGCCAACCCGACGTGCGACGACGCACCCAGACGCTCGCGGAAGCCTGGAAGCCCTGGGGGTCGAGCCGATTGACAGCCCCCTGGTTTGCCATGGACGGGTTGCTACGGCCGGAGGCTGCCTCGCAGCACTGTACCTGGTTGGCTGGGCAGTCGAATCCCTGTTCAACGCCGACAAGCGCCGCGCCACGCTGCAGACTGTACTTCCGACCGGTCAACAGGAGATGTTCCAAGGTCTAATCGATGCAACCGTGCAAGAAGGCATGCGAGGCAGTCTAGGCTAAAAAAAGCAGGAGCTGGCCAGCGAATCAAAGCGGCAACGGCCGACATCGCACTTACACGATTTGCATATGAAGTTGAAGCAAGAAATGGAATCTGGCGAACATACAAACGCCTTTCTTTCCAAAGGTGATATCAGAACCACTCTAGCGGGCATGCTTAGCGGCGTGACGTTCTCTGTGAAGGACAACATCGACGTAGCCGGCCTGGTTTCCTCATACGGCTCACCAGATTGGCTAAGTGAACACCCCGCTGCGTTGCACAACGCAGTCTGTGTGGACCTAGCTCTCGCCGCCGGTGCTCGATATGTGGGCAAAGTTGTCGCAGATGAGTTCACCTACAGCCTGGAGGGGCAGAACCAGTTCTTTGGAACCCCGCTAAACCCTAAAGCTCCGGACCGAATTCCGGGCGGCTCTTCAAGCGGATCAGCCGCGTCCGTTGCGACTGGCTCCTGCGATTTCTCGCTAGGCACCGATTCAGGCGGCTCGATACGGGTTCCTGCAAGCTTCTGTGGTGTATGGGGAATACGGCCATCCCTTCACCGAGTGTCCGAAGCAGGAGTTCTCCCCTTCATGCCGAGCGTCAGTACAGTCGGGGTCATCGCCAGCGGGCTTGATGTGCTGATCAAGGCAATGCAGGCGATATCCCCTGCCCACGTTGAACCCCAACAAGCAGTTCAACGACTTGTCGTGCTTGAAGACGCAATGGACATTGCTGACGAAGATGTGCGAGCTACTGGATATGCCACTCTGGAGACACTGTCTCGCGCGTCTGGCGTCAGCCTTGAGGTTCTTCGCTTCAGTGACATCACCAATGAAGACCTTCCACTCGAAGCATGCAACCTTCGCGCGCTACGTAATATCCAAACAGCCGAAGTTCAAAGCACGCTCGGCACTTGGATTGACCACCACAAGCCGCAGATGGGATACGGCTTTTCACAGGCCTATGCGAATGTAGTGAGCTTTGATCGGACGTCTCTTGCCCAAAGCTGGGAGCTCAGGGAGTTACTGCACCGCAAGATAAACACCTTCTTCAGGCCGGGTACGCTCATCTGCTTCCCGACAACACCCTTTGCCGCACCACTGAAGAACAGCCTGACAACTCTGGACTCAGTACTGGATTTTTACGATAGAACCATGGCTATTACAGCATTCTCGGGTGTCGCCAGGCTACCTGAGGTCTCAGCGCCTCTTCTGTCCGTAGATCATCTTCCGGTGGGACTCTCGTTCGCTGCAGGAAACGGACAAGACGCATTCCTACTCAGCGCGTTGAATCAGCTGACAGCCTCCTAGCAAAGGACAGCGGGCCACCGACTGCAGGCCTACCGGGTCAGCCGCGCGGTGAACACGCCGCGGAACAACGGCGACTGCTGCAGCAGGTCGCATAGGCGCGCTTCAATCGAACCCCAGCGGCATCTCGGCACGTTGCAACCGGTCAGTAGTTCTTCACATCCACGGCCATCACGATCCCGACCACGGCCTGATTTGGCGAGCCGCCTGTTCCGATCTTCGGAATGGTGATGGCGTTACCGAACAGGCCGTGTTTCCCACTGACGCCCTGCCCGTCCCCGATTCCCATCACGGTGAAACTGTTCTGGAAAGTGCTGGTGGCAGGGGCGCAGATCACCCCGGCGACCGTCTTGCCGGTGAAGTCAGGGAACCTGCCCTCTCCCATACCACCATTGGGAAAGACGCCGCCCACACCGATGATCCGCATGGGCTTTGCGCCCAGCGCATAAGTCAGACGGCCGTTCGCATCCCACAATGCCAGATACTGCGCATCCTCGTTGGCGGGGCGATCGAACACGTAGGCCCAGCCCTGCAGACGCGCGGGCGTGTTCGTCCACAGCGTCAGCCTGAACTGGTTTGCGCCGATCTCCTGAAACTGCGGGAAGAATGGGTAAAGGTCGCTGATGAATGCAACCATCGGAGCCTCGGCATTGATCACCATCTCCGCATACTTCCAGTTGCCTCCGTCATCGACCTTGGCGGCACCATTGACGCCGCGCAAGCGGCCTACCTCCTGGAAAAGCTCCATGACCACATGGAGGAGTGCACCAAGCCATGACCCAGGAACATATCAGCCACCCGGAGGGGGTTGCCGAACTGCGCCGTGCGCCTCCGCCGGCGGTGGCCACCGAGTCGAGTGCGCCTGCAGGTCGACCAGCAAGCATGCCGACCCAGACAAGCCCATCGCCGCATGGCGCCGGCTCAACCGTCCCGAGCGCAGCGCGCGCCCAGCTGCGGTCATGGCCGGAGTGCCATTGCGAAGGGTGCAGATTCTGGCCGGCCATGCCGATTACGCCACGACCGAGAAGTTCTACGCCCATCTGACGCCTGAGGGCGACGATGGCGCGGTGGCGAAGCTCAGGTACTGAGCAGGAGCGCTGGGACTACTGGGACCAAATCCTGTGGATATGCGGGAAACAGTGGGAAATGCTCACCACTGAGTCCGCCTAAGTTATTGATTGTGGTGACCCCGGCCCGATTCGAACGGGCGACCTTCCCCTTAGGAGGGGGACGCTCTATCCAGCTGAGCTACGGGGCCATGCAGCCGGGAAGTTTACAGGCAACACACCCTGCGCTCCAAGCATTCGTGCTCCACACGGCGGCGCTGGCGCGTTGCACCATGGCCGGACAGGCCGCTCTGCTACCATCGGCGATTCAGTTCATCGCGCCCCCCACCTGCCCGCGATGGCACCAAACAACGTAACGAAACACAGGAGTCTGCATGTCTTCCGAGCTGCTCAAGTCCCTTGGCCTGGACGCGATCAACGCTGGCACGTACCTGGGCAACGGGGAGTGGTCGAGCGCGACCAGCGGTGAGCTGATCACCCCGGTCAACCCGACCACCGGCGAGCCGATCGCGCAGGTCCGCGCGACCACCGAGGCCGAGTACGAGACCGTCGTCGCCCGCGCCCAGGAAGCCTTCAAGGTCTGGCGCACCACGCCGGCCCCGCGCCGCGGTGAAGCCGTGCGCCTGTGCGGTGAAGCGCTGCGCAAGCACAAGGATGCGCTTGGCTCGCTGGTCGCCTTGGAAATGGGCAAGAGCAAGCCGGAAGGCGACGGCGAAGTGCAGGAGATGATCGACATCGCCGATTTCGCCGTGGGCCAGAGCCGCATGCTGTACGGCTACACCATGCATTCCGAGCGCCCCGGCCACCGCATGTACGAGCAGTACCACCCGCTGGGCCTGGTCGGCATCATCTCCGCCTTCAACTTCCCGGTCGCGGTGTGGAGCTGGAACTCGTTCCTGGCCGCCATCTGTGGCGATGTGTGCATCTGGAAGCCGTCCAACAAGACGCCGCTGACCGCCATCGCCTCGCTGAAGATCTGCAACGACGCCCTGCGCGAAGCCGGCTTCCCGGACATCTTCTTCCTGATCAACGATGCCGGCACCGCGCTGTCGGAAAAGATGGTCGATGACCGCCGCGTGCCGCTGATCAGCTTCACCGGCTCGACCCAGGTCGGCCGCACCGTCAACGAGAAGGTCGCGCGCCGCCTCGGCCGCTGTCTGCTGGAACTGGGTGGCAACAACGCCATCATCCTGGACGAAACCGCCGACCTGAAGCTGGCCGTGCCGGGCATCGTGTTCGGCGCTGTCGGCACCGCCGGCCAGCGCTGCACCACCACCCGCCGCCTGATCGTGCACCGCTCGATCTACGCCGACGTGCTGGCCACTCTGGTCAAGGCCTACAAGCAGGTCGAAGGCAAGATCGGCGACCCGACCGATGCGGCCAACCTGATGGGCCCGCTGAACAGCGACGGCGCCGTGCAGCAGTTCCTCGATGCCATCGCCCAGGCCAAGGCTGCCGGCGGCACCATCGAAACCGGCGGCACCCGCATCGACCGCGCCGGCAACTTCGTGCTGCCGGCGATTGTCTCCGGCCTGAAGAACAGCGATGCCGTGGTCCAGCACGAGACCTTCGCGCCGATCCTGTACGTGATGCCGTACGACACCCTCGATGAAGCCATCGACATGCAGAATGGCGTGCCGCAGGGCCTGTCGTCCTCGATCTTCACCCAGAACCTGAAGACTGCCGAGAAGTTCCTGTCGGCCGCTGGCAGCGACTGCGGCATCGCCAACATCAACATCGGCACGTCCGGTGCGGAGATCGGTGGCGCCTTCGGTGGCGAAAAGGACACCGGCGGTGGCCGCGAGTCCGGTTCGGATGCGTGGAAGGTCTACATGCGCCGCCAGACCAACACCATCAACTATTCGGACTCGCTGCCGCTGGCCCAGGGCATCAAGTTCGATCTGTGATGGCAGACGTTTCTGCCATGGCTGCGGGTCAGAGCCCCTCCGGGGATCTGACCCCTGCCCAGGGCCGGATCCCCAATGGGGCTCCGACCCTCGATTTCACCGGTCGCCGCGTGCTGATCGCTGGCGGCAGCAAGGGCATCGGTCGTGAAATGGCGCTGGCATTCGCCGGCGCCGGTGCGCAGGTCTCGGTCTGCGCCCGCGGCCAGGCCGGACTGGATGCCCTGCGCGCCGATGCGCAGGCACAGGGCACCCCGCTGCATACCGTCTCCGCCGATCTGGCCGATGCCGGCCAGATCCAGGTCTGGCTGCAGGCCGCAACCGGTGCACTCGGCGGCATCGATGTGCTGATCAACAACGCTACCGGCTACGGCATGGCCGACGACGAGGATGGCTGGGCCGCCAGCCTGCAGATCGACCTGATGGCGGCGGTACGGGCCTCGCGCCTGGCACTGCCGTGGCTGCGCGCATCCAGCGATGCCTGCATCCTCAACCTGTCCTCGATTGCCGCACAGCAGCCACGCCCCGGTGGCGCGCCCTACGCCGCCGCAAAGGCCGCGCTGTCGCACTACACCACGTCGCAGGCATTGGCGCTGGCCAAGGACCGGATCCGGGTCAACGCCATCGCCCCCGGTTCGATTGAATTCGATGACGGCCTGTGGGATCGCCGTCGCACCGAAGATCCGGCGCTGTACCACGGCACCCTGGCGAAGATCCCGTTCGGCCGCTTCGGCCATCCGCGCGAAATTGCCGACGCCGCCCTGTTCCTGTGCTCGCCGCTGGCGCGCTGGGTCACCGGCAGCGTGCTCAACGTGGATGGCGGCCAGGTGTTGATGGGCTGATACCGGCACTCCGGTAGCTGCCAACCTTGGTTGGCATGCCTTTCGTCGACCAAGGTCGACGCCTGCCCTGCTGAAATACCCTTTGTCGACCAAGGTCGGCGCCTACCAGGGCTAGCACCTCGTTCGCCCACCAGGGTCCACGCCTGCCATCGCATCCGCCGGGCATGGGATTGCTTGGGCAGAGGCACTATCATGTGCACACTGCCAAGGAGGACCCCGATGAGCGTGGCACCCCGACAGACAAGCGCCCTGGCCGTGGTCAGCCTGGTCATGGGCATCGCCAGCTGGACCGTCCTGCCCTTCGTGGCCAGCATCGTGGCCATCATCACCGGCCACATGGCCCGCGCCGAGATCCGCCGCCGCCCGCATGAACTGGAAGGCGATGGCCTGGCCGTCACCGGCCTTGTGCTGGGCTGGGTGATGGTCGGCGCCGTGCTTGCCGCCATTCTGGTCTTCATCCTGTTCTTCGGTGGCCTGGCGTGGCTGGCCGCGGTGTCGAACTGACGCCATGACCACCTCCGACAGCACTGAACGCTTCAGCAGCCGCGTCGCCGCCTACGTCCGCTACCGGCCCGATTACCCGCCCGCGCTGCTGGACTGGCTGCACGGCCCGATGGGCGTCAGCCACCAGGCGCTGGTGGCCGACATCGGCGCGGGAACCGGCATCTCCAGCCGTCAGTTTCTGGCCAGCGATCATCCACTGGTGGCGGTCGAGCCGAATGCCGCCATGCGTGCCGCCGCCGAACACTGGCTGGCACCCCAGTACCCGCGTTTCTCCGCCGTCGATGGTCGCGCCGAGGCCACCGGCCTGGACGATGCCAGCGTCGATCTGGTCAGCGTGGCGCAGGCCTTCCACTGGTTCGACACCGTGGCGGTGCGCGCCGAGTGGCAGCGCATCCTGCGTCCAGGTGGCCTGGCACTGATCTACTGGAATTCGCGTCTGCTCGATGCCAGCCCGTTCCTGATCGGCTACGAACAGCTGCTGCTGGACTACGGCACCGACTACACCGCCGTGGCCGAGCGCTACCAGGACGATGCCACCATGCAGGCCTGGTTCGGCCCCGGCCTGCGCGGCATGGTAGAGCTGCCGAACGTACAGCATCTGGACTTCGATGCCCTGCGCGGGCGCCTGCTGTCCTCCTCCTACGCACCCCAATCCGGTCATCCTCGCCACGCGCCGATGATCGACGCCTTGCAGGACCTGTTCGCCGCCCACGCGGTCGACGGCCAGGTCGCTTTTGAATATCGAACCCGAGCCTTCCTCGGCACGCTGGACTGAACCGACGCATGTATTCGCTTGCCCGCCCCTTCCTGTTCTCGCTCGACGCCGAGCGCGCCCACGGCCTCGGCCTGTCCGCACTGGACCTGGCCTATCGCACCGGCACCACGCCGCTGCTGGCCGCACGCATCGCGCCGATGCCGAGCACCGTGTTCGGGCTGACCTTCCCCAATCCGGTCGGCCTGGCCGCCGGCCTGGACAAGAATGGCGAGCACATCGATGCATTGTTCGCGCTGGGTTTCGGCTTCGTCGAAATCGGCACCATCACCCCGCGTCCGCAGGCCGGCAACCCGCAGCCGCGCCTGTTCCGGCTGCCGGCGCACAATGCGATCATCAACCGCATGGGCTTCAACAATGCGGGCGTGGACGCGCTGGTGCGCAACGTCGAACGCGCGCGCAACCGTCGCGGCCTGCTCGGCATCAACATCGGCAAAAACAAGGACACCCCCAACGAACAGGCGGTGGACGATTACATTGCCTGCCTGGACAAGGTGTATCCGCTGGCCGACTACATCACCGTCAACATCTCCTCGCCCAACACTGCCGGCCTGCGTGAACTGCAGGAGGAAACCGCGCTGCGCCAGCTGGTCAGCCAGTTGCGCGACCGCCAGGAAGCACTGGCCGCGCAGCATGGCCGCCGGGTCCCGATGCTGGTGAAGGTGGCACCGGACCTGAGTGACCGCGACATCGATGCCGCCGCGCGCGTGCTGGGCGAACTGCAGGTGGACGGCGTGATCGCCACCAACACCACCATCGACCACAGCAAGGTGGCCGGCGATCCGCTGGCCAACGAGGCCGGCGGCCTGTCCGGTGCGCCGGTGCTGGAGCAGTCCACCCTGGTGCTGCGCCGCCTGCGCTCGCGCCTGCCCGAATCGGTACCGCTGGTGGGTGTCGGAGGCATCCTGTCCGGTGCCGATGCGGTGGCCAAGATGGCCGCAGGCGCGGCGCTGGTGCAGTGCTACAGCGGCTTGATCTTCCGTGGCCCGGCGTTGGTCTCCGAATGCGTGGAGGCGATCCGTCGCCGCCGCGAAGCGCCGAGCCGCGGCGCGGTGGCCCCACTGTGAGCGCGCCCATGGATACCGTCGACGGCAACGCCCCGCTGCGCTGGACGCTCACCCGCAATGCGCCGCTGCAGGCGCTGAACACCTTCCACGTGCAGGCCAGCGCCGCGCAGCTGCTGGAACTGCACGATGCCGCACTGCTGCCGGAAGTGCTGGCATTGCCCGAAGTGGCCAGCGGTCCCCTGTTGGTACTGGGTGCCGGCAGCAACGTACTGATCGCCGAAGACCTGCCGGGCACCGTGCTGGTGTTCGGCAACCGTGACATCAGTTTCCTGGAACACCGCGCTGACCACGCAGTGATCCGCGCCGGGGCCGGCGTGCCCTGGCATGGCCTGGTGATGTGGTCGCTGCAGGAAGGCCTGTCCGGCCTGGAGAACCTGGCGTTGATTCCCGGAACGGCCGGTGCCGCGCCGATCCAGAACATCGGTGCCTATGGCGCGCAGGTCGGCGAGTTCATCCAGGCCGTTGAAGCCTGGGACTGCCAGGAGCAGGCCTGGGTGCGGCTGGACAACGAACAGTGTGGCTTCGCCTACCGCGACAGCGTGTTCAAGCAGCAGCCCGATCGCTACCTGATCACCGCCATCGAGCTGAAGTTGCCGCTGCTGCACGACCTGCGCATGGACTATGCCGGCATCCGCGAGGAACTGCAGGCACAGGGCGTGGGGCTGCCCAGTGCCGTGGACGTGGCCAATGCGGTGATCGCGATCCGCCGCCGCAAGCTGCCCGATCCGGATGTGCTGGGCAACGCCGGCAGCTTCTTCAAGAACCCGGTGCTGCCACTGGAACAGGTAGACGTGCTGCTGCAGCACTTCCCCGAGCTGCCGGTGTTCCCGGCCGAACAGGACGACAAGCGCAAGGTCTCGGCGGCATGGATGATCGAGTCCTGCGGCTGGAAGGGCTTCCGCGAAGGCGATGCCGGCGTTGCGCCGAGCCACGCGCTGGTGCTGGTCAACCACGGCAACGCCACCGGTGCTGAGCTGCTGGCGCTGGCGCGACGCATCTCGGCCTCGGTGCTGGAAAAGTTCGGCGTGCCGATCGAACCGGAGCCCCGCCTGCTCGGCGCACAGTGGTGAACACCCCCGCCCTCTCCCCCAGCGCCACCCCGATGCGGGCGGCGCTGCTGATGCTCGGCAGCACGATGGCATTCGGCCTGATGGCCGTCGCCATCCGCTACGCCACCCGGTACGTACCAACCCAGGAAGTGGCGTTCTTTCGCAATGCCTTTGGCCTGCTCGCGTTGCTGCCGATGCTGCTGCGCCCCGGCCATGCACCACTGAAGACGCAGCAGCTGCCGCGTTATTTCGTGCGCAGTGCGATTGGCCTGGGTTCGATGCTGTGCGCATTCTGGGCACTGGGCCATCTGCCACTGGCGCAGGCGGTTTCCCTCTCGTACTCCACGCCGTTGTTCGTCACCATCGCCGCCGTGCTGTGGCTGGGCGAGACCGTGCGTGTACGCCGCTGGGCCGCGGTGGTGGTTGGATTCATCGGTGTGCTGGTGATCGTGCGCCCCGGTACCGCCGGCTTCACCGCCGGCAGCCTGGTAGCGGTGGCAGCCGCCGTGCTCAGCTCATTGGTGGCGATCCAGATCAAGCAGCTGACCCGTGTCGACAGCGCTGACACCGTGGTGCTCTACACCTACGTGTTCTGGGTGCCGCTGTCGCTGGTCCCGGCACTATTCGTCTGGGTCTGGCCCTCCGGCATGGCGTGGCTGTGGCTGCTGGCCACCGGCGTGCTGGGCACCGTCGGTCAGCTGCTGTGGACGCGGGCGTTGCGGCTCGGTGAAGTCTCGGCGCTGACCCCGATCAGCTTCCTGCAGCTGCCGCTGGTAACGCTATGCGGCTGGCTGCTGTTCAACGAAAGCGTGGATCGCTGGACGCTCATCGGTGCCGGCATCATCCTCGCCGCCAACGCCTACATCGCCCACCGCGAAGCCGTGTTGTCGCGCCGCGCCGCAAGCGCGGCGGCCTCGGCAGCGGCCAAGCCCGCCGAATGAAAGCCATCTGCATGGACAAGCCATGGGGCCTGCACAGGCAAGCCACGGGTCGTGCATGGACAGGCCATGGGTAGAGTCGACTGTTAGTCGACTGCTTTTCGTTCGGAGCGGGCAGAAACCGCGCTGCGCGCGATAGTCGACTAACAGTCGACTCTACCCGGGGAGATCCTGGCAACGGCCTGGAAGCTGATCCAGCGCGCGATATACCCGCTCCGCCGCATCGAACACATTGCCCGGTGCGAACTGCTCCCCCAGGTAGTGCAGTGACTGCCGGCGCAGCTGCGGCGATCGGTCCTCTCCGTCACTGCCCAGCAGCACCTGCTGGAACTCGATCAGGTCCTGCAGAATGCGCCAGTGCCGGTACCAGGCGATCCAGCGCGGATCACCGCGGTCGCTGCCGTAGCCCTCCTCGAACCCCAGTGGATTCTCGCGACCCCAGCGCCCGCCAACAGCGGCACCGATGAACATCAGGTCACGCTCGCGCGGGGCCAGCGACAGACCATCCCAATCGATCAGGTGCAGGCCCCCGTCATTGCCCATCAGCAGGTTGCCAGCATGCAGATCGGTGTGGCACAGATGCAGGTCTACCGGCGCGTCCTGCAACGCCGCGAGCAGCTCCCGTGCCTGCGCATGCAGCGCCGCGATGCGCGCATGCTGCTGGTCCCATACCGAAACGAATGCGCGACCCAGCCCGTCCTTCGCGGCCGCCAGGCCCTCGCCGGCCAACCATTGCCCGACGGTCTCCAGCGCCGCGGTTTCCAGCCGTACGATCGGCAGTGCCTGCTGCAGTTCCGCTGGCAACTGCGCGCCATGCAGGCGCCGCAGCACCTCCCCCAGCCGTTTCCACTGCGTGCGGCTCAACGCCGCCTCGAACCCGGACTGACCTTCCACATACGGGAACAGGGTGAACTGCAATCCCCAGCGCTGCACAGACGCACCACCGGTCAACGCCGGCCACGGCGCGACGATCTCATCGATACCCAGCGTGCCGCGCATCCAATGCAGGCTGTCCCACACCGCTGGGGCGACCTGGTAGGTACGGCATTTCAACCACCACTGCCCGTGCCGCGCATCGACGCGATACACGCTGGCATTGGCGTCGGCGCCCACCGGGCGTGGCACCACGGCGGTGGGGGTGATGCCATAGGATTGTTGCAGGACTTCGCCGAGATGCTGCGCCGAAGCGAATGACATGGATGCAAGCAGAAAGTGTTACCTGCCACCACTATCGCAGATGCGTTCGCCGCGGCACAGACATGTCCGTCACAACATCGCTTCAGTACGACCAGGGAACTAGCCTGCGATGCGCCGCATCACCGTCTCCAGCGGGCCGCGTGCGAACTGCCACGACCATAGCCAGGCCGCGCCCGTCGCCAGCATCAGGAACAGCAGCGCCCACAGCAGCACCGATGCGAGCGACGCGCTGCCATCGAGCAGGCCCAGGCTTTCCAGCGTGCCCATGCCCAGCAGGATGTGGCCCACATACAGGGTCAGGGTCATGCGTCCGGCCGCTGTGAACGGCTCCAACCAGTCACCCGGTCGCACACGCGCCAGCCACAGGCAGGCGGCGATGACACTGCAGGCCGCACCCGCACCCGTAAGCACATAAGCCGGTCCCGGCGGCATCGGCTGCGTTCCCAGCCACACCTGCCAGGGCGTTCCCTGCGCAAGCTGCTGCACGCCATGTCCAGCCCCGATCAACAGCAGCCCCAGCACCAGCAATGCATGCTGTACCCGCGGCTGCGACAACTGAAGCCGTGCCAGCAGCATCCCCAGCAGGAAGAAGCACAGCCACGGCATCAACGGGTGGAAGCCATTGAACAGCAGGTTGCGGGCCGCGCCCGGCCATTGCCACAGGCCGGCATATTCCAGCGTCTGCCAGTTCCAGCCTTCGCTGTAGTTCCAGTGCAGCAGCGCCCAGAACGAACAGGCGGCAATGGCCACGATGCTGGCCAGCAGCACGCGCGGCGAGGCACGCAGCCAAAGCACCGCCAGCGCGAAATACACCGCGTAGTAGTGCAGGATGTCGGCCGGGAACAGGGTCAGGTTGAGCAGGCCCAGCACCATCAGGAACAGCGCGCGCCTCCAGGTCTGCACGCTGGCCGGCCACCCCCCTTGCCGCTGCGTGGCCAACACCAGGCCCAAGCCAGCCAGCGTAACGAACGTCGCCGAAGCCTTGCCTTCCAGAAAGTGGAAGAAGCCTGCCAACCATCCGGCGCCCTCTGCCGGCACGGCCATCGCCAGGCGGAAGTTGACCAGCACCATGCCGGCCAAGGCCAGGTAGCGCGCCAGATCAAGGCCGTGCAATCGCCGGTCAACGGCACTCATGCGCGCGCCCCGAGCAGCAGCGCGAGCAGGCCAAGATCCAGCGAAGCCTCATCGCCGCCACCGGCTTCGCCCAGCCCCCGACGCAGTGCATCGCTTTCAATGGCATCCAGCAGCACCTGCGCCTGCACTGCCGGGGCCAGCACGGGACGCCGGCGTTCGCGCTGTGCCACCTGCTGCAGGGCTTCGGCCAGGACCGCCTGCAACTGCCTGCGATTGGCCGCAAATGCCTCGGCTACGGCCGGATTGCGTGCGCTCTCGGCCAGCACTTCGACGGCGAGCGTCGCCCATTCCGGCTGCCGGCACAGTGCGTGGAAGTCCCGAAGGAAAGCCAGCACCTGTGCGCGCTCGCCTTCGGACGCGGCCAGTCGCTGCAGCAACGGTGCCAGCTCTTCGCTCTCAGCCACCGCCACGGCAAGGATGATCGCTTCCTTGCCCGGGAAGTGGTTGTAGAGATTGCCCAGGCTGACACCGGCCGCCTGCGCGATGTCACGCATGCTGGTCTGGTGGAATCCCTTCGCGAGGAAGCACTGCAGGGCGGCCTGCAGGATCTGCGCGATGCGTTGCTCGTTGCGGTCGGCTCGGCTCATGCGCGAATAGTGAACGAACGTTCGTCCAATTAAAAGGCGACAACCCGACCACCATCGGGCTTCGTTCAGCCAGCCTTGACCTCAACCGCTGTTGAGGCCCGATGCTGCCCGGCCCGCCCAACGCTCAACCCGGAGTTCCTGCATGCCACGGATGATCGCCACCCTGCTCGACAGCCGCGTGCTGTGGTTCCTCGCCCGGCTGCTGCTGGCCGTGGTGTTCCTGTCCTCGGGCCTGGCCAAGCTGCTGGCGTGGGACAACAGCGTGGCCGAAATGCAGGCCGCCGGGCTGCAGCCGCCTGTGCTGTTCAACCTCGCCAGCGCGGTGGTGCTGCTGGGCGGCGCACTGTGCCTGCTGCTTGATCGCCTGCTCTGGCTGGGCAGCGGCGTGCTGGCAGTGTTCATGCTGCTGACCATCGTCGTCGTGCATACCTTCTGGACCAAGCACGGCGCGGAACAGCAGCTGGCCCTGTTCTTCGCGCTGGAGCACCTGAGCGTGGTGGGTGGCCTGATCTGCGCGGCCATCGCCAGCCACGCGCGGGCTCAGAAGAACTCGTCGAGCAGCCGGTAGAACGCGAGCCGGCGCTCGTCGGCCACCGCGCCGTAGCGCTGGAACAACGGCGCCACCCAACGCGTGTCGCCGAAGTTGTGGACCAGGCTGCGCGCGGCCAGCGCCAGGTCCTGGTAGCGGTCGGCAACACCCAGTCGCCCACAGTCGATGAAACCGCTGAAACGCCCCTCGACCACCATCAGGTTCGGCAGGCAGGCATCGCCATGGCTGACCACCAGGTCTTCATGATCGGGCCGGGTACTGCACAGTTCAGCGAAGACCTGCTGCGGACTCTGGCCCAGGCGTTCGTCATCGAAGTCATCGGCATCCACCAACCCCGCCTCGACCCGTGCCTGCGCGGCTTGCAGTCGCAAGTGCAGTCGCTGGTCAAACGGGCAGGCTGCCAGCGGCAACGCATGCAGCCCGCGCAGCGCGTCGGCCAGCAGTTCCACCAGCTGCTGCGGCGCGAGTTCCGGCGACGAAGCCAGGTCGCGGCCGGGCAGCGCGCTCATCAGCAACCAGCGCCGGCCCGCTTCTTCGGCGGTGGCAATTACCGTTGGTGCCGGTTGTCCCTGTTCCTGCAGCCAGCGCAGGCGCGCGATCTCATCACCGAGCTCACTGAAGGCGTCGATCACTTCCGACTTCACGAAGGCATCGGGCTGGCCTGGTCGCTGCACACGGGCTACATCCGCGCGCGACACGCCGATCGACTGCCGCTCGACGCGCGCATCGGCCAACGCTTCCTGCCATGCCCACGGTAGCGGCAGCGGCAGGCCATCAGTCAAGGGATTGGGTGCTTCCATGCCGGGGTGTTCCTGTTGCCGGTGACCCCGCCGATTCTCGCTCATGCTGCACGAACCGCGGCCAACAGCAGCGCGGAAAGGTACATGCCCACGCCGAACACGCTGTGCGCCACCAGGCTGCGCAGGCGAGCCTTGCCCGGCGCCGGGGTCTTCGAAGCGGCAATGCCGGCACCCATGCCCGGCTGAAGGATGAAGAACGGCGCGGCAACGCTGAGGATGCCGAAGGCCAGTGCCGGCCACAGGGTGGGTGCCTGCGCCCAATCGCTTCCTGCCACGGCCAGCAACAACGCGGCGAAGACCACCCCGATCACGTAATGCGCGGTCCAGCCCAGCGCGCGCTCGCCACCGACCGCTGCCGCGCGACCGATGCCGTCGTGGCGGAAGCGCCCGCGCGGCAGGTGCCCCAGCCAACGCCCGACCATCGCAAAATCCAACGAGGGAATGCCGAACAGCCGCCGCTGCACCACCGCCCACAGGTCCATTACTGCGGTCGCTCCCACGCCGACTACCACCGCATCCATCACGAATGTCGTCTGGCCAGACATATCGCACACCTTCAATTATTTGCTTGAATGATAGAGCGATGCTAGCGTGCCGCGCATGAACGCTGCAACAGAGCCACCACCCTCACCGCTTGAGGCCTTGGCCGAGATCGCCCGCACGCTCGGCCATGCCCATCGCCTGGCCCTGCTGGAGCACATCGCCCAGGGCGAGCGCGCCGTGGAACGCCTGGCTGAACTGACCGGGCTGTCGGTGGCCAATACCTCCCAGCATCTGCAGCAGCTGCGCCGTGCCGGCCTGGTACAGACCCGCCGTGACGGCAAGCGCATCCTCTATCGCAGCGGTGATGGCCCGCTGGGCAACCTGCTGGCCGCACTGCGCGACTATGCCGATCACCAGCGCAGCGAAATGCACGGCGTGATCCACGACAGCCTGCAGCGCCGCGATGCGCTGGAAGGACTGACCGTGGAGCAGCTGCTGGAACAACGCAGCAGCGTGGTGCTGCTGGATGTGCGGCCGCGCGAGGAATTCGATCTGGGCCACCTGCCAGGCGCGCTGAACATTCCCGTTACGGAACTGCGTGCACGGATGGACGAACTGCCGCGTGCCGTCCACATTGTCGCGTACTGCCGCGGTCCCTACTGCGTGCTGTCCAACGATGCGGTGGCGATGCTGCGCGAGGCCGGACTGACCGCGCAGCGGCTCGCCGCCGGTTACCCCGAATGGAAGGCCGCCGGCCTGCAGGTGGACCTGCCCCGGCACTGAGCGAGACACCGGTCATGGATGATGTGTTTGCCCCGTTGATCGATGCGACCTGGCGCGGCGTGTTCTCCGGGCAGCGCACGCTGCGGGACGAT
The DNA here is from genome assembly GCF_059368615.1 of Stenotrophomonas sp. YJH_SMC_40. Classification (NCBI taxonomy): domain Bacteria; kingdom Pseudomonadati; phylum Pseudomonadota; class Gammaproteobacteria; order Lysobacterales; family Lysobacteraceae; genus Stenotrophomonas; species Stenotrophomonas sp. YJH_SMC_40. Next base: position 110,021 of record NZ_JCAFRX010000008.1, on the reverse strand, counting down.
CCACAGCTGCAGTTGGCGTGCAGCGATGATTTCGATGAGGGCGAGGACGGCATGCTGCTGCAGCCGGTCGTGGGCCCCGCTCGCGCACTGTTGCGCCCTGCCCTGGCGGCTCGCCTGCACCTGCACGCGCAACCGCACTGGACGCTGGCACAGCTGCAACAGCGCCTGCAGCAGCTCGGCCAGCGCACGCATGGTGCGGATCGTGTCTTCTACTTCCCTGCCGCAGAACTTGCGGCCCTGGCCGCGCGCCCTGCACCACTACATATCCGCCGTCTCGACCCGGCCGACGCAGCCGCGTTCGAGGTGTTCCAGGCCAACGCCAGCGAAGAGGATCTCGATGCCGCCTGGGTCGAGCTGGACCACTGGCAGGTGTTCGGCGCCTTCGATGGCGAGCGGCTGGTTGCCGCGGGAAGCATGTACCCGTGGAGCCTGGATCCAGCCCTGGCCGACATGGGCGTGCTGACCCTGCCCGAGGCCCGCGGTCGCGGGCACGCACGCCAGCTGGTACACGCCATGGCCGTGTCCGCGCAGGCGGCCGGGCTGCAGCCTCAGTACCGTTGCCAGCTCGACAACACCGCCTCGATCATTACCGCCGAGCGCAGCGGCCTGCGCGCGTTCGCCGACTGGGACACCATTCTGGCGGCCGACTGAGGCCGCCGCAGTACAACAAGGAAGCAACATGAAATTGATGGTCATCGGCGCCAGCAGGGGCCTGGGTCGGGCGTTCGTGGAAGGCCTGTGCAGTGCGGGCGACACCGTCATCGGCGTTTCGCGCAGCCGTCCGCGCGACCTTGAATGCCCCGAGGGTGTCACCCTGCAGTGGATCGAGGCCGATCTGTCCCAACCCACCCTGGCTGCCAATCACATCGCAGCGCAGGCACCGGCCGATCTGGATGTGCTGATCCACAACCTGGGCATCTGGGAAGAGACCGCCTTCAGCGACGAGTACGCCTTCCTCGACGAGAGCGATGCCGCGCTCACCCAGCTGGTCGACGTCAACATCACCGCGACCCTGGTGCTGCTGCAGCGCCTGCTGCCGCGGGTGCTGGGTGCGCCACGCCCGCAGCTGGTGCTGACCGGCTCGACCTCGGCACTGCCGCGCAGCGGCCGCCCGGAAGTGGCGTTCGGTGCATCCAAGTTCGCACTCAACGGCATCGCCGATGCACTGCGCGAGGGTTTCCGCGATCGCCGCCTGGCGGTGACCAGCCTGCAGCTGGGCTACCTCAACACCGACGATGCGCTGTCGGTTCCGGTGGCAGAGGCCGCAGCGCGCGGCGACGGCGAGCTGGTGCCGGTGCACGACGTCGTTGCGATGGTGCGCGCGCTGCTGCAGTTGTCACCGTCCGGCTTCGTGCGCGAACTGGTGCTGCCGGCCATCGCCGACCCGCGCTACTGACTACCCCTGCTCAGGCCAGGCTCGACCTCTTCGCGCAACAGGTACCCAAGCACGATGGCGGTCAGCACGGTCGCCATCGCCAGGACAAACAGCTGGCCACGGACGGCCTCCATGTATGCCTGGGCAAGCGCCGTTCTCGAAACGCCGGGCAATGCCTCCACCGCTCCGCCAAGGTCGCCCATGGACAGCCTGTACACGGCGGCACGGGCCACGACGCCGGCCTCCAGCATCATGTTCCCGCCAATCCGGGCCGAGAGCATGATGCCGACAAGCGCGAGGGCAATGGAATCGCCTGCCAGTCGCATCGCATTGAAGATGCCAGCGGCCATGCCGGCCTGCTCCTTGCCGACCACGCTGACCGCGAGGCCATCCATGATCCCCCAGGGAAGGCCGATGCCGATTCCGATGACCAGCATCGGCATCCAGCGCACCGACGGGAACTGGAACACCTGCGCCAGCCATGCCAGCCCAAGCGCACCGATCAGCAGGCCCGCACAGCACAGCGTCCGCGCCGGAATCCAGCGCAGCAGGTAGCCGGCAACCAGGGGAACAACCAGCAAGGGTGCAGACAGCGCTGCCATCGCCAGTCCAGCCTCGGTGGGTCGCAGTCCTTCAACACCGATGAAGCCAGCCGGCAGCACAACCAGAAGGACGACGTAGGAGAACGCAGGGGCAGCGGCCAGAATCTGCACGCCAACAAAACGCCGGTTGCGGAACAGCCCGAGATCCAGCAGCGGTGTTCGATGGGAGCGCTCAACGGCAATGAACACGCCCAGCAGCACCACCGAGAGCGCCAGCAGTACCAGCGTCTGCGGATGCAGCAGGCCACGTTCCGGCAGCACGATCATGGCGTAGGTGAGTGAGCCCAGCGCCAGCATGAAGGTGATGGCCCCCAGCCAATCCAAGCGTGGCGAACCGGCGTTTCTCGATTCGGCGGATGACAGGGCGACCAGCGGTACGGTCAGGGCCGCCAGCAACGCAGGCAGGAAGAACACCCATTCCCAGCCCAGCGCATCGATCAACCCGCCCGCCAGCAGCGGACCGCCTGCGGCCCCTGCACCAAAGGTGGTGCCGATCAGGCTGAACACCCTTGCCCGCGCCTGGCCGTCGAACACTTGCGCCAGCGACGCCATCGCGCCGGCAAACGCTGCCGACGCCGCCATCCCCTGAAGCAGTCTCAGGACATTGATCCACACCACATCGGGCATCAAGGGAATCAGGCCGGTGACGAGTGCAAACAACGCGCCGCCCAGAATCCAGATCCGGCGCCTGCCATGCAGATCGGCCAGTCCACCGGCCACCAGCGTGGTGCAGCCGTAGGTCAACAGATAGGCGTTGATGATCCAGGACAACGCCGCAGGGGAACCGCCCAGCGCGTCCCGGATGGCGGGAATGCCCACGGCGGGGCTGGCAATGCTCAAGGGAATGGTGAGCGCCGTCAGACACCCTGCCAGCACCACGCCAAAGCGTGATGATCCGGCCGTCTCAGCAGAGGCAACAGACATGTCGATGAAACTCGGGCGTGGCCAAGCGCCACCGCATTGATGCTATCGACGACGCTATTGCGTAAGAATCCGTCATTCGCTCCATGCTTTAATGACACAAACGTCATCAATGGTCACGTCATGGACAGCTTTGCCGGTCTCAGCCTCTTCGTTCTGGTCGCCGAGGCACGCAGCTTCGCGGCCGCAGCACGACAGCGTGGCATCACCCCTTCGGCCGCAAGCAAGACCATCGCCCGGCTGGAAGAGCGCCTGGGTGCCCGCCTGCTGAATCGCAATACCCGCAGCGTCAGCCTGACTGCCGAAGGCGAGCAGTTCCTTGAACGCTGCCGCCGCATCATGATCGAGGTCGCTGCGGCAGAACGCGAACTGACCGATGCCCAGGCCGCGCCCAGCGGTCGCCTGAAGGTCAGTCTTCCACTCGCCAGCGGTCTGATGCTGCCGGTGCTTTCGGCGTTTGCGCAGCGCTTCCCCGCCATCGAACTCGACCTGCACTTCAGCGACCGCCTGGTCGATGTCATCGAGGAAGGCTTCGATGCCGTCGTCCGCACAGGCAGCCCCGCCGACTCCCGGCTGCACGGCCGCAACCTCGGCAGTACCCGCCTGCTGTGCGTGGGCGCCCCTGCGTACTTCGCCCAGCGCGGCACGCCGCAGCACCCGGACGAGCTGAGCGGCCACGCATGCCTTCTCCATCGCTTTCCCGGCACCGGCCTGATCGAACGCTGGCCACTGCCCGCACGTGAGGGAGGCGCTGAAACCCGGCTGACTGCCGCAATGACCGCTAATCATCTTGAGACGATCCTGCACATGGCCATCGATGGCCATGGCATTGCGTGCCTGCCCGACTTCGCCACGCGTGATGCGCTGGACCGCGGTTCGCTCGTCAGCGTCCTGGACCCATGGAGCACTGAGCGAAGCACCTTCTGGGCCCTCTGGCCAAGCCATCGCCATCAGCAGCCGCGTGTACGCGCGTTCGTGGATTTCATGGCCGAACACCTCCTTCCCGGAAACGACCGCTGCAATTGAACCTGCGCGCTGCTGCGACTACGCTGCTCGTCACCGGCCGTCGGTCACAGGCGGGAACCTGCTATGGATGCGCTTTCACGGGTCTCGGCCCAGGTCCTGGACAGCGCCCTGCCCAGCCTGCCGCTGTACCTGCTGCAGGCCACGGCGGTGATCGGCATGATCGGCGTGCTGCTGATCGCCACCCGCCGCGCCGGCCACGCCATTGAAGGCCGCCGCCTGTACGTGGGCGTGGCGCTGGGCCTGATCTACCTGTTCAATTCCTGGTTCGTGGCCCGCTACAGCCAGGGCGTGGTCAAGCTCCACCTGGGTTTCGACATCCTGCTGGTCAGCGGCCTGCTCGGCGGCTGGCGCGGTGGCCTGGCCTGCCTGGGCGCCAGCCTGCTGGCCCGCTACCAGTTCGCCGGCACCCAGTATTTCCTGCCTGCCGGCCTCGAGGCCACGCTGCAGATGCTGGCCGGCGTCTGGCTGCGCAGGCGCCTGCACCCACGCATGCTCAATGAACTCTCGCTGCGCCTGATCCTGCAGGCCTGGGGCGTTCGTATCGTCGTCACTGCGTTGGGCCTGGCACTGGGGGTAGCAATCATCGGCGCCCATCAGCTGCCCGTGGAGGAGTTGGCAATCCAGCGCCTGCTGGCACTGCCACTCTCACTGCTGATGCTCGGCGCGGTGTTCGCACTGGTCTACAACGATGCGCAGATCGATGCACAACGCCAGCGCGAACAGGCCTGGCTGCGCATCGATCCGATCAGTGGCCTGCCCAACATGCGTGCGCTCGGCGAACGCCTGCAGCATTACTGGCGCGACAACGACGGCATCGGCAAGGCCTGCCTGATCGTGGCCGAGATGGGCAACCTGCGCGATCTGCGCCTGCGCTATGGTCCGCTGCAGGACAACGGTATCTGGCAGCGCGACAGCACCGAAGAAGTACATCGGCTGCTGCCCTCGCTGCCGGCCACGCAACTGGAGATCTACCAGTTCGGCGATGCCGCGCTGGCGATCCTGGTGCGCGACCTGGCCTTGTCCGAACTGCGCACGCAACCGCAGATCACCGAGCTGGCCAGCAACCTGGCCGAGCAGGTCGGCCGCGATTGGCCCGGTTTCCGGCCGCTGTTCCGCTGTGCGGTAGTCGAATTGAAGCCCCCCGTAGATGCCGACGAAGGACATCTTCCGTTCCGTGCGATCACCGTTGCACTGAGTGCGATCGAATCCGGCGTCGTGTTCTTCGACGACCCGATCCAGCGCGACAGCGAGATCGACGCCCTGATCGAAGTCGCTCTCGAACGTTGGCTGCAGCAGGGCGACGCACCGCTGTGCTACCAGCCCAAGCATCGCCTGCAGGATCGCCAACTGGTCGGCGCCGAAGCACTGCTGCGCATGCGCGACGGCGAGGGCCGGCCGATCGCGCCGATGCGGGTGATCTCCCTGCTGCGCCGGCAGGGGCGATTGGCTGAACTGGAATGGGCCACGCTGCAGTCGGCCATCCACTTCCTGCAGCAGTGCCGACGCGATGGCACGCAACTGAAGATCGCAGTGAACGTTTCGGCCGAGTCACTGCGCCTGCCCGACTTCGGCCTGCGCCTGCAGGAACTGCTGCAGCTGCACGATGTGCCTGGCGTGATGTTGCGCCTGGAGATCGTCGAATGGACCGAGATCGTCGAGCGCGACGTGGTAGATGCCAACATCGCACAGCTGCTGGCGGCAGAGGTCACCCTGTCGCTGGATGATTTCGGCGCTGGCTATTCAACCCTGATCCTGCTCTCGCAGCTGGCCATCGCCGAGGTCAAGATCGAACAGGCGCTGATCGCCACACTGTCCGACGCCAAGTCGCAGTCGATCGTGCGCTTCATCGTCGAGGTTGCGCACCGCTGCGGCGCGATCGTGGTGGCCGAAGGTACCGAAACCCTGGCGCAGGAGCAGAAGCTGCGGGCCCTGGGCGTGGATGTCGGCCAAGGCTATCTGTACTCGGCGGCGCTGCCGGCCGACGAGTTCCTCCGCTTCGCCGCCAGCTAGACCGCGTAGAAACCGAGGAACATCGCCACCGCCGATTCGGCCACGCGTGCACGCTCCTCTGCGTTCAACGGCGCCTGCCCCATCGTCACCTGTGGCCAGAACGCAAAGCTCTTCACCAGCCCGTGCAGCTGGTGGCCGGCGAACTCCGGATCGACCTCGCGCAGCCGGCCGTCAGCGATGGCCGCGCGGATCCACGCACTCTCGCCACTTTCCTTCTCGCCCATGCGGCAGACGATGGCCTGCGCACGCTCCGGTGAGTGGATGATCTCGGCCATCGCCACCCGCGCCAGATCGATGAAGTTGGCATCACTGAGCAATTCCAGCTTCTGCCCCAGCAACTGCAGCAACTGCGCCTGCAGCGGCTGGTCGGCGCGGTACGGCAATGTGTCGCTGGCAACGCTTCGCTCCCACAGCTCCTCCAGGATCATCGAGAACAGCGCTTCCTTGCTCGGGAAGTGGTTGTAGACGGTGCGCTTGGAGACCCCGGCCGCCTCGGCAATGCGGTCCATGCTGGTCGCCTCGTAGCCCGAGGCACGGAACTCCTCCACCGCCGCGCGCACGATGGCTTCGCGTTTGCGGTCTGTCAGGCGTTGCGGGACACGGGGCATGGCGGGAACCGGATAACTGAACGGATGCCTCCATTTTACACTTGGTAGTGTACTTTTGGAAAACCCGAAACTACACTGTGCAGTGTACTCAGCGGACGTCACCCATGAAGCGCCTGCTCCTTATCCTCCTGCTTGGAATCCTTGCCGTGACCGCCTACACCTTCTGCAAGTCCTGGTCCCTCCCCGACTTCCCCGAGTCGCCGCAGTACCGTGATGGCAAGTTCCGCAATGCCCTGCCCCGTCCAGCGATGGGCCTGCGCGACGGCCTGGAGATCTGGTGGACGTTCCTCTTCAACAAACCCAAGGGCACCGTGCCCGCGCACCCGATTCCAGTGCAGCCGCTGGACCGCGCCACACTGGACGCCGCGCCGGACCGCAGCCTGTTCCGGCTGGGGCACTCTACGATCCTGCTGAAGCTGCGCGGCCAGTACTGGCTGACCGACCCGGTGTTCTCCGAGCGCGCCTCGCCGGTGCAGTGGATGGGCCCGGCCCGCTTCCATGCGCCGCCGATCAGCATCGACGATCTGCCGCCGATCGCCGGCGTGATCCTCTCGCACAACCACTACGACCACCTCGACCACGCAGCGGTGATGCAGCTGGCCGGCAAGACCGCGCGCTTCATTGCACCGCTCGGCGTCGGCGACCAGCTGATCGCCTGGGGCGTGGACGCCAGCAAGGTCGAACAGCTGGACTGGTGGCAATCGACCGAGGCCAACGGCCTGCGCCTGACCGCCACCCCCGGCCAGCATTTCTCCGGCCGCGGACTGGGCGACAGTGATCGCAGCCTGTGGGCGTCATGGGTGATCCAGGACGATGATTTCCGCATTTTCTTCAGCGGTGACACCGGCTACTTCGATGGCTTCAAGGCCATCGGCGAAAAATACGGTCCGTTCGACCTGACCATGATCGAGACCGGTGCCTACGATCCGCGCTGGGCGTTCGTGCACATGCAGCCGGAACAGACGCTGCAGGCGCACCTGGACCTGCACGGCAAGTGGCTGCTGCCGATCCATAACGGCACCTTCGATCTGGCCCTGCACGCATGGCAGCAGCCGTTCGAACGCATCACCGCATTGGCGGCCGCGAAGAACGTGCCGGTGGCCACGCCGATGATGGGCGAAGCGCTGGACATGCAGGCGCCGCAGGCGGGTACGCGATGGTGGGAGACGGTGGAGCTGTAACAGGGGGGCGCTTGACCTGCCGGATACTATGTAGAGCCGAGCCATGCTCGGCTGCTTCTCAAAAGTGTTCCATGGAAGTCAAACAAGCCCAGCTCTGGAGGCACCGCAAGTAGAGATACTGGCAGCATTGCTGACATCGAAGTGCACGGTTATCAACTCGGCTTCCGGGAGCGCATTTTGGACCTGCACGCATGTATCACGCGCGACATCGTTTGCGACCGTTCCCTCTCTCTGGAATCGCAACGCCAAGATACCCGGCAAACCACTACCCAGCAGCCCATCGTCACATCCCGACTCTGCGAGACATCGCTCAAATGCACTGAGATCTTCCCCGATATCGGGCACTCGGTACATCAGCGTAAAACTGAATTCCATCATCAATCCATTCCAGATTCGAGGTCGCTACCAATAGCGTATGGCCTGGTCGACGGCCGTCCAGAGCCACATCCGTCAACCCCATTGATGGTGATCGTGACTCAAACCGGCGATCGAGGCGACCGGCCATCATCCGCAACCTATTGCAGTGCGTCATGTAACCGATTACATCCCTTGCTAGCGTAGCGCTCGCCCGATTCCGGTCGATCCTGCGAGGCTGCCAGTAATGACGTTGCGCGCCGAACGCTCCAAGGTCTCCACCCCGCTTTTCCCGTTGCGCCTTGCCGCGGCCCTGCTGTTGGCCGCCCTGGTCTCCAGCGCACAGGCACAGACCCTCACCCCGCGCAGCCAATGGCAGGCCAGCAGTTCATCGCAACAGGTACCGGCGATGGCGATCGGCCACCTGATCGACGGCGACCCGAAGACCGTGACCGGCGGCGCCTTCAGCCCCGGCCACTGGTTCCAGATCGACCTGGGCGCACCCACCCTGCTGGCCGGCGCGCGCCTCACCTGGGATGTCTCCAATCCGGAAGGCTATTCGCTGCAGACCTCACTGGATGGCACGCAGTGGCAGACCGCGTACACGATGGCCGATTCACTGGGCGATGTGGAAACGCTGTACTTCGCGCCGCGGCAGGCGCGCTATCTGCGGCTGGCCAGTCCGCAGCGCACTTCCGACTGGGGCGTGTCGATCTTCGAGATGGAGCCGCTGGACAGCACGCTCAGCGCACGCGTCAGCGGTGTGGATGCAACGCAGGCGGCGGCGCTCTGGCAAGGCGGCGGCACCGTCCCGATTCCGGCCGGGACAAATGGATCCCATGCGTTAGAGATCACGCTGCCGCAGGCTCGATCGACGGCTGGTCTGGTGATCGACTGGGCTGATGGCAGCCGCGGCCCTGCCCGATTGCAGGTTCAGGATGCACAGGGCCGGTGGCAGGACCTCGCGCACGATGCGCAGGCGGCCAGCCACCGCCAGAGCTGGCTGGCCGCCAATGCCGCACAGGCCGTGCGTGCATTCCGCCTGAGCGTGGATGGATCTGCACCAAAGGTGGCACGCCTGCGCCTGCTCGGCCCGAAAGCCGTGATGACACCGATGAAGCAGTACCAGATTGCCGCCAGTGGTGCGCAGCGCGCGTTGTTCCCGGCCTCGCTGCAGATGCAGCAGACTTACTGGACCGCCGTCGGCGTGCATGCCGGGCGACAGAAATCGATCTTCGACGAGTACGGCAACCTGGAAGCCTTCAAAGGGGCGCCGCTGGTGCAGCCGATCTGGCGCAGCGCCGATGGGAGCACTGCGGGTGCGGCCGGGCAGAACGTGCAGCATGCATTGCGGGACGGCTGGAAGCCGATGCCCTCCGCTACCTGGTCACCGCAACCCGGCCTGGAGCTGCGCAGTGAAGTGTTCGCCATCGAGCGCAACGGCCAGCCGGTGACCTTCCTGCGTCATCGCCTGCACAACACCGGCGGCACCAGGATCGACGGCACGCTCAGCCTGGTCGTGCGCCCGATGCAGATGAATCCACCGTGGCAGAACGGCGGGCTGTCACCCATCCGCGATGTGGCGATCGATGGACAGGCCGTGCGCATCAATGGACGCACGCTGCTGCAGTCGCTCACGCCGGTGGCTGCGTCCGGCGCGGCGCCGTTTGGCAGGGAGGGCGCAACGGAAATCACCGCGACCCTCGCTGCCGGCCAGCTGCCCTCCACGCAACAGGCGCGTGATGACCAGGGTCTTGCCGCCACCGCGCTCAACTACCGTGTATCACTGGCACCGGGCGCCAGCGATGCCATCGTGGTCGCGTTCCCGCTGGGTACTGCCGCCGCCGATAGCAAGGGCGCACTGCCCGAGGCGCCCGCGCTCGATCTGGCCACGCTGCCCCGCGATGCCAATGCGGCGTTCGATTCACTGGCCACGCAGGCGTCCGCGGACTGGCAGGCACGGCTGGGCCAGGTCGGCCTGCGCCTGCCCGATCCTTCGCTGGTGGACATGCTGCGCGCGCAGGCCGCCTACATGCTGATCAACCAGACCGGCCCGGCCATGCAGCCCGGGCCCCGCAACTACAACCGCTCCTTCATCCGCGACGGCATGGCCACCTCGGCGGTGCTGCTGCGCATGGGCGAAGCACGCGTCGCGCGCGACTACCTGGCCTGGTACAGCGAACACGGCGTGCATGCCAACGGCCTGGTCTCGCCGATCCTCAACGACGATGGCAGTGTCAACACCGGCTTTGGATCGGACATCGAGTACGACAGCCAAGGACAGTACGTCGCGTTGGTGGCCGATGTCGCGCGCTTGGATGGTGGACCGGAATCGGTGCGTGCCTACCTGCCCAAGGTGAAGGCCGCGCTGCAGTTCCTGCAGGAACTACGCGAGCGCACGCTGGTGCCCGGCTACAAGGCCGACCAGCCGGCGCCGGAGCGCTTCGCGGGCATCCTTGCGCCGTCGATCAGCCATGAGGGATATCCGTCGCCCACCCACAGCTACTGGGATGACTACTGGGGACTGAAGGGCTGGCACGACGGCGCGTGGCTGGCCGAGTCGCTGGGCGACCATGAAACCGCCCGTTGGGCGCGCGAACAGTACACGCTGCTCTACGACGCGCTGCACGCCTCTATCCGGGCGACGATGGCGTGGAAGGGCATCGACTTCATTCCCTCCTCGGCCGACCTGGGCGATGGCGATCCAACCGGCGTATCGATCGCACTGGACCCCACCGGTGCGCAGAGCGTGCTGCCCGCCGAGGCACTGCGGACCACCTTCGCGCGTTATCTGGAGGATGTGCGCAAGCGCAGCCAGCCCGATGCGCTGTACGCCTATACGCCGTATGAGATCCGCAACGTGCTGAGCTATGTGCACCTGGGCCAACCGCAGGTTGCCGATGAGCTGCTGCAGGGACTGCTGCATGATCGGCGCCCGCTTGAGTGGCAGGTACTGGCCGAGGTCGTGCACTCGCGGCTGCGTTTCCCCCGCTACCTGGGCGACATGCCGCATACCTGGATTGGTGCCGAGTACGGCCGCACGCTGTTCGGCATGCTGATGCGCGAAGACGATGATGCATTGTCATTGCTGCCGGGCACGCCGCCGTCGTGGGTGGCGGGCGATGGGTTGGCGGTGGAGCGGCTGCCGACCGCGTATGGCACGTTGCAGATGCAGGCGCGGCAGCGCGACGGCACACTGACGGTCACGCTGGGCAAGGGGTTGCGCAGCGGGACGGCAGTGAAAGTCTGGTGGCCGGCGCGCACCATGCCGAAGACGGTGCGTGTGGATGGGCATAGCGTTTCCGACTTCGATGCCGAGGGTGTGCGGCTGGCAAAGCCGTTCAGAACACTGGAGGCGCGCTGGTAGAGGCGAGCTTGCTCGACTGCATGTCGCCGATCACCATGCGCCAGTCTACAGGGGCCCGCCGGGCCACGCCCGGTGTCATTGCAGCGTCGGCAATCCCGGCGGGTTGGTCTGCGACTGCGGCACAGCTTCCTCGGCCACGTTCCATCGCTTCAGCGCCTGCGCATAGGTACCACTGGCAATCTGCGTGTTCAGCGCCTGCGTCACCGCGTCGGCCAGGCCGCTCCCCTTGCGCGTGGTCGCCGAGATCGCCGCGGCGTTCGGCCAGCCGCCGGGGAACAGGCCCACGCGCCGCACCTTGCCGTCGCGTGCCGAGTACGCGCCGGTGGCATTGGGCTCGAACGAGACATCGGCCCGCCCGGTGATCACCGCCAACCGGCCGACTACCGCGTCATCGAAGTACTGGTACTCCACCGGCTTCAAGCCGGCAGCGATGTTCTGCTGGTCCCACTGCCGCAGGATCTGGTCCTGGTTGGTGCTGGCACCGACCACCACCTTCAGCCCGGCAACGTCGGCCGGCTTTTCGATCTTCTGGATCGGCCCATCAGTGCGCGTGTAGATGCCCAGCAGGTCGTAACGGTAGCTGGAGAAATCGAACTTCTTCTTTCGCTCCTCGGTGACCGTCACGTTCGACAGCACCGCATCGTACTTGCCCGATTCCAGCCCCAGCGGCCAGTCGGCCCACGCCACCGGCACGATCACCAGCTTCAGGCCCAGCGCATCGGCGATCAGGCGCGCGATGTCCGGCTCGATGCCGACCACGTCCTTGCTGTCGGCGCCGTAGTCGGCCAGCGGCAGCTGCCCCGGATGAGTCGCCACGGTGAACGCCCCCGGCGTGACGAAGCGGTAGCCAGCCGGAATCAGGGCCTGCGCCTTCGGGTCGAGCGTGCCCTTCAGGATGGCGGTGTTCGCGCGGGCCAGGCTGGTCGCGGCCACGGCGCCGGCATCCGGGGCCTGGCGCACGCGCGAGTAGACGATGCCGGCGATGCCGATGACCAGCACGCCTGCGATCAACAAGGTGCTGCGTGAGGGGCGACGGGGTGCTGCAGGGCTCATGGCATTCCTTGAGGGTTACAGGGTCTTGGCCAGGAAATCGGCGGTGCGTTGCTGGCGCGGGCGCTCGAACAGGGCCTCGGGCGTGCCCTGCTCGATCACCCGGCCCTGGTCCATCATCACCACGTGGTCGGCCACGCGGCGGGCGAAGCTCAGCTCATGGGTGACGATCACCAGCGTGGTACCCGAACGGGCCAGTTCTTCGATCACGCTCAGCACCTCGGCCACCAGTTCCGGATCCAGCGCCGACGTGGGTTCGTCGAACAGCAGCACCTTCGGCTGCAGCGCCAGCGCGCGGGCAATCGCGATGCGCTGCTGCTGGCCACCGGACAACTGGCGCGGGAAGGCATCGGCCTTGTCGGCCAGGCCGACCCGCTCCAGCAGCGTGCGCGCCTGCTGCTCGGCCTGCGCGCGCGGCACACCGCGCACCGCGATTGGCGCCTCGATGATGTTCTCCAATGCGGTCAGGTGCGGGAACAGGTTGAAGCCCTGGAACACCATGCCCACTTCGGCACGACGGCGACGGATCTCGCGCTCGGGCAGTTCGTACAGGGTGTCGCCATCGCGGCGGTAGCCGATCAGCTGGCCGCCCACGGTCACATAGCCGCTGTCGGCGCGTTCCAGGTGGTTGATCAGCCGCAGCAGCGTGGATTTGCCGGCGCCGGACGGGCCGATCAGAACCGTCACGCTTCCAGCGCGCAGCTCCAGGTTCACGTCTTCCAGCACCGGCTGCTCGCCGAACACCTTGCCCACACCATGCAGCGACACCGCAGCGCCCTCGCCCGCTTCAACCTGCGCGGCGATGCGCGGGCGATTGACTACGTGCGGTGCGGCATCACTGGATGTCCGCACCGGTGACGACACCCGCGACACCGAGCGCTCGCGCTGCAGTTGGCCGCGCGCGAAGCGCTGTTCCACGCGCCGCTGCAGCAGCGACAACACGGTCAGGATCACCAGGTACCAGACCGTGGCCACCATCAGCAGCGGCACCACTTCCAGGTTGCGGCGGTAGATCACCTGCACGGTGTAGAACAGCTCAGGCAGCGCCAGCACGTAGACCACCGAGGTGCTCTTGGCCAGGCCGATCACATCGTTGAACGCGGCCGGCAGGATCGAACGCATCGCCTGCGGCAGGATGATGCGGCGCACCTGGCGACCGCGCGGCAGGCCGAGTGCGGCCGCGGCCTCGTACTGGCCGTGGTCGACCGAGAGGATGCCACCGCGGATCACCTCGGCCGAGAACGCGGCCTGGTTCAGGGTCAGGCCCAGCACCGCGGCGGTGAACACACCGATCAGCTGCGTGGTCGGGTACGAGAACAGGCTGATGCCGGTGAACGGCACGCCCAGCTCGATGGTGCTGTACAGGTAGCCCAGGTTGTTCAGCAGCAGCAACAGCACCAGCAGCGGGATCGAGCGGAACAACCACACGTAGCCCCACGACACCGCCGACAGCAGCGGCGAACCAGAGACGCGGGCCAGCGCAAGCAAGGTGCCCAGTGCGAAACCGAGACCGGTACCGAGCGCGGTCAGCAGCAGCGTGCGGCCCAGGCCCTCGAGCACCGGGCGTGCGAAGAACCACTCAGCGAAGGTGCCCCAGCCCCAGCGCGGATTACCCAGTACGGACTGCAGCCCGATCAGGATCAGCGCCAGTGCCAGTACTGTGCCGAACACCTGCAGCGGATGCCGGGCCGGCACGATCTTCAACGCGGGCGCTGGCGCGGGCCGGGTTGCAATGCCATCCAGCGCGGTCGAAGGCGTGCTCACGCGTGGGCTCCTTGCAGCTGGGCCTGCGCAGGCGCAACGACAGGCGTCGCTGCCCGCAGGTGCTTTTCGAACGGCAGGTGCGCAATGGTTTCGGGATCCGCATCCAGATCGAACAGCGCGGTGTAACCATGGCTGAGGTACAGGCCAACCGCTTCAGGCTGGCGGAAGCCGGTGGTCAGGAACACGCGCCGATAGCCCTGGCGCGCCGCCTGCTCTTCCAGTTCCTGCAGCACGCGCCGGGCGATGCCCTGCCGGCGCAGCCCGGGCAGCGTCCAGATACGCTTGAACTCGGCGGTGTCGGGATCACGGTGCGGCATGAACGCGCCGCCGGAGATTGCCAGACCGTCGCGCAGCAACAGTACGAAGGCCCCTACCGGCGCGGCAAATGCCTGCACCGGGTAGCGCTGCAGTTCCTCGCGGGCGCTGCCGCCGATGCGTCGGCGCACGTCGGCGTAGCGGCTGTCGTACTCCTGTTCCAGGCCATCGAACAGAGGCCGTGCCAGCGGATCATCCACCGAGGTGTAGAAGAAGCGTTCGTTGCTGCTCATGCCACGTCCTTCACCAGATAGTCTTCGGCCAACCGTGCCCACAGGCTGGCGGCGGGTGCGATTGCGGCGTCGTTGAACACGTAGCGCGGGCTGTGCAGCGGCGCGCTGTCGCCGTTGCCGACGAACACGAAACTGCCCGGCCGCGCCTGCAGCAGGAAGGCGAAATCCTCGCTGGCGGTGCGCGGCGCGAATTCGGGCACTACGTGTTCACTGCCGAAGCCCTGCAGCGCCACCTCGCGGATGTAGGCAGTCTGCTGCGGGTGGTTGATCACGCTGGGGAAACCGCGCGGGAACTCGATCTCGGCGCGCGCACCGAACGCGGCAGCGGTCTGCTCGGCAATCCCGGTGACCCGGCGCCGCAGGGTGTCGCGTACCTCCGGCAGGTAGGCGCGCACCGTCAGTTTCAGCTCGACCACGTCCGGAATCACATTGGCGGCCTGGCCGCCGTGGATCGAGCCGACAGTGACCACGCCCATCTGCCGCGGATCGACATTGCGCGCCACCACGCTCTGCAGCGCAGTGATGATGTGCGCGGCGACCAGGATCGGATCCACGCTGCCCTGCGGCTCGGCACCGTGTCCGCCCTTGCCGATCACCTTCAGCCGCGCCCAGTCCACCGACGCCATCGCGGGGCCATCGACGAAGCCGAAGTGACCCACCGGCACACCCGGCCAGTTATGCAGCCCGTAAATCGCATCCACCGGGAAGCGCTCGAACAGGCCATCGGCAATCATCTTCGACGCCCCCGAACCCGTCTCCTCTGCAGGCTGGAACACCAGCTGCAGGGTGCCGTCGATATCACCGTGATGGGCCAGGTAGTGCGCGGCGGACAGCAGGATGGCGGTATGCCCATCGTGGCCGCAGGCATGCATCAGCCCTTCGTTCTGGCTGGCATAGGCCAGCCCGGACGCCTCGTGGATCGGCAATGCATCGATGTCGGCGCGCAGGCCGAGGCGACGACTGCCCTGTCCGCGCTGCAGCGTACCGACCACGCCGGTGCCACCGAGCCCGGTGGTCACCTCATAGCCCCACTGCTGCAGCAGTTCGGCCACTCGGGCGCTGGTGCGGTGCTCCTCGAAGGCCAGCTCCGGGTGCCGGTGCAGGTCATGACGGATCGCAATGGCCGCCTCGGCGCGTGCTGCGATTTCAGGCAGCACGCCGATTGACGCGGGGTCTCGCCGGGCATGGCCGGGCGCTACCGAATTC
Organism: Stenotrophomonas sp. YJH_SMC_40; assembly: GCF_059368615.1. Taxonomy (NCBI): domain Bacteria; kingdom Pseudomonadati; phylum Pseudomonadota; class Gammaproteobacteria; order Lysobacterales; family Lysobacteraceae; genus Stenotrophomonas; species Stenotrophomonas sp. YJH_SMC_40. Next base: position 94,009 of record NZ_JCAFRX010000008.1, on the reverse strand, counting down.
TCTCCGCTCATCGCCCTACCCCGCCTTCCGCGCCGGTTCGGCATCGGTCGAATGGCGGCTGGCCTTGTACGGCAGGCCCAGATACTCACGCAGGGTCTGCCCTTCCAGTTCACGCTGGTGGTAGCCACGGGCCTGCAGGATCGGCAGCACCTGGGTCACGAAATCATCCAGGCCTTCGCGCTGTGCGGCAAAGCCGAGAATGAAGCCGTCGCTGGCACCGGCGTCGAACCAACGGATCAGCTCATCGGCCACGTGCTCCGGCGTGCCGATGAAGTTTGGTCGCGGGCTCACCGCTTCAAGCGCCACCTGGCGCAGGCTCAGCCCCTTCTCACGCGCATCCTGCTTGATTCGGTCGGTGGTGGAACGGAACGAATTGCTGCCGATGTCGCCCAGCTCCGGGAACGGTGCATCCGGGTCGTACTGGCTGAAGTCATGGTGGTCGAAGAAGCGGCCGAGATAGGCCAGCGCATCCTCCAGCGTGGCCAGCGCGGCGATCGCCTGATACTTGGCCTCGGCCTCCTCGGCGGTGCGGCCGACGATGGGGCCGATGCCCGGGAAGATCTTCACGTCATTGCCGCTGCGGCCATGGGCGATCGCCGAGTTCTTCACCTTCTGGGTGAACGCGCGGGTCTCCTCCAGCGATGGCGAATGGGTGAACACCGCATCGGCGTACTTGCCGGCCAGCGCGATGCCATCATCGGAAGAACCCGCTTGGAAAATCACCGGCTGGCCCTGTGGCGAGCGCTGGATGTTGAGCGGGCCTTCCACCTGGAAGAAGCGGCCTTTGTGGTCGAGCCGGCGGAACTTCTCCGGCGCAAAGAACGTGCCGCTGTCGCGCTCGCGCACGAAGGCGTCGTCATCCCACGAATCCCACAGCCCCTGCACCACCTCCAGGTACTCGTCGGCGATCTGGTAGCGCAGCGCATGCTCCGGGTGCGGCCGGCCATAGTTGCGACCCGAACCTTCCAACGGTGAGGTCACCACGTTCCAGCCAGCACGACCGCCACTGAGCAGATCCAGCGAGGCGAACTGGCGGGCGACAGTGAACGGGTCGCTGTACGAGGTCGACAGCGTGCCGGCCAGGCCGATCTTCTTCGTTGCCGTGGCCAGCGCCGACAGCAACGAGATCGGCTCGAAGCGGTTGAGGAAGTGCGGGATCGACTTCTCGTTGATGTACAGGCCGTCGGCCACGAAGCCGAACGCGATGCCGTTGTCCTCGGCAGTGCGCGCGATGTCGATGTAGAACTGCAGGTTGACGCTGGCATCGGCCGGGTTGGACGGGTGCTTCCAGGCATGCATGTGGCTGCCGGGGCCCTGCAGCATGATGCCGAACGGAATGTGGCGCGGGGTGGTGCTCATGGGAATCGCTCCTGCAGGTCAGGCCACCGCCGCGCGCGGCGCGGGCGACAGCAGTTCAAGGGATGTCAGGCGTGCGTCGAGGTCGGCCACCGGCGCATCGAGGATGAATTCACCCACGCCGAAGCGCCGGTGCAGCGCGTCCAGTTCGCCGCGCACGTGCGGCGCATCGCCGGACAACACGCTCGGGCGTGTTTCCTCGATGCGGAAGTCGGCCACGCCCACCTGGCGTGCGTACTCGGCAGCCGCTTCGGGGCTGGGCAGGTTCACCGCCTGCCCGGGACCAAGGTGCAGCTTGTAGACGCGTAGCGCACCGATATGACGCGCTGCGGCTTCGGCAGTCGGCGCGGCGAAGGCCACCGTAGCCAGCAGCGGTGGCTGCGAGGAGACGCTGCGGTAGGCGTGGAACGCGGCCTCGATGTGCTTCGGGTCGCCGTCGAAGTGCGCGGCGTAGACGAAACGCCAGCCCAGCTCGGCCGCCTGCCGTGCACTCTGCGGGCTGGCACCGAGCAGGAAGCGCTCCGGCGCCTGCTGCGGAATCGGCCGCGCCAGCACATCGGCTTCGGCGCCGGACAGATAGCCCTCCAGATCGCGCAGTTGCTGGTCGAAGTCGGCGAACGCCGGCCGCCCCGCTGCCAATGCAGCGGTAGATGCCGGCAGGCCGCCGGGCGCCTTGCCCACGCCCAGATCCACGCGCCCTGGCGCCAACGCCGCCAGCAGGTTGAAGTTCTCCGCCACCTTGTACGGCGCGTAGTGGCGCAGCATCACCCCGCCACTGCCGATGCGGATGCGCCGGGTCTGCGCCAGCACCCAGGCCGCCAGCACTTCCGGTGCGGGGCTGGCCAACGTCGGCGCGGCGTGATGCTCGGCAAACCAGTAGCGGTGATAGCCCAGCTGTTCGGCGCGCTGCGCCAGCTGCAGGCTGTTGCGCAGCGCCTGTTCGGGCGTAGCACCTTCGGCCACCGGACTCTTGTCCAACACGCTGATCTGATAGCTCATGGTCGCGTCCTCGCTCAGGGATGGGCCACGGGGATGCCGAGCAACCCGTTCAGCGCGGCCAGGATCGGTTCGGCACCGGAGATGTACTGGCGGTCCTGGTGCACGCCACTCGCGAGGTCACTGCGCACGCCCTGCGGCAGCACCAGCTTCGGCAGCGACTGGTCCTGCTCGCCGATTTCGGCGATCACCTCCCGGCGCGGCCGTGCGAAACCGATGCGGCGCACGTCCAGCTGCGCGTCCAGGCCGTCGATGCTCGACAGCGCACCTTCCAGCAACAGGCTGTGCCGGCAGAAGAAGCGCTGGCCGGGAATCTGTCCGTCCTCGAACTCACGGTCGAGCAGGAACAGGATGGGCTTGTCGGTTGCGTCCAGACTCACGGGGTCGTCCTCATCGGGGGGCGGCAATGCGATGCCGCTTCGATATCGATGCTAGAGATGACGGCGGTCGGCACGGCGATGCCAGGCGACAATCGGCGGTCAGATCCGGCCACGCAGATGCGCCTTGGCCATAAGCAAAGCGCCGCCGGTTATGCCGTCAGGCGATCCTTCGCAGCGGCGCCGGTACCGCCAGCGCCTGCGAAGCCAGATGCCATGCCGCGCGCTCGGCCGCCAGTGTGATGCGCGCCTGCAAGGCTGCACTGTTGATCTGCTCGCCATCGAAGTCGGCAGGCGTGGCATACACCCCGATCGGCAGCGTGTGCGCCTGCAGGAAACTGAACAACGGCCGCAACTGGTGGTCGATCACCAACGCATGGCGCTCGCTGCCACCGGTCGCCGCCAGCAGCACCGGCGTATCCACCAGCGCTTCCAGACCGATGAAATCGACCAGGTGCTTGAACAGCCCGGGATAGGAACCGCGATACACCGGCGCCGCCACCACCAGCAGACCGGCCGCCTCGATTGCCTGCAGTGCCTGCTCTACGGCTGGCTCCGCTTCATCGCGCGACAGCGACTGCCCCAGCGAACGCGCGATCGGCGCCAGCTCCACCAGCTCCACGCTGGCATGCACCCGCTGCTGCAACGACGCCAACAAGTGCCGCACCAGCAGCAACGTGCGCGACGTCGCCGAGCTGGTCGGTGACCCCACCACTGCCACCACCTTCAATGCAGAAGACATGAAATGCTCCTCGATGATGCCGAACCACGTCCGGCCGCCTTTGGCGTGAACCTCAAAACCGGTAACTGACCCGCCCGTACCAGTACGCGCCGACGTTGCTCAACACGTCGCCGTTGTCCCAGGTCGTCTCGATGCTCGCCACATCGGTGGCACTGCGCGCGTACTCCGGCACCTTGCGCGTGCGCTTGTCGAACACGTTGTTGATGCCCAGCGCCGCACTCCAGCCTGCGCCCAGTTCCACGGCACCGGAGAGATTGGTCACCAGCACCGGCGGCTGCTTGTACTCCACGCCGCTGTTCAGGCGCTTGATCGGGCCGTAGTAGGTGAAGTCGACGTTCGAGCGCCAGCGCCCGTTCTGCCAGCCCAACCCCGCCACCTGCGTGTAGCTGGGTGTACGGAAGCGCAGCGCGTACTCGCTGCTCTTGGTCAACAGGTTGATGTTCGGCAGCCCCTGCAGCGCCGCCGGAATGTCGCTGATCTTCTGGATGGTGGTGCGCCCCACGTTGGCCGCATAGCTCCAGCGCAGCTTGCCCCACGCGGTTTCCTGGTTGGCCTCCAGGGTCAGCTCGACACCGCGTGTGCGGGTATTGCCCACGTTGGTGAAGTAGCTGGCATAGAACGCATCACCCGGCAGGATGCTGATGCCGGCCGAACCCAGCAGAGCATCGATGGTGTTCTTCTGCGCCGCGCTCAGCACCGTGCCGCTGTTGTCGGTGACGCGTGCAGGATCCTGCGCGTTGTAGCCGATCTGGCTGGACTGGCCGAGCTGGCCACGGATGTCGATCTGGTAGGCATCCACGGCCAGGTGGAACGCCGGGCTCGGGTCCCAGGTCACGCCCAGGCTGTAGTTGGTGGCTTTCTCGGGCTTCAGCGGCGTAGCACCCAGCGCAACCGCCGCCGGCGAAGACACCTGCGCCACCAGCGTGGTACCGCACGGGCAGCTGCCGGTGGCCTGGTAGTACTGCGCGCCGAGGCTGGGCGCATGGAAACCATTACTGACCGTCGCGCGTACACCCAACGCGTCGGTGAAGTCGAAGCGCGTGGTCAGGCGGCCGGTGGAGACACTGCCGAAGTCGGAATGGTCTTCCCAGCGCGCCGCCGCATCCAGATACCAGCGCGAGGTGATGTTGGTGGCCGCACCCACGTACACCGCCTTGCTGTTGCGCGTCGCCTTCACCGCGTCCGCAGTGGAATAGCCGACGAAGGCCGCAGCACCAAAGCCGGTGTACGACTCCCACTGCCCTGCCCCACGCTCGTATTGTTCGTGCTGGTACTCGGCGCCCGCGCTCACCTCCAGCGGCGACGCAAACGCCGCCACCTCGAAGCCGCGGCGCAGGTCCAGGTTGGCGATGCCCTGCTGGTAGTCCAGCTTGCCGTCATAGAAGTCAGTGGGTGAACCGGGGTACGGCAGCGAGTAGTTCACCGAGTTGCGCGTATAGGTACGCACCGTGCTGCGGTTGCCGGTCAGGCTGGCGTCGTAGTCCCAGCCTGCGATCTGGCCTTTCACGCCCGCGGTGCCGGTGTACTGCTTCTCCTTGGTTTCCAGCACCGGCAGGAAGCCATCGGGAAACACGTTCAGCACGCCTGGAGCCTTGTAGGTGGTGAAGATGGTCGCCGGCAGGCGGAAGTTCTGGATCGCCTGCGCGGTGCGATCGCTGGCGGTGGCATTGGCGTAGAACTGCGCGCTCTCGCCCAGGCCATGGCCCACGTTCACCGCGAAAGCCTTCAGCGCATACGACGGGGAGCTGAGGATGGTGTTGGCCTCGGCATTGCGGCTGGCTTCGGCCGGGTTCGGCGATGCCCCGGCCGGCAATCGATTATTCGGCCGCAGCGCCACCAGATTGCCGCTACCATCCACCGCCGGGTAGCTCAGGTAGCCATCGATGTAACGGCGGGTACGGATCGCATGATGCTGGCGGGTGGTCTCGCCGGAGAGGTTGACGAAGCCATCGGCACCCCACGGCAGGCCAACGTTGGCACGCACGCTGGTTCGCGAGCCATCGCCATCAATGCTCTGCCCGCTTTCCACGGCGAGCTCGCCACCGTGCGCCTGCGACTTCAGGATCACGTTGACCACACCGGTAATCGCATCGGAGCCATAGATGGCCGACGCACCATCACGCAGCACTTCCACATGGTCGATGGCCGACACCGGAATCAACGCCAGGTCCGCCCACGCATGGCCTGGGAAGCCGCCCCCATTGGCACCGCTCACATAGGCACTGGCATTGCGGCGCTTGCCGTTCACCAGCACCAGCGTGTAGCCGGGCGACAGGTTGCGCAGCTGGTAGCCACGGATCAGGCTCTCCTGGTCGCTCTGGTAGCCACCAATCTGGCTGAGCGACGGCAGTGCGCGCTGCAGTGCTTCCAGCAGGTTGGCCTGGCCGGTGGCGGTGAGGTCTTCGGCGGAGATCACGTCGATCGGCGTGGAACTGTTCTTCACCGTACGCGTACTGGTGCGCGAGCCGGTCACCACCACCGCATCCAGCGTGGACGCGGCCACGTTGGCCGTCGCAGCGGCGGCAGCAGGATCCGCATCGGCTTCAGCCGCATGGCTGGGCGAAGCGGCGAGGATGGCTGTGATCAGAACAGCGAGAGTGCTCAGGACAGGGGTGTGGGCGGCAGGCATGGGGGCTCGTGGGGGTGGGCCGGAAACACGCTTCCATTCAAGGGCCTGTCCGCCCACCGCGACAGGCGCGATCGCGTCACCCAGCCGTAACATCCGGCCACCCACATGACTGCTGGTAATGACGTTAGGCAGCCCTGCGCACCACGCCCATGGGACGGCGAGCGGCGGGTGGCAGGTGGTGGGTGATGGGCGACAAACGACGGGGTAGAGTCGACTGTTAGTCGACTGCTGTTGGCGATACCGCCTGGAAGCCCGCGCTGCGCGCGATGGTCGACTAACAGTCGACTCTACCCCGTCGGGTGCCCCAGGCCAGACGAATGCCCCCGTGCACATGCTCCACAGGCATCACCTCATGCCCTCGCACCACGCAACGCCCCGCATCTGCACCCGTAGCATCAAGCCATGCCCAGCCCACCCGCCGATCCCAGCGCACCGCTCGTCGCCATCGTTGCCTGCCACGGCCAAGGGCTGTTCGAGTTCGGCTGTGCGGTTGGCCTGTTCGCGCCGGTGCGGCCGGAACTCGGCGTGGCCTGGTATCGCACCCAGCTGTGCGCGGGTGAACCCGGTGCGCTGCGCATGCTTGGCGGAACGCAGGTGCAGCTTCCCTACGACCTCAGCACAGTTGATGACGCCGACATCATCGTCATTCCCGGTTGGCGCGAGCCCAGCGAGCGCCCACCGCAGGCACTGCTCGATGCACTGGTCCGTGCCCACGCACGCGGCGCGCGCATCGCCTCGATCTGCTCCGGTGCCTTCGTGCTGGCCTGGGCCGGGCTGCTCGATGGCCGCCAGGCCACCACCCACTGGCGCCTCACCGAAGCGCTGGCACGCGAGTTCCCACACATCGATGTGCGGGAGGATGCGCTGTACGTGGATACCGGCAGCATCATCACCTCGGCCGGCTCGGCCACCGGCATGGACATGATGTTGCACATGGTGCGCAAAGATTACGGCGCGCGCGTGGCCAACCTGGTGGCCGAGCGACTGGTACTGGCGCCATGGCGTGATGCCGAACGCAGCCAGCGTGTCAGCCGCGCCATTCCCCATGGCGAGCCCACGCGCCTGGCAAGGCTGATGGAATGGATGCGCCGCAACCTGCGCGAGCCACACTCACTGGGCAGCCTCGCCGAGCAGGCGGCCCTCAGCCAACGCACCCTGCAGCGGCAGTTCCTGGAGGCCACCGGCCTGTCGCCGATCGACTGGCTGATCCGCGAGCGCGTCGCCTACGCCCGCGAGCTGCTGGAAACCACCGATCGGCCGCTGCAGTGGATTGCCGAGCAGGCTGGATTTGGTTCGCAGGAATCGTTCCGTCGGCACTTCCGGGGCCAGGTCGATGCGAGCCCTACCGAGTACCGCAGCCAGCATCGCGGCGGTGTTGGCGCGGATCGGCTGGTGGGCTGCTGATCCAGCTCAGCGCTCTCCAGCGCCACGTGAGAAAAGGCTCACGGCGGACGGTGGAGACCCACGTATAGTGATGGGCGTCACACGAAGCCCCTTCCATGCTCCACGCATTTGCTTACTCCAGCCACATGTCGGCTGGGCTTTCCGATGAAACCCTCCGCCAGATCGTCTCGGACTCTGCCGCGTTCAATCGCCGGGTGGACGTCACCGGAGCGCTGCTCGTCGACGGGCAGCGGTTTTTCCAGTACATCGAAGGCCCGCCCGACGGCCTGGAGGCGGTCAGGCGCCGCATCCACGACAGTCGTTCGCACGCCGCCGTCGCCCCGGTACTGGACATGGCAATCGGCGCACGCGCCGTACCCTACTGGGCGATGACCCGCATCGAGACCGGGCAGATCGTCGTGTCCGGGCTGGTCAATGCGCGATGGGACGAATTTGGCCATTCCGTTCCAGGCATGGATCAGCTCGTTGGCCTGCTGCGTCCGCATTTCCCACGCATCGGCACCGTCGAGCCGCCACGCGCCCCCGCCTGATACACACTGAACCGTCGCCTTGCGTGCGCCTGCCGACGCGGCCGTGCGTTACGTTCGGGCGTCATCATCAGGATCCTCCTTCCCGCTGTCTTCGCCACGCCCATCGCATGCCAGTACCCGCCCCACCTGCAACGAAAACACGCGCATCGCCCGCCGACCTGTTCGAGATCGTCATCGTGCGTGCAGGCACCGCCCTGTTCGCGATCGACATCCAGGCTGCCGTCGAAATTCGCGGCCTGGAGGCATTCGGCCCTGCAGACCGCAACGGCAGGCCGACCCTGGAAGTCCGTGGGCAGCCATTACCCGTGGTCGACCTGCGCCGCATGAGCGGCCAAGCGGCATTCGACGGTGACAGCCCGGCCATGCTGTTGATCAATGCCGGTACCGCAACGCTGGCGCTGGCCGTGGATGAGGTGCTGGAGATTGAGACACCGGACGCGAGCGCACGCGTCCCCGAGCGTGCCGCAGGCCGATCGTTCGGCTTCTGCAGCCGGCACATTCAACTTGACCCGGCGCGCTCGGCTGCACTGATCGAACCGGTGGCACTGCTGGGCGCACTTGCCGCGCCGGAGTGACCGGCGGCGTCTCAGGATCGTCCTGCCAAGGCACGGTTTCGCAGCCTCCAGCACTGCGCGGCCACGCCGATCACGAACACCACCAGGCAGACCAGCAGCGTGTGCAACACCACCGGGGCCATCGGCGCGGCAGCAATCGGATGCGCTGCCGGCACGCGGGTCAGCGTTTCGTTGACGCCGGGCACCAACGACAGCAGGAAGCTGAAAGACAGCGCAAACGTCGATGCATAAGGTGCTGCGCGCCCCAGCCAGCGCAGCCGCGCGGCCAGCACGCCGCCGAATGCCACCAGCAGCACGATCACCCCGAATGCGTGGCCGGGGTTGATCCCGCCCGTGCTGGACACGGTGAACGAGGTGGCCACCGACAGCACCAGCCCCACCAGGTACAGCTTGCCCGCGCGCGTGGCGGGATCGATTGCGCGATGGCGAATGAAGGCATACAGGCCACTCAACACCGGGATCAGGCTGACAGCGGTATGGATCACGCCAAGCGTGGACAGAGGGTGGGACATGGGACATCTCCAGGGATAGAATGAACCTACTAGTAGGTAGGCATTGGACTCAAAAAGAAGGCCCGCGTCGCCGCAGGCCCACCACACATCTCTCAGAGCGCCGCACTCACCCGCGCGATCGCCAACCGTGCCAGTGCCGCGAAGGTCGCCGCGTCACCAAAACCGCGCGCGGCCAGCATCGCGCCGTGCACCGAGGACATGAACGCCCTGGCCTCGTCCGCAGGGGAACCCTGCAGGCGCAACTGGCCCAGCGCCGCGCCCTTCTCCAGCGTCACCGTCAGCCACCCGCTTAGATCCTCGAAATGCCCGCGCACTTCATCGGCAATCTCCGCAGGGATCATCGGCGCCTCCGCTGCCAGCATCGCGCAGATGCAGAACGACGACGTCCCCCCTGCAATGCAGCTGGACCAGTACTCCACATAGGCGTTGAGCTCCTGCAGCGGGTCGTCCAGCTGCCGGTCCAGCAGCGCCAGGCCTTCGCGCGCCTCGGCCCGGTACAGTTCAACCACCGTGCGCACCAGGTCCGCCTTGCTGGGGAAGTGGTGATGGATGCTGGCCTTGCTGATGTTCACCCGCGCGGACACGTCGGCGTAGCTGAAACCGTTGTAGCCACCGGCCTCCAGCAGCGAACGGGCATGGGTCAGGATCTCCTGGGCCTTGGGCGAGAGCGACTCTTTCATGTCGCCAACCTACTAGTAGGTTGAAACGCTGTCAACTACCCGCTGCCGGGCTCGCCGGGCATGGCCCGGCGCTACCCACGCCCCGCTCAGTCCCCCTGCACCAGCTTGAACTCGCGCAGCAGACCACCGATCTGGGTCTTGTCCAGCTTGTTCATCAGCAGGTTGCGCAGGAACGCTGGCCCGGGAATGTCCAGTTCCTTGCCATCACGCAGGCGCCCGGTCGCGGCCAGCAGCGAGCGCACGTCATACGTGGAATTGAACACCTCCGGCACGCCACGCTCGATCCCCAGCAAGGTGTACACCGCCTCCATCGGCGTGCGCACCGAGTACTCGGTGGTGAAGATGCAGTCGCGCTGCTTCGATTCGGCGAACTGGCCGATGAAAGCGAAGTTCACCGCACCTTCCGGCACCACGTCCGGGCGGTCACCTGCCTGGCGTGGCATGAAGAACGCCGTGATGTACGGCATCATCACCGGCACTGTCTTCGCGCCGGTCGCTGCCAGCTCATCGATCTCTTCCACCGGCACGCCCAGGTGATACAGCCACTCGCGGGTGATCTCCTCGCCGGTGCAGTCCTGCATCGGCTTCTTCACGTAGTCGCCGGGCGTATCCACGAACAATGAATACACCCAGACCACGATCTGGTCCTTGGGCTGGTTCTTGAAATGTGGCTGGCGATTCACCGTCCAGCTCATCAGCCAGCGCGAGTCGCGCACGCTGACGATGCCGCCGGTCACCACTTTGCCGCTGAAGGGATCGCGCTTGGCGATCTTCTGGATGTAGGCCGGAATGCGCGCATCCAGCGTGGTCACCGTTGCCGATTCCCACTTGGTTTCTGGAATGTGCGCGCCGAACACATCCGGACGCCCGAACGCGTCATCCTTCGCGGCAATGCGGCGCCACAGGTCCCAGGCAGGCGCCGGGCCTTCGTTCAGGCGTGCCGCAGTGTGGTGGTCGCCATTATCCGAGTTCTCGGTCAGCGAACCGATGGTCATGAACAGCAGATCATCCGCGCCGAGATCCACGCCACCGGCTACACCGTCATGCATCCAATGGATGCGCGTGGCCTGGTTGCGGTCCGGCTGCAGATCAAAGTCGACGTCGGTCACCTCGGTACCGTACTGGAACACCACGCCCTGGTCCTGCAACCACTTCACCAGCGGCAGCACCAGCGATTCGTACTGGTTGTACTTCGTGAACTTCAGCGCCGAGAAATCCGGCAGGCCGCCGATATGGTGGATGAAGCGATGCAGGTACAGCTTCATCTCCAGCGCCGAATGCCACTCTTCGAACGCGAACATGGTTCGCCAGTACAGCCAGAAGTTGCTGTCCAGGAAATCACGGCCCAGTACTTCGTTGATGCGCTTGTTCTCCATCTCCTGACGGGTGGCCAGGAACAGCGCGATGATGTCCCTCTGTGCCTGCTCGGTCAGCGTGAACAGGCCATCGGTGTGTGCATCCTCGCCGCGATTGATGGTGGCGCGCTGCAGCGAATAGTTCGGGTCGTCCTTGTTCAACCAGTAGAACTCGTCCAGCACGCTGGCATCTTCGATCTCCAGCGACGGTATCGAGCGGAACAGGTCCCACAGGCACTCGAAATGATCTTCCATCTCGCGGCCACCACGGATCACGAAACCCTTTTCCGGCACCTTCAGGCCATCCAGCGCACCGCCAGGAATCTGCTGCTGTTCAAGAATGGTGATGCGTTCACCGGCCATGCGCCCATCGCGCACCAGGAACGCGGCGCCGGCCAGCGAGGCCAGCCCTGAACCGACGAACCATGCGCGCTTGCCATCGACACCGGCGGGCTTGCGCGGGCGCGCAAAGGCTTCGTAGTTGCCACTGCTGTAGTACATGCGCTGCTCCTTCCTGGAGGGGGTGACCCCACTCTAGCGCCGAACCGATGTACCGATTCCTGCATGCATGCTGCGACCGAATGACGCAGCGGCGTCAGAGCTGGCGGCCCAGCAGCATGCCTGGCCAGCCGTCCACGTTGAACGGCGCAATTCGCGTGTAGCCGCAGGACTCGTAGAAGCGCACCAGATCACCGCTGCCTCCGCCATAGCAGTCCACGCGCAGATGGTCGAGGCCGGCAGCGCGCGCCTGCTCATCGGCAAACGCCATCAGGCGACGGCCAATGCCGCGCACGCGCGCATCACGCGAGGCCACCAATACCCGCACGTACAGCTCCGGCCCATCGGGCGCCGGCACATAGGGCATCGACTCGCCCAGCGCCAGGAACGCACGCGCCTCACCCTGCTCGTTCTGCGCCACCCATGCGCCAGGCAGCGCGCACGCATCGGTCACCTGGGTGACCCGGCGCGGCACCGTGGACCACGGCTCGCTGCCCCATTGCTGCAGATTGCCAATGGACACGAACCATTCAATCACCTCATCGAACAGCGCCAGCACCGCAGGGGCATCTGCCGCACTGGCGCGGCGGATGGTCAAGGTGTCCTCTCCTGTTTCAGTCATGCACGTACTCCTGTCAACGCGTCAATCAGCTGTCACGAGGATGCCGGCCAGCGGCCGGCACTACCAGGGTCGGAAGTCCCTGGGTCGGATTTGACATGCAGGCAGTTACCTGCATATAGTCCATCCCAAGGGCGGCGCCTGCCGGCCCATCGCGAGGAACCTGCAATGGTGGATATCGCACACAGGGTCGGCATCAAGGCCCCTGCAAGCCAGGTGTACCAGGCCCTGGCCACCCCCGAAGGCGTCGCCGCCTGGTGGGCCGAAGACACCCGGGGCGACCGCGAGACCGGCGGCACGGTCAAGGTCCGTTTCACCAACAACGGCCAGGAAATCGGCGCCATGGAAATGCAGCTGGAACAGCTCATTCCATGCGAGTTGGTGCTCTGGAAGTTCCTGGCCGGCCCCGCCGAATGGATCGGCACCCACGCGCGCTTCGCACTGAAGCAGGAAGGCGACTACTGCATCGTGCTGTTCACCCACGAAGGCTGGAAGGAACGTGTCGAGTTCACCTCCCACTGCAGCACCAAGTGGGCGGTGTTCCTGATGAGCCTGAAGGCACTGCTGGAAACTGGCAAGGGCCAGCCCAACCCACACGACGTCAGGATCGACAACTGGAATTGAAGACATCCCCATGGCGGTAGACAACGTGCGCGACGCAGACAAGGTGTTCAAGGCGCTGGCCGATCCCACGCGCCGCACGCTGCTGGATCTGCTCTGCGAGGACAACGGCCAGACCCTGGGCCAGCTGTGCGAGCACCTGGACATGGCCCGGCAATCGGTCACCCAGCACCTGGGCCTGCTGGAAGACGCCAACCTCATCAGCACGGTGCGTCGGGGCCGCGAGAAGCTGCACTTCATCAACCCGGTGCCGCTGCATGAAGTCTACGAGCGCTGGGTACGCAAGTTCGAGCAGCAGCGCCTGAGCCTGCTGCATGACCTGAAACGCGAACTGGAAGGAGAATGACGATGTCTGCAGAGTCAACCCGCTTCATCCACGTGATCTACATCGCGTCCACGCCACAGAAGGTGTTCGAGGCCATCACCCGCCCCGAGATCGCCCGCCGCTACTGGGGCCACGAGAACGTCTCGGACTGGAAACCCGGCTCGCTCTGGCAGCACGTGCGCGCCAACGAAACGCGCTCGGTCGAGCTGGTCGGCGAGGTGGTGGAAAGCACCCCGCCCTCGCGGCTGGTCATCACCTGGGCCGCCGCCTCGCAGGCCGACAACCCGGATGCCTACAGCCGCGTCACCTTCGACATCGTGCCCTATCAGGACATGGTGCGGCTGACGGTTACCCATGAGGAGCTGGAACCGGACAGCGGCATGGATACCGGCATCCGCCAGGGCTGGCCGATCGTGCTGTCGAGCCTGAAGTCGCTGCTGGAAACCGGCAAGGGGTTGGATGTGTTCGCGAAGCCGAGTTGACGCGGTGCTGGCGCGTGGCCACCCACGCGCCTACAGCGCCACGCTGCCAATCAAGCGGCACAGGAACGCCGTCGCGGCAAACGCGGCCGCAAACGAAAACAGCCAGTGGCTCTCCGCTGAAAGCAGCCGCTTGCCCACCACGTCCAGCAACCCGGCATCGCGGAGCCGGAACTGGCGGCGAAGCAGCAGCATGCACACCCCCATCAGCGTGAGCAGCGGCAGCCACGCGAATACCAGCATGGTCAAACTGCCCGCAGACGCGCGGCCCGCACTGTAACGGCCGATGAAGGCACTGAAAGCCGCCTGGTTGTCGTGCGGCAGGAAGACGAGCAGCAACGTCGCAATACCCAGCACGTACAGCACCGCATGCCGCAGCCGCCAGGACCATGGCCACTTGATGGCCGGTACCGGCGCTGCATCCTCCGCTCCGAACCGGAAGGCCAACCGATCGCGCCCCTGCGCGCTACTTCGGAAGCCGCGCAGGAAGCCATAGTGCAGCGCCGGCAGCAGTACCAACGACAGCAGCAGCACGAAGGCGGCATTCAACGCCATCGCAGCGCCATCCTCGTTGTCGCCCAGCAGCATTGCCAAGCCGAACCAACCGGCGAAGAACGCACCCAACCCGGTCACCAACAGCACGCCGGCAACCAGCCAGCGGCGCCAAGGGGCCACCGCCATCCATGTGTGCAATGAAGCAAGCGGCTCGGGCCTATCTTCCATTCCCTTCCTTCATTCACCGTGGCGCTCTGCAGGCGTACACCCTACCCGCTATTCGCTCTCTCTGCGCGCGCGCCCATAGCCCCCGTGCACATCCTGCTTGATCCAATCGGCCAGCAGGCGCAGGTAGCCGTCGGTGATCCGCGTCGACACGCGATTGCCCTCGGCATCGATGCGGAACTCGACCATGCCGTGGTCGGTATCCGGGAACAGGTAGGTGTCTATCGGTTGCCCCGACGCGCGCAGGCGCGACAGGATCGAACGCGTGGCGGCAATCGGCGCGGCGCGGTCCTGCTCGGCCAGCACCCACAGCAACGGCACCTTCAGGCGGCGCAGCGCGGCCTCGGCGTCGTAGTCCCAGATCAGCTCCAGGTTGTCGAAGCGCGCGCGGCCGATCCGGCGCAGGTCGGCGTCACTCATGCGCAGCATGTCGCCGCTGTATTCGCCGTTGATGTTCTTTGCCCACGGTGCGGCACCGATCTGCGTACGCACCTTCGCCAGCGCCTCGAACCCTTCATTGAAATGCGTGCGCATCAACTGCGCAGTCGCGTCTGAAAGCTGGCCGACCTGCTTCATCGCCGTTGCATCCAGCTGCATGCGGCGTGCCTCGTCGAACAGCTGCTCGCGGTCCTCCTCGATCGGCGACACCACCAGGCCGAAACCGATCGCCACGAAATCCGCCTGCGAGCGCGTCGCCGCCAGCGGCGCGATCCACCCACCCTGGCTGCCACCGAAGTAGCCGGCGCGGCCGAATCGGCCCCTCGCCAGTTCGCGCGCCTTGGCAAGCGCCGCCGCTGCATCGTCAGCCAGCAGCTCGAAGTTCTGGGTGTACTCGCCTTCCGAATCGCCGGTGCCACGCTTCTGGTAGGCGAACACCGAAATGCCCTGGGCCACCAGCATGCGCTGGTAGATCGCCGCCACCGCCATCGTGCGTTCCGAGCCGTGCACCAACACCACCAGCGGCCGCGTCGGGTCGGCCGGCCCTGCCGGCTCGATCAACTGCCCAACCAGCTTGGTTCCCGCGCTGATGAACGTTGCATCGGTATCGCGGGTCGGCAGTCGCCGCCAGCGCTGCGTGGCTCCCGCAGGCGTCCTGAAGCTGACCACGTCGCCGCTGCAGCTCACCGGTGCGTTGGCATCGCCGGTGGCGCCACGTCGCCCGTCCAGCATCAGATAGCGCTGGCCCGTGGCCGGTGCCGCAGCGGGTGCGCCGAGCACCACGATGTTGCCCTGCTCGTCAACGTAGGCACTGGCCGTGCACAGCTCGGCGGCCGCGGCCGGCAGACCCGGACACACCAGCACCGCCATCAACAACGAACGTCCTTTCCACCCTGCCATGCCCTTTCCCGGTATCGTGAACCCGCCTCGTGCGGGCGCCCGGCGCAGCCTAGCGCGTTCGTTCGCCAGATTCATGCTGCATCTGCTTACTGTTGGCCTCTCCCATGGCCATACTGGGCAGACGATACGAACTTCAGAGCGCACGATGCACACACATGTCGAACAGATCGGCAGCACCCGCGTCCTGCGCAGCGCCGATACAGGCCCGCTTCTGGATGGCAACGCCCTGCGCGACCTGGTCGGCGATGCCCTTGGGCACCAGGCCGAGTGGATCGCCGTGCCGGTGCAGCGCCTATCGGCAGACTTCTTCGAGCTGCGCTCCGGCATGGCCGGGCAATGGCTGCAGATGCTGGTGAACTACCGCCTGCACTTCGCCGTCCTGGGCGATGTCAGCGGCTATCGCGCACAGAGCGAATCGCTGGACGCGTGGATCACCGAGTGCAACCGTGGGCACAACGGCTGCTTCGTGGCCGACTGGGACGCCCTGCTGGCACGCCTGCCGGCCCCCGCCAGCACCGGCTGAACGCCGCCCCCACGCTCACTCTCGCCGAACCCGGTTCCGACCGCGCTCTGACGCCCGCCGCCACAGCATCACCCGCAGGCTTCCCAGGCGACGTTCGATGAGTGCTTCAGACGCAGATTCCCTGCACAGCAAAGTGGCGGCGGTCACCCTCGGCTTCTGGGTGATGAAGATCGCCGCCACCACGCTCGGCGAGACCGCGGGTGACCTGCTGTCGATGACGCTCAACCTCGGCTACGTGGCCAGCTCGGCCATTCTGCTGGCGATCTTTGCCGGCCTGCTGGGCATGCAGTTGTCGGCGCGGCGCTTCCACCCGGTGCTGTTCTGGTCGGTAGTGCTGGCCACCAGCACCGCCGGCACCACCATGTCCGACCTGATCGACCGCACGCTCGGCCTGGGCTACGCCACCGGCGCCAGTCTGCTGGCCGGCTGCCTGGCGCTGGTGCTGCTGGCTTGGCGGGTGTCGGAAAAGTCGATCTCGGTCAGCAACATCGCATCGCGCCGCGCCGAAGGCTTCTACTGGACCGCCGTGCTGTTCTCCAACACCCTCGGCACCGCGCTGGGTGATTTCCTCGCCGACGATTCCGGGCTGGGCTTCACCGGCGGCGCACTGCTGATCGGCAGCCTCATCGCGCTCACCGCACTGGCCAGCCGCATCACGGGCATCAACCGGGTCATCCTGTTCTGGATCGCCTTCGTGCTCACCCGCCCGTTCGGCGCCACCTTCGGCGATCTGCTCACCAAGCCGCTGGAAAAGGGCGGCCTGGGCTTCGGCACGGTGGGCTCGTCGCTGGTGCTGTTCACCATTCTCGCCACGCTGGTGGCATTGCCCATGCTGCAGCGTAAAGCACAGCCAGCCAGCTAGCGCGCCGTCCAGCCCCCATCCACCGGCAGCGCCGTGCCGGTGATCTGTGCAGCGGCATCCGAGGCCAGGAACACCACCATCTCGCCCAGCTGCTCGGGCGTCACGAACTGCAACGACGGCTGCTTCTCAGCCAGCAGCTCACGCGCGGCGGTCTCCTGATCCGTGCCTTCGCGCTCGGCCAACGCGGTGATCTGCTGCTCGACCAGCGCCGTCCGCACCCAGCCCGGGCAGATCGCATTGGCGGTAATGCCCGTACCCGCATTCTCCAGCGCGGTCACCTTGGTGAAGCCCACCACGCCATGCTTGGCCGCCACGTAGGCCGACTTGTTCACCGAGCCCACCAACCCGTGCACCGACGCAATGTTGATGATGCGGCCGGCGCCCTGCTGCTTCATGTGGGGCAAGGCCGCCGCCGTCGCATGGAACACCGCCGAGAGATTCAGCGCCAGAATCGCATCCCACTTTTCGACCGGGAATTCCTCGATCGACGCGGTGTGCTGGATGCCCGCGTTGTTTACCAGGATGTCGATGCGCCCCATCGTCGCGACGGCGCGATCGATCATCCCGCGCACCGCCTCGCCATGGGAAAGGTCGGCGCCGTCATGCGCCACGCGCACGCCGAACTCGGCTTCCAGTTTGGAACGGATGCGTTCGATTTCCGCCGCATCGCCGAAGCCGTTCAGCACGATATCGGCACCTTGCCGCGCCAGGGCTGTGGCAATGCCAAGGCCTATGCCACTGGTGGAGCCGGTGACCACCGCGACCTTTCCACTGAACATGGGTGAGCTTCCATCGGGGGTAGGCAGCCAGTGTAGCTTCGTGGATCCAGACCACGCGTGTACGCGTTTCCATCAACGCCCCTCGTCCCTCCAAAAAATCCCGCTCCTCGATCAATGCAGCAGGCAACCCACCCAATCGGTGTCGCAAATGACATTGGACCCGCCGAGGCATGTGCGGATACTCTCGAATCCGCATGGATTGCCCGGAAAGGTGAAAGTAGTGGCCCATTCTTCCCCACCCGTTCCAGCCAAACTCCGGGAAATTCTCAAAGACTACCCGGGCCATATCGAACAACTGCAGAAGGTTCTCAATTCGGTAATGGACAGAAGAATCCGGTCCATCCCACCCTTTGAGGCCGCAGTCTGGCTACTAGAGGACCACCTTAGTGGCTTTATCTCCGAGGCGCGAGCTGAACTGGCAACCGCAGATGCGTCAGGCAACCCCGAAGCTATCGCCCAGGCTCAAGGGAAGGTGGAGCTCATGTTCTTCGCTGGGTCCGGCGGGATAGGCTTGCTCAGGCTCGACGAACTCAGAAAGCACTTCGATCTTCATGCAGGAGGCATCTAACGACTCCTTTCGATACTCGGCAGCTACAGATGGCATTGAACTCACCATTGCAAGTACAGATACTCATGAAAACGTGCAAGACCACTGAATAGGTGTCGACTATGCTTCAATCCACTCCTCCAGTTCCAGCCAAGCTCCGCGAAATGCTCAAGGACTATCCGGAGCATATCGAACGATTGCAGGAAGTCCTCAATCGATCAGTTGAGCGATCACGCCAAATTCCACTGATGCCTTTCGATGACGCGATCTCTGCTTTGGATGGAAGGCTGGGAACTTTCGTTATGGAAGCTCGCGCCGAACTTGCGGCTGCCGAGAAATCGGCAGACCCAAAGGCGATGGCTCAGGCCCATGAGAAGGAGCGACTGATGTCGTTCGCTAGGTCCCGCAACATCGGCATGGCCGAAATTGACGATTTATGGGAGTACTTTAAAGTCAACTTCAGGAGACTGTGATGGCCTCCGTCGATGATCGCCTTTCGTCAGATTTGCATCAAGAAATATTATGGAAAGAGATCATTCCAAAAAGCGGCATAGATGGTCGAACGTCATATAACAATCCCAAAGCGATCATACTCTCCGGGCAGCCTGGCGCTGGCAAGGGTAGTCTAGAGCGTGAGGTGAGGGCAGAACTGCACAAAGATGTCATTACGATCGATCCAGACGAACTGCGCGATGAACATCGGCACGTTGAACGCCTGCGTCAACAGTACCCCTACACTTGGTCCGGGTATACCCACGCGGACGCTAGCCAGTGGGCCAAGGAACTCCGTTCTGCGGCGATCGACGGCCGCAAGAACCTTATCCTCGATACCACCTTGGGTAATGGCGATAGCGCCGTTGCCTTGATCAAGAATCTCCAGGCCAAGGGCTACGAAGTGGAGATTCGGGGAGTTGTCGCACATCGGTTGGAAAGCGAGCTTGGTGTCGACCGAAGGTTTACTGACAAGCTGGACGACGAAGGCTTCGGCCGCTACGTCCCCGAAGACGTGCGCAAGCACGTTTACGATGCCCTGCCCGGAAATCTGGACAAGGTCCAGGCCGAGACCGGCATCCAGATTCGACTCTACGGACGCGAAGGCGCTCAGGTCTACGACAGCCATAGCGATACCCGTCTACCGGGCGCAGCGCTGGAAGCCGAACGCGAGGCTCGGCTGAAAGACCCCCGAATCACCCAATCATTGCGCGATGGCTGGCGCGCACAAGGCCGCTGGCACGCCGAGCTTACGGACACCCTGCCCCTCAACGACAAGGTCAGCCCACCAACAGCGGCAGCCGTTCTCGATGAGCGCGCAACGCTCAAGGTTGTTGAAGGCATTACGCCCAACATCCAGGAAGCACGCAGCGTCGACCACACCATCCGCGTGCGCCCAAACATGGTGCGGGGCGCCGTCATCGGTGGTGCCGCTGCGACGGTTGTTGAAGCTGCCTCAGAAGGAACAAAGATCGCCGATCTGTACGCACGCGACAACCGGACGGGCGCAGAAGCTGCGCTGTTGGACTTCGGTGCACGCAGCGTCGGCGGTTGGACCGGCGCGGCAGTGGGCGCCAAGGTCGGTACGCTGCTGGGCATCGAGTCCGGCCCCGGCGCCATTGTTACCGGCATCATCGGTGGCGGGTTAGGCGCCTGGGGTGGCAGTGAGATCGTCGATTGGATCGAGAAGTACCAGATCAACAATCAGGCCGACAGCACCGGTAGGGTCTGGACGTTTGACCCGGCGCATCCCGAGAATGGCTGGACACACAGCGAGCGGGAGATCGTAGGCACCGTCGGTACCCTGGCCGATCGCCCGATCTACGGCGCGACCACGCTGCTCACGGCCGACGCCGAATTGACCCAGCAACTGAACTACCAGGCCTCAAGCCGGGCCGTCGGGCTGCGGCTGTCCGAGCCTGATCAACCGATCAATCCCTTCAGCATTGCCGGCGACGCCAGCGATACACCCAGCGCCCTTCCGCGCTCCTGGGAGCGCAACCCGGAGACCGGCGAATGGCGGCGCGAGGTCGTCCATCAGGTCCTCGAGCACGGCATCAAAAACACCACGGTCGAAGTAGCCGACGCCACCAAGGCTGCCCAGCTTGATGAAGCTGCACAGGGCATCATGGCCTTCAATGCCGCCCGCAGCTCGGCGGCCTTTGCCAAGCAGTATGAGGAGGCCTACACCGCACAGGGCTGGTCCCAGTACGGAGCTATTCCTGATGAAGTGATCTGGGCCCGTGAGCATCCCGATCACGTACTCGCCTCCGACGGACGCACCTATCAGCATCAGGGCGATGGTGAGTGGCTGCATGACGGTTGGATCTACGATTCGCTGGCCGAGGGCAACATCCGCGACGAGTTGAACAGTACCTACCCGCAGATCCGGGCCATCCAACAGATGGAGGCGCCCGTACCCAGCGCCCACGAACGCAGTATCGAGGCATTGACCGCCAACGAGCGCGATGCCCGCGACCAGGCCATGCAGGAAGCCAATCGACTTGGCGTCGCTGCACCGCAGGTGCAGCAGGTGGCCGCCGCTGCTGTGGCTGAGGTTCGCGGCGAGCACGCCGAAGAACGCCTGACGCCACAAGCCGTGATCGATACGCGCACCGTTGAGCATGCTGCACTGGCGCCCAACACATCACCCTTGTTACAGGAGCATCGCGCTCCTACGCCTGCAGTGCCGACGCCATCGAATCCTGCGGAACCCGTGCGGGAACCGGCTCGCCGCGAAGTATCCCAACAGGAGCCGATCGCTGCCTCTGCAACGCAACCTGCGCGGGATGAGTCAAGCGAGCGACAAGCGCATGCCGAGGCAAACCCTCCTGCGCACACGATGCCGGCAGCTCCTGTGCCGTCACCCAGGATTCCCTCCGCTGAGCGATCTCCCGCGCAGCCAGAAGTGAGTGCGCTACCGACGCCGGATATCGGGTACCCGGCTCCCGCGCAGGAGCCCGTTGCAACTGACCCACACTCCCCGGCCCCGCCAATCCAGACCGAAGTGGCTGAAGCCGTGCCGGCTACTGCCCGCCTCCACGAAGCCGAAGCGAAGTCGGCGCCGATCCAGCCGGAGTCAGACGTTCCAGTCGCCCTCGCAGCAGCCGAGCCAGCTACGCCCGCGCTGATGACAGACGCGGCGACCCAAGTCTCGCAGCACGAGCCTCCCTACACGCCACCACCCGTGGAGGCACCGGCGGCATCACCCTCAAGCGCAACGATCCAGGAACCCGAAGCGCCGCCCGCGCCCCTGCTGCCTACCCAGCCCGAGCATCCCGATCATGCGCTCTACCAACAGGTGCGCGAAGGCGTAGCGGCGCTGGACGCCAAACACGGTCGCACCTTCGACGAAGCCAGCGAGCGCATGACCGCCAGCCTGCTGGTACTGGCCAAGGACAACGACCTGGACCGCGTCGACCACGTACTGCTGAGCAACGCCACCGCAGACAAACCGGCCGGTCACACCCTGTTTGTGGTCCAAGGCGAGCCCAGCGATCCCGGCCACCAGCGCGCAGCGATGCCGACCGAACTGGCTGCGCAGACCACGGTTGAAGAATCCATGCAGCAGTTCGACGCCGTCAGCCGCGAAGCGCAGCAGCGCGCCATCGCCAACCAGCTTGAGCAGCAGCTGGAAGATCAGCGCGTGCAGCAGGATATCCAGATCCGCGCCGCCAGCATGGGCTGAGTGGGTGAAACACGTTCGAAATAATTCACAACAACCCGCCCTCCTGGCCCCTCTGTTTGCCAATCGGTGCCACTGCTATCGCCGCACAATCAAAAGAACAGACCGGCCCGATCAACGGTCGCCAGCGGATTGGCCTTCCGCACCGCCTCCAGGAACAGCAGGAAATCGCGGTTGAACAGCGTCAGGTTGTTGGTGAACGTCACGCACTTTCTGCCCGACGCTTTGCTGAAGCACACCCGCCAGACATAGCGTGAATAGATGACGTCGGACGTTCGTGTGACTGAGGTGATCTGCGAAAGCGGAACCGCCGTGGGCACCGGCCCACGCCGCAGGTAGAAGGATTCTGTATCAAAGAAATAGTGCTCGCGATCCTCTTTTCCATCCACCATCACCAAGGTCATGGACCTGCCGGAAATCCTGCGCGGGGCATGCAAATGCCGCCCCGATTTCACGTACGAGCGAGCAGTTGCTGACATCCGCCGAAGGGTGAACCAGAGGATCACCAACGGAAGGGCCGCGAGGACAATGAAACCTACAGTCTTCAAAACAGTTTCCAGCGTGCTGGGCACACAGATCTCCAGGATGAACTTTCAGGCGATACCCAAGTAGATCCACGTCACGCGTGGATGGCTCTCCCCCAACGCCCTTTCACTTCCAGTGATCCGGCCCCAGGAACGGCAGGCTCAACACAAACACCGGAACCGCCACAGGGATCAACGCCGCGCCGAGCACCTTGCCCGCCGCCGAACCCACACCCGGCTTGTCCTCCCTCTCCGGCAGGATCCGCTGCGCCCGCGCATTGATCGGCTGTGCCAGCTTCCCCTTCTCCGCCAGCGCCGCAGCATCCGGCAACTGCACCCGCTCGCCTTCGCCCTCGAACAGCGCGCTGTAATAGCTGCCGCCCTTCCTTGAAAGATTGCAGGCGCGGTCAAACGCCAGCGCGTAGCGGGTCCGGTCCATCGGCAGGTAGTAGCGCGACCGCTCCTCCACGGCCTTGGCCTCACGCGGGAGTACCTCAATCCGCTCCAGCTTGAACTGCGCGGCCTGTTCCGCCGTCACCTGCTCCGGCCGCAGCAGCAGCGCATAGCTGCCGTGCACCTTGGACTTGTTAGCCGGGTCGCGCCAATCCTCATGGAAGTACATCTGCGCGCAGGCCACCGCCTCGCGCAGCGGGCTGTCCATCAGCGCGCGGTACTCGCGGAACGGCGCGGCATTGAAGCGCATCGGCTCGTCATAGCGCGGCAACAGGTACAGCTGGCCGTCGTCGGCCACGAACGCACTGGTGATCTCGCGGCTTGAGGCGTGCTCCTCCGGGCCACTGGCACAGCCGGACAGCAGGCCAAGGCACAGGGCGGAGAAGGTGAAGAGGATGGACGTTCGCATGTCGTGTTGGTGGGCTTCCCTGGGAAAACGGCCCCGGCCGGAAGGACGAGGCCAGCCCATCATGGTGCCATGCCGGCCTTGCCCTGCCCAATCAAACTGCTGGAGATCGAGCGGGTTCAAGCCGCTGGCGCTGGTCGGCGTGATATATTGAGTGCGCCTGGACATGCATGTTCAGTGACGTTCCTGGATCAGTCTGGAACGAGCGCCACAGGCATATCCCCGTTCGGCCTTTCCGTAGCGCGTTGGGATTATCCAATCACCAGCGCGCCAGATTGCTCCTTGGTTGGCGAAATGAACCAGTGGCTGGGGCCATTCGTCTTGGCCAACGGCCAGAGCAGCCACTCGGCATGCCTTTGAAGAATCGCCGCGATATATACCGCATTTCAAGCGTGCCGATTACGGCATCTGCCGGGCGGCATCGCCGTGAGGCGATGCCCATCTCAGTTTCAATTCTGGTTGGTGGTGCCCGTATTGTGTTGTTACGGCGCGGTGCACCGTCCCGCTGCAGCAGCGCCTGATGGACTCAAGAGGCACTCTGGCGTTCCGCATTGGTGGGGTTGCAGGCCATCACTCTTTCGCCCTGGACCGACGCCAGCGGCATCGCGATTGCTGCCATGTCTGTCGCAATTGCCAAGCACTTTGCCCCGCTACTGGGGAACCGATGAAGAAGAAAGCCCACTCTTGAAAGGAGAACGCGCAAATGAACGCTGATGATGTGAAGACCATGCCGGTGATGGACCCGCTCGCCAACCAACACATAGATGGATCGAGTGCATCCAGACGCACCATCTACGTAGACCTTGATGGTGTCATGGCCGACTTCGACGCGGCATTCCCCGCCGTGTTTGGCCTGGACCACCGCGTGCTTGCCGACGATGAAATGTGGGGGCACATCAACAACCACCCGTCATTCTTCCGCGACCTTCCGCCGATGCAAGGTGCAGTGGAGTTTTTCCACAGCATCCACCACTTGAACCCGGTGATTCTCACGGCCTGCCCGAAATCAAACTATCCGCTCGCTGCCATCCAGAAGCGGCTGTGGGTTCGCGAACACCTGTCAGCGACCTGCCTGGTGCTGCCTGTGCTTGGCGGGAGGCACAAGCCGCTCTTCATGCACCAGCCGGGCGATGTTCTGATCGATGATTTCAAAGAGAACTGTGATGCCTGGACAGCGGCCGGAGGCGTAGCAATCAGGCACGCCGGCGATTGGGCCGCGACGCGTCACGCGCTTTCCCAGATTGAAGATCTGTCAGGGGCAGCGCTCGCGAAGGGCTGATGCCCGCTCTGCCGACCACGCTGGCACCTCCACAGACAGGCCGAGGCGCTGGCCCCCTCGGCCCACAAGGCCGGCACCCTGCTTCGTAGCCCCCTTACTTCAACCGCTCCACCAACCGCTGCCCTACCTCCAGCGCCGAAGCCGGGTTCTGCCCGGTAATCAGCTCGCGGTCCACCACCACATGCCCGGTCCACGGCCTGGCATTGCTGCTGAACGTCGCACCCGCCCGCTGCAACGCGGTCTGCGGGTAGAACTTCATCTCACCACCGCCCAGCAGCGGCTTGGCCTGCTCTTCTTCCTGGTTGCTGATCACCGTCATCTGGTAGCCGCTGTAGATCCACTTCGGCATGGCCGGCATCGCACCCGCTTCCAGCGTCGCCACGAAACCATCGGCATCCGGCAGCGTGGACAGCAGCGCGATCGGCCCATGGCAGACCAGCGCGGTGGTCTTGTTGCGCTGGTGGAAGTCGGCCAGCAGCCGACCCAGCGCGTGGCTCTTCAGCAGGTCCTGCATCGGCGCGTGGCCACCGGGAATGTAGACCGCATCGAAGCGCGCGTAACCCTGCTGCTCCACGCGCGCCAGGCTGACCACCGGCGAGGCCGTCGGTGAGGTCAGCGCCAGCTTCTCCAGCAAGTCCTTGTGCAGCGTCAGCTGCACGGCATCGTTGCCGAAGTACGCCGGCGTCACCGAGGACGCATCCACCGTCGGCGCCCTCCCCTGCGGCGTGGCGAAGGTCACTTCATGGCCCGCGTCCAGCAGCAGCTTGACCGGCTGCATCAGCTCGTTGAGATAGAAGCCGGTGGACAGAACCTTGCCGTCCTTCAGGTCCAGGTGGTTTTCGTCGGACAGCACCACCAGCACGTTGGCGGCATGCGCGCCGCTGGCGGCCAGGGTCAGGGCCAGCGCTGCGGCCAGCCGGGTCATCAGGTTCATGGGGAGCTCCTAATCAGGGAATGGCGGCCACTTTATTCATCGCCCCAGCGGCGATAAATTGGCTCCATCGCAAAACATCTGTTCCCCGGAGAGCCAAATGAGCCGCAAGTTCGACTACCTGGGCGATGTGGAGGTGTTCCTGGCGGTGGTCGAGCACGGCTCGTTCACGGCCGGCGCCGTGGCGCTGTCCACCACGCCCTCGGTGCTGAGCCGCGCAGTCACCCGTCTGGAAGCGCGGCTGGGCCGGCAGCTGCTGCAGCGGACCACCCGCCGCGTGGGCCTGACCGACGCCGGGCGGCTCTATCTCGAACAGGTGCGCACCGCTTTCGGCCTGCTGGACGACGCCGAGCGCGACGTACTGGCCCAGGACGGTGCGCTGGCTGGCCGCGTGCGCCTGAGCGTGCCCACCACCTATGGCCACTACCGGCTACCGCCCGTGCTGGCGCGCTTTGCGCAGCAGTACCCGCAGGTGCAGGTGGAACTGAACATCACCAACCGCAACGTGGACCTGGTGGCCGAAGGCTTCGACCTGGCCATCCGCCTGGGCCAGCTGCCGGACAGCGGGCTGGTGGGGCGGAAGCTGGAAGACGCCCCGCTGCTGCTGGTGGCCTCGCCGCAGTACCTGCAGCGCTGCGGCACGCCACAGACGCTGGACGACCTGCAGCAGCACCTGTGCCTGCCCTTCGTGATGCCGCGCACCGGGCGGCTGGCGCCCTGGATCTTCCGCGACGGCGGGCGCGACGTGGACTGGCTGCCGCGTTCGTCCATCGAGACTTCCGACGATGTACTGGGCGTGGTGTCGCTGGCCGAACAGGGCATCGGCATCTGCCAGAGCTATGAGTTCATCGTGCGCGAGCGGTTGCAGCGTGGGCAGCTGGTGGAGGTGCTGCCGCAGCTGCGCGGGCGGTCGAGGCCGTTCTCGGTGATCTATGCGCCGCATCGGCGGCAGTCGGCGGCGGCAAGGGCGATGATTGAGTTGCTGGTAGGGAATGCGGTTGAGGATCGCGTTGGTTGAAGCCGGAAGGCTTGTTAGCGGTGTCGGGTTTGAACCGCTTCTCGTGCTGTGCGGCTGATCGCGTGCCGTTGTTTGGCGAGGCGGATTAAGAACTGTTGCAAAGAAGGCTGTCGCGCTATTCGCTTGTGGCACGGGCGATTGCGCCACTTTGTTTCGCCATCAGCAGAGCAGCTGCGCGAATGCGTCTGCTGGCGTCGCGTGCTGCACGAATGGTGCATGCAACAATAGTTCTTCGCTTTCGGATTCCGCGATTCCTTCGCGAATTTCTATTGGCATTCGAAGCGGCTGCGTAAACACCATGGCGTGCCACCGACAACGGGTGGCAGCGGGCGTCCAAACCCGAGACAGATAGTTGTTTACGCTTGCCCGTCGGCACCGCCCTTAACCGGTGCCGGCGGGCAATCCGTCGGCCTTTATGGCGGGCGGTGCGTGGGGGTCTTCGGACCCGCCGGTTATTGACAACTGTCTGTCCCGGTTTGGAACCCGCACCGTCCGCCACCTCTTCGCGGTGGCGCTGTTAAGCACAGTCACGGAAGCCGACGCC
Source organism: Stenotrophomonas sp. YJH_SMC_40 (assembly GCF_059368615.1). Taxonomy (NCBI): domain Bacteria; kingdom Pseudomonadati; phylum Pseudomonadota; class Gammaproteobacteria; order Lysobacterales; family Lysobacteraceae; genus Stenotrophomonas; species Stenotrophomonas sp. YJH_SMC_40. Next base: position 66,711 of record NZ_JCAFRX010000008.1, on the reverse strand, counting down.
ATGAACGAATCCGACACCTTCTCCTCGTACGCCGTCGTTGAGCCCATCAACGACGACACTCCCCTGCCCGACCTGAACTCCCTGCTCGGCATCCTCACGCGCATTCGCGCGGGTGAGGGAGCCGACGGGCTGCCCTGGCCAGAGAACGATGTATCACCCGGCCGCCGCGTGAGCCTGGCGAAGAGCGAGCGTGCGATGGTGGGCGCGCTGACGGTGCTGGAGGTGTTGCACGCGGCAGACCGCTGCCGGGTGGCAGCGGAGCCGGAGCGGCATTTGGATGAGGGGGTGGTTGATGGGTTGTTTCTGGCTTGCCGGGGACTGGTTGAGTGGGCTTGCCGGGAGATTAGGCCGGAGTAACCACTCTTGGTCACGCAAATGCTTGCAGAGGAAACCAGTGCCTGCTTCTCACCACTACACTAAGGATGTTCAACACTTGAATTAAGCCAAACCGGGAAGCGGATTCGGCTCAAATGAGCAATCGGATTGCCAATTACGCAACCCGAGGACCTTCTGGCTTTGGATACATAGGAAGCTCAAAGAAATGACTGTGTGCCATGACGGGACTAATCTGACCATGCCAGAAGGGGATCGTTTTCCACCGAAACTGGGAAATATGAATACTTCCATCTATTGAGTAGAAATGCAATTTCGCATTTAGCACTATTTCAATCGATTTCGACCCATGCCCGAGTGCCTTAGCAAAAAGCGAACTGAGTATCATTGTTGGAAATTCAACTTCGCGCGGCTGCCCTGGGGCGCAATTGGCCAGGTCAGTCGTCCATTTCAAGTAAAGCGGCACTCCACATCCGCTCCCGTCCGGATTGCGGAAATTTAGTTGACTCTTCGGGCCACCCCCTACATCGTGTGGCATGGCGGGTATTACTTCCACTCCAATGGCCTTGAGCCCCAAAGGAATATCGAATGAATTCTCAGTTTCGAGAGTCCATTCGATGGTCACTTCCAACGCGGGGCTTTGGCCAAAATTCTGAAGCTTGAACGCGGGTGGAGAAGGCGAATTATCCTTCCAGTGATTTCTGGCTAAATAGACAGCTTCTCCATTGAGCGTATCCTTATGTGGCCAGACAAACTGCAAGTCAAGAAAATCCTTCTCAAGGATAAGCTTCGGCTCCAGCTCAAGCTGCCTTGCCAGTTTCGCCTCATTAACCGCATCGCGGGCTGCTCTTGCACTCTCTCGGGAGGTCCAGGCGCCATAGGCAGCGAAAACAGCTGCTGCGGCGGTACCGAGGGCTGCAACTACATCGACCCAATCAGAGGATTGCGTAATCGAAGTGGGCATCGATATTCTTCAATAACCTAAATACCAAAAAAAGTGCTGCATCGAGGGCCTTGCTCTTGACACCACTGATCTTAGGCCGGCATGGCCCGGCCAACACGTCTATTCATAACCATACTCGGAAAATACTGACTACCTCAACATATCTCAACCCAAAGGCAGATGGATGTCCATCTTGGGCGAACAACTGACGTCAAATGGCCAGAAGTACCAGAACCAGGTCCGCCAGCGAGGCAGTTTCGCTTGAACCAATCATCAGAAGCCACCGACTGCCGCAGCACCCAACTTCTGATTAAAGCCTACATAAGCTGAGACATGAAACGGCGTCATCCTGAACGATCTACCAAGTGAGATTTACGCGACCGTTACCTTTGGCGGGATCGCCGCAATTATTGCCCTTTCCGCCATCTCAACGAAGTATTGCTGATTGCTCAGAAACTGCTGCTCTTCAGAATTGAATCGATTGTCTGGATCGACATCTTGAAGAGCTCCCCTAGAAACAAAGCACGAAATATCGAGACCTAGAAAACTAACTTGAAAGCTGTACCCATCAACAGTCTTAACGCCTTTTCCCGTATAAATTGCTTTCATCTTATCCCCTATATTGCTGGATTGTGCCGTCACCCTGCGATCATAGCTCAATCCGCAAGTACGCCCAGTGGTTCTGGAGCAGCGGAACCAGCTGTTTCTTTAGCAGGTCACGCGCCGTGTCTGCCTCTACTGAAATTCCATGGGAGCCATCCCGACGAACCACAGTGACACCCTCTAGCCATTCGATATCATGAGCGAGCGCGTCCATATGCATCTCAAACTCATGTTCTTCAGGCATAAAATGACAGTGAGTATCGAGATCATCACTCGTTATCTCTCGGAATACGAAATGATACAGCATGCTCCCCCTCTTAATTCTTAGCACCAGCAATAGCCGCGAATCGATTCAGCTCAAACTAATTCAGCGCAATAAAGCTAGATCCTAGGGCTGCCGAGCCCTTCTATCAAGCCAATCGAATCGAGCAGCCAGTCGAAACAACCGACCTGGGTAACTTGGCGACCTGATCGGAGTCGGAACCCCACACTGCCACGAGCATAGTGAGGCTATTCAGCCATGGCACCAACTTCCGCACAGAAGCGGAAAGCAACTAGCACAAGGGCCATATTTGGTCCTGAGCGGATCCGCCGAACTTCACGACTTGCCTTTGCCCTTGTAATAAGAGCTTTCCCGTGACCGCGTCAATATTACCAATGTAGATGCTTCTGCGCATACCATCATGTGACCCGCTTCATTTTCTCTTGAATACGTTACCAGTGCGGATGTCCAAGGCCTTCCATAACATCTTGTGAACTTTTATTGACACAACACGCTTTGCATCCCCCATTGAGATGTCGGGATCGTCTCTGAAGGACCACAAAAAAGGACTCTCAGGTGAGTACTTGATTCCAATTGCGCCCACATGATAAAGCGATCGAATTATAGATGAGAGAAGCTGCGCCATTGTGACTGATGACTTCGGCTCAAAGGCCTTCCTGCACAGCCGGATAGTCTCGTCTTCTTTGTCAGATGTGGCCAGCTGCGTGACAACAGGCTCCAGCCGTTCATCAGTAATTGACGATCGAGTAAAGGTCTCATTGACGCCCTGGAGAAGCTCCAATGAGATATTAATTGATGGCAATGAGCTCAACCACTCGTCAACTAAGGCATTCCTGCGCTTTCTAGAGTAGGTTGCCTCAGCGTCCCCGATCGCCGCCCATGAGATCCTCGGACGTTTTTCTGCAATGCGCAAGCACTCGTTCGTAAAGGCAATGATATCCCTTGGTCGATGGAGCGTCCTTTCCAGCATGTAATCCATGGGAGAGTCGCCACCTCTAGCTCTGGGAAATATGTCCTCAATACTGAGCTTCTTAGAAGTGTACTTACGACGGAATATTTCGTTTATTCGCATTCTGACGACAGACTCGAGGTCATCTCGATCCCACTTCAGCCTTGCATAGTAGCTTTCGTACTTTTCTTCCTGAAACCCACCATCCCTCGTCTCGTCAAAGACGCGCTCGATCAGATCTTGCCTGAGAGCAACCACGACTTTTGCGTTTCGAAGTTCACTCCTGAAGGTTCTCACCTCCTCGATTAGCGCGCGAATAAGCCTGAGTTTCGCGGCACTTGAAACCCAGTCTTCGTCTAGCGAGTCAATCACGATGAAGTGCTTGTTCTGCTCATCTTTGAACGCCTCTTCTGCCAGGATCTGCATGACTCGATTTAAGTCAGCGATCTGGATTTTGTTGACCACAGAGGCGCCTCGACTGACGACCTCAGCTCTCTCAGTTTCGGAGAGCTTCTCACCTGCGGCGCCGCGCATCTTTGCAGCGAGAGCACTTCCCTCGAGCGAAGCCGTCAGTTCGCTTTCGATCTTCTCCGTGATTTCGACAAGGCGCACCTCCGTCTCTTGCCAGAAGCTTTGACCCCACCTGCGCAGATACTCAATGGCTGCACTCTTCGCAGTATCTCTCTTGAACTTCGAAGATATTGCGGTAAGCCAACGATCCAGAGCGTTCTGATCACGAATGACAAACTTCTTTCGTATCAATTCGGTTACTAGGACGTGTCGCCAGAGCAGGCGATAGAACAGGTTGAGATTCACACCAGCATCTTCAAAAAACCGGATTACTGTCGAGTTCTCAACAAAGCGAAACGCAAGCTCCAGAGGTCTGATTTGAACGGAATTCTTCTCGACAGCCATCAGGCGGAGAAGGACGGCGCTCTTACCTTGACCTGTCCTACCGAGAACAATGGATGCATGACTCTCTGTCGACTGTATCGACTCCAGTGTTCCCGTATCGACAAAGCAAGCGTCAAGGAGGTCTGTGTCCGCCTCCGCATCAGGAGCCCCGATTGATATGTTTCTCCAAATTACCGTTTCGTCCATACCCCCCCCTTCCAATGAACGCGCCCAATACCTCGACGGTATATCACAACTATCCGCCTGAGCGGCGGCGCCTCACGTTTGAATTGGAGACAATTTCGAGTCCAGCCCTCCGCTGCCTACCAGCTGCCGTTCGCCGGACGGATAGTGGACACCACAAACAACAAGGGCGCCTCTCGGCGCCCTCGTTCTTTCAACTTATTCCCACTCAATAGTCGCCGGCGGCTTCCCCGAGATGTCATAGACAACCCTTGAAACCCCCCGCAACTCATTGATGATCCGATTGCTCACCGTCCCCAGGAACTCATACGGCAGATGCGCCCAATGCGCCGTCATGAAGTCGATCGTCTCCACGGCCCGCAGCGCAATCACCCACTCATAAGCCCGCGCGTCGCCCACCACGCCCACCGACTTCACCGGCAGGAACACGGCAAACGCCTGGCTGGTCTTGTCGTACAGGTCCGCCTTGCGCAGCTCATCAATGAAGATGGCATCGGCCTTGGCCAGCAGCTCGGCGTATTCGCGCTTCACTTCGCCCAGAATGCGCACACCCAGGCCCGGGCCCGGGAACGGGTGGCGGTAGACCATGGTGCGCGGCAGGCCCAGCTCAACGCCCAGGCGGCGCACTTCGTCCTTGAACAGCTCGCGCAGCGGCTCCACCAGGCCCAGCTTCATGTGCTCCGGCAGGCCGCCCACGTTGTGGTGGCTCTTGATCACATGCGCCTTGCCGGTCTTGCTGCCGGCCGACTCGATCACGTCCGGGTAGATGGTGCCCTGCGCCAGCCACTTGGCGTTCTTCAGCTTGTTCGACTCTTCGTCGAAGATCTCAACGAACAGGTTGCCGATGATCTTGCGCTTGGCTTCCGGGTCGCTCACGCCTTCCAGCGCGGCGAAGTAACGGTCGGCGGCATTCACGCGCACCACCTTTACGCCCATGTGCTCGGCGAACATCGCCATCACCTGGTCGCCTTCCTGCCAGCGCAGCAGGCCGGTATCCACGAACACGCAGGTCAGCTTTTCGCCGATGGCCTTGTGCAGCAGTGCGGCCACCACGGACGAATCGACGCCGCCGGACAGGCCCAGGATCACTTCGTCATCGCCCACCTGTTCGCGCACGCGGGCGATCTGGTCGTCGATGATGTTGGCGGCGGTCCACAGGGTCTGGCAGCCGCACACGTCCACCACGAAGCGGCGCAGCAGCGCCTGGCCCTGCAGGGTGTGGGTCACTTCCGGGTGGAACTGCACGCCGTACCAGCGCTTTTCTTCGTTGGCCATGGCGGCCACCGGAATGCGGTCGGTGGTGGCGGTGATGGTGAAGCCCGGCGGTGCAACGGAGACGTGGTCGCCGTGGCTCATCCAGACATTCAGCTTCGGCTCGCCGCCGTGGTCGCTCAGGCCCTTGAACAGCGCATCGGGGTTGATCACGTTCACTTCGGCGTGGCCGAATTCGCGCTGGTCAGCGGCTTCGGTGGCACCGCCCAGCTGCGCGGCCAGGGTCTGCATGCCGTAGCAGATGCCGAAGATCGGCAGGCCGCTGTCGAACACTTCCTGCGGCGCGGCCGGCGCACCCGGCAGCGTGGTCGATTCCGGGCCACCGGACAGGATGATGCCCTTGGCGCCAAACGCGGCGATCTCGGCCGGGTTGTGGTCCCAGGCCCAGATTTCGCAGTAGACACCCAGCTCGCGGATGCGGCGGGCGATCAGCTGCGTGTACTGCGCGCCGAAATCGAGGATGAGGATCTTGTCGTTATGGATGTTGGTCATGGCGCCCCGGCAATGCAGTAGGGAAAACGAAATCAGATTTACGGCGGCAGATGGAGAAAGAGGAACGGGAAGTGCTTCCCCGTTCCTCTTTGCTCGGCCCGCGTCAGGCGCGGTAGTTCGGCGGCTCTTTGGTGATCGTCACGTCGTGGACGTGGCTCTCACGCTGGCCGGCGCCGCTGATCTTCACGAACTTGGGCTTGCTGCGCATGTCTTCGATGGTGGCGCAGCCCACGTAGCCCATGGTGGCGCGCAGGCCGCCCATCAGCTGGTGGATGATGCCGCCCACCGGGCCGCGGTACGGCACGCGGCCTTCGATGCCTTCCGGCACCAGCTTGTCGGCGGTGGCGGCGTCCTGGAAGTAGCGGTCCTTGGACCCCTTCTCCATGGCGGCCAGCGAACCCATGCCGCGGTAGCTCTTGTACGAACGGCCCTGGTACAGCTCGGTCTCGCCCGGCGATTCCTCGGTACCGGCCAGCAGGCCGCCGACCATGATGGTCGAGGCACCGGCGGCCAGCGCCTTGCCGATGTCGCCCGAGTAGCGGATGCCACCATCAGCGATCAGCGGGATGCGGTCCTGCAGCGCTTCGGCTACCAGATCAATGGCGGTCACCTGCGGCACGCCGACGCCGGCGACGACGCGGGTGGTGCAGATCGAGCCAGGGCCGATGCCGACCTTGACTGCGTCCGCGCCGCTGTCCAGCAGCGCCAGTGCGGCTTCGCCGGTGCAGATGTTGCCACCGATGACCTGCACGTGCGGGAAGTTCTTCTTGACCCAGCTGACGCGGTCCAGCACGCCCTGCGAGTGGCCGTGCGCGGTATCAACCACGATCACGTCCACGCCGGCGGCGACCAGCGCTTCCACACGGCGATCGGTATCGCCACCCACGCCGACGGCCGCGCCGACCAGCAGGCGGGTCGACAGATCCTTGGCAGCGTTCGGGAAGTCGGTGTTCTTCTGGATGTCCTTGACGGTGATCAAGCCACGCAGTTCGAACGAATCATTGACCACCAGCACCTTCTCGATGCGGTTGCGGTGCAGCAGCTGCAGCACTTCGTCGCTGGCGGCGCCTTCCTTGACCGTGATCAGGCGATCCTTCTTGGTCATGATGTGGCGGACCGGATCGTCCAGCTCGGTCTCGAAGCGCATGTCGCGGTGGGTCACGATGCCGGCCAGCAGGCCGTCGCTGCCCACCACCGGCACGCCGGAGATGTTGTGCGCCTGGGTCAGGGCCAGCACGTCGCGGATGGTGGTTTCCGGGCCGACGGTGATCGGGTCGCGGATGACACCGGCCTCGAACTTCTTGACCTTGGCCACTTCCGCGGCCTGCTGTTCCAGGCTGAGATTCTTGTGGATGATGCCCATGCCGCCGAGCTGTGCCATGGCGATGGCCAGGCGGGCTTCGGTGACGGTATCCATCGCGGCGGACAGGATCGGAAGCTTGAGCTTCAGGTCGCGAGTCAACCGCGTTTCGAGGTTGACGTCCTTGGGCAGGATGGTCGAGTGGGCGGGGACGAGCGAGACGTCGTCGTAAGTCAGTGCTTCAGCCTGGATGCGCAGCATCGGCATACCCGAGATGTGGGGAAGCGCGACATTTTACCCCTTTTTCGCGCCGCGTGGCAGGGGGTAGATGCGACGCAGTGTCGCGCGGGCGGTGATTGGTTCAGCGGGGCCATCCGGGCCGGCGGCATACTGCCTTTGGTAGGTGCCAACCTTGGTTGGCACCTACCAGGAGCGAGTCATCGGCCTGCCTTTGGTGGGTGCGGACCGTTGGTCCGCACTACCCTTCAGACACCTGTGTCTCCTGCATTGTGCCGACCAACGGTCGGCACCCACCTTAAGAGGATCACTCAGGCCAGCCCTGGAGCGCCCTTGGTAGGTGCCAACTTTGGTTGGCACAAACAGCCAGAGGCCTTCACCCCACCTGGGGTCCAGGTGCCGGACGGATCGTGCCAACCAAGGTTGGCACCTACCAGGAGCGGGTCATCGGCCTGCCCGGCATTGTGCCGACCAACGGTCGGCACCCACCAACAGCAGTTCTCCCCAATCGCAGGTCAGCTCAGCGCTTCCGCCGCTTCCAGGGTGTTCTGCATCAACGTGGCCACGGTCATCGGGCCGACGCCGCCCGGCACCGGGGTGATCCAGCTGGCCCGCTCGGCGGCCGCTTCAAATCCAACATCACCCACCAGCCGGCCGTCATCCAACCGGTTGATACCGACGTCGATCACCACCGCGCCCGGCTTCACCCACTCGCCCGGCACGATGCCCGGGCGGCCCACCGCCACCACCAGGATGTCGGCGTTGCGCACGGCTTGTTCCAGCACGTCCTTGGGGGTGAACTTGTGGCAACTGGTCACGGTGCAGCCGGCAATCAGCAGCTCCAGGCCCATCGGGCGGCCGACGTGGTTGCTCACACCCACGATGGTGGCGTTGCGGCCGCGCACCGGCTGGTCGGTGTGGCCCAGCAGCGTGGTGATGCCGCGCGGGGTGCACGGGCGCAGGCCAAACTCGCGCAGGGCCAGGTGGCCGACGTTTTCCGGGTGGAAGCCGTCCACGTCCTTGCGCGGGTCGATGCGCTGGATCAGCCGGCGCGCGTCGGGGATGCCCGGCAGCGGCAGCTGGATCAGGATGCCGTTGATCTTCGGATCGGCGTTGAGCTGGTCGATCAGGTCGAGCAGCTCGGCCTCGGTCGTACCGGCCGGCAGGTCGTAATCGTGTGCCTCGATGCCGACCTTCTCGGCGGCGCGGCGCTTGTTGCGCACGTATACGGTCGAGGCCGGGTCACCACCGACCAGCACCACGGCCAGGCCCGGGCGGCTGCCGCCAGCGGCCACGCGGGCGTCGACGCGCACCTTCAGGCTGTCGAGCAGGTCCTCGGCGATGCGGCGGCCATCGAGGATGCGGGCAGGATGCGGGGCGGCGGAATCAGTCATCGGGGGCAGGCGTGGAGCGGCGGGGACGCTATTGTCCCCGATTCAGGCCCCCTCGCCCACCGCCGCGCACCGACACCGCGCACCGGTAGTGCCGGCCGCTGGCCGGCAACTCCATGACGTCGGAACGTTTCCGTATCTGCCGGCCAGCGGCCGGCACGACCAACCACCGGCTTCGGCAATTCCCCACACGCTAGCGCCGGCCGCTGGCCGGCAACCCCATGACGTCGGAACGTTTCCGTATCTGCCGGCCAGCGGCCGGCACTACCAACCACCGGCTTCGGCAATTCCCCACACGGTAGCGCCGGCCGCTGGCCGGCAACCTCCTGACGTCGGAACGTTTCCGTATCTGCCGGCCAACGGCCGGCACTACCAACCACCGGCTTCGGCAATTCCCCACACGGTAGTGCCGGCCGCTGGCCGGCAACCCCATGACGTCGGAACGTTTGCGCATTTGCCGGCCAGCGGCCGGCACTACCAACCGCCGGCTTCGGCAATTCCCCACACGGGTAGTGCCAGCCGCTGGCCGGCAACCCCACGACGTCGGAACGTTTCCGTATCTGCCGGCCAGCGGCCGGCACGACCGGGCTTTACTCTTCCTCTTCCGGCACGTCCTGCGGGTTCAACGTCTTGCTTGCCCGCTTCGGCGCGGTGAACGGCGTCGGCGTCGGTACGCCCTGGCCGGAGTTGCCGAACACCATCTTGGCGCCGGCATTCAGACCACCACCGGCAATCTCCAGCTCGAAACGCTCGGCATCGCGGCGACGGATCTGCTCGGCAATCTCGATCGCGTCGTCCTCATCCGCCCCCAGCTCCACCAGCGCGGCCTGGCCGAACAGCACTGCCGATTCGAAGGTCTCGCGGATCTGGAAATCGACACCGGCATGGATCAGCCGCAGCGAATGCTCGCGGTCGAACGAACGCACCATCAGCTTGGCCTGCGGGAACTCATGCGCCACCAGCTCAACGATGCGGTCGGCGGCCTCGGCCTTGTCCACGCACACCGCAATCGCACGCGCGGTCGCGGCGCCCGAGGCATGCAGCACATCCAGACGCGTGCCGTCGCCGTAATAGATCTTGAAGCCAAAGCGCGCCGCGCTCTGGATCATCTCCACATCGTTGTCGATGATGGTCACATCCACGTCGCGCGCCAGCAGCGACTGGCTGGCAACCTGGCCGAAGCGGCCGAAGCCGATCAGCAGCACGCTGCCGGACAGGCCATCGGCCTCGTCCACGCCGTCCATGTTCACCGTCGGCTTCGGTGCGATGCGCTTGTAGACCAGCACCACCAGCGGGGTCAGCGCCATCGACAGCACCACCACGGCGGTGAAGTTGGCATTGATCTCCAGGTCGATCACGCCGGCCGATGCGGCAGCAGAGAACAGCACGAAAGCGAACTCGCCGCCCTGCGCCATCAGCACGCCGCGATCCAGCGCCTGCGCGTGGTCACTGCCCATCACGCGCGCCACCACGTAGATGCACAGCGCCTTGGCCGCCATCAACGCCAGCACCAGGCCGAGGATCAGCTGCCAGTGCGCAGCCACCACGCTCAGGTCCAGCGCCATGCCCACGCTGAGGAAGAACAGGCCGAGCAGGATGCCGCGGAACGGCTCGATGTCCGCCTCGATCTGGTGGCGGAAGGTCGACTCGCTCAGCAGCACACCCGCGAGGAACGCGCCCATCGCCATCGACAGGCCGGACAGCTGCATCAGCAGCGCCGCGCCCAGCACCACCAGCAGCGCGGCGGCGGTCATCACCTCGCGCGCCTTCGATTCGGCCAGCACGCGGAACAACGGATTGAGCAGGAAGCGGCCGACCAGCACCAGCCCGACGATGGCACCCACACCGATCGCCACCGACAGCCAGCGCGAACCCTCGCCATCGGCACTGCCGGCGCTCGGGCCCATCCACGCCACCAGCGCCAGCAGCGGCACGATCAGCAGGTCTTCGAACAGCAGGATGGAGACGATCTTCTGCCCCGACGGCAGCGCGATGTCACCGCGCTCGGCCAGCAGCTGCATCACCACCGCGGTGGATGTGAGCACAAAGCCGGTGGCGCCGATGAAGGCCACCTGCCACGGCAGGCCGAACAGCTTGGCGATGCTGGTCAGCACCAGCGCACAGGTGACGATCTGCAGCGTGCCCAGCCCGAAGATTTCCTTGCGCAGGCTCCACAGGTGCGAGGGCCGCATTTCCAGGCCGATCACGAACAGGAACATCACCACGCCGAGTTCGGCGGTATGCAGGATCGCCTGCGGGTCGGAGAACCAGCCCAGCCCGAACGGTCCGATCGCCAGGCCAGCGGCGAAGTAGCCCAGCACCGAGCCCAGGCCGGCCCGACGGAACAAAGGCACCATCACCACCGCCGCGCCCAACAGGGCGACGACCTTGACCAGCTCGCTGGTCGCTGCTTCTACCGCCATGCGGTGTGTTCCCCAAGATCCAGAATCGGGTTCAACAATAGAGCAATGCCGATGACGGCAATAGCACGCATGTTGCGCCGGATTGTCTTGGAGATGGAACGATGTAGGGAGCGACCCCCAGCATCATCCCGAAACCACGCACATGCTTGGGTAGGTGCCGTGATCTGTAGAGCCGAGCCCACGCTCGGCTGCTCTTCGTGCCGAGGCCAGAAACAGCCGAGCATAGGCTCGGCTCTACAGCAGATCCACGCCATGCGTGGATGAATCCCCGGCCAGCCTCACCCACCCCGGCAGAACGCGGCGTAATCGATATACCCCGGGAATGGCACGCCCGGCGCGCACACCGGGCACTGCGGGTCCGGCCGGATGCCGGTCTCGCGGAAGCGCATGCCCAGCGCATCGAAGCGCAGCAGGCGGCCGACCAGTGGTTCACCGATGCCCAGCAGCAGCTTCAGCACCTCGGTCGCTTGCAGCACGCCGGCCAGGCCAGGCAGCACGCCCAGCACACCGGCCTCGGAGCAGTTCGGCGCGAACTCCGGCGGCGGCGGCTCGGGGAACAGGCAGCGGTAGCACGGCGCCACGCCACGCTGGCGGCCGGCGTCAAACACGCTTACCTGGCCATCAAAGCGCTCGATGGCGGCATACACCAGCGGCTTGGCGTGCTTGATGCAGGCGTCGTTGAGCAGGTAGCGCAGCGGGAAGTTGTCCGAGCCATCCAGCACCACGTCCACGCCGTCCAACAGCGCATCCACGTTCTCGGAGGTGACCCGCTCGGGAACGGCCTCGACCTCGATCGACGGGTTCAGCGCCAGCAGCCGCTCGCGTGCGGAATCGACCTTGAGCTGGCCCACGCTGGCTTCGGTATGCACGATCTGCCGGTGCAGGTTGCTGCGCTCCACGCGGTCATGGTCGGCGAAGCGCAGGTGCCCCACCCCAGCCGCAGCAAGGTAGAAGCCGGCCGGCGCGCCCAGCCCACCCGCGCCCAGCACCATCACGCGCGACTGCTGCAGCCGGCGTTGGCCGACCTCGCCCACCTGCGGCAGCAGCAGGTGGCGCGAATAACGGTCGTAGAAATCGCGGTCGGCAGCGCTGGCCACCGGCTGCACCAGCGGCAGCGACTGCTCGCGCCAGGCCACGGTACCGCCCGTCACGGAAGCGACGTGGGTGTAGCCGGCCTCCAGCAGGAACTGCGCGGCATCGGCCGAGCGCTTGCCGCTCTGGCAGATCAGCAGGATTTCCTGGTCGTGCTTTGGCAGATGCGCGGCCGGGTCGGCCTGCAGCTCGTCCTTTGCCACGCCGCGCGCGCCCTCGGCCATGCCGCCGGCCCGCTCGTGCGCCTCGCGCACATCGATCAGCACCGCGCCGTGGGCCAGGCGCTCGCGCGCCTGCGCGGGGGAAAGCTCTTGGATGCTCATGGCCGCATTATCGCGCAGACACCCTCGACGCGCCTTGCCCCGAACATGGCACCATGCGGGCGTTGCCCCCTGCATCCGGAACCACTGCATGCGCTCTGCCACCGAATTCTGGCGTGACCCGCGCATGCCCTTCGTCGAAAGCCGACGGGCGTGCGACAGCCGCGCCTGCCACCGCCCGCACAGCCATGACACCTTCTCGATCGGCGCGGTGGACGCTGGCAGCAGCGTGTTCACCGGCGCCGCAGAGGGACCGCGCCTGCTGCAGCCCGGCAGCCTGGTCGGCGTACCCGCAGGCCGCGTGCACGCCTGCAACCCCCTCCCCGGCCAGCTCTGGAGCTACCAGATGCTGCATCTGGACCCACGCTGGATGGCCGAGGTCCGCGCTGAGTATGACGACCTGCCCGAACCCGACTGGCAGCAGGAACCGATCCGGATTTCCAACCATCGCCCGCGCTACCAGCAGTACTGCCAGCTCAACGAGACGCTGTTCTCCGACGATCCGGTCAGCGTCAAGGAAGCGGCCCTGATCGCGTTCGTCGGCGATCTGGATGAACACGATGGTGTAGCGGTCGCCGGCCCGCTTGAAGATGCCGCATTACAGCAGCGCTTGCAGCCGGTGATGGACGTTCTGCGCCAGCGGCTCGAACACACCCCGGCCCTGCAGGAGCTGGCATCGCTGGCAGGCATGAGCCGCTACCAGCTGATCCGCGCCTTCCGACGCGCCACGGGCCTGACACCGCACGCCTGGCAGATCGACCAGCGCATCCAGGAGGCCCGCCGGCGGCTGTGCGAAGGGCAGGCACTGGCCGTGGTCGCGCATGCGCTGGGTTTTGCCGACCAGAGCCATTTCCAGCGGGTCTTCAAGGCCCACGCCGGTGCGACCCCGGGCCAGTACCGGCGCTGAGCCTGCAATAACGTTCAATACCATCGCGCGGCGCATCCCCAGACTGGCGCCCCAGCCAGCCGCCGCCGGACCCGATGGAACAATTCCTGGTCATCGCCACCGTACATTTTCTCGCCCTGCTCTCACCCGGCCCCGACTTCTTTCTCGTTGCACGCACCGCGATCACCTCGGGATGGCGCACTGCCAGTGGCGCCTGCGCAGGCATCGCCGTCGGCAATGGCGTCTTCATCGTAGCCGCTTTCACCGGAACGGCCATGCTGCGCCCAGGCAGCGCAGGGTTCATCGCGGTGCAGTTGGCGGGCTGCGGGTTCCTGCTGTACCTCGGCACGCTGTTCCTGCGCCATGCGGGTTCGACGACGTTGCAGGCACCTGAAGCTGCCGACGGATCGCGAGCGGGTGGTGCCCACGGATGGTGGAGGGCGGCCGGGCTGGGCGCCCTGTCTGCGCTGCTGAACCCGAAGAATGCGCTGTTCTACGCAACGCTGGCGGCAATGCTCAACGGTCCGCAGGCCAGCGCCGCAACGAAGTTCTTCTATGGCGCGTGGATGTTCGGCATCGTCCTGCTATGGGATCTGCTGGTTGCCGCGCTGGTTGGCCACCCGTGGGTGCTGGGTCGATTCGCGCGTGCCCTGCCGTGGCTGGAACGGGCCGCAGGGCTCCTGATGATCGCGCTGGCGCTATGGATCGCCGTGTCGCTGTGGCTGGGCTGATGCCGGTAATTCGCGCCTGTCGCAATAGCGTTCAATACGGCGCGTCCGCCGCAGCCCACACTCGGCACTTTCTGTAGTTTGGTGGCAGGTTTTCGTGCAGCAGTTCTTCATCGTCGCGGTGCTGTACGGCTTCGCCATGCTCCTGCCTGCGTCGAATCACGCGAAGATCCTGCGCACCGCGATGGGCGCGGGCGCGCGCGCCGCCATGGCCGCATCGTTCGGTATCGCCATCGGTACGGGCACTATCTGCGCCACGGCCTTCGTTGCGGCGGGCATGCTGGGAAACCGCGGCCTGTGGACGCTGGCGATGGAGTGCGCGGGTTGCCTGCTGCTGCTGCGCCTGGCGGGCATGTGCCTGCGCGACGCTGGGCTGACCTCCCTCTCTCCGCTTTCCCTGCAGATGCCCCGGGGCCTGAAGGCCCGCTCCCGTTGGCCGCACGCCGAGGCTGGATGCCTGTTGGCGCTCGCCAGCATCAACAACTGGACGCTGCAGTTCGCGGTTGCAGCCCTGGTCAGCGGCCTCGTTGCCGACATGGATACAAAGGCCGCTTACGTGGCCTGCCTGGGCGGCGTCGCGCTGTCGCTCGGCCTGCTGATGGCGTGGCTTGGCAGCCACCCACGCTGGGCACAGGGGTGTTGCCGATTGCTTCCGTGGCTGGAGCATGCCGCAGGCCTGGTGATCGGCGCGGTGTCGGTGGCGTACCTGGCAGGGGTTCTGGGTACCACCCTGGTCTGGGCAAGCCTCACGGGGCAGGCGCAGCTGCCCGAATCGATGATGGCCGCGCCCCGCAGCGCCCCATGCGCGTTGCCGCATTGCCGCGCTCGTCGCAACAGTTCGCCATGATCGAGGACTGTAGACGTAGGGGTAGTGCCGGCCGCTGGCCGGCAACCTCGTGAACACACCAGGCATCATCGGGTTGCCGGCCAGCGGCCGGCACTACCACAGACAAGAAAGGCGGCCCTGCGGCCGCCTTCCCGTGAATCACTTGCCCTTGACGTGCTTCATCAAGCGCCGCTTGGCCTTGACCTGCCGCTCGGTGAGGACGTTCTTCTTGCCCTCGTACGGGTTGGTGCCCTCGCGGAAGATGAAGCTCACCGGCGTACCGATCAGCTTGAAGCGCTTGCGGAAGAAGTTCTCCAGGTAGCGCTTGTACGACTCCTGCAGTTCCTTCAGGCGGGTGCCGTGCACGATGAAGGTCGGCGGGTTGGCGCCGGCCGGGTGCACGTAACGCAGCTTGGAGACGTGGCCGCGGATGGTCGGCGGCGGATTGGTCTCGTACGCCACTTCCAGCGCCTTGTTCACTTCGCTGGTGGTGAAGGTCTTGTTCGCCGATTCGTGCGCGCGGTGCACCGCACGGAACAGCTCGCGCAGGCCCGAGCCGTGCTTGGCCGAAATGCGCACCGATTCGGCCCAAGGCACGAAGCCCAGCTTCAGCGACAGCATGGTTTCAGCCTGTTCGCGCTGGTACTCGGTCAGGCCATCCCACTTGTTGATGGCGATCACCAGCGCGCGGCCGGCGTCGAGCACGGCACCGAGCACGGTGGCGTCCTGGTCGGTCACGCCTTCGGTGGCGTCCAGCATCAGCACGGCGACCTGGCACTGCTCGATCGACTGCATGGTCTTGACCACCGAGAACTTCTCGACGACCTCGTCCACGCGCGAACGGCGGCGCAGGCCGGCGGTGTCGATCAGGCGGTACTCACGGCCGTCGCGCTCCAGGTCCACCGCGATCGAGTCGCGGGTGGTGCCCGGCACGTCGGAGGCGATCATGCGCTCCTCGCCGAGGATGCGGTTGACCAGGGTCGACTTGCCCACGTTCGGACGTCCGACGAAGGCGATGCGGATACGGTTCGGATCGTTGTCCAGTTCTTCGCCGCTGCCTTCTTCCGGCAGGCGCTGGATCACTTCGTCAAGCAGGTCGTCCAGGCCCTGGCGGTGCGCGGCCGACACGGTCAGCATCTCGCCGAAGCCGTAACGGGCGAATTCCGAACGCACGCTGTCCTCGTCGGTGCCGTCGATCTTGTTGATCAGCAGCAGCGTCGGCCGCGACAGCTTGCGCAGCCAGGCCAGGATCTCGTCGTCCAGCGCCGAGGTGCCCTCGCGGGCGTCGACGACGAACAGGATCAGATCGGCTTCGGCCGCCGCAGCCCGGGCCTGGCGCGTGGTGGCACCCGCCAGGCCTTCGTCTTCCCCGGCAATACCGCCGGTATCCACGACGAGGAAATGGTTGTCCTCGTCGAGGCGGCAGACGCCGTAGTTGCGGTCACGGGTGACGCCGGGCTGGTCATGGACCAGCGCGTCGCGGGTGCGCGTAAGCGCATTGAAAATAGTCGACTTGCCGACATTCGGCCGTCCAACCAGGGCGACCAAAGGCAGCATCGCGATTACTCCAATTTTTAATTTGCCAACCGGAAGGCGGTCAGCTTGCCATCCACGTTCTGCACCAGCAGCACCCCGTCGACGACGACCGGCTGGGCCAGCAGGGCGTCACCGCCGCTCTTCGCCCGTGCCGCCATCGCACCATCGGAGGTCTTCAACCAGTGCACGTATCCCTTGTAGTCGCCGACGACCACGTAATCACCGTGCAGCGCCGGGCCGGTCAGCGAACGACGCGCCAGCTCGGTCTGCGACCACATGGCAGCGCCGGTCGCCTTGTCCAGGCCGAACACGCCACCCTTGTTGTCGGTGACGAACACATTGCCCGACGACACCGCCACGCCACCTGCACCGCCATGGTCGCGCGCCCACAGCGGGCGACCGGTCGGGCCTTCGATGGCCATGGTCTGGTTCTTGAAGCTGCTCACGAAGAGGGTGTTGCCCTCCAGCACCGGAGCACCGTCGACATCGGCCATGCGGTCCAGTTCGGTACGGCCTTCGCCGTTGCCAAGGTTCTGTTCCCACAGGGTACGCCCATCCTGCATGGCCAGCGCGGCAACCGCGCCTTCGTCCTTGCCGATGAACAGCACGCCCGGACCGGTGACCACCGGCGCGTTGCCGCGCACGGTCAGCGCCGGCAGTTCGCTCGGGTTGAACCACTTCTGCGTGCCGTTGCCGGCATCGAACGCGGTGACGCGGCCGTCGTTGCTGCGCACGAACACCAGGCCCTGGGCCACGGCCGGCGCGGCAATGACCTCACCCGGAACACGGGCGCGCCACTTCTCGCTGCCGTCATTGATGTCCAGGGCGATGACCTGGCCATCGAGCGTGCCGATCACGACCAGGTTCTCACCGACACCCGGGCCGCCGGACAGGCGCAGCTTCGGCTTCTTCTTTTCCTTCTGCGGCTCCCAGGTCCAGACCTTCTTGCCGGTCTGCAGGTCGATGGCGTGCACGCCGCCGGTGATCGCCGCAGCGAACACGTGGCCATTGGCAACGGCCGGGCCCTGGCGCACGCCGATGCGGCGCTCGCCCTTGCCGAGGTTGACCGACCAGGCCTTGTTGACCTTGACGCTCGGCTCGAACTTGACCAGCTCAGCCGGCTCCTGGGCCTTCTTCGCTGCCGCGTCCTTGCCGGCGAACCAGCCCTTCATGGTGCTGCAGCCGGTCAGGGCCATGCCCATCAGGAGCACGGTGGCGACGCGGGTGATCATGACCTTCTGACTCATCAAACCGACTCCGCAGGGGCGGCGACCGTGCCGCCGGCATCCATAACCTTGGTTTCCAGCAGGCGCCGCTGCGGCGCTGCCACGTCCAGCGACTTCAGCGCCTTCTCGTACTGTGCGCGGGCGTCATCGCGCTTGCCCTGCGCCATCAGCGCATCGCCATGGATTTCCAGGCTGCTGCTGTCGGTGGCGCTGCCCAGCAGCTTGATCGCCTCGTCGCTCTTGCCGGTGGCCACCAGCAGGCGGGCCACACGCTGGTCGACCACGCGCTGCAGGTCGCTTTCGACCTTCACGGCGCGCAGGGTGGCCAGCGCTTCTTCGTTCTTGCCGGCGTCGACCTGGGCCTTGGCCAGCTGCAGCGCCGCGAGGTCGCCATAGATGCTGGACGGGCCCGCTTCGAGCGCCTTCACTGCCTTGGCAGCGTCGTCGAGCTTGTTCTGCTGAAGACCGACCAGGGCCTTCTGGTATTCCACGTTGGCCGAGGCCAGCTTGCCGCCCTGATCCTTCTGGTACCACTGCCAGCCGGCAATGGCACCGATCGCGATGGCTACGCCACCGAGGATGCTGGCGCCATTCTTCCGCAGCCAGCTGCGGACGCGTTCACTTTGTTCGTGCTCGTCGAGCAGATCGTCGATCGCCATGCGTACTCTCGCCCCGCCCATCGGGAGGGACCATTGGGTTTAATCGAAGGTGGTGAAACCGCGCCTCAGTGCGAAACCGGGACTACGGAGCCTTCAGAGGATACCTGAAAGCGTGCCACGTTGGCTCGCTGGTAGGGGGTCAGATCGACGATAGCGCCGTTCTGCTGAACCTGGACCGCCGAGGCGTTGCCCAGGGTCACCCGGGTCACCTGGCCCGGCGTGAAGCTGCGGCTCTCGCCGGACTTGATCAGCGCCTTTTCGACCGTGGCGCCGTCCGGACCACCGATATCGACCCAGCTGTCGCCGCTGAACTGCATCTCCAGCGTATTGGCGGCTGCGGGCGCAGCGGGTGCCGAACGCGGCACCGGGGACAGCGAAGCGACATACGGGGTTGCGGCCGGCTTGCTGGCCGGGGCACTCGCGACTTCAGCCGGGGCTGCCGGCTCGACACCCGCAGCGGACGGGGCCACCGGCACAGCGGCCGGGATCGCGTCCAGCGAGGCCGTGTTCGGCGACGGCGTGGCACTGCCATCGAAATGGCCGCGGGTGGCGAACCACACCGGCACGGCCAGCACGGCGGTGATGCCGACGTACAGCACGCGCCGGCCGAGATTCTCGGCAATGCGGCGCGCACGCGGGGTATGGGTATGGCTGACCAGGGTGGGCGGCACGACAGGACCCACCTGGGCCTGCTCCAGCAGCTGGCTCACATCGACGTCGAGCAGGCGCGCGTAGCTGCGCAACTGGCCGCGCACGAAGACGGGCGCGCCCAGCTTCTGCCACTGCTCTTCCTCCAGCGACCTGACCACCTGGACCGGCATGCGCAGGCGCGAGCCGACATCCTCAAGGGTCAGTCCGGCCGCTTCACGGGCCTGGCGCAGGCGGGTGCCGCAGCCGGCCGCAGTCTCGAGAGCGCTCACAGTCTGGTCATCAATCACAATGCATCAACCCTGGAGTTAGGAGCCCGCTTCCTGCGGAAATTCCTGTCGAATGCGCTGAAGATAGCGGTCAGATGCCGCCCGATCACCCAGCCGCGCTTCGATTTGAGACGCAAGTTGTAACACGGAACGCGTTGCGGGTGCAGCCGCAATCCTACGTTCGGCGAAGGCCCGGGCCTCCATGTAGCGGCCCTGGCGGAAGCTGAGCTGGGCCATGGCCTCCAGCGCGACCGGGTTTCCCGGCAGCGCCGACAGCGCCGCGCGCAGTTCGCGCTCGGCACGCTCGAACTGGCCTGCATCCAGCGCACAGCTACCGGCGTTGGCCTGTGCTTCGGCCACGGCGGGATTGCCCGGCGCCCGCTGGGCACGATCGAACCAGATCAGCGATTCGGCCGTCTGGCCCTGCTGGCAGAGCCAGGCACCGTAGTTGTTGAGCACGTCGCCGCGCTGCGGCGCCAGCTCTGCAGCCTTGCGGAAGTTCTCGCCGGCCTGCTGGCTGCGACCGCGACGCTCATCGATGCCCGCAAGCAGGACCAGGCCGTCGGGGGCCGTCGGCACCAGCTTCTGGGCTTCGCGCGCCTTGCGCTCGGCAGCATCGAGATTGCCGACCTGGATGTCGCGGCCGGCCAGGGTCAGCAATTCCTGCCAGCGCACCTGCTGCCGCACCCCTTCCGGATCACGGACGGAGTAGACCGGCGCCTCGCTCGGGCCAAGCTTGGCCTTGGGATGGGATTTGCAGCCGCCGACCGCGAGGGCCAGCGTGCCTGCGAGCAGAACCAGCCAGAGGCGGTCAGGCCGCGGCATCGCTCCCCTTCCCCGCCTGCAGCGTCTTGTTGAACTCCGCCTGGCGGCGGGTGCGGTCCATCACCTGGCCCTTGAGCTGGCCACAGGCGGCGTCGATGTCGTCGCCACGGGTACGGCGGACCATGGTCAGCACGTTGCTGTCGAGCAGGATCTTCTGGAAGGCGCGGATGTGCGCCTCTTCCGAACGCTCGTAGCGGGTACCCGGGAACGGGTTGAACGGAATCAGGTTGACCTTGCCCGAATCCTTGGCCTGCACCGCGTTATCGAACTGGCGCATCAGGCGGGCCAGCTCGCGGGCATGCTCGGGCTTGTCGTTGATGCCCTTCATCAGGGTGTATTCGAAGGTGACCGATTCGCGGCGCTTGTTGGCGCGCAGGTAGCGTGCGCACGAGGCCATCAGCTCGGCGATCGGGTACTTCTTGTTAAGCGGCACCAGGGTCTCGCGCAGCGCGTCGTTCGGTGCGTGCAGCGACACCGCCAGCGACACGTCGCTTTCGGCAGACAGGCGGTCGATCTGCGGCACCAGGCCGGAGGTCGACAGGGTCACGCGCTTGTTGGCCAGGCCGTAGCCCAGGTCGTCGCGCATCACGCTCATGGCGCGCACGACGTTGTCGAAATTCATCAGCGGCTCGCCCATGCCCATCATCACCACGTTGGTGAGGCGGCGCATCTGGTGCGGCACGTTGCCCAGGTGGCGCGCGGCAACCCACACCTGGCCGATGATCTCGGCGGTGGTCAGGTTGCGGTTGAAGCCCTGGGTAGCAGTGGAGCAGAACGTGCAGTTCAGGCCGCAACCGACCTGCGAGGACACGCACAGCGTGCCGCGGGTCTTGTCCGGGATGTACACGGTCTCGATGGCGTTCTTGCCATCCACGCCCATCGCCAGCAGCCACTTGTGGGTGCCGTCGGCGGAGGGCTTGTCGAACACGATGTTGGGAACCAGCACCTCGGCATGGGCCTGCAGCTTGGCGCGCAGGACCTTGCCGAGGTCGGTCATTTCATCGAAGTCGGTGACGTAGCGATGGTGGATCCACTTCATCACCTGATGGGCACGGAACTTCTTTTCGCCGAGAACCTCGACGAAAAACTTCTCCAGGCCCGCGCGATCGAGGTCGAGCAGGTTCTGCTTGCCAGCCGTGGGTGCCGACTTCGGCAGCGGCTGGATGGCGGGGGACTGTACGACCTCGTTCACGGCATTACTCTCAGCGCGAAACGACTTCGGTGGCGGCGAAGAAGTAGGCGATTTCAATCGCGGCATTCTCGACCGAGTCCGAGCCGTGGGCGGCGTTGGCATCGATGGATTCGGCGAAGTCGGCGCGGATGGTGCCCGGCGCGGCTTCCTTCGGGTTGGTGGCGCCCAGCAGGTCGCGGTGGGCCAGGACGGCGTTCTCGCCTTCCAGGGCCTGGATCATCACCGGGCCGGAGATCATGAACTCGACCAGCGCGTTGAAGAACGGACGCTCGCGGTGCACGGCGTAGAAGCCTTCGGCTTCACGACGCGACAGCTGCTTGTACTTGGCGGCCACGACCTTCAGGCCGGCCTTCTCGAAGCGGGCGTAGATTTCGCCGATGACGTTCTTGGCAACGGCGTCCGGCTTGATGATCGAAAGGGTGCGCTCCAGCGCCATGGGATGTCTCCAATGGAATCGGGCCGCTGATGGCCCGAAGGGTAACATGAAAAAAACCCGCGTCGGGACGCGGGCTTAGCCTGATAAACGTAGGCGAATTGTAAAAGATAAAGCGGCGGCACGGTAGTGCCGGCCGCTGGCCGGCATTGGGCGCCATTCAACCTCGGGGCTGCCGGCCAGCGGCCGGCACTACCCCATTCACCGACCTGAGTGAAATCTGACCGGACCGGCCGATTTTGCTGCACTGCAAAATGCCATACGGTACCGTCTGGTCCTAGTATCAAACAATCGTTTGATTAAGGTCCGCCCACCGATGGCCAAGCCCGCCCACTTCTCGACCAAGGACCGGATCCTCGGCGCGGCCGAGGAGCTGTTCGCCCAGCACGGCTTCGCCGGCACCTCGCTGCGCCAGGTGACCAGCCAGGCCGACGTCAACATCGCCGCGGTCAACTACCACTTCGGCTCCAAGGAAAACCTGGTCAACGAGGTGTTCCGCCGCCGCATGGACGAGATGACCGGTGCCCGCCTGTCGCAGCTCGAGCGCGCCCGCGCCGAGCACCCGGGTGAACTGCGCCCGGTGCTGGCTGCCTTCGTCGAGCCGGCCCTGGCGCTGGCCCAGGACCGCCAGAACGGCGGCGCCTTCGTGCGCGTGATCGCCCGCGCCTACGCCGAGAAGAACGACAACCTGCGCAAGTTCCTGTCCGACCACTACGGCCACGTGCTGCGTGCGTTCGGCAAGGCCATCGGCGAGTGCGTGCCGGACCTGAGCAAGGAGGAGCTGTACTGGCGCCTCGACTTCCTGGCCGGCTCGCTGACCTATGCGATGGCCGACTTCGGGCTGATCAAGCGTCCCGCCGGTGTCACCGAAGCGGCGCATCGTGCCCATGCCGCCCACGAACTGATCCATTTCGCCGAAGCCGGGTTCCGCGCCGCCGCACGCGCCAGCGCCCTGCCCGCTTCCCTTTGATTCCACCCAGTAACTGCTGACCAACAAAGGCCCTACACCATGTCCAATTCCCTGCTAGTCCGCCGCGCCGCCGTGCTGGGTGCCGGCGTCATGGGTGCCCAGATCGCCGCCCACCTCACCAACGCTGGCGTCGACACCGTGCTGTTCGACCTGCCTGCCAAGGAAGGTCCGGCCGACGGCATCGTGCTGAAGGCGATCGCCAACCTGGGCAAGCTGAGCCCGGCGCCGCTGGCCAGCAAGTCGCTGGCCGAAGCCATCACTCCGGCCAACTACGAGTCCGGCCTGGAGCAGCTGAAGGACTGCGACCTGATCATCGAGGCCATCGCCGAGCGCATGGACTGGAAGCAGGACCTGTACAAGAAGATCGCCCCGTTCGTGGCCGACCACGCGGTGCTGGCCTCCAATACCTCGGGCCTGGGCATCAACAAGCTGGCCGACGTGCTGCCCGAGCAGCTGCGCCACCGCTTCTGCGGCGTGCACTTCTTCAACCCGCCGCGCTACATGCACCTGGCCGAGCTGATCCCGGCCACCACCACCGATGCCGCCGTGCTGGAAGGACTGGAAGCATTCCTGGTCACCACCCTGGGCAAGGGCGTGGTGTACGCCAAGGACACCCCGAACTTCATCGGCAACCGCATCGGCGTGTTCTCGATCCTGTCCACCATCCACCACACCCAGCAGTTCGGCCTGGGCTTCGATGAAGTGGACGGCCTGACCGGCCCGCTGGTCGGTCGCCCGAAGTCGGCCACCTACCGCACCTCCGACGTGGTCGGCCTGGACACCATGGCCCACGTCATCAAGACCATGGGCGACACCCTGCCGAATGACCCGTGGCATGAATTCTTCAAGTCGCCGAAGTGGCTGGACGCGCTGATTTCCAAGGGCGCGTTGGGCCAGAAGACCGGCGCCGGCATCTTCCGCAAGGTCGGCAAGGACATCGTCGTGCTGGACCTGGAGAAGCAGGACTACCGCCCGGCCGACCGCACTGCCGCACCGGACGTGGTCGAGATCCTGAAGATCAGGAACCCGGCCGAGAAGTTCGCCAAGCTGCGCGAGAGCCAGCACCCGCAGGCGCAGTTCCTGTGGGCGACCTTCCGCGATCTGTTCCACTACAGCGCCTACCACTTGGCCGACATTGCCGAGACCGCGCGCGATGTCGACCTGGCCATCCGCTGGGGCTACGGCTGGTCGCTGGGCCCGTTCGAAACCTGGCAGGCCGCCGGCTGGAAGCAGGTCGCGCAGTGGATCGCCGATGACATCGTCGCCGGCAAGAGCATGAGCAATGCCCCGCTGCCGGATTGGGTCTTCGACGGCCGCGACGGCGTGCACGCCGCCGAGGGCAGCTACAGCCCGTCGCGCAACGCCAAGCTGCCGCGCTCGTCGCTGCCGGTGTACCAGCGCCAGCGTTTCCCGGATCCGCTGCTGGGCGAGACGTTCGCGCCGGGCGATACCGTGTTCGAGAACGACGGCCTGCGCATGTGGCACGACGGTGATGGCATCGCCGTGGTCAGCTTCAAGACCAAGATGAACACCGTGTCCGACCAGGTACTGGACGGCCTGCAGGAATGCGTGAGCCGCGCCGAGAAGGACTTCCAGGGCCTGGTGATCTGGCAGCAGAAGGAGCCCTTCTCCGCCGGTGCCGACCTGGCCGGTGCATTGGGCCTGCTGCAGGCCGGCAAGGTCGACCAGTTCGAGGAAATGGTCGCCAACTTCCAGCGCACCAGCCAGCGCATCAAGTACTCGCTGGTGCCGGTGGTGGCAGCGGTGCGTGGCCTGGCCCTGGGCGGCGGCTGCGAGTTCCAGATGCACAGCGCCAAGACCGTGGCCTTCCTGGAAAGCTACATCGGCCTGGTCGAGGCCGGTGTCGGCCTGCTGCCAGCCGGTGGCGGCCTGAAGGAACTGGCCGTGCGTGCCTCGCAGGCCGCAGGCCCGGGCGGTGACGTGTTCGCCGAACTGAAGAAGACCTTCGAGACCGTGGCGATGGCCAAGGTGTCCAACTCGGCGGTCAACGCCAAGGAACTGGGCCTGCTGCGCAGTACCGACAAGGTGGTGTTCAACAGCTACGAGGCCCTGCACATCGCCAAGGCCGAAGCCCGTGCACTGGCCGAAGCGGGCTACCGTCCGCCGCTGCCGGCACGCCGCATCCAGGTGGCCGGTGACGTGGGCATCGCCACCTTCAAGATGATGCTGGTCAACATGCTGGAAGGCCGTTTCATCAGCCCGTACGACTACGAGATCGCCGAGCGCATCGCCACCGTGCTGTGCGGCGGCAAGGTCGACCGCGGCACCCTGGTGGACGAAGAGTGGCTGCTGACCCTGGAGCGCAAGCACTTCGTCGAACTGGCCCAGCAGGAAAAGACCCAGGCCCGCATCGCGCACATGCTGAAGACCGGCAAGCCGCTGCGTAACTGATTGATGGCGGGTGCCGACCCCTGGTTGGCACTCCTCTGCCTCTGGTGGGTGCCGACCGTTGGTCGGCACCCCGGCTAAAAAATTCGAGAGATCACTGCAATGACCAAGCAAATCCAGGACGCCTACATCGTCGCCGCCACCCGCACCCCGGTCGGCAAGGCGCCCAAGGGCATGTTCCGCAACACCCGCCCCGACGACATGCTTGCGCACGTGCTGCGCAGCGTCGTCGCCCAGGCCCCGGGCGTGGACGTCAACCGCATCGATGACGCGATCATCGGCTGCGCCATGCCGGAAGCCGAGCAGGGCATGAACGTGGCGCGCATCGGCGTGCTGCTGGCCGGCCTGCCCAACACCATCGCCGCACAGACCGTGAACCGCTTCTGCTCCTCCGGCCTGCAGGCCGTGGCGCAGGCCGCCGACGCGATCCGCCTGGGCAACGCCGACCTGATGCTGGCTGGTGGCACCGAGTCGATGTCGATGGTGCCGATGATGGGCAACAAGATCGCCATGGCGCCGAGCGTGTTCGACAACGACCACGTGGCCATCGCCTACGGCATGGGCATCACTGCCGAGAAGGTCGCCGAAGAGTGGAAGGTCTCGCGCGAAGACCAGGACGCCTTCGCCCTCGCCTCGCACCAGAAGGCCATGGCCGCGATCCAGAACGGCGAGTTCAAGGACGAGATCAGCCCGTACGAGATCGTCTCGCACCTGCCGGACCTGGCCGACGGCCAGCGCATCATCACCCGCAACAAGATCGCCGACACCGACGAAGGCCCGCGCCCGGATTCCTCGGCTGAAGGCCTGGCCAAGCTGCGCCCGGTGTTCCGCAACGGCCAGTTCGGCGGCACCGTCACCGCCGGCAACTCGTCGCAGATGAGCGACGGCGCCGGTGCCGTGCTGCTGGCCTCGGAACAGGCGATCAAGGACTACGGCCTGACCCCGCTTGCCCGTTTCGTCAGTTTCTCGGTGGCCGGCGTGCGCCCGGAAGTGATGGGCATCGGCCCGATCGCCGCGATCCCGAAGGCACTGAAGCAGGCCGGCCTGACCCAGGACCAGCTGGATTGGATCGAGCTCAACGAAGCGTTCGCCGCGCAGTCGCTGGCGGTGATCCGCGATTGCGGCCTGGATCCGAGCAAGGTGAACCCGATGGGTGGCGCGATTGCCCTGGGCCACCCGCTGGGTGCGACCGGCGCGATCCGTACCGCCACCCTGCTGCACGGCCTGCGTCGTCGCCAGCAGAAGTACGGCATGGTGACGATGTGCATCGGCACCGGCATGGGCGCAGCGGGTATTTTCGAGGCGCTGTAAGGATCAAGGCGTTGCCGGCTGATTGTTGGTTGGCTGTGGGGCCCGGGTGGGTGAGGCTGCCCGGGACACGCCGTGAACCCCCAGACCGGCCCAGCCGCTGGCGGCTGTGCGTTCGGGCGCTTGCGAAGCAGTGCTTCGCAAGCAAAGCGCCCTCACCCATGGGGGCTTGGCAGCGGCTTGCTAGCGTGCGCAATCCTGCGCACGCAGCAAGGCCGGGGTTGGGCGTCCTGCCCAACCCGCCAGGCGCATGCGCCTGGCCCATGCCGCTGACAGTCCCGGTCAGCCTCACCCACCCGCGCCACCCAACATTCCGCGCGGCGGAGGGTTTAGCAAAAGCAAGGTCAAAAGCTGGGGTCAGAGCCCTTTGCTACGCAAAGGGATCTGACCCCAACAATCAAAAAAGGCAGCCATAGGCTGCCTTTTTTGATTGTGCTCCCGCCCTTGATTCCGCCCTTCCCGTCCGCGCCCGCAGGAAACCTGGCAGGCGGGACGGGTGGGCCTTTGCAGGACCGTTGGCGCGATGGATGGCGCCATCGAGCCCCCATGGATGGGTTTACGGCGTGTCCTGCAAAGGCCCACCCGTACCGCCCACCACGTATCAATCAAGGCGCCGCGAACGGAGCGCTTGATAAACCTTATTCCGCCAACATCGCCGTCAGCTTCTCCCGCGCCGGCCCTGCCAGCTTCGGGTTGTCCAGCGCGAAGCGGATCGTCGCTTCCACCAGCCCCAGGTGCGTACCGCAGTCGAAACGAGTGCCCTCGAAACGGTAGGCATCCACCTCTTCGGTCTTCAGCAGCTGCGCGATCGCATCGGTCAGCTGGATCTCGCCGCCGGCACCGCTGCCGGTCTGCTCCAGCAGCTCGAAGATCTTCGGGCTCAGCACGTAGCGGCCGACCACGGCCAGGTCGCTCGGCGCGTCCTCCGGCTTCGGCTTCTCCACGATCTGCGAAATACGGCCCTTGCGGCCATCGAAGGCCTCGGTCGCGACGATGCCGTAACTGGCGGTCTTGTCGTGCGGCACATCTTCAACGGCAATGACGCTGGCGCCACTGGCTTCGTTGAGATCGGCCATCTGCTTCAGCGCGCTGTCGCCGCGGTTCCAGATCAGGTCGTCCGGCAGCAGCACCGCGAACGGCTCGTCACCGATCACGGCCTTGGCACACAGCACCGCATGACCCAGGCCCAGCGCCTCGGCCTGGGTCACGAAGATCGCGCGCACGCCATTGGGCAGCACGTGACGGATCAGTTCCAGCTGCTCCTGCTTGCCGGCGCGCTCGAGCTTCTGCTCCAGCTCGTAGGCCTTGTCGAAGTAGTCGGCGACCGCGTGCTTGTAGCGGTTGGTGATGAACACCAGCGTGTCACAGCCGGCCTCGATTGCTTCATCCACGGCGTACTGGATCAGCGGCCGGTCAATGATCGGCAGCATCTCCTTCGGCACGGTCTTGGTTGCTGGCAAAAAACGCGTCCCCAAACCCGCTACGGGGAAAACTGCCTTGCGAATTCGCTTGCTCATTGGTGCCTGTTGGCCTCGCGTGCGGGAAAGGGCACGACTTTAGCGGATGAAATGTAAGCATCCTGTTCGATTGGCGAGAACTCGGGCATCGTCGCGAACAGGACTTCCTTGATGGTTTCGGTGTCGTAGCTGCACACCGCCTCGCGCAGGCGCGGGACGTTGCCCAGCACCAGATCGCGCGAGAACATGCGCACGCCGGCCTCGAGGACCTTCGGATGCGCGGTTGCGCGGTAGTCCTCGTCCGAATAGAACAGCGTCTCGTGCAGCTTCTCGCCCGGACGCAGGCCGGTATAGATGATCTGCACATCCTTGTACGGCTGCTTGCCCGCCAGACGGATCATCTGCTCGGCCAGCAGCCGGATCGGCACCGGCTCGCCCATGTCGAGCGTGTAGATCGCACCGTGCGAGGCCGAGGCTGCGGCCTGCAGGATCAACTGGCAGGCCTCGGGGATGGTCATGAAGTAGCGGGTGACTTCCGGATCGGTGACCGTGACCGGACCACCGCGCAGGATCTGCTCGCGGAACAGCGGCACCACGCTGCCGGCCGAGGCCAGCACGTTGCCGAAGCGCACGGTAACGAAACGGGTGTGCGTGGACTTCTGGTCGAGGCTCTGGCAGATCATCTCGGCATAGCGCTTGCTGGCACCCAGCGCGTTGACCGGATCGACCGCCTTGTCGGTGGAGATGAACACGAAATGCTCGACGCGCGCTTCCAGGCAGGCGCGGGCCACGTTCTCGGTCGCCAGGATGTTGTTACGCACGGCTTCGCGCAGCTGCCGTTCCAGCACCGGTACATGCTTGTACGCTGCGGCATGGAACGCGGTGTCGACCGGATGCAGCGACAGCGCATGGCGGATCACCGCAGGATCGCCACAGTCGCCCAGCACCGCTTCGATCTCGATATCGGGGAAGCTGCGACGCAGCTCACCCTCGATGGTCAGCAGCAGCAGTTCGCTGATCTCCAGCAGGATGATGCGGCCGGCACCGTGGCGCGCGCACTGGCGGCACAGCTCCGAGCCGATCGAGCCACCGGCACCGGTCACCATCACGGTGCGACCGCCCAACCAGCCCCGGATCAGGTTCCAGTCCGGGGTGATCGGCTTGCGGCCGAGCAGATCCTCGATCGCCACTTCCTTCAGTTGGCCGGGCAGCGACTGCCCCTGCAGGATGTCGCTCAGCTTGGGCACGGTGCGGAACGGCACGCCGGTGCTTTCGCAGATGGCGACCACCCGCTGCATGCCTGCGGCATCCAGCGAGGGCATGGCGATCACCAGCAACTTGGCCGCAGTCTCGCGGACCACCACCGGGGCATCATCGAGGCTGCCCAGGATCGGCAGGCCCTGCAGCTTGGCGCCGCGCAGGTGCGGTGCGTCGTCCAGCAGGCCGACCGGTTCGAAGTTGCCGGAGCGGCGCAGATCGCGGACCAGCGTCTCGGCGGCTTGCCCCGCACCGAGGATCAGCACGCGGCGCGCGCTCGAATCCGACTGCAGTGCCTGGTAATCCTTCCAGGCCCGGTACAGCAGGCGCGGGGCGCCCAGCAGCGCCGACAGCGCGAACGGATAGATCACCAGCACCGACATCGGCACGCCGTCGAAACGCTTCCACATCAGCACCAGCACGATGCCGACCAGGCCGATGAAGCTGGCCTTGAAGATGTTCAGCAGGTCGCTGACGCTGGCGAAACGCCACAGCCCGCGATACAGGCCCACGCGCCAGAACACCAGGCCCTGCAGCAGCAGCACCAGGGTGGTGTCGACATTCCAGAGCGGAAGTGAGGGCGCGTTGGGGAGGATCGAGTACCGCCCGGCGTGGAGCAGCTGCCAGCATGCCCAGACCATGAACAGGTCGTGGCAGACGATGGCCGAACGCGGCATCAGGCCGAGGATTCTGTCCCGCCAGGGTGAAGCCATAAGTCAGGTATTTCCTTGTCGGTGACGCAATCCATTGCGCAGGAGGATCCAGAGGACGCTCAGCGCGAGAAACCACGCGACCGCCAGGACAGCCTCCCACCTCGGCTGCAAATTGGAGCAGACATTAAGCACTGTAATACTGAACAGGCCCAAAGCAAAGTACATCCCTGTCACCTGGGCGTGGCTGGCTCCTGCCTGCACCGCCCGCTGGTAGACGTGCTGGGTATGGGGTTCCATCCAGCGTTGTCCGGAGATGATGCGCGCCGCCAGTGTGAAGCCCGCGTCCACGAGGAACGCCGAAGCCGGCACCAGCAGCAGGATCCAGTTGATCTCGGTACGCACCGCAGCGATCGCCAGGACGACGGCGACTGCATAGCCCAGCGCGCCACTTCCGACATCACCCATGAAGATCCGGGCCCGCGGGAAATTGAACGGCAGGAAGCCCAGGCAGGCCAGGCCCAGCGCCACCGCGGCCAGCGAATACGGCCAGGGCAGCACCGGCGCCAGGCCCAGCGCAACAACAATGGCCTGGCTGGCGGCAATACCGTTGATGCCATCCATGAAGTTCCAGATGTTGATCAACGAGGCGGTGAATACCAGCACCAGCCCGGCCAGCAACCAGCTTCCACCATGCACCTTGACCAGGGCGGCCAGCAGCGCGGCGGCAATGAAGTGCACCAGCAGGCGGCGCATGGCCGGCAACGGCCGGTGGTCGTCCCACCAGCCGATGCCCGCCACCAGTACCAGGCCCACGCTGGCCACCAGCAGGCTCGGTGTCGATTCAGGCCAGACCCACATCGCTGCACCGGCGGTGACCAGCAGGCTGATGACGATGGCGATGCCACCACCGCGCGGCGTTGCCACGCTATGGCTGCGACGCTCGCCGGGCTGGTCCAGCAGTTGCTGGCGCAGGGCATAACCCCGTGCCGCCCAGGTCAACCCCGCACTCAGCAGGGCCAGCCCCAGCAGCGCGCCCATCACGAGCCACGGCACGGATCAGAGCACCGCGTAGTTCAGCAGTGGCTTGACCGTGCCCCATTCCTTGCAGCTCGGGCACTGCCAGTGGTGGGTGCGTGCACCGAACCCGCAACGGGTGCAGCGGTAAGCGGGATTGCGCACCAGCAGCTGGTCGGTGATGTGCTTGAGGTCATGCAGGGTCGCCGTGGAATCGGCGCCCTCGGCCAGGGTCAGGTCGATCAGCGCCGATTCGCCACGCACCGACGGACGATCCTTGAGCTGGCGGCCAAGGTAGGCTCGGGCCGGAGCCACGCCCTCCTGCTCTTCCATCAGCCGGGTCAGGGCCAGCACCGGGGCGATGCCACGGTAGTGCTCGGTCATTTCCGACAGGAACGCACGTGCGCCTGCCAGATCGCCTACCTTGCGGTAGTTTTCCATCAACGCCGGCAGCAGCTCCGGCAGGTACTCCGGGTCGTTGCGCGCGGCGCGCTCGAATGCACGCACGGCGGCTTCAGCGTTGCCGGCATCGGTCTCAAGGCGACCTTCGATGATGCCGGCGCGCACCGACATCGCATCGGCCTGGTAGGCCCGGGCAATCGCTGCCCTCGCCTCTTCCAGCTTGCCGGCGCCGCGGAAGCGCTCGGCCAGTTCGCATTCGAACTGCCCGATCAGCTTGCCCATCGGC
This sequence comes from Stenotrophomonas sp. YJH_SMC_40, assembly GCF_059368615.1. NCBI lineage: Bacteria > Pseudomonadati > Pseudomonadota > Gammaproteobacteria > Lysobacterales > Lysobacteraceae > Stenotrophomonas > Stenotrophomonas sp. YJH_SMC_40. The sequence continues at coordinate 34,991 of NZ_JCAFRX010000008.1, read as the reverse complement.
TCGCCGGTGACGTCCTCGAAACGGGTGGCGTTGTCGATCGCCTTTTCCCAGTCGCGCTCGGCCTGGTAGATGCCGATGAGGTGCTTGAGCGCCTGCGGTGCGCGCTGATCCAGCTGCGCCAGCTCGGTGAACACGGTCTCGGCACGGTCCAGCAGGCCGGACTTCATGTAGTCCTCGCCCAGCGCCAGCAGGGCCTGCACGCGTTGCGCGTCACTCAGGTCGTGGCGGTTGACCAGCCCCTGGTGCAGGCGGATGGCGCGGTCGACTTCACCGCGGCGGCGGAACAGATGGCCCAGCGCGACCTGGGTCTCGAAGGTTTCCTTGTCCAGCTCGGCGATGTGCAGGAACAGCTCGATGGCCTTGTCCGGCTGCTCGTTGAGCAGGTAGTTCAGGCCACGGAAATAGGTGCTCGACAGGCGGCTGACCTGGCTGTCACCGTGGCGTTGACCACCACGCCGCCCGATCACCCACCCGGCCAGTGCGGCCAGCGGAACGAACAGGAAGAACCAGAACCACTCGGTGACGAAATCCATCTTCGATCAACGTCCATCAAAAGATTGGGGGGAAGCGACCGGTGCCGGCGAAGCGACAGCGGACTTGTTGGCGCGGCGCAGCTGGCTGTAGAGCGGAATGACCACGCTCACCAGCACCAGCCCGGCACCGACCACGACACCGACCAGCAGCGCGGCGATCAGGGCCACGCCCACCGAGGTGTGCAGCTGGGTAAACAGTAGGTTGATCGACATCGCGGTCATGTTGACCGCACCAATGATCAATCCAAGGATCAGCACCGCCAGCAGGACCAGCAGACGAAAAACCTTCATGCGACAGCTCCAGTGGCAGGAGTCCGTAGCTTATCCGACTCGCGGCTGGATTCGCACGCGGTGGCGCGACGGAGGGCTCAGGCCGGATCGGCGTCCAGCGGCAGCACACTGCTGACCCGCTCGCGCAGTTCCTTGCCCGGCTTGAAATGGGGGACATGCTTGCCCGGCAGGGCAACCGATTCGCCGGTCTTCGGGTTGCGACCCAGGCGCGGCGGACGATAGTGCAGCGAGAAGCTGCCAAAACCACGGATCTCGATGCGATCCCCGGCGGACAGCGATCCGCCCATCATTTCCAGCAACGACTTCACCGCCAGATCGACATCATCGGCCTTCAGGTGCGCCTGGCGGCGCGCAAGGATTTCGATCAGTTCGGATTTGGTCATTACCGGCTCACATCAGGGGCATCTCAGCCTGAGACGGCCCGGGCAATGCCCGGGCCGTCCAGGAAACAACGAACAGCGTAAGGCCGATTACTCGGACTTGTTGCCGTTCAGCTGCGCACGCAGCAGCGCGCCCAGCTGGGTGGTGCCGCTGGAAGCCGAAGAGGACTGGTATTCCTCCAGCACTTCGCGCATTTCCGCGTCATCCTTGGCCTTGATCGACAGCTGCAGGGTACGGCCCTTGCGGTCCATGCCCACGAACTTGGCTTCGACCTTGTCGCCGACCTTCAGGTGCTGGGTGGCGTCGTCAACGCGCTCGTTGGCGATGTCGCGAGCCGAAACGTAACCCTCGATGCCGTCAGCCAGCTCGATGATCGCGCCCTTGGCGTCGACTTCCTTCACCACGCCTTCGACCTTGGAGCCCTTCGGATTGGCAGCCATGTACTGGCCGAACGGATCCTGCTCCAGCTGCTTCACGCCCAGGGAGATGCGCTCGCGCTCCGGATCGACAGCCAGGACGACGGCGTCCAGGGTATCGCCCTTCTTGAAGTTGCGAACGACGTCTTCGCCGGTGGTGTTCCAGCTGATGTCGGACAGGTGGACCAGGCCGTCGATGCCGCCGTCCAGGCCGATGAAGATGCCGAAGTCGGTGATCGACTTGATCTGGCCCGACACCTTGTCACCCTTCTTGTGGGTGGCAGCGAAGGTTTCCCACGGATTGGCGGCAACCTGCTTCATGCCCAGCGAGATACGGCGACGCTCTTCATCGACGTCCAGCACCATCACTTCGACTTCGTCACCAACCTGCACAACCTTGGACGGGTTGACGTTCTTGTTGGTCCAATCCATCTCGGAGACGTGCACCAGGCCTTCGACGCCCGGCTCGATCTCAACGAACGCGCCGTAATCGGTGACGTTGGAGACCTTGCCGAAGACGCGGCTGTTGGCCGGGTAACGACGGGCGATGTTATCCCACGGATCTTCGCCCAGCTGCTTCAGGCCCAGCGAAACGCGGTTGCGCTCGCGGTCGAACTTCAGCACGCGCACGTCCAGCTCGTCGCCGACGTTGACGACTTCGGACGGATGGCGCACGCGCTTCCATGCCATGTCGGTGATGTGCAGCAGGCCGTCGATACCGCCCAGGTCCACGAACGCGCCGTAGTCGGTCAGGTTCTTGACGACACCCTTCAGGATCGCGCCTTCCTGCAGCTTGTCCATCAGCTGCTCGCGCTCTTCCGAGTGCTCGCTTTCGACGACAGCGCGGCGCGAGACCACGACGTTGTTACGCTTGCGGTCCAGCTTGATGAGCTTGAACTCGAGTTCCTTGCCTTCCAGGTAGGCCGGATCGCGCACCGGGCGCACATCGACCAGGGAACCCGGCAGGAAGGCGCGGACATCCTTGATGTCCACGGTGAAACCACCCTTGACCTTGCCGCTGATGCGGCCGGTGATGGTTTCGTTCTTTTCCAACGCTTCTTCCAGCTCGTCCCACACCATCGCGCGCTTGGCCTTCTCGCGCGACAGGACGGTTTCGCCGAAGCCGTTCTCGATCGAGTCGAGGGCGACCTTGACGATGTCGCCTTCGGCGACGTCGATTTCGCCAGCGTCGTTACGGAACTGTTCGATCGGCACGATGCCTTCGGACTTCAGGCCAGCGTTGATCACCACGACGTCGCCGCGGACTTCAACAACGGTACCGCTGACGATGGCGCCCGGCTTCAGCTTGGCCAGATTGGCCTGGCTGGCTTCAAACAGTTCGGCAAATGATTCGGTCATTAGATTTACTCTGTTGGACACATGGGTCGGTGGCGTCCCCTTCAGGGGAATGGCGACCGCCCGCCTGTTGGTCGACCCCGGAAACGCAGGTCGTGTGTAGTAGGAAAACCGCCACGCATCATTGCGCGACGGAGCTGGTACAGCACTGCTATGCGCGACCACCGCCGATGCTGCTGGCAGTGCTCCCGCGCGAACGGATCAGGCAGCCGGAACCGGAAGCAGATCCATCACTCTGGCAACGACATCATCGATGCCGATGCCTGTGGTGTCGATGAGGACAGCATCGTCTGCCGGCTTCAGGGGCGCCACGGTACGCTGAGCATCACGGGCGTCGCGGGCCATGATCTCGCGCAGGAGGTCATCAAAGTTAACAGAAACCCCCTTGTCTTTCAACTGCTTATGCCGGCGCTCGGCGCGCTCCTCGGCACTGGCGGTCAGGAAGACCTTGTAGGGGGCGTCCTTGAAGATCACCGTGCCCATGTCGCGGCCGTCGGCAACCAAGCCGGGCAGCTCCCTGAATGCGCGCTGGCGCTCCTTCAGCGCGGCGCGCACCTCGGGAATGGCGGCGATGGCAGAAGCCAGCGCGCCGGTGGTCTCCAGGCGCAGCTCGTCGGTGGCATCGGTGCCGTTGACCATGACCCGCATCGACTCGCCCTGTTCAACAAACTGAACATGGGTGTCGAAGGTGCAGCGCACCAGCGCCGAGGCGTCGGAGGTGTCGATGTCGGCCCAGCTCGCGGCCACGCCCACCGCGCGGTACAGCGCACCCGAATCCAGGTAATGCCAGCCCATCCGGCGCGCGATGATGCGGCTGATGGTACCCTTGCCGGCCCCGGAAGGGCCGTCGATGGTCAGGACGGGAGCGAGTGGATTCATGGGGTTCCCAGAGCGTGTGAAGGGGCCATTCTAGCCCCTGCCAGACGCCCCCAGCGGGATCTTTTGTGCAACCACTTGAAACCACGAGGAAAAGCCCGGTAGAATGGCGGGCTTGAACGAGCGTCAACTGCCGATTGTCTTTCGCATATCGCGGCCACGCTCCACCCGAACAACTACTGTTTACGCCGAGGTATGCCATGAAAGTCCTGTCCTCCCTGAAGTCGGCGAAGGCCCGTCACCGCGACTGTAAGGTCGTCCGTCGTCGCGGCAAGATCTTCGTCATCTGCAAGTCGAACCCGCGTTTCAAGGCGCGTCAGCGCTAAGCCCAACAGCCTTCACGGCTGCGGCTGGCCCTACGCGGGGCCGACCCGATGCAAGAAACCGCCTTCGGGCGGTTTTTTGTTTATGCGGCTTTTTCCTGCTGATTTTGCTGTAATCGCCTTTCTTGACCACTGGGGAGTAGATCGAGATGAAGCGTTACCTGTCCGCCCTGGCCGTGATGGCCACCCTGGCCGCCGCCACGCCGGCGCTGGCCGATACCCTGCTTGTCGACCGCGCCCGCGAGAAGCCGGCCGGTGCCCTGCCCGTGCGCGGCCAGAGCATGCAGCAGGTACAGGCGCAGTTCGGCGCGCCGAGCGAACAGCTGCAGCCGCGTGGCGGGCAGAAGCGGCAATGGCCGACCATCAACCGCTGGGTGTACCCGCAGTTCACCGTCTACTTCGAGAAGCAGAAGGTGATCGACGTGGTGGCCAACCAGGCGGACCCGAACGAAATCGGCCCGAAACCACCGATCCGTTGATCCCTTTACCCGCCGTGGGCGGGCCTGTGTAGCGAGACCATGAACCAGACCCTTCGTTTTCCTGCCGAGTGGGAAGCCCAGAGCGGCGTCCTGATTGCCTGGCCCACCGCCGACACCGACTGGGCCGACCGCCTGGGCCAGGTGGAAGAGACCTACATCGCCTTGGTCGCGGCCATCACCCGCTTCCAGCCGGTGCTGATCTGCGTGGCCGACGACGATGTGGAGACCTATGCCGAAATGCGGCTGCGCTCCAACCGCATCGACATGGACAAGGTCCACTTCACCACGGCCGCCTACGACGATACCTGGCTGCGCGACTCCGGCCCGATCACCCTGCGCCGTGCCGACGGCGGTTTCCAGCTGCTGGATTTCCGCTTCACCGGCTGGGGCGGCAAGTTCGACGCCACCCTGGATGACCAGCTGGTGGGCGTGCTGGACCAGGCCGGCGTGTTCAACGACACGCCGGTGCGCAGCATCCCGTTCGCGCTGGAAGGCGGCGGCATCGAGACCGATGGCGAAGGCACCCTGCTGACCACCTGGAAGTGCCTGCACGAGCGCCATCCGGACCGCGACCGCGCCAGCCTGAGCGCCGACCTGGCCGACTGGCTGCAGCAGGACCGCGTGCTGTGGCTGGACCACGGCTACCTGGAAGGCGACGACACCGACGCGCACATCGACACCCTCGCCCGCTTCGCCTCGGCCGACAGCATCGTCTACCAGGCCTGTGACGACGAGAGCGACTCGCACTACGCCGAACTGCAGGCGATGGGCAACGAGCTGGCCGCACTGCGCACCAAGGATGGGCAGCCGTACCGCCTGTTCCCGCTGCCGTGGGCACAGCCGGTGATCGACGAAGGCCGCCGCCTGGCTGCGTCGTACGCCAACTACCTGATCGTCAATGGTGCAGTGCTGATGCCGGCCTATGGCGACCCGGCCGACGACCTGGCCCGCGATGTGCTGGCCCAGGCGCACCCGGGCCGCGAGATCGTGCAGGTGCCCTGCCGCTCGCTGATCTGGCAGAACGGCAGCCTGCACTGCATCACCATGCAGCTGCCGGAAGGGCTGTTGAAGGCATGACGGTAGTGCCGGCCGCTGGCCGGCAACCCCGCACTGCCTGATGGATCCACGGGATTGCCGGCCCGCGGCCGGCACTACCGATCGCACCCATTCAGCGCGCGACACGCCGTCGCCGTCCATCCGCGCTAACATGCTGGTTTTCCCCCGCAGGAACGCCCCGCATGAACTCGCGCAGCCCCCTTACCGTCGCCCTGATCCAGGAGCGCAACCACGGTGATGCCGCCGCCAACCTGGCGGTGATCGAAGCACGCGTGGCCGAGGCGGCTGCGCAGGGTGCCAAGCTGGTGCTGCTGCAGGAACTGCATAACGGTCCGTACTTCTGCCAGCACGAATCGGTGGACGAATTCGACCTGGCCGAGCCGATTCCGGGCCCCAGCACCGAGCGCCTGGGCGCACTGGCGAAGAAGCACGGCGTGGTGCTGGTCGGCTCGCTGTTCGAACGCCGCGCCGCCGGCCTGTACCACAACACCGCCGTGGTGTTCGAGAAGGACGGTACGCTGCTGGGCAAGTACCGCAAGATGCATATTCCGGACGATCCGGGCTTCTACGAGAAGTTCTACTTCACCCCGGGCGACATCGGCTTCAAGCCGATCGATACCTCGGTGGGTCGCCTTGGCGTGCTGGTGTGCTGGGACCAGTGGTACCCGGAAGCGGCGCGCCTGATGGCGCTGGCCGGTGCCGAACTGCTGCTCTACCCGACCGCGATCGGCTGGGACCCGGACGACGTGCAGGACGAGAAGACCCGCCAGCGCGACGCCTGGGTGCTGAGCCACCGCGGCCACGCCGTGGCCAACGGCCTGCCGGTGCTGAGCTGCAACCGCGTCGGCCACGAGGCCTCACCGCTGGGCGCCTCCGGCATCCAGTTCTGGGGCAACAGCCACGTGCTGGGCCCGCAGGGCGAATTCCTGGCCGAAGCCGGCACCGATGCCACGGTTCTGCTGTGCGATGTCGACCTGCAGCGCAGCGAGCATGTGCGCCGCATCTGGCCGTTCCTGCGCGACCGCCGCATCGATGCCTACGGCGACCTGCTCAAGCGCTACATCGACTGAGCCGGAGCCCGCGCATGGCCGTCCTCATCCGTGATGCCGGCCCTGCCGACATTAATGCGATCACCGCGATCTACGCGGTGGAAGTGACCGACTTCGTCAACACCTACGAGTACGAGATCCCGGACGCGACCGAGATGCTGCGCCGCATGCGCGACATCGTCGATCGCGGCTTCCCCTATCTGGTCGCCGAGATCGATGGCCAGGTGGCCGGCTATGCCTACGCCAACACCTACCGCACCCGCGTTGCCTACCAGTGGACCGTGGAAAACTCGGTCTACGTCGATGCTGCGTTCCAGGGCAAGGGCGTTGGCACCGGCCTGCTGCAGGCGTTGATCGACGCCTGCGTGGCGCGTGGCTACCGGCAGATGGTGGCGGTGATCGGCGAACCGACCAATACCGCTTCAATCAAGCTGCACGAACGCTTCGGCTTCGAGCTGGTCGGCGTGTTCCGTGGCCTCGGCCGCAAGCATGGCCGCTGGCTGGATACCGTGCAGATGCAGCGCGCGCTCGGCGATGGCGCCGACACTGCACCTTCCAATGAATGAACCCATGACCGAAACCCTTCCCGAGACCGGCGACGACCTGTTCGCCGGCCAGCCGGTATGCGTTGTTGAACGCGACGGCGTGCGCTACACCCTGCTGGGCACTGCCCATGTCTCACGCGCCAGCGTCGAGGCGGTGGAGAAAGCCATCGACAGCGGTCGCTTCGACGCCGTGGCCGTTGAACTGGACCCGCAGCGCCTGCAGGCGCTGAGCGACCCGGACACGCTGGCCAAGCTCGACCTGGTCGAGGTGATCCGCAAGGGCCGCGTCGCCCTGTTCGCCGCCAACCTGGCCCTGTCCGCCTACCAGCGCCGCCTGGCCGAACAGCTGGACATCGAGCCGGGCGCGGAACTGAAGCGCGCGGTGGAACTGGCGCGCGAACGCGACCTGCCGGTGCACCTGATCGACCGCGAGGTCGGCCTGACCTTCCGCCGCGCCTCGCAGCGGCTGGGCTTCTTCGGCAAGCTGAAGCTGGTTGCCGGTCTCGGCGCCGGCCTGTTCTCGTCCGAGGAAGTGGGCGAGAACGAGATCGAAAAGCTCAAGCAGGGCGACATGCTGGAATCGAGCTTCGGCGAGTTCGCCAGCGAGAGCCCGGCACTGTACGAGACCATCATCGGCGAGCGCGACCGCTACATGGCCACGCGCCTGCGCGAAGAACACAACCCGCAGCAGCGTGAAGTGCTGGCGGTTGTCGGTGCGGGTCACCTGGCAGGCCTGGCGCGTTACCTGGAAACCGACACCGAGGCACCTGCACCGCTGCGCGCCGAGCTGGAGGCGGTGCCGAAGAAGCGCAACATTCCGTGGTTCACGCTGGGCATCCTGGCCATCGTGGCGACCGGCATCGGCGTGGGCTTCTACCGCGGTGGTCTGGGCGTGGGCACCGAACTGCTGGCGACCTGGGCGATGTATACCGGCGGCCTGGCGGGCCTGGGCTGCCTGCTGGCAGGCGGTCACCCGCTGAGCATCCTCACCGCGATCGCGGTGGCCCCGTTCAAGCCGTTCCGCCTGAGCATCCCGACCGGCGCGTTCTCGGCGCTGGTGGAAGCGCGCCTGCGCAAGCCGGCGTACGAGGACTTCCTGAAGCTGCGCGACGACGCGCAGAGCCTGAAGGGCTGGTACCGCAATCGGGTCACGCGCGTGGTGCTGACGTTCATGCTGACCAACATCGGCAGCATGCTCGGCCTGTGGCTGACCACGTTCAAGGTGTGGGGCAAGGTGGCGGGTTGATGGTTCCACCGGGCATGGCCCGGCGCTACCGGTAGGTGCCAACGTTGGTTGGCACGCCATGCCCGGCAGAAAAAGGGGGAGGCCGCCCCACTACGACCGGCCTCCCCCACACCACAACACGTTGATGTGCATTACAGCCGGGCAGCGCCCGGCTCTACCATTTCCACTCCACGCGCGCGGCGGATCAACCGCGTCACGACATTGCGCAGGTCATCCAGCACCGCATAGATGGTCGGCAGGAACAACAGGCTGACCACCGTGGAGAACGCCAGGCCGCCGGCAATCGCGCGCGCCATCGGCGCGTACTCCGGGCCGTTGCCGAACATCTGCGTGTTGGTCAGCGAGATCGGCACCATCGCCAGGATCGCCGTGCCCATCGTCATCATGATCGGGCGCAATCGCTCGCGTGAGCCCTCCACCAGCGCCTGCGTGCGTCCCATGCCGCCGCGCCGCAGGTTGTTGATGTGCTCGATCATCACGATGCCGTTGTTCACCACCACGCCCATCAGCACCAGGATGCCGATGAAGGACATGATCCCGAACGAGGTACCGGTGATCCAGAACAGCCAGAACACGCCGAAGATCGAGAACAGTACGCCGCTCATGATCGCCGCCGGGAACAGCAGCGACTCGAACACCGCCGCCATCACCACGTAGATCATCACCAGCGCGATCAGCAGGTTGAACACCATCTGCTGCATCGCTTCGTCGTCGTTGCCGTAGTCGCCGCCATCGAAGGTGAAGCCATAGCCGGCCGGGAAGTTCATCGGCTTGAGCACCGATTCCATCGCCTTGCGGCCATCGGGCGCGGTGACCTTCTCGGCCAGGTTGGCCTTGATGGTCAGCGTGGTCTGGCGGTTGGTACGACCGATCTGGGTCGCCGATGAACCGACGTCAACGGTGACCAGGCTCAGCAGTGGCACGCTGCGACCGTCGCCGGTGCGCACGCTGAAGCCGGCCAGGTCTTCCGGGCTGCTCTGCTCGGCGCCAGCGAAGCGCACCCATACCGGTACTTCATTGTCGCCGCGGCGGAACTCGCGCATCGGCGCACCGCGCAGGGCCAGGCCGACGAAGCTGGCGACCTGCTCGGCATTGAAGCCGAACGCCGCGGCGCGCTCGCGGTCGACGCGCACCTTCAGCTCGCCGCCCTTCTCGCCGTTGTCGATGCGAACGTCGCGCAGCTCGGCACGCTGGGCCAGCAGCGGCACCACTTCCTGGCCGATCTCCTGCAGCATCGAACTGGAGTCGCCCACCAGCTGCACCTGCACGCCCTGGTTGCCGCCACCGCCGCCATCACCGCCCTGGTTGCCAACGAAGTAGTCGGTGCGGGCCGACTTCGGCAGGCCCTTGCGCAGCTCTTCCTGCAGCGCCTTGATGTCCTTGGCGTACTTCTCGTCCAGGGTGACCACGGTCGAGCTGCCTTCCTGCTCGCTGTACCAGGAGTACACCTGCTTGACGTGCAGGCGCTCGCGGTTGGCGTCGATCCAGTTCTCCACGCGCGCCACCTCCTCGGACATCTGCCGATAGGTGTAGGCGCCCTTCCACATGTAGCCGATGAAGATGTCCTTGCCGCCATCCCCACCGAACATGTCGACCTTGGTCAGCTTCATCGGCACCAGGCTGACCAGCACCACCAGCACGATGCCGAGCAGGCTCCAGCCGCGATGGTGCAGCGACCAGTCCAGCAGCCTGGCGTAGCGGCGCTGCAGCCGCGCGATCAGTCCGGTCTGCGAGTGCACCAGCTTGGGCGTGGCCATGCGCGCGGACAGCATCGGGATCAGGCTGACCGCGACCAGCCAGGAGGCCAGCAGCGAGACCGAGATGGTGATCGCGATCTGCGCCATGAAGATGCTGATGTTGTTGGTCTCGCCAAACAGGTTCGGCACGAACACGATGCAGTGGCACAAGGTGCCAGCACTGAGCGCGATGGCCACGTTGCGGGTGCCGATGATCGAGGCCAGGCGCGGCTGTCCCGGCATGCGCTCGCGCTCCTGGTAGATGCTCTCCACCACCACCACGGCGTTGTCGACCAGCATGCCCACCGCCAACAGCAGGCCCATCATGGTCAGGATGTTCAGCGTCACCCCGACGAAGTACATGAAACCCAGGGTGATGGTGAAGCAGATCGGAATGGCCAGGGTCACCATCAGCGTGGACGGCCAATGGCGCAGGAAGAAGAACAGCACCGTGATCGACAGGATCAGGCCGACCGCACCGGCCTCGGCCAGTTCCAGCAGCGAGGAGGTCACCGCCTTGCCCTGGTTGTCGATCACCTTGATCTGCACGTCGCGCATCGACGCTTCGGCACGGATCGCTTCAACCTCGGCCAGCGCCGCGCGCGACACCTCCACCAGGTTGGCACTGCGCTCCTTGAAGATATCCAGCCCGACCGCCGGGTTGCCGTCCAGGCGGCGCCCGTAGTTCATCCGCGCCGGCTTCAGGCGCACGTCGGCGATGTCCCCCAGGCGCAGGCCCTTGGCGTTGATCACCAGGTCGCGCATTTCCTGCAGGTCGGTGATCTCGCCCACCGGCTGCACGCGCACGCGCTGGCCGTTGTCGTCGATCTGCCCAGCCGAGATCGAGAAGTTCAGCGTGCGCAGGCGGTCACTCAGCTCGTTGATGCTCAGCCCATGCGCGTTGAGCCGGTTCGGATCAATGGCGATCTCCACCTCGTTCGGCGGCGCGCCGGTGATGTCGACGCGGGCCACGCCGGGGATACGCTCGATGCGCCGCTTGAACTCGCGGTCGAGCATGTCGTAAGCCGTGGTCAGGTCGGTGGTGCTGGCCAGGCGCACCTTCAGCACCGGCTGGTCGCTGCTGGACCACTTGAACACGTTGTAGCGCTGCAGGTCGTCGGGCAGATCGCTGCGGATCGCGTCGATGCGTTCGCGTGCATCGGAGGCGGCGATGGCGATGTCGCGGTCCCAGTCGCTGAACTCGATGAAGATCAGCGCCGCCTCGGAGGTGGCCGACGAGCGCATGCGCTTGATGCCGGTCATCGTCGCCAGCGATTCCTCCACCGGGCGGATGATGGTCCGCTCCACTTCCTCCGGGGTTGAACCGGTGTACGGAATCTGCACGAACAGGAAGGGCGCGGAAATGTCCGGCAACGCTTCCAGCGGCAACCGGAACGAGGCGATCAGGCCGATCACCACCAGTGACACGAAGCACATGATGGTGGTGACCGGGCGGCGGATGGAGAACTCGGCAACACTCATGCCGGCTCCTCCGCACCCGCCGCGCTGCCTGCTGCGCCCGGCTCGATCTCGCCGGCGTGCTTGCGGCCACGCTCGCGGTAGTAGGCGTCACCACGGCGGTCCATCAGGTCGTAGACCACCGGGATCACCAGCAGGGTCAGCAGGGTCGACACCAGCAGGCCACCGATCACGGTGATCGCCATCGGCGCGCGTACTTCGGCGCCCTCGCCCATCGCCACCGCCAGCGGCAGGAAGCCGAACAGCGTGCACAGCGTGGTCATGATGATCGGCCGCAGGCGCGAGCGTGCACCTTCCACCAGCGCCTCGTGCTTGGCCACGCCGGCCTCGCGCAGCTGGTTGACCTTGTCGATCAGGATGATCGCGTTCTTGGTGACCAGGCCGACCAGCAGGATCAGGCCGATGAACACCACCACCGAGATGGGCTTGCCGGTCAGCATCAGTGCCAGGATCGCGCCGACCAGCGCCAGCGGGATGGTGAACAGGATCACGAACGGATGCAGCAGCGATTCGAACTGCGAGGCCATCACCAGGTAGACCAGGAAGATCGCCAGGCCGAAGGCGAAGATCAGCGACTTCGCCGCCTGCGCCAGTTCCTCGCCCTGGCCACCGATGTGCAGGCCGACACCCGCGCCGAGCGGCTGTTCGGCCACCATCTGCTGCACTTCGCGCATGGCCGCGCCGAGGTCGATGTCGCGCAGGTTGGCCGAGACCACCGCAACGCGGGTCTGGTCGGCGCGATGGATCTCGCTGGGGCCGGTGGTGGCAACCACGTCGGCCACCGCATCCAGCGTGACCGGCCGGGTGCTGCCCGGATTGACGATCAACCGGCGGATGCTCTCCACGCTGGCGCGGTCGCCTTCCTGAGCACGCACCAGCACGTCGATCTTGCGGTCGCGGAAGCTGTAGCGGGTGGCCACGTCGCCGCGCACCTTCTTCACCACCACGTCGGCGATCTGGCGGGTGGTCAGGCCCAGCGCACCGGCACGTTCCTGGTCGAAGCGGATCTGGATTTCCGGGAAGCCCTCTTCCACCGTGGACTTCACGTCGGCGTAGTGCGCATTGCCACGCAGCATCGCCGCCAGGCGCTGGCCAGCTACTTCCAATGTCGCCATGTCCTGCCCGCGCAGCTCGATTTCCAGCGGCGTGGAGAAGCTGAACAACGCCGGCCGCGCGAAGTCGACCTGTGCCCCCGGATGCTGGCCCATGCTGTCGCGCAGGCGCTCGGTGATCTCGGCTTCAGTGCGTGCATTGCCACCGCCTTCCATCACCACGGTCAGCTTGCCGATGTTCTCGCCGCTCTCGGTCGGGCTGGCATCCAGGCGGGTGCCGCTGCCACTGACACCGTACAGCGAGGCCACGCCCTCGCCGTTGCCGTGGGCCAGCTGCAGCTCACGCACCAGCGCATCGGTCTGCTTCAGCGGTGTGCCGGCCGGCAGCTTCACCGTCATCTCGAAACGGTCCTGCGCCAGCTGCGGGATCAGGTCGGCACCGAGCATCGGCACCAGCGCCATGGTCGCCACGAAGATGATCGTGGCCACGCCGAGCACCTTGCCCGGATGGGCCAGCGCGCTCGGCAACAGGCGCAGATAGCCGCGCTCGGCACCGGCGTAGGGCTTCATTGCCAGATCGCTGGCCTTGCGCATCACCGGGCCAACCACTGCCACGACGCCCCGCCACGCACGTACGACCAGCCAGGCCAGCGCATAGAAGCTCCAGCGCGCGGTTGCGACGGCACCACGACGGCCCAGCGCCACCGGCTTCTGCCAGCGGTTCTGCGGCTGCCACGGTTCGTTCGGCGCCTCTTCCGGGAATGCCAGCGGCGGCCGACCCTTCAGCGAGCTCAGCATCGGAATCAGCGTCATCGACACCAGCAGCGAGATCGCGATGGCGATCGCCACGGTCAATGCCTGGTCGCGGAACAGCTGGCCGGCGATGCCATCGACGAACACCAGCGGCAGGAACACGGCGATGGTGGTCAGGGTCGAGGCGACCACCGCCATGCTCACTTCGCGGGTACCGACGATCGCTGCCTGCAGGATGCCCAGGCCACGCTCGCGGGCCTTGGCAATGCTCTCCAGCACCACGATCGAGTCGTCCACCACCAGGCCGGTGGCCAGTGCCAGGCCGCCCAGCGACATCACGTTCAAGCTCAAGCCGAGCTGGCCCATGAAGAAGAACGTGGCGATGATCGAGACCGGCAGCGACAGGCTGATCACGAACGTGCTCCAGCCATCGCGCAGGAACAGGAAGATGATCAGGATCGCCAGCAGGCCACCGATCACCGCATCCTTCTTGACGTCGGCGATGGCGTGCTCGATGAAGCGCGACTGGTCCTCGATGGTGGTCATCTCGACATCGGACGGGAACGTGCCCTTGATCTGCTCCAGGCGCTTGCGCAGCGCTTCGGCGGTGGACACGGTATTGGCGTCGCCTTCCTTGTAGATGGCCAGTTCAACCGATTCCTTGCCGCCCAGGCGGATCACCGCTTCGCGCTCCTTGTAGCCCTGGCGCACGGTGGCCACGTCCTTCAGGCGCACCGGCACACCGTTGGCGACCACGCTGGAGCCACCACCGGACGATGCGCTCTGCGCCGCCGAAGCCGCCGCGATGGCTGCCGCCGAACCGGTCGACGCGGCGATGTTGAACATCTGCTGCAATGCCGAGTCGGCTGCACTTCCGTTCGAGCCCTGGGTGGTGACCAGCAGGTTGCGGATCTCCTCCAGGTCGGCGAACTGGTTGACGGTGCGCACCAGGAAGCGCTGCGACCCCTCCTCCAGGCGACCGCCGGAGATGTTGATGTTCTCGTCCTTCAGGCGCTTGATGACGGTGTCGATCGGCAGGTTCAGCTGGGCCAGCTTCTGCTGGTCGATGTCGACCTGGATCTCATCTTCCAGGCCGCCACCGACCTTGACCGCTGCCACGCCGGCCACCGGCTCCAGCTTCTTCTTCAGGTCTTCATCGGCATAGCGGCGCAGGCCGGTCAGCTCGCGGACCGCATCGGCATCGCTGGTCGGCGCCACCTTGTTCGACAGCACCAGGCGCATGATCGGCTCGGTGGACGGATTGAAGCGCAGCAGCACCGGGGCCTTGGCCTCCAGTGGCAGGTTCAGCGCTTCCATCTTGTCACGCACCTCCAGGCTGGCCTGGTCCATGTTGGTGCCCCAGGCGAACTCCAGCACCACGTCGCTCTGGCCGGTTCGCGAAACCGACTTCAGCTTGCGCAGGTTCTTGACCACGCCGACGGCCTCTTCGACCGGCTGGGTGATCAGGGTTTCGATTTCGGTCGGCGCCGAACCGGTGTACTCGGTGCGCACGGTCAGCGTCGGGTAGCTCAGGTCGGGCAACAGGTTGACCTTGAGGTTGCCCAGCGCGATCAGGCCGAACAGCAGCAGGGTGACCGTGCACATGGCGATGGTCACGCGGCGGCGGGTGGCGAATTCCACCAGGCCGCCGCGCATGCCGGCGGCGGCGCCATCGCTCGCCGGCGAGGCACCGTGGTCGTGGCCCGGGGCGGTCATTGCTTGCTCCCGGCCTTGTCTGCCGGCTTGGCGGCCGCTGCGACCGTCTTCGCCTTTGCCTTCGGATCGGCGATCACCTGCACCGCGGTACCGTCGCGCAGCGCGACCTTGCCGGCGGTGACCACCTGATCACCGGCCGCCAGGCCATCACGGATCTCCACCCACGGGCCCTCGGCGTAACCCAGCTTGACCGGAACGCGTGCGACCTTGCCTTCGCGCACCCGGAACACCGCCGGCTCACCATCGTCGAGCAGCGCCAGGCGCGGCACCACGAGCGCATCGGCACGCTGGTCGTAATCGATGCGGATGCGCCCGAACATGCCGGGCTGCAGCGCGTGCGCGGCGCCATCGAAGGCGCTGACCACGCGAAACGTGCCGCTGCCCGAATCCACCACCGGCGCAATGCGATCGACGGTGCCGGTGAAGCTCTGGCCCGGCAGCGCATCGGCGGCCAACGTCACCGGCTGGCCGGCACGCAGCGTGGCCAGCTCGCGTTCGGGCACGTTGAGGGTGGCTTCCAGGCGCGAGTTGTCGACGATGCGGAAGATCGGGGTGTTGATCTGCACGAAGTTGCCGGTCTTGATCGAGCGCGATGCGATCACACCGGAAATCGGCGCCACGACGGTGGTGTAGGACAGCTCCAGCGTCGCCAGACGGTACTGCGCACGGACGTTTTCCAGATCAAAGCGCAGCTGGTCGACATCGGCAGCACTGACCATCTGCTGACCAACCAGTTTCTGTGCACGCTGGTAGTTGTTTTCCAGCTTGCGCATCTGCGCTTCGCTCTGGGCTACGGCCAAGCGTGCGCGGTCCGGGTCCAGGCGCACCAGCGGCTGGCCGGCGGTGACCCGCTGGCCTTCCTCGACCAGCACCGCCAGCGCCACACCGGAGGTCTTGGCCACCACCTGCGACTCGGCGCGTGGTTCCAGCGCGGCGGTGCCTGTGTAACTGGCCGCGACCGCGCGATGGCTGGCCACGGCCACTTCGACCGGGACCGTATCGACCTTCTTCTCCTCCTTGGTCTCGGCGGCCTTGGCTTCGGAATTGGGCCCTGCGGCGCAACCGCCCAGCAGCAGGGAGGTGGAGATCAGCAGTGCGGCAGCGCAGATTCCGCTGCGACGGCCGGACAGGAAGGTTGGGTGCGACATCGTCAGGTCCCTGGAGGATGCGTGGACAGGTGTGGTAGCAAAGTAATGCACCACTTCACGGCAACACCATATCCCAAAGGTCATGGTGTCTTCACGCCGCTGGTCGGCCCGACCCCATTTCAGCTAGATGAAACCTGGGGCTATACTCGGGGCGTTCCGTACCCCACGCCGGAACGACCAGACCCGAATCCCCGGAAACGACACCATGCGCCCGCAGCCGCTCGCCGCTTGTCTCGCTCTGGCCGTCCTCCTGCCCCTTGGGGCCGCCGCACAGCCCGCTCCTGCTCCTGCCACACCCGCTCCGGCCCCGGCTCCTGCCGCCGCGCCGGCGCCTGCCGCGCCCACCGGCAACTTCGACAATGGCCGCGTGCTGGCCTACACCTGCCAGGGGTGCCACGGCATAACCGGCTACAAGAACGCCTACCCCAGCTACCGGGTGCCGAAGATCGGCGGCCAGACCCAGCAGTACCTGGCCCAGGCCCTGACCGAGTACCGCCAGGGCAAGCGCCGGCATCCGACGATGCAGGCGCAGTCGATGAGTTTCAGCGAACAGGAGATCGCCGATCTCTCTGTTTACCTGTCCACCGTCAAGTAAGGCCCGCCCATGTCGAAAGCCGCGCATCCGCTGCGTCACGCCATCGCCCTGTCCGTTGCCCTGCTGCTGGCGGCCTGTTCACAGTCGCAGGTGGAAAACAGCGAGAAATCCGCCGCCGATCCGGGCCATGCCAGTGGCGAACACGGCTCTTCTTCTTCGGCTGGCCTGCCTGCAGGTCGCGAGGCCGCCGGTGAAGCCCGCGCCAAGGTGAAGGGCAAGGCCACCAACCAGAGCTGCATCGACTGCCACGGGGCCGATGGCAATGCGCCGATCGATCCGACCTATCCGAAGCTGGGTGGGCAGTACGGTGACTACCTGGCGCATGCGCTGCAGGCCTACCGCGCCGGTGACCGCCAGCACATGTTGATGACGCCACAGGCGAAGGACCTGAGTGATCAGGACATCGCCGATCTGGCGGCGTATTTCGGCAGCCGGCCGAGCCAGCTGCGGGATCTGCACGGGGTCAAATGACCGCAGGCCCCCGGTGGGTGCGGATCGTTGATTGGTACGTGCGGACCGTTGGTCCGTACGGAGGTGTAACCGGCTTCGGTGGGTGCGGACCTTGGTCCGCACTGATGCCACCATCCACGCATGACGTGGATCTACTGATTCTCGACTCGATCAATCAATCGGCGCACTGCTGGCGCCGACCGATACTCAGCCTTCCAGCTCTTCCCAGCGCGCGTAAGCGGCATCCAGCTCGGCCTGCACCTTGGCCAGCTGCTGGGTGTGCGCGGTCACTTCGGCGCTGCTGCGGGTGTAGAACGACGGGTCGTTCATCGCCGAGGTCAGGCCTTCGACATCGCCTTCCAGCTTCTCGATGGTCTTCGGCAGCTGCTCCAGTTCGCGCGCTTCCTTGTAGGCCAGCTTGCGCTTGGGTGCGGCAGGTGCCGCAGCTGCAGCCGGTGCGGCGGCCGCCGGTTTGGCTGCCGGAGCCGCGGCAGGCGTCGCCACGCTGGCCGCATAGCGCTGCCAGTCGCTGTAGCCGCCGACGTACTCACCGATCACGCCATCGCCTTCCATCACCAGCGTGGAGGTGACCACGTTGTCGATGAAGTCACGGTCGTGGCTGACCAGCAGCAGGGTGCCGGTGTATTCGCCCAGCAGCTCTTCCAGCAGCTCCAGGGTTTCCACGTCCAGGTCGTTGGTCGGTTCGTCCATCACCAGCAGGTTGGACGGCTGCGCGAACAGCTTGGCCAGCAGCAGGCGGTTGCGCTCGCCACCGGACAGGCGGGTAATCGGCGCACGCGCGCGTTCCGGGGTGAACATGAAGTCCTGCAGATAGGCATGCACATGCTTGCGCTTGCCGTTGAACTCGAGGAAATCGCGGCCTTCGGCGACGTTCTCGATCGCGCTCCAGTCTTCGCGCAGCACCGCGCGGTACTGGTCGAAATACGCGATCTGCAGGTTGGTGCCGGCGTTGACTTCGCCCTTGGCCGGCTGCAGTTCGCCCAGCAGCAGCTTGAGCAGCGTGGTCTTGCCGCTGCCGTTGGGACCGATCAGACCGATGCGGTCGCCGCGCATGATGGTGGTGGTGAAATCGCGGACCATGGTGCGCTCGCCGAAGGCGAACGAAATGTCCTTGACGTCGATGACCTTCTTGCCGGAACTGACGCCCTGTGCGGCTTCCATCTTGACGTTGCCGCTGAGGTCGCGGCGCTGCGAACGCTCCACGCGCATCGCCTTCAGGCGGCGCACGCGGCCTTCATCGCGGGTGCGACGGGCCTTGATGCCCTGCCGGATCCAGACTTCTTCCTGCGCCAGCAGCTTGTCGAAGCGGGCGTTCTCCTGCGCCTGCGCATTGAGGCGTTCCTCGCGGCGGCGCTCGTAGTTGGCCCAGTCGCCTGGCCAGCTGGTGACCTGGCCGCGGTCGATCTCGACGATGCGGGTGGCCAGGGCACGCAGGAAGCGACGGTCATGGGTGACGAACACCACGCTGCCGCTCCAGCCCTTCAGGAACGCTTCGAGCCAGTCGATGGCTTCGATGTCCAGGTGGTTGGTCGGTTCGTCCAGCAGCAGCACATCGGGGCTGGACACCAGCGCGCGGGCGAGCAGCACGCGGCGCTTCATGCCGCCGGACAGGCGGCCGAACTCGGCCTCGCCATCCAGGTCGAGCTTGGTCAGGGTTTCGCTGACGCGCTGGTCCAGGCCCCAGCCGTTGGCGGCATCGATCTTGGCCTGCACGTTGCCGAGGGCTTCGCCATCGAAGACTTCGGCATGGCTGAGGTGGTGGAATTCGGCCAGCCACTGGCCCAGCTCGCCAAGGCCGTCGGCGACGACGTCGAACACCGAGCCGGCCGCGCCGTGCGGCACTTCCTGCTCCAGGCGGGTGACACGCACGCCCTGCTGCACGCGGACTTCGCCGTCATCGGGCTTGTGGTCGCCGGACAGCAGCTTGAGCAGGGTGGATTTGCCGGCGCCGTTGCGGCCGATCAGGGCGATGCGTTCGCCCGGCTCGATCGACAGTTCGGCCTTTTCCAGCAACAACGGGCCGCCGACGCTGAAGTCGACGTTCTGCAGAGTAATCAGAGGCATCCGGATATTGTACGGGTTGGGGGCGTCGGCCGGGTTGCACCCGGCACCCGCAGTAGTGCCGGCCGCTGGCCGGCAACGTCAACGGCAACGTCAAAAGCTGGTTTCCTGTGGGATGGCGGGGCGGCATTCTGCGCTGGTGGGTGTCGACCCTGGTCGACACGGCAGATCCAGGCCATGCGTGGATGAGCGCTGCAAGGCCTGTCGATCTGTCGGGGTCGGATCCCGTTGCTGCGCAACGGGCTCTGACCCCTTCGTGGAATTCGCGCAGTGCAAGACCGATCCCTGCTACTCCACGTCCCCCAGCAACGCCTGCAACCCCGGCAGCCACTGCTTGCCGGGATGCCGTACCAGCCACAGCGTGCGCTGCAGGGCCGGCAGCGGGGTTTCGAGCACGCGCAGCCGGCCCAGCGCCAGCGGCTCTTCCAGCGCATGGCGTGACAGGCAGGCCAGCCCCAGGCCGGCGATGGCGGCCTGCTTGATTGCTTCGGTATTGCCCAGTTGCAGGGTCTGGGCGAAACCGCGCAGATGCGGCAGCAGCGCCTGTTCGACGGCTTCACGGGTGCCGGAACCCGGCTCGCGCAGCAGCCAGCGTGCGCGGCGCAGTTCGTCCAGCGACCAGCGGGCGGGGGCATCGGCGGCAGCCACGATCACCAGCGGGTCCTGCTGCCAGGCGGTCACCTGCAGGCCGCGTTCGTGGCACGGGCCTTCGATCAAGCCGGCGTCCACGTCCAGGCGCTGCACGGCAGCGACCACGCCGGCACTGTTGTCGATGCGCAGGTCGACCTCGGCCTGCGGCGCCTGCCGCAGCAGTTCGGCGATGCGTGGCGGCAGCAGGTAATTGCCGATGGTGGTACTGGCAGCCAGCACCAGCCGCAGCGGTGCCCCCTGCGACGGGTCGCCGCCGGCGGCCAGCTGACGCTCCAGGTCGGCGGCGTTGACCAGCAAGGTGCGCGCCGGCTCCAGCAGTGCGCGGCCGTGCCCGTTCAGCGCCAGGCGGCGGCCGATGCGGTCGAACAGCGGGGTGCCGAAGTGCGCCTCCAGCTCCTGCAGGGCGGCGCTGCTGGCCGACTGCGAGAGCGCAATGGCCTGGCCGGCAGCGGTGGTGCTGCCATGGTCGGCGATGGCGACGAAAACCTGTAGCTGGCGCAAGGTCAGGCGCATGGCACTTACCTTCTTGATGGGTAGGTTTCACCCATATTATTCGTTTTACAGGTCATCGTCCCGGGCGCACGCTTGCCCCATCACTCCAGCCCTGCCCCTGCCATGAATGCCCCTGCTCTCTCCCCCTGGTCCCTGCCCGCCCTGCGCCAACGCTGGCAGCCGCGTCTGCCCGGCCTTGTGCTGGTAGGCCTGATCGCGGCGGCGTCGCTGTATCTGGCCGAGCTTCCGTGGCTCCAGGCGCACGGCTTGAGCGCGCTGACCGTGGCGATCGTCGCCGGCATCGTGGTCGGCAACACCTTCTACCCGCGGCTGGCACCGGGCAGCGCGGCCGGTGTCGGCTTTTCCAAGCACTGGCTGCTGCGCGCCGGCATCGTGCTGTACGGGTTGCGCCTGACCTTCCAGGACATCGGCCATGTCGGCGTCACTGGCGTGCTGATGGACGTGCTGGTGGTTGCCAGCACCTTCGGCCTGGCTTGCTGGCTGGGCGTGCGCGTGTTCAAGATGGAGCGCGAGGCAGCCATGCTGATCGGCGCTGGCAGCGCGATCTGCGGTGCGGCAGCGGTGATGGCCGCCGAGCCGGTGGTGCGTGGCCGCGCTGCGCATGTCACCGTCGCGGTCTCGACGGTGGTGGTGTTCGGCACGCTGGCGATGTTCCTGTACCCGGCGCTGTATGCACTGGTGCAGTCGCACGGCTGGCTGGCAATGGACGCGCGGCAGTACGGCCTGTTTACCGGTGCCACGGTGCACGAAGTGGCACAGGTGGTGGCGGCCGGCCGTGCGGTCAACGAAGCGGCAGCTGACACGGCGGTGATCACCAAGATGGTCCGGGTGATGCTGCTGGCGCCGTTCCTGATCGCGCTGTCACTGTGGCTGGCCCGTGGCGGCAAGGCCAGCGCCGATGGCAGCAAGGCGCGCATCGTGGTGCCGTGGTTCGCGTTCGGTTTCGTGGCCGTGGCCGGTTTCAACTCGCTGCATCTGCTGCCGGCCGGCCTGCAGGCCGGGCTGGTGCAGCTGGACACGGTGCTGTTGGCGATGGCGATGGCCGCGCTGGGCCTGACCACCCACGTCTCGGCGCTGCGCCAGGCAGGCCTGAAGCCGCTGCTGCTGGCGCTGATCCTGTTCGCTTGGCTGCTGTTCGGTGGCCTGGCAATCCACCAGGGTGTGCTGGCGGTGCTGGGCTGATCAGGAGCGTGCCGACCAGGGTCGGCACCTGCCAGTAGATCCACGCCATGCGTGGATGCCCCCCGGTGTATTCACGCCATCCGTGGATGACGACTCCGACGGGGTCAAAGCCCTTTCTTGCGGAAAGGGATCCGTCCCCACCCCACTGGGCGGGACCGGCCGTGCAGGCAGGTACAATGTGCCATGACTGACTTCTCGACCCTGCCGCTGAGCCCGGCCCTGCAGCCCGGCCTGGATGCCCTCGGCTATACCACCCTCACCCCCGTGCAGGCGCAGAGCCTGCCGGCCATCCTGGATGGCCGCGATGTGATCGCACAGGCGCCGACCGGCAGCGGCAAGACCGCCGCCTTCGGCCTGGGCCTGCTGCAGGCCATCGACCCCAGCCTGATCCGCGTGCAGGCGCTGGTGCTGTGCCCGACCCGCGAACTGGCCGACCAGGTCGGCAAGCAGATCCGCAAGCTGGCCACCGGCATCCCCAACCTGAAGCTGTTGCTGCTGGTCGGCGGCGTGCCGCTGGGCCCGCAGCTGGCCTCGCTGGAAGGCCATGACCCGCACGTGGTGGTCGGCACGCCCGGCCGCGTGCAGGAGCTGGCACGCAAGCGCGCGCTGAATCTTGGCGCGGTGCGCACGCTGGTGCTGGACGAGGCCGACCGCATGCTCGACATGGGCTTCGAGGAGCCGATCCGCGAGATCGCCGGCCGCACCCACAGGGACCGCCAGAGCCTGCTGTTCTCGGCCACCTTCCCCGACAGCATCCGCGCCATGGCGCGTGACCTGCTGCGCGATGCGGTGGAAGTGACCGTGGAAGGCGCCGACCAGGCACCAGCCATCCGCCACCTGTTCTGCGAGGTGGAACCGGCGCATCGCCAGAAGGCGCTGGCCGGCCTGTTGCTGAAGTACACGCCGGAATCGGCGGTGGTGTTCTGCAACACCCGCAAGGATGTGGACGAAGTGGCCAACTCGCTACAGCAGTTCGGCTTCTCCGCACTGGCCCTGCATGGCGACATGGAGCAGCGCGACCGCGAGGAAGTGTTGTTGCTGCTGGCCAACCGCAGCTGCAACGTACTGGTGGCCAGCGACGTGGCCGCACGTGGCTTGGACGTGGAAGAGCTGGCGGCAGTGATCAATTACGAGCTTCCGACCGACGTGGAAAGCTACCAGCACCGCGTCGGCCGTACCGGCCGTGCCGGTGCCAGTGGCCTGGCGATCAGCCTGGTGGCCGGCCGCGAGAAGACCCGCGCCGAAGCCATCGAAGCGCAGATGGGGCAGCCGCTGGACTGGCAGAAGACGCCGCTGGCAACCTCGCGCCCGGCCGAACTGCCGCAGGCCGCGATGCGCACGCTGCGGATCGACGGTGGCAAGACCGACAAGCTGCGCCCAGGCGACATCCTCGGTGCGCTGACCGGTGATGCCGGCCTGTCGAGCAAGTTCATCGGCAAGATCGCGATCTTCCCGACCCGCTCCTACGTGGCGATCGCGCGCCAGCAGGCCAACAAGGCCGTGGCGAAACTGGAAGCCGGCAAGATCAAGGGCCGTCGTTTCCGCGTGCGGATGATGTGATTGAAGCAGCGTTGCCAACCACGGTTGGCAATGATCTGACCTGGTAGTGGCCAACCTTGGTTGGCCCATCCGTGGCGTCAATCGCGAAAAGCGCTGCCAACCAAGGTTGGCAACTACCGGTTCCCGGCCATTCGCTCTGGTAGATGCCAACCTTGGTTGGCACCTGCCCTTCGATCAGAACACCAGTTCGGTGTGCAGCGGCAGATCCGATTCCCAGCGGGCGCGACCACCCAGGCCGTCCAGTTCGACCAGTACGCCGGCACCGACCACGTCAACGCCCAGGCGGCGCACCAGCGACAGCGCAGCGACCAGCGTGCCGCCGGTGGCCAGCACGTCGTCGATGATCGCCACGCGGGCCCCGGCCGGCAGCGCGTCGGCGTGCACTTCGATGCAGTCACTGCGGTATTCCAGCGTGTATTCCTCGCGCAGCACCTGTCCCGGCAGCTTGCCCGGCTTGCGCACCGGCACGAAGCCCACGCCCAGTTCCAGCGCCATCGCGGCGCCGAGGATGAAGCCACGCGATTCGATACCGATCACCGCGTCCAGCTTCTGGTCGCGCCAACGGTCGGCCATCGCGGTGATGGCACCGCGGAAGTCCTCGCCATGGGCGAGCAGCGGCATGATGTCCTTGAAGAGGATGCCGGGCTTGGGGAAGTCGGCGATGTCGCGCAGTCGGGAGGCCCACTGCGGAGCGACGAGGGCGTCGGTCATGTCACATTGGCTATCTGATGGCGGCATAGGGTACCTGTTCCGGGCGCCGCCTGCCTGTTGGGGGTGTTCGGCCGGGCTGCGCCCAGCGCCTGCGGTAGTGCCGGCCGCTGGCCGGCAACCTCAACGGCAACAGCAACAGCAAAGGCAACAGCGGGTTTCCTGTGGGATGGCGGGGTGGGTCCGGTTGCGGGAGACGCCGTAGACCCATCCATGGGGGCTTGGCCGCGGCTTGCTCGTGTGCGCTGTCCTGCGCACACGGCAAGACCGGGGTTGGGCGTCCTGCCCAACCCGCCCGAGGCATGCCTCGGGCCCATGCCGCGGACACTCCCGCAACCGGACCCACCCCGCCTTCGACAGTTTCCTGCGATCTGTCGTAGATCCACGCCATGCGTGGATGAATCTCTATCGAAATCGAACATTTCGAGAATTGAACGAAGAGCATCCACGCATGGCGTGGATCTACCGTGTCGACCAAGGTCGACACCTACCCACAGCCGCGGGAATCTGTCGGAGGTGGGGCGGTGTGGGGCTGCAGGACCGTTGGCGCCATGGATGGCGCCATCGAGCCCCCATGGACGGGTTTACGGCGTGTCCTGCAGCCCCACACCGTCCCGCCAGACCATCAGCAATCCAGAGCCGCTTTGGCTTTGGCCGTTGCTTGCGCGGTGGCCTCTGCAGGTGCAGGGCGCAGCCCTGCCGAAACCCACCCTCAGGAACTGCAGGACAGCATCGAGCAGCCAGCGCGGTTGTCTGCCCACGCCGGGCGCTTGCCGGCGAAGTGTTCCAGCCCCGCACGCTCGGTGTATGGATCGCGCAGCACGTCCTGCAGTGCGTGAACACCGCCGAGGTCACCCTGCTCTGCGCGGTCGATCGCCTCCTGGGCCAGCCAGTTGCGCAGCACATACAGCGGATTGGCTTTGGCCATCTTCGCCGCGCGCTCACTGGCCGAAAGTGGATCGGCCTGCAACCGCGCCGCGTAGTCCTGCAGCCACTGCTGCAACGGCGCCTGCACCGCCTGCTGGCGCGACTCGTCGTAGTACACCGCATCCAGCACGCCCACGCCTGGCGCCGCTGGATCAACCCGCATCAGCGCACGCCAGGCCAGGGTCATATCCATGCCGCCGTCCTGCATCAGCTGCTGCCAGCGCTGGTAGAGCCCCAGGTCGTCATCGTCGGCGGCGGCCAGGCCCAGCTTGGCTGCGGCATCGCGTCGGGTGCAGGCCACGAAGGTGGACTGGTAGGCCGCCAGACCGGCCTGCAGCTGCGCCACATCGGCAAACAACGGCGACAGCGCCTGCGCCAACCGGCTCAGGTTCCAGTACGCCACCTGCGGCTGGGTACCGAAACGATAACGGCGGCCCTGCGCGTCGGTGGTGTTCGGCGTCCAGTCCGGGTCGAAGTCCTCGACCCAGCCGTAAGGACCGTAATCGAGCGTGAGGCCGAGCACGGACAGGTTGTCGGTGTTCATCACGCCATGCACGAAACCGACGCGCATCCAGTGCGCGATCATCTCGGCAGTGCGCACCGCGATCTGCGCGAACCAGTCGCCGTACAGCGCCTCACCCTGCCCTTCGAGCTCCGGAAAGTCGCGGGCGATGCACGCGTCGACCAGCTGCCGCAACAAGGCAGTTTCGCCGCGTGACGCTGGCAGTTCGAATGAACCAAAGCGCAGGAACGAGGGCGATACCCGGCACACGATGGCGCCGGGCTCGGCACGCGGGTGGCCGTCGTAGAACATGTCGCGTACCACGTCTTCGCCGGTGCCGACCAGCGACAGCGCGCGCGTGGTCGGTACGCTCAGGTGATGCATCGCTTCGCTGCACAGGAATTCACGGATGGATGAGCGCAGCACTGCGCGGCCATCAGCACCCCGCGAATACGGCGTGGGACCGGCACCCTTCAGCTGCAGTTCCCAATGACGGCCATCCGGTGCGACCAGTTCGCCCAGCGAGATCGCGCGGCCGTCGCCGAGCTGGCCCGCCCAGTGGCCGAACTGATGGCCACCGTAATTGGCCGCCCACGGCTGCATGCCGGCGTACAGCGCATTGCCGCCGAACACCCGCGCGAAGCCTTCGCTTTCGACTTCAGCGGTATCGAAGCCGAGCATCGCGGCGACGTCCGGCGCCCAAGCCAGCAGCGTAGGCGCCGTCACTGGAGTCGGCATCACCGGCGACCAGGCCGCGCCCAGCACTTCGCGGCGGCGCGGGCCGGATTCGGGGTCGCCCGGCAGGGTGTGCAGCAGGCGGTTGTCGAAACGGGGGCTGTCGGTATCCATGGTGCTGAAGATGGGGATGACCGCCGCCCGCCTCAATTGCCGCTGAGCGCCTGCAGATGACCGCCGTGGGCCTCGGCACGCTGGTAGGCCGGGCGCTCGCCGATACGCTTGAGGAAGCCACGCAGCGCCGGCTTGTCGTCGAGGCCACCGCCGCGCGCGGCGGCCGCCTGGATCGGGAAGCTCATCTGGATGTCGGCCGCACTGAAGCGCTCGCCAGCGAACCACGGGCTTTCGGCCAGACGGCGCTCCATCCAGTCCAGGTGCAGTCGTCGCTGCGGGCCGATGAAGCCGTGCTCGGCCTTGTCGGCAATGCTGCGCGCGATCGGGCGGGCGAAGAACGGCATCGACGCGTTGCGGATGCGGCCCATCACCAGAGTCAGCAGCAGCGGCGGCATCGCCGAACCTTCGGCGTAGTGCAGCCAGTAGCGGTAGGCGATGCGCTCGGCACCATCGGCCGGCATCGGCGACGGCGACAGCTGGCGCTGGGTGTCGTAGCGGTCCGCGAGGTAGTCGAGGATCGCGCCGGACTCGGCCAGTACCAGCTCGCCATCCTGCAGTACCGGCGACTTGCCCAGCGGATGCACGTTGCGCAGTTCCGGCGGTGCCAGCAGCGTCTTCGGGTCACGCGGATAACGGCGCAGTTCGTAGTCCAGCCCCAGCTCCTCCAGCATCCACAGCACACGCAGGGAACGGGAGTTTTCCAGGTGATGGACGATACGCATGGGGGTGATCCTTGGGGAGGAATTTCATCCTACCGCGCAGAGTGCATGCCGCTTGTAGAGTCGAGCTTGCGCGACTGTCGTTGAAATCAGTCGAGCAAGCTCGACTCTACAAAACGGCAGGCAATAAAAAACGCCGGAAGCTTTCGCTTCCGGCGTTCTGGCTACCAAACGGTAGCAGACGGATTAGACCGCCTGCACCTGGTCAGCCTGCATACCCTTCTGACCCTGGACGGCGATGAAGGTAACCTTCTGGCCTTCCTGCAGGGTCTTGAAGCCGGTGCCCTGGATGGCACGGAAGTGCACAAACAGGTCCGGGCCGCTTTCCGGGGTGATGAAGCCGAAGCCCTTGGCGTCGTTGAACCACTTGACGGTGCCGGTCTGACGATCAGACATTTGACTAACTCCTGAAACACATGTTGAAAAAATCGCAGCCACCGGGTATCGGGGCCGAGACTGAGTTGCAGGCGTTGGTAAAGCGGATCGATGAGCGGATCGTGAGATCAACTGCACCAGGCCACGATTCACGGTGACCCTAGCAAACACAGTGGGACGAACGATACGCGTGTTTTCTGCAAAAAGCGATAGCCCGGACGTTCATCGGCTGGCCCCGCCCGCTAGACGTGACAAGGGCTGGCAGCCGATCGAGGCTAACCCCGAGTCCCCATTCAGGATTTTCCTACCCTACACTGGGTAAATGACTGAAGCTGAAACCCAAGCTGAACCCGCCCTCCCCCGTATCTGGGTGGACGCGGACGCCTGCCCCACCGTCATTCGCGACATCCTGTTCCGTGCCGCTGAACGCGTTGGGATCGAGCTGACCTTGGTTGCCAACCAGTGGATCCGGACCCCGCCCTCACGCTGGCTGCGCTCGATCCAGGTGCCCCAGGGCCTGGACGTGGCCGACAGCGCCATCGTCGAACGGGTCGCCGCCGGAGACCTGGTCGTCACCCAGGACATCCCGCTGGCCGCGCTGGTGCTGGAGAAGAAGGCCGTGGCGCTGAACCCGCGCGGCCAGCTGTACACCCCGAACAACATGGCCGAGCGGCTGTCGATGCGCAATTTCATGGAAGAACTGCGCGGCGCCGGGGTGCAGACCGGGGGCCCGCCACCGCTGGGCCCGCGCGACCGGCAGCTGTTCGCGGCCGAGCTGGACCGCTGGCTGGCCCGACGCCCGGCTCGCTGACCCGCGCTAGCCGCCCTGCTCCATTCGGCACAGGCGGCGCTGGCTGCTGAACCGCCGCGGTTCCCCGGTCAGCGGATCATCGAAGGCCAGCACCTGTGCCAGCAGCTGCAGTGCAGGCTCGGCGCTGCCCTCCGGCCGCGACTGCAGCTGCGGGTAAAGGTCGTCGCCCTCGATCGGTGCGCCCAGCGCGGCCATATGCACGCGCAGCTGGTGCTTGCGACCGGTTTCCGGCTTCAGCCGGTAGCGCCAGACCGGCCCTTCGGCCTCGATCGGCTCGATCAGGCTGCGCGCATTGGGCTCGCCCGGCACTTCGGCCATGCGGAAGAACGGCTCCCCCGGCACCAGACGGCTGTCCCGCTGCAACGGAAACGCCAGCCCGGGCAGCGCCGGTGCCAGCGCCTCATAGGTCTTCTCGATGCGCCGCTCGCGGAACAGCCGCTGATAGGCATCGCGCGTGGCCGCCTGGGTCGAGAACAGCACCAGGCCGGCGGTCAGCCGATCCAAGCGGTGCAACGGCGCCAGTTCGGTGTTGCCGGTGCGTGCGACCAGGCGCGACAGCAGGGTTTCGCGCACATACCCACCGGCCGGCGTTACCGGCAGGAAGTGCGGCTTGTCGGCCACCAGCAGGTGCGCATCCAGATGCAGGATGGTCTCGGCGAAGGGAATCACCGGCTCGTCGGCAACCTCGCGGAAGTACTGGATTTCCAGCCCCACCTGCCAGGGCATGTCCGGCGCCAGTGCCCTGCCCTGCGCATCCTGCACACGGCCTCGGGCGAAGCGGTCCTGCCATTGCGCGCGACCGATGCGCGGGAAACGCGCGCACAGGCCATCGAGCAGGCTGGGCCAGTGGCCGGGGGGCAGCTGCAGGTGGCTGGGCAGGGTCATGGCGTCCATTCCGGCCACGGGAAAGAGCGCCAAGAGTGCCACCGTTGACGCTGCGCAGACAGCCCGGCAACGGACACCCTTGGAGCAAACCTCTATCATTGACGTCTTTAGTCCACGGATCCCCCATGGCTCTTACCGCCACCATCCGCAAGGCCGAACTGCAGATCAGCGACATGGATCGCGGCTACTACGCGACCCACAACCTGACCTTGGCCCAGCACCCGTCCGAGACCGACGAACGACTGATGGTGCGCCTGCTCGCCTTCGCGCTGAACGCCGGCGACCGCCTGGAATTCGGCCGCGGCCTGAGTACCGACGATGAGCCGGACCTGTGGGAACACGACTACACCGGCGACATCCTGCAATGGATCGACCTGGGCCATCCCGACGAATCCCGCATCCGCAAGGCCAGCAACCGCAGCCGACAGGTGCAGGTGGTCAATTACGGCGGCAACGCCTCGGAGATCTGGTGGGGCAAGCAGGGCAAGGGCCTGGCGCGCTTCGACAACCTGTCGGTGGTTGACCTCGATGGTGCCTTCGTCGAACTGTGGGGCCAGCAGATCCAGCGCGCGATGCGCTGGAGCGTGCTGATCCAGGACGGTGAAGTGCAGCTGCTCAACGATCAGATGCAGCTCGACGTGGTCCCGAACTGGCGCAAGCGCGCCAAGGCATGAGCACGATCCGTTGCGACGTGGTGGTCATCGGCGCCGGCGCGGCCGGGCTGATGACCGCGATCACGGCTGGCCAGCGCGGCCGCCAGGTGCAGGTGATCGACCATGCCAACAAGGTCGGCAAGAAGATCCTGATGTCCGGCGGTGGCCGCTGCAACTTCACCAACACCGGCACCACCCCGGCCAACTTCCTGTCGGCCAACCCGCACTTCTGCAAATCGGCGCTGGCGCGCTACACGCCCTGGCACTTCATCGAGCTGGTCAGCAAGCACGGCATCGCCTATCACGAAAAGGAGCTGGGCCAGCTGTTCTGCGACATCTCGTCCAAGCAGATCGTGAAGATGCTGGTGGACGAATGCCAGGCGGCCGGCGCGCAGATCCGCACCGGGTGCAGCGTGCAGCGCATCGAGCACGGCAGCGACGGTTTCCGCGTGCACACCACCCATGGCCTGTTCCACAGCGCCTCGCTGGTGGTGGCCACCGGCGGCCTGTCGATTCCGAGCATGGGCGCCACCGGCTTTGGCTACGAGATTGCCCGCCAGTTCGGCCATCAGGTGCTGCCGACCCGCGCCGGGCTGGTGCCGCTGACACTCAGCGGCAAGCACCAGGAACGGCTGGCTGATCTGAGTGGTGTCGCCCTGCCGATCGAGGCGCGCTGCAACGGCAAGAGCTTCCAGAACTTCATGCTGCTGACCCATCGCGGCGTGAGCGGCCCGGCGATCCTGCAGATCTCCTCGTTCTGGCAACCCGGCGATGCGCTGGAGCTGGACCTGCTGCCCGGCCAGGATGCCGGCGAGTGGCTGCGCCAGATGAAGCGCGAGCGCCCGGCCGCCGAGCTGCGCACGGTGCTGGCCGAGGTACTGCCGAAGCGGCTGGCGCAGCGCCTGTGCGAGCACTGGCTGCCCGACCGGCCCGTGCGCCAGCTGGACGAGCCGGTGCTGCGCCAGGCCGCGCAGCTGCTGGGCGCGTTCCCGCTGGTGGCCAGCGGCACCGAGGGCTATCGCACCGCCGAAGTCACCCTGGGCGGCGTGGATACCGCTGAGGTGTCGTCCTCGACGATGGAATCCAAGCGCGTACCCGGCCTGCATTTCGTCGGCGAGGTGCTGGATGTGACCGGCTGGCTGGGCGGCTACAACTTCCAGTGGGCCTGGGCCAGCGGCCACGCGGCCGGTGGCGTGGTGTGAACCAGATCGCCGTTCGATGCGTGCAAGGGGCGCGCGCATGGACGGTTCGCCGCGCATCGTGTATCTAGATTCGCAGATTGGGGAGCAGTGCATGCAGAACGCGAACGACATCACCATCCGCCTGCTGATCGTCGATGACAGCGGCGAGAATGCCGAAGCCATTGTCAGCACGCTGCGCAACAGCGGCATCGCGGTGCGCCCTTGGCGTCCACAGGATGCGGCCGAGCTGTCCCAGGTGCTGTCCAGCCAGGCCATCGACCTGGTGCTGGCGTCCCCCTCGCAGGGCATCCCGCTGCCGCTGGTGGCCCAGCACATCGCCGCCAGCGGCAAGGACATTCCGCTGGTGCTGCTGGCCGATCGCATCGACGAGGACGAGCTGGTGCAGGCCAGCAGCCACGGCATCCGTGCCCTCGCCCTGCGCCAGCGCTCCGAGCATCTGTTGGCCGTGGTCCGCGACCAATGGGTGGACCTGCAGGCCCGTCGCGGCCTGCGCCGCATCGAGGCGCAGATGCGCGAGACCGAGCGCCGCTGCGATGCGCTGATCGCCTCTTCGCGCGATCCCATCGCCTACGTGCACGAAGGCATGCACATCCGTGCCAACGATGCCTACCTGGAAATGTTCGGCTACGAGCAGTTCGACGACATCGAAGGCATCTCGCTGCTGGACATGGTCGCCGCGCAGCATGTGGAAGGCTTCAAGCAGCTGCTGAAGGGCCTGAGCCGTGGCGAGGCGCCGCCGCCGCAGTACCAGCTCGATGCCCGCCACGAGGATGGCAGTACGTTCGCGGCAACCATGGAATTCACCGCTGCCACCTACGAAGGCGAATCCTGCCTGCAGGTGGTGCTTCGCCGCCGCATGGAGTTCGATCCGGAGCTGGCCCGCGAGGTCGAGGACCTGCGCCAGCGCGATCAGGTCACGGGCCTGCTCAACCGCCCGACCTTCATGCTGCAGCTGGAAAGCGCAGTGGCACAGGCCGGGCGCAGCGAAGGCCAGTTCGGCCTGCTGCTGATCGAGCCGGACCACTACGCGCGCCTGCTCCCGGACATCGGCCTGGCCTCGGCCGACGCGCTGATCGGCGCCCTTGCCGGCCTGCTGGCCGAGGTCGTTGGCGAGGACGCGCAGCTGGCCCGCTTCGGCGAACACAATTTCGCCGTGCTGCAGGCCGGGCCCTACGCGCAGACCGTGGCACTGGCCGAGCGCATCCGCGAAGCGTATGCAGCGCATGTGTTCAGCATCGGCGCGCGCTCGGCTACGGTGACGGTCAGCATCGGTGGCGTGCAGGTGGGCGAGAAGATCGCCAGCATCGGCCAGGTGCTCGCACGCGCCAGCGAGTGCACGCATGCCGCCGCCGAACTGGGCAATACCTGCCGCATCTTCGACCCGGCTGCGGCCGACCGCGTCGAGGAAGAACGCGTGCTGCGCTGGGTCACCCGTATCCGTGAAGCACTGGCCGGCGACGGCTTCCAGCTGCACTACCAGCCGGTGCTGAACCTGCAGGGCGAGCCGCTGGAGCTGTACGAGGCCTACCTGCGCCTGGAGCACAACGGCGAACTGCTGAGCCCGACCGCGTTCCTGGGCATCGCCGAGGAGTACGGCCTGCTGGCGGAGATCAACCGCTGGGTGGTTTCGCAGGCCATCGCCGTACTGGGTCAGCGCGCACGCCAGGGCCACGCCACCCAGGTACTGGTGAAGGTGACGCCGGAATCGTTCGACGACCCAGAGATGATCGCCACCCTGCGGCGCGAGCTGCAGGCGCAGGGCGTGCCCGGCGAACGGCTGTGGCTGCATGCGCCGGAAGCGAAGGTGTTCACCCACCTGCGCAGTGCGCAGCAGTTCCTTGCCGAAGTGGCGCCACTGGGCTGCCGCATCGGGCTGGAGCAGTTCGGTTCGGGATTGGACTCGTTCCAGCTGCTCGCCCACTTCCAGCCGCAGTTCCTCAAGCTGGACCGCGGTTTCACCAGCGATCTGGCGGCCACCCGCGAGAACATCGACCGCATCAGCCAGATCACCGCACGCGCGCAGGAGGCCGGCATCCGCACCATCGCCGAGTTCGTCAGCGACGCCAATTCGATGACCCTGCTGTTCAGTGCCGGCGTGGATTACGTGCAGGGCGACTTCGTCGGCCCGGCGCTGCCGGAGATGGGGTTCGAGTTCGGGTGACCGCGGTAGTGCCGGCCGCTGGCCGGCGTCCTTGGTCCCCAGGGTTGCCGGCCAGCGGCCGGCCCCACCAAAAGAGAAGGCCGGCTTTCGCCGGCCTTTTCATTGATCAGGTCATGTCGACCAGATTGTCGATCTTCACGTCCGGATTGACGTCGGCCTCGTAGTCGACACCCTCCACGCCAAAACCGAACAGGCGCAGGAAGTCGGCCTTGTAGCCGGCCAGGTCGCTGATCTCGTACAGGTTCTCATTGGTGACCTGCGGCCACAGCGCGACCACCTTGCCCTGCACGTCTGCCGCCATTTCCTTGTAGTCGGCACGCAGGCGGCCTTCCTCGTCGACCAGCGCGACGGTATGGCCATCGCCATCGACCAGATCGTGGCGCAGGCGATCGATCGCCACGCCGTCGGCCTTGCCGCCGTAGAGGATGTCGTACAGCACGTCCAGCTGCTCGATGCAGCCTTCGTGGGTGCCCTTTTCCTTCATCACCTTGAACAGCAGCGACAGGTAGAGCGGCATGGTCGGAATGGCCGAGCTGGCCTGTGTAACCACGGCCTTCAGCACCGACACGCGCGCGTCGCCGCCGATTTTCGCCAGCTTTTCGCGCAGGCCCAGCACCTTGGTGTCCAGGTCCTTCTTGGCGGCGCCGATCGAGCCGTTCCAGTAGATCGCCTGGGTGATCTCTTCGCCCACGTAGGTGAAGGCCGTGGTGGTGCAGCCGTTGGCCAGCACGCCGGCGTCGGCCAGCGCGTCGATCCACATCTGCCAGTCTTCGCCACCCATCACCGCGACGGTGCCAGCGATCTCTTCCGGGGTAGCCGGCTGCAGGGTGGTTTCCGTGATTACTTCCTTGTCGGTATCCAGGCCGCGCAGGGTGATCGGCTCGCCGATCGGCTTCAGCGTGGAGCTGATGACTTCACCGGTCTTGGGGTGCTTGCGACGCGGCGCCGCCAAGCTGTAGACGACCTGGTCGACCTGGCCGAGATCGGCCTTGATCATTTCGATGGTCTTCGCCTTCACTTCATCGGAGAAGGCATCGCCGTTGATGCTCTTGGCGTACAGGCCGGCTTCGTCGGCGTACTTGTGGAACGCGGCCGAGTTGTACCAGCCCGCGGTGCCCGGCTTGGATTCGGTACCCGGGCGCTCGAAGAAGATGCCCAGGGTCGCGGCGCCGCTGCCGAAGGCAGCGGTGATGCGCGCGGCCAGGCCGTAGCCGGTGGAGGCGCCGATCACCAGCACGCGCTTGGGGCCGTTCTGGATCGGCGGACGCGCGCGGATGTAGTCGATCTGCTGCTTGACCGCGGCTTCGCAGCCGGTCGGGTGGGTGGTGACGCAGATGAAGCCGCGGACGCGCGGTTTGATGACCATGGATACCTCGGGTTGGCAGATGCGGCGCACGGGGCGCTCAGCAGGAATACGGGTGCGCGCCTGCGCGCGCGAACCGCAGGATCGTAGTGCGCGGGGGCCGAATGCACAACCGACGCTGGCGTAGGGTGGTGCTTGTTTTGCAGGATTGCACCCTGCACCTGCGGTAGTGCCGGCCGCTGGCCGGCAACCTCAACAGCAACGTCAAAAGCTGGGTTCCTGTGGGTTGGCGGGGTGGGTCCGGTTGCGGGGGGCGCTGCAAGTCCCCCTCCGGGGCCCGGCCCAGCCGCTGGCGGCTGTGCGTTCGGGCGCTTGCGAAGCAGTGCTTCGCAAGCAAAGCGCCCTCACCCATGTAAGCTCGGTCGCCG
>NZ_JCAFRX010000007.1:0-274312 GCF_059368615.1 Stenotrophomonas sp. YJH_SMC_40 | reverse complement strand
TCCCGAACTCGGAAGTGAAACGCAGCTGCGCCGATGGTAGTGTGGCTCAAGCCATGCGAGAGTAGGTCATCGCCAGGGTTTACACCCAAAACCCCGCTGCTCACGCAGCGGGGTTTTTCTTTGTGCGCAGTAAATGCGGGTCGTGCCGGCCGCTGGCCGGCAACCCGATGGCATTACATGGCCCGGTAGATCCACGCCATGCGTGGAGGCCCACTGCGAGGAAGCATGGCGCCAACCAAGGTTGGCCGCTACCAATCGATTGCCGGCCAGCGGCCGGCACTACCGGCAGATCCACACCAATCGTGGATCTGCCGCCGACGGTACGCAAAAGAAAAGCGGCGCCCCGTGGGGCGCCGCTCTGCTCTCAACGATGTTCAGTCGAGCATGGCCCGGCTTTACTTTGCCGAAGCCTTGTCCTTCATCATCGCGTCGCGGGCTGCCTTGAACGGGTTGCCTTCGTACCAGTTCGGCCAACGATCGCCACCGGCCAGTTCCTTGCCGACGCCGTACATCAGCTGCAGGTCCTCGACAGTCCCGTCCAGCTTCCAGGTGGACGCGTCGAACTCGTCCTTCGGACCGTGGTAGCGGTTGGCGCCGTAGTCCGCTGCGGCCTTGCGGCCGGCGTCCACGCCACCCTCTCGCAGATCCTCGCCACCATCGGCGTACAGGGCCGGCACGCCGGCCTTGGCGAAGTTGAAGTGGTCCGAACGGAAGTAGAAGCCGCTCTGCACCGAGGTCTCACCATGCAGCGTGCGGTCCTGGGCCGCAGCCAGCGGCTTGAGGATGTCCTCCAGCTCCGAGCTGCCGAAGCCGGTGACGGTCACGTCCTTGGCACGGCCGGCCACCGACATCGCGTCGATGTTGATCACACCGGCGATCTTGTCCAGCGGGAAGGTCGGGTGGGAGACGTAGTACTTCGAACCCAGCAGGCCGGACTCTTCCAGGGTCACCGCCAGGAACACCACCGAGCGCTCCGGTTTCGGATCCTGGTGGGCCATGGCTTCGGCCACCTCAAGGATGCCGGCCACGCCGGTCGCGTTGTCGACCGCACCGTTGTAGATGTTGTCGCCGGTTTCACCCTCATGCTTGCCCAGGTGGTCCCAGTGCGCCATGTACAGCACGGCCTCGTCGGCACGCTTGCTGCCCGGCAGCACGCCCACCACGTTGCGCGACTGCTTCTGCGCGATCTGGCTCTTCAGGTCGACCGTAGCGGTGGCCTTCAGCGGCACCGGCTTGAAGCCGCGCTTGCTGGCGTCCTTGTAGGCCTGTGCCAGGTCCAGGCCGGCGCCTGCGAACAGCGCCTTGGCGGCGTCGGCACTCAGCCAGCCCTGCACCGGAATGCGGGCTTCCGGGTCATCCTTGGCCGGCAGGTCGTACTGCGGGCCGGCCCAGGAGTTCTTCACCACGTCCCAGCCATAGGAAGCGCCGGCGGTGTCGTGCACAATCAGCGCCGCGGCGGCGCCCTTGCGCGCGGCCTCTTCGAACTTGTAGGTCCAGCGGCCGTAGTAGGTCATGCGCTTGCCGTCGAACAGCTTCGCGTCGTCAACATGGAAGCCCGGATCGTTGACGAACATCACGACCGTCTTGCCCTTCCAGTCCTGGCCGGCGTAGTCGTTCCACTTCTGCTCCGGCGCATCAACGCCGTAGCCGACGAACACCAGGTCGCTGGCATCGACTTTCACCTCTGCCTGGCCGGTACGGGTGCCGACCACCATGTCGGTACCGAACTTCAGCTCGGTGGTCTTGCCACCCTGGGTGATCTTCAGCACGGTCGATGCGTCGGCCGTGGTCTCGGTCATCGGCACATCCTGGAACCAGCTGTCACCGTTGCCCGGCTGCAGGCCGATGCGCTGCATCTGGTCGCGGATGTAGTTGACCGTCAGTTCCTCGCCCTTGCTGCCCGGCGCGCGGCCTTCGAATTCATCCGAGGCCAGGGTCTTGACCATCTCGGCGAAGTCGCCGGCGTTGATCTCGGGGGAGAACTGATAAGCCGCCGGCTTCGCGGCAGCGGTGTCGGTGGCTGACGCCGGTGCGGTGGCCGGCGTGTCTTCGCCTTTGCAGGCACTGAGCGCGGCCGCGGCGGCCAGGCACAGGAGGAGTTTGCGGGGCATCGTCGATTCCTGGAAAACAAAGGGCGGCCGCACGTCGTGCACGGCCGGTATCAGCGAGTATCACCGAACCAAGCGGTCCGGTGCGCTCAGTCCGCCGGGGCGGTTTCGGTGTCGAACGGGATCGGTTCGGCGCCGGTGACCGGACCGATGCGCGCGGTGCGATGCACGTAAAGCACCACCTCGCGTTCGAACTGCAGGGGGCCGTTGACCACGGCATTCGGGCCGACGATCACGCGCGGCTTGCGGCTGGCGGTGAGCGAGACGCTGAAGTTCGGCTTGCGCACGTGCACACCGCCGTTGACCTGGGAACCGATGCCGACGGTGATATCGCCGTTGACGGTCTCCACGTCCTTGCCGACGCGGCTTTCGACCAGGCCGATGCCACCGTTCACGGTTTCGACGCCGCCTTCGATCTGGCTGCCGCGATCGGTGAAGATGCTGCCGTTGACGGTGCTGACGCTGCCGTGTGCAATCACCTCGCGGCCCAGGCGTACGCCGCCGTTGACCGTTTCAATCTTGCCGGTACGTGCACGGTCGGCCACCTTGACCCCGCCGTTGACGGTGTCGATGCTGCCGGTCTCGACGCCTTCACCAACCCGGATACCGCCGTTGACGGTATCCAGCTTGCCGTAGCGCTGGCCAGGCTCGGCGCTGATGCTGCCGTTGACCTTGCTGATGTTGTCCTGGGCACCGGCGGGGCCGGCAACGAGCAGGACGCCCAACAACAGCGGAATGGAAAGAGTTTTCATGGGACCTCGATGGATGTGCGGCTGGCAGGCCGCGTGCGGAGATGTCACCATTCCCCGGTACCCCCTGCAACTGCCTGAAGTCACTGGAAAGCCCTTGCGCGACAACGCCTTCCCATCACGCCGACATCACATCGCCGCCATCCGCGGCGGGCGCTGCCTGCTGTTGGGGCTGGCCATCGCCTTGGCGCTGCCGTTGCCGGGCGCCGCACAGACCACCCGCGAGACCGAGCGCAAGCTGCAGAAGCTGCGTAGCGAGTTGAAGGGCGTGGCGCAGGAGCGCAGGCAGATCGAGGGCCAGCGGGGCCAGGCCTCGCAGCAGCTGCGTGAGGCGGACGAGAAGGTGGCCCGCACCGGCCGTGCGCTTGCGCAGACTGAAACTGCGCTGCGCGAGCAGGGAAGGGCCCTGGCCGAGGCCGAACAACGCCGCAGCGCGCTGCAGGCCAACCTCGCCCAGCAGCATCGCGAGCTGGCCGGCCTGCTGCGTGCGGCCTACCAGCTGGGCAACCATGCACCTCTGAAGCTGCTGCTGTCGCAGGACACGGTGGCCGATGCCAATCGTGCCCTGGCCTACCACCGCTACCTGCAACGCGAGCGGGCACAGCGCATCACCACGCTGACAGCCGACCTGAAAGAGCTGGAAGTGCTGCAGGCGCAGATCGCCGAGCGCAAGCAGAAGCTGCAGGGTGCGCAGCAGGACCAGAAGCAGCAGGCTGCGGCGCTGGAAGCCGACCGTCGCGATCGCGCCAGGACCGTCGCCTCGCTGGATGAGCGCTTCAAGGACCAGCGCGAGAAGGAACAGGCGCTGGGCCAGGACGCCAAGGCACTGGAAACGCTGCTGGCCAACCTGCGTGCCGCTGCGGCACGGGCCGAAGCCGAGCGCCGCGCCGCGGCACGGCGGGCGGCCGCTGAAAAGGCCGCCGCCGAGCGTGCCGCACGCCAGGCCGCCGCGCAGGGCCGCCCGCCACCGCCGCCCACCAAGGTCCCGCCTGCCGTTGCCTCTGCGCCGGCGCCGAAGGTGGGTGGCCTGGGCTGGCCGTTGTCGGGCAACCTGTTGGCCCGCTACGGCGGAAAGCTGCCCGACGGCCGCACCAGCAGTGGTGTGTTGATCGGCGCGCCCGCCGGCAGCACCGTCACCGCCGTGGCCGACGGCACCGTGGTGTTCTCCGACTGGATGACCGGCTACGGCATGATCCTGATCGTCGATCACGGCAACGGCTACATGAGCCTGTACGCGCACAACGACACCCTGCTGAAGGATGCGGGTGCCCGGGTCAGCCGCGGCGATGCGGTGGCGAAGGTCGGCAATTCCGGTGGCCAGGGCGTGACCGCGCTGTACTTCG
This sequence comes from Stenotrophomonas sp. YJH_SMC_40, assembly GCF_059368615.1. NCBI lineage: Bacteria > Pseudomonadati > Pseudomonadota > Gammaproteobacteria > Lysobacterales > Lysobacteraceae > Stenotrophomonas > Stenotrophomonas sp. YJH_SMC_40. Next base: position 270,112 of record NZ_JCAFRX010000007.1, on the reverse strand, counting down.
AATTGCGCCGGGGCGGGCAGCCGGTCAACCCGGACAGCTGGCTGCAGCGGCGCTGAATCCGGCGCTGTCGCGTGGCGGACGGATTCAACGGGAATTTAGCTGTGCTTCGCGCATAATCGACGCATGTGCCTTGGGCACGATGCCAACGTCGACAGGAGTGATCCATGCGCGCAGCCCGTACCGCCACCCTCTTGCTGGCCCTGTTGCCAGCGCTGTCCTGGGCGCAGCAGACCGCGCCCGCCCCGAGCAAGGAAACCAGCGGGCAGGCAGCGAACAGCGAGGAGGCGGTGACCTCGAAGGTGCCGCTGGAGGACATCCGCCGCTTCGTCGCCGTGTACAACGCGGTGCGCGCGGCCTATGTCGACCCGGTCGATGACAAGAAGCTGATGCAGTCGGCGGTGCGCGGCCTGCTGCTCGACCTCGACCCGCACAGCACGTACTTCAACAAGGAAGACGCGCAGGCCTTCGACGAGCAGGCCAACGGCGCCTACGAGGGCATCGGCGTGGAGTTGCAGCAGCAGCCCGACAACGCCAGCATGAAGGTCATCTCGCCGATCGACGACACGCCGGCGGCCAAGGCCGGCATCCTCGCCGGTGACCTGATCATCGCCATCGACGGCAAGCCGATCAGCGCCATTGATGCGAGCGAACCGTTGCGTGGCCCAGCCGGCAGCAAGGTGGTGCTGACCATCGTGCGCGCGGGCAAGCCGAAGCCGTTCGACGTCAGCCTCACCCGCCAGACCATCCGCGTGACCAGCGTGCGCAGCCGCCTGCTGGAGCCGGGCTACGGCTACATCCGCCTGAGCACCTTCCAGGCCGACACCGGGTCGGACTTCCAGAAGCACCTGCAGCAGCTGCAGAAGCAGTCCGGTGGCCAGCTCAAGGGCCTGGTGCTGGATCTGCGCAGCAACCCGGGCGGCCTTTTGACTGCCGCCGTGCAGGTGGCCGACGACCTGCTCGACAAGGGCAACATCGTCAGCACCCGCGGCCGCATCAGCATCAGCGATGCCCGGTTCGATGCGACGCCGGGCGACCTGCTGAAGGGCGCACCGGTGGTGGTGCTGGTCGATGCCGGTTCGGCCAGCGCCTCGGAAGTGCTGGCTGGGGCGCTGCGCGACAACAAGCGCGCGCGCGTGGTCGGCAGCCGCACCTTCGGCAAAGGCTCGGTGCAGACCGTGCTGCCGCTGGACAACGGCGATTCGGTGAAGCTGACCACCGCGCGTTATTACACGCCCAGCGGCAAGTCGATCCAGGCCACTGGCATCGTGCCGGAGGTCGAACTGAAGCCTGCGGCGCGCCCGGAAGACGAGGCACTGCCGGCCAGCCTGAGCGATTACAGCGAAGCGACCCTGCCGGGCCATCTGCGTGGCGACGACGAAGGCACCGAGGGCTACCACGCCGGTGCGGTGCTGCCGGGCGATGGCCCGATCAACGACGCGCTGGCCGAGCTGAAGAACCCGGGTTCGGTGGCTGCACGCTTGAAGGCCGAAGCGGCGAAGGCGGATGCGGCCAAGGCCGCGAAGGCCGCTGCGGCGAAGACGGAAGCGAAGGTCGAACCTAAGCCGGAAGCACAGCCGGAAGCAAAGCCGGAAGCAAAGCCGGAAGCAAAGCCCGCACCGGCCCCAGCGAAGCCGTGAGGTAGCGCCGGGCCATACCCGGCGTCGGCTCAAGGGCGGAAGAAGAAACCAAATGCCGGCCAGCGGCCGGCACTACCAGGGGTCAGAAGCCGTGGCGCTTGCGTAGGCGGCGGGCGATGGCCGCGCGCACGTAGACCCCGTACACCAGGCCGAACACGAAGCCGCCGATGTGCGCCCACCAGGCCACCATGCCGAAGCTTGGGCCGATATGGGCGAACACCACCTGCAGTGCGGCCCAGACGCCGATCAGCAGGTAGGCCGGGGCCCGCACGAACTCCAGGAACAGGCCGAGCGGGATCACCACGCCCAGCCGGGCGCCCGGGAACAGGGCCAGATAGGCGCCGATCAGCGCCGAGACCGCGCCACTGGCACCGATGATGATCTGGTCCGGGCTGCCCATGGTGTAGATCGCCACCAGGTTCGACACCGCGCCGCCGACCAGGAACAGAAGTAGCAGGCGCCAGGGGCCCAGCACCCGCTCAGCGGGCAGGCCGAAGATCAGCAGGAACACCAGGTTGCCCAGCAGATGCGACCAGTCCGCGTGCAGGAACAGGGCGGTGAACAGGCGCAGCACGCTGCCGTCCTGCAGCGTCGCCCACCAGTCGAGCGGGTGGGTCAGGCCGGTGGACAGGGCGCCCCAGTCCAGCCAGAGGCTGCCGCGGGCATCGTCCGGGCGCGAGATCGACCACAGGAACGCCAGCCACAGTGCCGCAAACAGCACGGGCGTGGCCCAGCGCAGGGCCGCCTTCTTGCGGGACGGGAGGGAGACGAACATGGGCACTAGCCTAGCGTGCGGGCGCTTGCGGCGGGGATTGTCCTGTTCAGCTTTTGAGACGAAAAATCCGCCTGCGTCGTTATTGTTTCATTAACGGCTCTGGGTAATACTCGCATACGGCGTCGTATGTCGGGAGGGGAATCCGGCGCGCTTCGACGGGCCTCTGGGCCTGCCGGGCGCAGGCGCACTCAGAGCACCATCACCGCTTACCGGAGAGAGAGAACTACGATGCAAACCGCTTCCACCATTGCCCGACTGACCCTGCTGGCCGTCGGCGTTGCCGGTGCGCTGGCCGCCGCCGATGCCAATGCTGCCGCCTTCCAGCTGAAGGAAAACAGCGCCAAGGGCCTGGGCCGCGCGTTCGCCGGCTCCACCTCGACCGAAGGTGACGCCTCGGTCATCGCCACCAACCCGGCCTCCATGCGCCTGCTCGACGGCACCCTGATCCAGGGCGACGTCAGCGCCATCAGCTTCGGCGCCAAGTTCCGTGGCCAGGGCCAGTACGGCAACGGCCAGCCGATTTCCGGCGGCAACGGCGGCGACGCGGGCATGATCGCCCCGGTTCCGGCCGCCTACTTCCACCTGCCGTTCGGCGAGAAGGAGAACATGCACTTCGGTGCATCGCTGACCGTGCCGTTCGGCTTCAAGACCGAATACGACCGCGACTGGGTCGGCCGCTACAACGGCGTCAAGACCGAGCTGCAGGCGGTCGACCTGGGCGTGGCGTTCTCCTATGACGTCAATCCGTACCTGTCGTTCGGTGCGTCGGTGTTCGCCGAGCGCCTGAACGTCGACCTGACCAGCGCTGTCGACACCGGCACCGCGATCAACGCCACTGCCCAGCGCACCGCTGCGGCGCGCGTGCTGGCTGCCGGCGGCACCGCCGCCCAGGCTCTGGCGGCGTCGCAGGCGGCTGCACGCCAGGCTGCCCAGCTCGGCTTCTCGCCGGGTACCGCCGATGGCTACCTGCGCATCAAGGGCGATGAAGTGTCGGTCGGCTATACCCTGGGCATGACCGTCACCCCGGTGGAAGGCACCAACATCGCCTTCAGCTACCGCTCGAAGGTCGAGCACAAGATCACCGATGGCAAGGCGGACTTCACCATTCCGCAGAATGCGGCGGCCTTCCTGGCCACCGCTGCCCCGGGTACCTTCATCGACAGCAACGGTCGCGCGACCATCACCCTGCCGGCCAGCGCCACCGTGGGCTTCACCCACCGCGTGAACGACCAGTGGCAGATCATGGCCGAAGTCACGCGCACCGCGTGGAGCAAGTTCGACCAGGTCACCGTCGACTATGACTCCAACCAGCCGGACAGCGTGCTGCCGTTCCACTACCGCGACACCACCTTCGCGTCGATCGGTACCGATTTCCGCGTGAACGACAAGCTGACCCTGCGTGGCGGCCTGGCCTATGACCAGACCCCGACCACCGACGCCCACCGCGACGTGCGCGTGCCGGACACCACCCGCAAGTGGCTGTCGCTGGGCCTGACCTACGCCGCTTCGGACAAGATGGAATACAGCGTGGGCTACACCCACCTGTTCACCAAGGATCCGAACGTGACCTCGACCTCGGCCACCGCCAACACCGTGACCGGCAAGTACAAGGTCAGCGGCGACGTGCTGGCGGCTTCGATGCAGTACAAGTTCTGAATCGGGCGATTGCCTGAAGCAGTACGAAAGGAGGCCCCGCGCAAGCGGGGCCTTTTTTTTTGCGGAGTGGTGTGGGCCATCCACGCACGTGGATCTACGCGACAATAGCGTCATGAACCTGTCCGACCCGAACTTCCAGCTGGAGCTGGCTGCCAACATCGCCGTCGCCGGCTCGATCCTGCTGGCCGGCCGCAACAACGTGCACACCTGGTGGCTGGGCATCGTCGGCTGCGCATTGTTTGCTGCGGTGTTCGAACGATCGCACCTGTATGCGGACATGGTGCTGCAGTTCTTCTTCATCGCCATCAGCGTGCTGGGCTGGTGGCAGTGGCTGCGCGGTGACCATGGCGCGCCGCTGCCGATCACCGCGCTGCGCCCACGTGCCTGGGCCTGGCTGGTGCCGCTGGCGGTAGTGGCCACCTTCGGCTACGGCTGGATGCTGACCCGACTGACCAACGCCTATGCGCCCTACATCGATTCGGCAGTGCTGGTGTTGAGTGTGATCGCGCAGATCCTGATGATGCGACGCAAGCTGGAATCGTGGTGGGTGTGGCTGCTGGTGAACACCGTTGCGGTACCGCTGTACTACAGCCGTGGCCTGCACCTGACCTCGATCCTGTACGTGGGCTTCTGGGTCAATGCGCTGGTGGCCTTGCGCCACTGGCGGCACCTGATGCGTGACGAGGCCAAGACGGCCGATGCTGCTGCCTGAGCGCGTTGCACGCGGCCTGGTGGTGGGCAAGTTCTGCCCGCTGCATCTGGGTCACGAACACCTGATCGACTTCGCCGCCACGCGCTGCCGGCAGCTGCTGGTGATCGGCTGGTCGCAGCCGGGTTTCCCAGGCTACAGCGCCGAGCGTCGCGAGCGCTGGCTGCGAGCGCGCTTCCCGCAGGCGACGGTGGCGGTGCTTGATGACGCGCGCCTGGCGGCATTGTGCACGCAGCACGGTTTGCCCGTGCGCACGCTGCCGCAGGACAGCGACAACGAGCACGTGCAGCGCGAGTTCACCGCCTGGCTGTGCCTGAGCCTGTTCGGCGGGCCGGTGCAGGCGGTCTACACCGGCGAGGACTACGGCGACGGCTTCGCGCAGGCGCTGGCCACGCACTTCGGCGCGCCGGTACGCCATGAGCGGCTCGAACGCGCACTGGACGTCGGGCAGGCGTGTGGCACCCAGCTGCGCGCCGATCCGCATGCGCACCGTCATGGCCTCGCACCGCAGGTCTATGCCGGCTATGTGCAGCGCGTGGCGTTCATTGGTGGCGAGTCCAGCGGAAAGACCACGCTGGCGCGCGTGATGGCCGAGCGACTGCAGACCGCCTGGGTGCCGGAGTATGGCCGCACGCTATGGGAGCAGCAGGGCGGAGAGCTGACGCCAGATGATCTGCTTCGCATCGCAATGGCACAGCCGCAGCACGAAGACGAGACCGCACGGCATGCGCATCGCTGGCTGTTCTGCGATACCACGCCGCTGGTGACGCTGGGCTACAGCGGCTGGATGTCTGGTACGGCGCCGGAGGCACTGCGGCAGGCTGCATTGCGACCGTATGACCTGCTGTTCCTGTGTGCGCCGGATATCCCGTTCGACCAGGACGGCACGCGGGTGGGCGAAGCCTTCCGGGCGCAGCAGCATGCGTGGTACGTGCGCGAGCTGGAGGCGCGGGGAGTCGACTACGTGCTGCTGGAGGGGGGGCTGGAAGCGCGCATCGCGCGCGTGCAGAGCGAGCTGGCGAAGCGGGCGGACAATCGGTTCAGTGTGGCCCAGCCTCTGTAGAGCGAGCCCACGCTCGGCTGTGCGAGGCAAACCGAGCGTGGGCCCGGCTCTACAGGAAGCAGGGCACAAAAAACCCCGCTTTCGCGGGGTTTTTCGTTCACTGCATCAACCGGGCGATCAGTCGCCCAGGGTCAGCAGCGAGGCATTGCCGCCGGCGGCGGTGGTGTTCACCGTCACCGTCTTTTCGGTGGCGAAGCGCAGCAGGTAGTGCGGGCCGCCGGCCTTCGGGCCGGTGCCGGACAGGCCCTGACCGCCGAACGGCTGCACGCCGACCACCGCACCGATCTGGTTGCGGTTGACGTAGACGTTGCCGACATGGACGCCGTTGCTGATGCGGTCGACGGTCTCGTCGATGCGCGAATGCACGCCCAGGGTCAGGCCGTAGCCGGTGGCGTTGATCTGGTCGATCACCGCGTCGAGCTGGTCGCCCTTCCAGCGGATCACGTGCAGCACCGGGCCGAACACTTCCTTCTGCAGCTGGCCCAGGTCCTTCAGTTCGTACGCGCGCGGTGCGAAGAAGGTGCCGTTGGCGGCCTCGGCCGACAGCTCGGCGGCGGCGATCAGGCGCGCTTCGCGGTCCATGCGCTCAGCGTGGTCCTGCAGGATCTTCAGCGCATCTGCGTCGATCACCGGGCCGACGTCGGTGGACAGCAGGCCGGGGTTGCCGACCTTCAGTTCCTTCATCGCACCGGCCAGCATGGTCATCACCTTGTCGGCGATGTCGTCCTGCACGAACAGCACGCGCGCAGCCGAGCAACGCTGGCCGGCGGAGGTGAAGGCCGAACCGATCGCGTCCTTGACCAGCTGTTCCGGCAGCGCCGACGAATCGGCGATGAAGGCGTTCTGGCCACCGGTCTCGGCGATCAGCACACCGATGGCGGCGTCACGCGCCGCCATCGCGCGGTTGATCGCACGGGCGGTGTCGGTGGAGCCGGTGAAGGCCACGCCGGCCACGCGCGGGTCGGCGGTCAGCGCGGCACCGACGGTAGCACCGTCGCCCGGCAGGAACTGCACCACCTCGGCCGGCACGCCGGCGTCGTGCAGCAGCTTCACCGCGTAGTAGCCGATCAGGTTGGTCTGCTCGGCCGGCTTGGCGATGACGCTGTTGCCGGCGGCCAGGGCGGCAGCGACCTGGCCCAGGAAGATCGCCAGCGGGAAGTTCCACGGGCTGATGCAGACGAACACGCCGCGGCCGTGCAGCTGCAGCTCGTTGGACTCACCGGTCGGGCTCGGCAGCTTCTCGGCGTGGCTGAACTGCTCGCGCGCCTGCTTGGCGTAGTAGCGCAGGAAGTCCACCGCTTCGCGCACTTCGGCGATGCTGTCGGGCAGGCTCTTGCCGGCTTCCTTCACGCACAGCGCCATGAATTCCGGCATGCGTGCTTCCAGCTGGTCGGCGGCGTGCTCGAGGATGGCGGCGCGGCTGGCGGCCGGGGTGCGGTTCCAGGCCGGCTGCGCGGCTACGGCATTCGCCAGGGCCTTCTGCACGGTGGCGGCGTCTGCGGCCAGCCACTGGCCAACCACTTCACGGGTGTCGGCCGGGTTGGTCACCGGCAGCGCGGTGCCGGCCGGGTTGGCACCCGGCACCAGCGGCGCGGCCTGCCAGGGCTTCACAGCCGCGTTGATCTGCTCGGCCAGGGCGCGCAGTTCGTTGTCGTTGGCGAGGTTGGCGCCCATGGAGTTCTTCCTGTCGTGGTTCTGGCTGCGCAGCAGGTCAACCGGCAGCGGGATCTTGGGATGCGGAATCGAAGCGAACGAGGCGACCATCTCGACCGGATCGCGGATCAGGTCGGCGATCGGCACGCGCTCGTCAGTGATGCGGTTGACGAAACTGGAGTTGGCGCCGTTTTCCAGCAGGCGACGCACCAGGTACGGCAGCAGGTCTTCATGCGAACCGACCGGTGCATACACGCGGCAGGGCAGGCCCAGGCGGTCAGCCGGCACCACCTCGGCATACAGGTCGTCGCCCATGCCGTGCAGCTTCTGGTGCTCGTACACGCCGCCGTTGGCGATGCTGCGCACGGCCGCGATGGTATGCGCGTTGTGCGTGGCGAACATCGGGTAGATCGCGTCGGCATGGGTGAACAGCCGCTTGGCGCAGGCCAGGTAGGACACGTCGGTGTTCTGCTTGCGGGTGAACACCGGGTAGCCCGGGTAGCCTTCGATCTGCGCGCGCTTGATCTCGGCGTCCCAGTACGCGCCCTTGACCAGGCGCACCTGCAGGCGGCGACCGGAGCGGCGCGCCATGTCGGCCAGGTGGTCGATCGTGTACGGGGTGCGCTTCTGGTAGGCCTGCACGACCACGCCGAAGCCATCCCAGCCAGCCAGCGAGGCGTCGGAGAACACCTGCTCGATGATGTCCAGCGACAGTTCCAGGCGGTCGGACTCTTCGGCGTCGACGGTGCAGCCGATGCCATAGCTCTTGGCCAGCTGCGCCAGTTCCAGCACGCCCGGCACCAGGTCCTTCAGCACGCGCTCGCGCTTGGCGTGCTCGTAGCGCGGGTACAGCGCCGACAGCTTGATCGAGATGCCCGGGGCATTGTTGACGTCGCCATCCGGACGGCCGCCGCGTGCCTTGTGATCGCCGCCGATGGCGTGGATCGCACGACGGTAGTCTTCCAGGTAGCGCAGCGCGTCCTTCATGGTCAGCGCACCTTCGCCGAGCATGTCGAAGGAGTAGCGGTAGCTGGCGTTGTCGCCCTTGTGCGAGCGCGCCAGCGCTTCGCTGATGGTGCGGCCCATGACGAACTGGTGGCCCATGATCTTCATCGCCTGGCGCACGGCCAGGCGCACCACCGGCTCACCGACGCGGCCGACCAGGCGCTTGAACGCGCTGGGCGCATCGGCGCGGGTGGCGTCGTTCATCTGCACCAGCTTGCCGGTCAGCATCAGGCCCCAGGTGGAGGCATTGACCAGCACCGAGTCGCTGCCGCCCAGGTGCTTTTCCCAGTCGGCATCGGCCAGCTTGTCGCGGATCAGCTTGTCGGCGGTGTCCTGGTCCGGAATACGCAGCAGTGCCTCGGCCACGCACATCAGCAGCACGCCTTCCTCGCTGCCCAGGTCGTACTGGCGCATGAAGGCTTCGATGGCGCCCTGGTCCTTGGCGCGCACGCGCACGCGGCCGACCAGGTCGGCGGCCAGTGCCTGCACCCGGGCCTGCTCGTCGGCGGGCAGGCGGGCCTGCGCCAGCAGCTCGCGCACGTGGGTGGCCTCGTCCTTCAACCAGGCGTCGGTGATGGCCTGGCGGAACGGATTGGGGGGCGCCGGCAGTTCCGGCGACAGCAACGCGCCGGGACGCGGGGCGTCGTGGGCTGCAGGGGAGGAGGAAGGTGCGTTCATGCCGGTCCGGCCAGTGGAAAACTTGGCGATTTTAATCATTTTTGCGGGTTGCGGAAGTGCCCAGCAGCCACCTTCGTGAAGCGCTGATAGCCAATAGCTGCGGTGGATTCAGCGTGTTCAGCAAGTGCGGACGAGTTTATGCCGAATTCGTCATTCGTACCGCCGACCTCATGCTGTGTTGCAGCATCGGAAAATGTGTGAATGCACCCTTGCTACCGGCGAGAGGGCGGGGCTACCATCGAGGCGTTTCCCGCGGCAGGAACGCGGTTGCGACATGATCGAGGTGCTTCCAGCTCCGGATGGGTCAGGTACGCAGCTGCGGCTGCGTCCCCCACGGGCGCTCGATGCCCGGCAGTTCGTCCTGTTGTTCACCGTGTTGTGGGGTGCGATGTGGCTGGTGTCCGCCCTCGGGTGGTTGGCCGGCAATGCATTCGCCCCCCTGTTCGCGCTGCTGTACAGCCTGGTGCTGGCGGCCGCGCTGCGTGCCTTGTGGCGCAGCGGTGAACGGCAGGAGGAGATCCGGGTGGTGCCGGCGTACGTGGAGGTCATCCCCGTACCCGGTGGATCGCCGGTGTTCCGGGCCCATCCCCACTGGGTGCGCCTGCTCACCGACGATGAGAGGGTCCGGCTGGCATCCAGCGGCCGGCAGGTGGAGGTGGGGAGTTTCCTCGCGCCGGCCGAACGTCAGACGCTCGCAGAGACACTTGAAAGCTTGCTCGCCGCCAGCGATGGCGGCAACCGACGACGCTAAGGGTCTAGGCAATGAAGCAAAGCAGCAGGTGGGGCACGAAGTGCGTGAACGCGGTCGCCGCGATGCTGGCGACCGGGGGACTGATGCCGGCGTTGGCCTGGGCCCAGGCGGCCGATCCGAAGCCGTGGCAGCTGAACATGGGCAAGGGGGTGACCCAGACCTCGCGCCTGGCCTGGGAATCGAACAACCTGTCGTTGATCATCTGCACGGTGATCGGCGTCATCGTGTTCGGGGCGATGGCCTACGCCATCTTCAAGTTCCGCAAATCCAAGGGCGCGGTCGCGGCCACCTTCAGCCACAACACCAAGGCCGAGATCATCTGGACAGTGATCCCGGTGATCATCCTGATCGTGATGGCATGGCCGGCCACGGCCAACCTGATCAAGATGTACGACACCCGCGATGCCGAGATGACGGTGAAGGTCACCGGCTACCAGTGGATGTGGAAGTACGAATACCTCGGCGAGAACGTCACCTTCACCAGCCGCCTGGACCGCGAGTCCGACCGGGTGCGGCAGAGCGGCATCGTGCCGACCCGCGAAAGCCATCCGCACTACCTGCTGGATGTCGACAACCGCCTGGTGCTGCCGGTCGATACCAAGGTGCGTTTCGTCATCACCTCCGACGACGTGATCCACGCCTGGTGGGTACCGGCGCTGGGCTGGAAGCAGGACGCCATCCCCGGCTTCATCAACGAAGCCTGGACCAGCATCGAGCAGCCCGGTGTCTACCGCGGCCAGTGCGCCGAGCTGTGCGGCAAGGACCACGGCTTCATGCCGATCGTGGTCGAGGCGGTGTCCAAGGAGGACTTCAGGAAGTGGCTGGCGCAGCGCAAGCCGGCGCCGCCCGCCGAGCCCGCCACGCCTGCGGCACCTGCCGAACCGACTGCACCGACGGGCGAGGCACCGGCTGCGCCTGCTGCTGCAGAAGCCGGCAGCGCGCCTGCCACCGCGGCCAGCGGAGCGTGATGTAAAGCCCGCGGCCGTTCGCGGCCGCGGTGACAACCGATTCTGAGAGGTGTTTTGCAATGGCGCACTCGGCAGTTGGGCACGACGATCACCATCACCACCAGAGCTTCTTCGAACGTTGGTTCTTCTCGACCAACCACAAGGACATCGGCACGCTGTACCTCGGTTTCAGCTTCATCATGTTCATCATCGGCGCGGCGATGAGCGTGGTGATCCGCGCAGAGCTGGCGCAGCCGGGCCTGCAGTTCGTCAAGCCCGAGTTCTTCAACCAGATGACCACCGTGCATGCGCTGGTGATGATCTTCGGTGGGGTGATGCCGGCCTTCGTCGGCCTGGCCAACTGGATGATCCCGCTGCAGATCGGCGCGCCGGACATGGCGCTGCCACGCATGAACAACTGGTCGTTCTGGTTGCTGCCGGTGGCTTTCAGCCTGCTGCTGCTGACCCTGTTCCTGCCGGGCGGTGCACCGGCCGGCGGCTGGACGCTGTACCCGCCGCTGTCGCTGCAGGGCGGCTACAACGTTGCTTTCAGCGTGTTCGCCATCCACGTGGCCGGCATCAGTTCGATCATGGGCGCGATCAACATCATCGCCACCGTGCTCAACATGCGTGCGCCGGGCATCGACCTGCTGAAAATGCCGATCTTCTGCTGGGCCTGGCTGATCACCGCCTTCCTGCTGATCGCGGTGATGCCGGTGCTGGCCGGTGCGGTGACCATGCTGCTGACCGACAAGTTCTTCGGCACCAGCTTCTTCAATGCCGCCGGTGGCGGTGACCCGGTGATGTACCAGCACATCTTCTGGTTCTTCGGCCATCCCGAGGTCTACATCATGATCCTGCCCGCCTTCGGCGTGGTCAGCGAGATCATCCCGACCTTCAGCCGCAAGCCGCTGTTCGGCTACCAGGCGATGGTGTACGCCACCGCCGCGATCGCCTTCCTGTCGTTCATCGTCTGGGCCCACCACATGTTCACCGTGGGCATGCCGCTGGGCGGCGAGATCTACTTCATGTTCGCCACCATGCTGATCTCGATCCCGACCGGGGTGAAGGTGTTCAACTGGGTCAGCACCATGTGGCGGGGCTCGTTGACGTTCGAGGCACCGATGCTGTGGTCGGTGGCCTTCGTCATCCTGTTCACCATCGGTGGCTTCTCCGGCCTGATGCTGGCGATCGTCGCCGCCGACTTCCAGTACCACGACACCTACTTCGTGGTCGCCCACTTCCACTACGTGCTGGTGACCGGTGCGGTGTTCGCACTGATCGCCGCGGTGTACTACTGGTGGCCGAAGTGGACCGGGCGGATGTACAGCGAGAAGTGGGCCAAGGTGCACTTCTGGTGGTCGATCGTATTCGTCAACCTGTTGTTCTTCCCGCAGCATTTCCTCGGCCTGGCCGGCATGCCGCGCCGCATTCCCGATTACAGCGTGGCGTTTGCCGACTGGAACCTGATCAGCTCGATCGGTGCGTTCGGCATGTTCGTCACCCCGTTCATGATGGCCGCGATCCTGCTGTCGTCCCTGCGCAACGGCGAGAAGGCCGAGGCCCGTTCCTGGGAAGGCGCGCGCGGCCTGGAGTGGACGCTGCCGTCGCCAGCACCGGCACATACCTTCACCACGCCGCCGACCATCCGTCCGGGAGATCTGGCGCATGACGACATCACGCATTGAGGTGGGGCATGCATAACGAGAGCCCGCTGCCGATCGGTAGAGTCGACTGTCAGTCGACTCGCGAAGTGCAGCCGACTAACAGTCGGCTCTACCAAAGCCAAAGCCAAAGCCAAAGCCAAAGCCAAAGCCAGACCGAAGCCCAACGCCACGGCATCGAACAGCAACGGCAGCGCGCCAGGCGCACGGCGATGTGGGTCGGCGCCATCGCCGTGCTGGTCTACGTCGGCTTCATCCTCAGCGGGGTGATCGGCCGATGAGCGAGGCACCGGCCAGCACACCGTCACGCAGTGCGGGGCTGCCGCGCCTGATCGGTGTGGCGGTGGCGGTGTTCCTGCTCACGTTCTCGCTGGTGCCGCTGTACCGCATCGCCTGCGAGAAGGTGTTCGGTGTGCGCCTGGAACGCGGCCCCGGTGGCGAAGCCAGTGCAGGCGCCGCCACCGGCAAGCGCACCGTGCGCGTGGAGTTCGATGGCGGCGTCAATTCGCGCCTGCCGTGGTCGTTCCATCCCGAACAGCTGACCATGGACGTGGTGCCCGGCGAACTCAACGAGGCGCTGTACTTCGCGCGCAACGACAGCCAGCAGGCGGTGGTCGGCAGTGCGGTGCCTTCGGTGGCGCCGGCGCGTGCCTCGGGCTTCTTCAGCAAGACCGAATGTTTCTGTTTCACCGCGCAGACGCTGCAGGCTGGCGAGAAGCGCGACATGCCGGTGCGTTTCATCGTCGATCCGGACCTGCCGCCGGAGATCAAGACGATCACCTTGTCCTACACCTTCTATCGCAACGACGCGCTGTCCGATCGGCTGGCCCCGGCCGCCACCTCGGAAGGCGCGCACGCCGCACCCTGACCCGGATACCGACATGGCCCAGACACCGACCGACGCCAACGTGTACTTCGTCCCGGCCCAGAGCAAATGGCCGTTCGTGGGTTCCATCGCGATGATGGTGACCATGGTGGGCGTGGCCAGCTGGCTCAACGATGCCAGCTGGGGACGCTGGACCTTCTACATCGGCATCGCGATGCTGGTGCTGACGTTGTTCTGGTGGTTCAGCGACGTGGTGCGCGAGTCGCAGGCGGGCAACTACAACCACCAGGTCGATGGCTCGTTCCGGATGGGGATGATCTGGTTCATCTTCTCCGAAGTGATGTTCTTCGGCGCCTTCTTCGGTGCGCTGTTCTACACCCGCAACCTGGGCCTGTCGTGGCTCAGCGGCGAAGGCCGCGGGGTGATGACCAACGAGCTGCTCTGGCAGGGTTATTCCGCCGGCTGGCCGACCAACGGCCCCGCGGCGATCGGCGGCGCGTTCCAGACCATCCCGGCCTGGGGCCTGCCGCTGATCAACACGCTGATCCTGCTCACCTCCGGCGTGACCCTGACCATCGCCCATCACGCACTGAAGGCCGGCAACCGCCGCCAGCTGCTGATCTGGCTGGGCCTGACCGTGGTGCTCGGCCTGGGCTTCCTGACCCTGCAGGCGGAGGAGTACATCCACGCCTACAAGGAACTGAACCTGACGCTCGGCTCGGGCATCTACGGTTCAACGTTCTTCATGCTGACCGGCTTCCACGGCGCGCACGTGCTGCTGGGCACGATCATGCTGATCGTGATGTGGCTGCGTTCGGCCAAGGGACACTTCACCCGCGACAACCATTTCGGTTTTGAAGCGGCCGCGTGGTACTGGCACTTCGTCGACGTGGTGTGGCTGATGCTCTTCATGTTCGTCTACGTGCTTTGACCGCGCACGCATCGGTGGCCTCAGCCGCCGATGCCGTGCGGTTTGATCCAGCCCATGTAGATGCTCACGATCACCAGCAAGATCAACGCAACCGACACCGCGATGCGGCGCGTCAGTGCGTTGACCGTGCGCTTGGTCTGGCCGCGGTCGACCAGCAGGTAATACAGGCCGGCGCCCAGATTCCAGACGATGACGATCAGAAACGCGATTACCAGCAGGGTCTTCAGCGAATCACTCATGCGCGGCTCGAGGGCAGGGTGGATGCGCCTATCTGACCGCGTTTGCGCGGACTTGTCATGATGCGCCAGCACACACGCGTGATCGGATGGCTGCTGGCGGTGCTGGCAATGGTTGGTTTCACCGCATTGGGGCTGTGGCAGCTGCAGCGCATGCATGCCAAACAGGCAATGTTGGATGCACAAGGTCCAGCTGTGGCACAGGCGCTGCCACTGGCGCAGGCCCTGGCTGCACCTGGCGCATTGCACGGCGTGGCCGACCACGGCCGTTTCCTGCCCGGCGTGGTGCTGCTGGACAACCAGATCCGGGACGGCCGCGCGGGCGTGAAGATCTATCGCCCGTTCCGCAGTGACGAGGGCAGCGTGCTGCTGGTCGATCTGGGCTGGCGCGCGCTGCCGCCCGATCGCAGGCTGCCGGATGTGCCGTCGCCGCCTTCGCCGGTGGCGGTGCGTGGCCTGCTGGCGCCGCCGCCGTCGGCGGGGCTGGCCTTGGGCCCGGCGTTCTCCGCTACCGATGAGGCCGGGCGTTGGCTGGCCAGCCGCTTGCCCGCCGAGGGCCTGGCGGCGGCGCTTGGCCTGCCGGCATTGCCCGATCGCGTCCTGCGGCTGGACCCGGCGCTGCCATTTGGCGACGAACGCGACCTGGACCTGCTGCCGAACACGCTGCCGCCGCAGCGCCACCTGGGCTACGCCGTGCAGTGGTTCGGCCTGGCCCTGACCGTGCTGGTGGTCGCGCTGGTACTGGAGTGGCGCAGGCGACGTGCTGCCCGGTAGTGCCGGCCGCTGGCCGGCAACCCCCGCATTCCTGGGTGCCGGCCAGCGGCCGGCACTACCGCGGCGTCACACCCGCATCCCTCACCCAACCATGAGAAAATGCCCCGCATGAACACTGCTACGTCCCCGCAGGCGCGCGGCTCCGGCCGCCGGACCCTGGTGCTGCTGTTTGCCGTGTTCTTCGGGGCGATGGCGCTGGCCGCCGTGCTGCGCTTCTCTGGCTGGCAGCCCACCGGGCACCGCAATGCCGGCCAGCTGCTGAAGCCGCCTGTGGACCTGCGCCAGCAGGCGCCGACCCTGGCCAACGGCCAGCCGTACCCGTGGAACCCCGAAGCCCGCACCTGGCGCCTGCTGGTGGCGCCGGCCGGTGCCTGCGACGCCCAGTGCGTCACTTTGTCGCAGGGACTGGGCAAGGTGTGGCAGCTGTTCGGCCATAACGCCGATAATGTCGAAATCCTGTGGCTGGGAACGCCACCGGCGTCGATCGCCTCGCTGCCCGCGCTGCGGCCGCTGGCTCCGTCGCCAGCACTGCGCGCGGCCCTGCCCGGCGTCGACGATCCGGCTGGCCTGCCGGTCTACGTGATCGATCCGAACGGCTTCGTGATCATGCGTCATGCCCCGGGCACCGACCTCGGTGGCCTGCGCAAGGACATGGCCACGTTGCTGAAACTGAAGTGAGTCCCGTTTGATGAGCCTTTCCGCGCGTCCGGCGCTGCACCGCAATTTCCACCGCCTGGCGTGGTTCGCCATGATCATGACCGCGAGCACGATCATGTTCGGCGCCTTCGTGCGCCTGTCCGATGCCGGCCTGAGCTGCCCGGACTGGCCGACCTGCTATGGCCAGGCCACCTGGCCGCAGCACGTGGAGGAGACCATCGGCCACCCGGCGGCGGAGATCCGCCCGCTGGAAACCCACAAGGCCTGGCGTGAACAGGTGCACCGCTTCCTGGCCGGCGCACTGGGCATCGAGATCCTGACCCTGGCGCTGCTGGCCACGCGCAAGCGGCGATTCGGAAGCACGGCGGTGGTGACCGCCTGCGTGCTGGTGGCCGCCGGCATACCGCTGTACATGATGGGCTGGCATGGCACCGCCAGTACCTTGGCTCTGATCGGCGAGGCGATCCTGCTGATCGCGGCGCTGCGCTGGAGCAACATCGACCTGGCGCGCGCTGCACTGCTGACCCTGGCCGTGGTGATCTTCCAGGCCCTGCTGGGCATGTGGACGGTGACCCTGCTGCTCAAGCCCATCGTGGTGATGGGGCACCTGCTGGGCGGCATGCTGATGTTCGCGCTGCTGGTCTGGATGGCCTGGCGCGCCACGCACATGCCGATCACCCTGGCCGAAGCACCGAAGCTGAAGTGGGTGCTGCGCATCGGCGTGGCGGTGCTGGTCACCCAGATCGCACTGGGCGGCTGGGTCAGTGCCAACTACGCGGCGCTGGCCTGCGGCGGCGGCAGCGCCTCGCTGGACAACTTCCCGCGCTGTGCCAACCAGTGGTGGCCGCAGCACAACTTCGTCGAAGGCTTCACCCTGTGGCGCGGCATCGGCGTGGATTACGAAGGCGGCGTGCTGGATGGCGCCTCGCGTATCGCCATCCAGATGGCGCACCGGCTGTTCGCGGTGGTGGTGGCCGTCTACCTGCTGTGGCTGGGCGTGCGCCTGTTCCGCTTGCCGAGCATGCGTGGCTGGGCCAGCGCGCTGATCGCGCTGCTGGTGCTGCAGGTCACCCTCGGCATCCTCAACGTGAAGCTGGCGCTGCCGCTGGAAGTGGCGGTGGCCCACAACGGCGTGGCCGTTGCCCTGTTGTTCGTGCTGGTCAGCCTGCTGGCCCGCCTGCGCGCCCCGGACTGACTCCATGTTTTCCAATTACCGCCAGTACTGGGACCTGACCAAGCCCAAGGTCGTTGCCCTGATCGTCTTCACCGCCCTGGTCGGCATGGTCCTGGCCATTCCGGGCGTGCCGAGCTGGGAGCAGGTGCGCGCCGGCGTGCTCGGTTTCCTCGGCATCTGGCTGGCGGCCTCTGCCGCGGCCGCCATCAACCAGCTGCTGGACGCGCACATCGATGCGCAGATGGCGCGCACCTCGTGGCGTCCGCTGGTGGTGGGCAAGGTCAAGCCATGGCAGGTGCTGGTGTTTGCCGGTGTGCTGATCGTGCTGTCGATGACCATCCTGGTGCTGTGGGTGAACCTGATCACCGCCGTGCTCACCTTCGCCTCGCTGATCGGCTACGCGGTGATCTACACCGTGTACCTCAAGCGTGCGACCTCGCAGAACATCGTCATCGGTGGCCTGGCCGGCGCGATGCCGCCGATGCTGGGCTGGGCGGCGGTGACCGGCATGCAGGGCTCGTCGGACTGGGCGTACTCGTCGCTGCTGGTGCTGATCATCTTCATCTGGACCCCGCCGCACTTCTGGGCGCTGGCGATCTTCCGCCGCGAGGACTACGCCAAGGCGGAGATCCCGATGCTGCCGGTGACCCACGGCGTGGTGCATACCCGCAAGCAGATCATGGCGTATTCGGTGGTGCTGGCGCTGGTCTGCCTGCTGCCGTACCTGGTGGGCATGAGCGGTGCGTTCTACCTGGGCGGCGCGATCGTGCTCAACGCGGTGTTCCTCTGGTATGCCTGGCGCATGCTCAACCCGCCGGACGAATTGTTCTCGATGAAGATGTTCTATTACTCCATCGTGTACCTGATGGCGCTGTTCGCCTTCCTGCTGGTGGACCACTGGATCCTGCCCTGGTTGTGAGGGGCTGCCCTTTGTAGAGTCGAGCCACGGTCGACTCAGGCCCGGTCTGATGGCGGGAGCATCCACGCACGGCGTGGATCTACTTGAACCGCGGTTGCTGCGTCGCCATTGCTGTTCCTGACCGCAAAGGAAAGGAAGGCGCAGGGATGCATTCGATCTTCCGTTGGACCACCGCGCTGCTGCTGGCGCTGGGTGTGGCCCTCACCGCGCATGCCGATGACACCGCCGCGCAGATCCGCCAGCATGCCGGTGAGCACCGCCTGCTGGTACTGGGCGAATTCCATGGCACCCGCGAGACCCCGTTGCTGGTACGCCAGCTGGTGGACGACTACAGCCGCAACGGCCCGGTCCTGATGGCGCTGGAACTGCCACGCGCCGAGAACCCTGTGCTGCGCGACTATCTGGAATCCGATGGCGGGGCCAGGGCGCGCCGGCACCTGCACGGCCGCGCGTTCTGGACCGTGCGCGATGACCAGCATGATGGTCGCCGCAGCCGCGACATGCTGGCGATGATCGAAGGCCTGCGTGTGCTGAAGACGCAGGGGCGCGTGATCGAAGTGGTTGGCTATGACGTCAATGCCAGCAGTGGCGGCAACCAGGCGCGCGATGACTTCATGGCAGCCGAGTTGCGACGGCTCTATCGAGAGTTGCCAGACAATGCACGCATGCTGGTGCTGACTGGCAATGTCCACGCCATGCTGCGGCGACCGGAAGGTATGCCGCCGGAAATGCAGAGGCGGCCCATGGCCTCCCAGCTGCGGGACCTGGATATCTACAGCGTGCGGTTGGGTGCGCTGCGTGGCCAGGCGTGGGCGTGCGCGGACCGTTGCATGGCGCGGCCACTTCCAGAGCAGGTGGCCCCGCGGCCGCGGGGCGATACCCATGCGGAACGGGCGTACGACCTGTGGGTGTGGATGCCGGAGCTGAGCGTCGGCACGCTCGTGGATCCGTAGTGTCAGGCAACCCATCCACGCATGGCGTGGATCTACTGGTGGTTCACGCCATCCGTGGTTTGGAGTAGATCCACGCCATGCGTGGATGGTCTACCCGGAACAACCCGCGTGCCCTGTCAGGGCTTGCGCCGCGCATACCGCTGCGCGATCACACCGCAGACGATCAGCTGGATCTGGTGGTAGATCATCACCGGCAGCACGATCGCGCCGAGGCTGCCGCCGGCGAACAGCACCTTGGCGATCGGCACGCCGGTGGCCAGGCTCTTCTTCGAGCCGCAGAACACGATGGCGATCTCGTCCTCGCGGTTGAAGCGCAGCCGGCGGGCGATGAAGGTGATCAGCGGCATGGCGATGCCGAGCAGCACGGCAGCCACCACGGCCACGGCCAGCAACGAGAGCAGCGGTGTCTTGCTCCACAACCCTTCGGTCACCGCTTCGCCGAACGCCGAATACACCACCAGCAGGATCGTGCCCTGGTCGGTGTAGCGCAGCAGCGCGCGCTGCTTCTCAACCCAGCCGGCAATCCACGGCCGCAGCAGGTGGCCGGCCACGAACGGCACCAGCAGCTGCAGCATGATGCCGCCGATCGCGTGCAGTGGGTCATGCACGCCGCCGGAGGTGCCGGCCAGCGCGGTCAGCAGCAGTGGGGTCAGGAACACGCCGAGGATGCTCGACAGCGAGGCGCTGCACACCGCTGCCGGCACGTTGCCGCGGGCCATCGAGGTGAACGCGATGGACGACTGCACGGTGGACGGCAGGGTGCACAGGAACAGCACGCCCAGGTACAGCTCCGGAGTCAGCAGCCAGCCCGACAGTGGCTTGAACATCAGCCCCAGCAGCGGGAACAGGATGAAGGTGCAGGCCAGGATGGTCAGGTGCAGCCGCCAGTGCAGCATGCCGCCGATGATCGACTCGCGCGGCAGGCGCGCGCCATGCAGGAAGAACAGTGCAGCGATGGCGACGGTGGTGACATCGTCGAGGACGATGGCGGCGGCGCCCTTCATCGGCAGCAGCGAGGCCAGGCCGACGGTGCACAGCAGGGCGAGGGTGAAGTTGTCCGGTCGCAGGCGCGACCACCAGCGGGTCATGGTGGGCAGGGTCCTTGGTGCGGAGGGTTCAGGGCGAGGTGACCGGCGTTGCCAGGCGTTGGCGGGTGGCGGCTTCCAGCGACTTCAGGCCAGCACGCTGGCCCAGCTGAAGGGCCTGTTCGGGGCTGGCATGTTCGTACCGTGCATTGACCAGGCCGAGCACGGCGCCGGCGCGGTTGCCGGACGCACAGTGCAGCAGCACCGGCCCCTGGCTCTGCTGCAGGGCCAGGTGCACGGCGCGCACGTTGGCCGTATCCAGGCCATCGGCGCCGGCCACCGGAATGCGCACGTAGCGCAGGCCCAATGATTCGGCGACGCGGGTTTCATCGAAGCCCCGGTCCTCGCCGGGCTGGCGCAGGTCGATCACGGTGCGCACGCCCTGTGCAGCCAAGGCCTGCAGCTGTGCGGCGCTGGGCTGGCCGCCGGCATACAGGCCGGGGCGGACTTCGTTGAGGGGCGCGTCTTCGGCCAGGGCCGTCAGTGGCAGGCAGAGCGACAACAACAGCAGGCAGGTCAGGCGCAGCAGCATGGTCTTCTCCGTGAAAACGTTCTGCCGCTACAGGCGCAGTCCGGCGCGCGCCTTCAGCAGCTCGCGCAGTTCGTACTTGTCAGTATCGTCCAGGCCCTGCTGGCGCTGCTTTGCCAACAACTCCTCCAGACGTTGCACCAGCAGCTGTTTCTCCAGCTGTGCCACTGCGTCGTGCAGTTCCTGGGTCCAGCTGGCCTCGGTGCCGGGCAGCGTCTGTGCGGCCAGGGTATGCAGCGAGGCCTGTTCCTCGCGCCCGTCGAAGTGTTCCAGCAGGGCGCCGGTGCTGATGTCCGGGCGCTGTTCGACCAGCCCCAGCAGCTCCAGCAGCAGTTCCACGCCGGGCAGGCGCAGGCCCTGGAAGTGGTGCTTGCCGCCCAGCGTCAGCGCCAGCGACGGCTGCTGCAGCAGCACGGCGATCGCGCCGCGCACCAGGCTGCGCTTGGCCACCGGCTGGATCGTCCGCTGCGGCTGGCGTTGCGGCATCGGCGCGCGCGTGGCCTGGGCAGTACCGCCCAGGCCGGTCAGCTGCGCCAGCTGCTGCTTCATCAGGTCGCCGAAGGCGCCGTCGGGAATCTGTGCCAGCATCGGCTTGGCGCGTTCGGCCAGGCGTGCCTTGCCATCGAGCGTGCCCAGGTTGATCTCGCGGGTCAGTTCGTCGAAGAAGAACTGCGACAGCGGCGTAGCCTGCTTCAGGCGCTCGTTGAACGCTTCGGCGCCTTCCTTGCGCACGATGGTGTCCGGGTCTTCGCCATCGGGCAGGAACAGGAAGAAGGCCTGGCGGCCATCCTTCATGCGCGGCAGCACCGACTCCAGCGCCTTCCAGCCGGCGCGGCGGCCGGCGGCGTCGCCGTCGAAGCAGAAGAACACGTCCGGTGCGTTGCGGAACAGCAGCTCGGCATGGTCCGGCGTGGTCGCGGTACCCAGCGTTGCCACCGCCTGGGTGACGCCGAACTGGAACAGCGAGACCACGTCCATGTAGCCCTCGACCACGATCAGCCGCTCGATCTTCTGGTTGGCCTGGCGCACCTGCCACAGGCCGTACAGTTCGCGGCCCTTGTGGAACAGCGCGGTTTCGGGCGAGTTGAGGTACTTGGGGCCGTCGTCCTTCTCGAACACGCGGCCGCCGAAGGCGATCACCCGGCCGCGACGATCGAAGATCGGGAACATCACCCGGTCGCGGAACTTGTCGTAGACATGGCCGCGATCGTTCTTGGAGAACAGGCCGGCACGGTCGAGCAGCTTCATGCGCCGCTCGTCCTTGCCCAGCGCATCGCGCAGGCCGCTGTACCCGTCCGGGGCGTAGCCGATCTGGAAGCGCGCGCGGTTCTCTTCGTCCACGCCACGCCCATCGAGGTAACTGCGTGCCTTGTCGCTGCTTTCCAGGTTCTTCTGGAAGAACCGGGCGGCGGCATCCAGTGCCGAATACAGCTCGCGGCTGTCGTCCTGCTGCTGGGGGCTGCGCGGGTTCTCGTTGCGCGGTACTTCCATGCCCGCGCGCTTGGCCAGCTCATCCACCGCGTCGAGGAACTCGAGGCGGTCGTAGTTCATCAGGAAGCTGATCGCGGTGCCGTGCGCGCCGCAGCCGAAGCAGTGATAGAACTGCTTGGTGGGCGAGACGGTGAACGACGCGGAGCGCTCGTCATGGAACGGGCAGCGCGCGGCGTACTCCTTGCCCTGGCGCTTCAACGGCACGCGGCTGCCCACCACCTCGACGATGTCGGTGCGGGCGAGCAGGTCGTCGATGAAAGCGTCGGGGATACGGGCCATGGGCAACAGGGCAGGGCGCGGTGCAGGACCACGCGACGGAACCGGGGGCGGTCGGCCTAGTTTACCCCCTGTCGGGCACCTGGCTGGCGGTTGCCGGATCAATGCCGGCTGCGGCCAGGTGATGACGCGCGCGCAGGCGCTCATCGATCACCGCCGTCATCAGGGCGCCAACGAAGAACACGACGGTGGCGTAGTAGATCCAGACCAGCGAGATCACCAGCGCGCCCATCGAGCCGTAGGCACTGCCGGGGGCCACGGTTGCGATGTAGACGCCGATGCCGTACCGGCCCAGTGCGAACAGTGCCGAGGTGATGACGCCGCCGATGAAGGCCTGGCGCCACGCCACGCGACGGTCGGGCAGGTAGTGGTACATGAAGGCGAAGCCGACTGCGTACAGCAGCAGGCTCGTGACGTACCCCAGCGCGGGCAGGATCGAGGGCAGTTGCGCGAAGGCCACCTGCAGCACCGTGGTGGCGGTCATCGACAGGATCAGCAGGAAGCCCAGCGCCAGCACCACGCCGAACGAGAACACGCGCTTGCGCAGCCAAGCCTTGAGGCCTTCCAGGCGCTCGCCGCTGGTGCGGAAGATCAGGTTCAGTGCGTTCTGCAGCTGGGCGAACACGGCGGTGGCGCCGACGAACAGCAGCAGCGTGCTCCACACACCCGCCAGCGAGCCGACATCCGGCTGGTTGTCGGCGTTCTTCAGAACGGTTTCGGCCACGGTGGCCGCGCTGCTGCCGGCCACCGAGCTGATCTGGTCGATCAGTGCCTGCTGGGCCGGTGGGTACAGTGAGGCGGTCAGCCACAGCAGCAGCACCAGCAACGGTGCCATCGACAGCAGGGCGTAGAAGGAGACGGAAGCTGCCTGGGTCAGCACGTCGACGTCGACGAAGCGCTTGGCCACCGCCATCGGGAAGCTGTCCTGCAGGCGCTTGATGTACTTGCGCAGTGACACGGGAACGTTGGGCTCGGGTTCAACCATGTGTGCGGTTGTAGCAGGCGACCGACGAAGGTGCGGTGAAGCGGGTGCATCAATGGGGTCAGAGCCCTTCCGTGTCGCGGAAGGGATCCGACCGCAAGTGCTGGATTACGCCAGCAGCTGCTTGACCAGCTTGGAGACCAGGCCCATGTCGGCCTGGCCGGCGAGCTTGGGCTTCAGTGCGCCCATCAGCTTGCCCATGTCGGCCGGGCCGGAGGCGCCGGTTTCGGCGATGGCGGCCTGGATGGCGGCCACGATCTCGGCTTCGCCCATCTTGGCCGGCAGGTAGGCTTCGATGACCACGATCTCGGCGCGCTCGATCTCGGCCAGGTCTTCGCGGTTGGCGGCTTCGTACTGGCTGACCGAGTCCTTGCGCTGCTTGACCATCTTGTCGAGCACGGCGATCACGGCGGTGTCGTCCAGTTCGATGCGCTCGTCCACTTCGCGCTGCTTGATGGCGGCATTGATCAGGCGGATCACGCCCAGCTTGTGCTTCTCGCCCGCCTTCATGGCGGCCTTCATGTCTTCGGTGAGCTGCTGCTTCATGCTCATGAGGAACCTCGTGGTGGTAGGTGGGGCGGGGGCGGATGCCCGAACCCGGAAACGCAAAAAGCCGGCGACGCTCGCGCGTGCCGGCTTCGGCTCCATCGCGACAGGCAGGCCCGCCGCAATGAAGATGCGTCCGATCAGTACAGGCGCTGACGCTTGGTGACGTCGCGCGACGAGCGGCGCAGCTGACGCTTCACAGCAGCGGCGGCCTTGCGCTTGCGCTCCTGGGTCGGCTTTTCGTAGAACTCGCGCTTGCGGGTTTCGGCCAGCACACCGGCCTTTTCGCAAGTGCGCTTGAAGCGGCGAAGAGCAAACTCGAAGGGCTCGTTCTCGCGGACTTTGACGCTGGGCATGGAATCTCCGGGACACAGTAGAACCGGGTCACGCCCGGCGAGCCGCACATTATAGCGGCGAATAGACAAACTGCAAGCGGCCAACCCTGAATACGGGCCGGAAGTTCGAAAGCAGTGAGATCTGCACATCCCCCGAGGGGGCGGCAGGGGCGTCATAATAGCAGGCATGCGAGTCCTTGGCATCGAATCTTCCTGTGATGAGACCGGCGTGGCGGTGTATGACACCGGCCTGTCCGGCAGCGCGGCCCTGCGCGCCCATGCGGTCTACAGCCAGATCGCCCTGCACGCCGAATACGGGGGTGTGGTGCCAGAGCTGGCCAGCCGCGACCACGTCCGCAAGCTGCTGCCGCTGGTGCGCCAGACCCTGGCCGAAGCCGGTCTGGGGGTAGGCGATATCGATGGCGTGGCCTATACGGCCGGTCCCGGCCTGGTCGGCGCGCTGCTGGTGGGCGCGGGCGTGGCGCGTTCGCTGGCCTGGGCGCTGGAGGTACCGGCCGTGGGCGTACACCATATGGAAGGCCACCTGCTGGCCCCGCTGATGGAAGACGACCCGCCGGAAGCGCCGTTCGTGGCCCTGCTGGTGTCCGGTGGCCATACCCAGCTGGTGGCGGTGGATGCGATCGGCCAATACCGGCTGCTGGGCGAGACCCTGGATGACGCGGCCGGCGAGGCCTTCGACAAGACCGCCAAGCTGATGGGGCTGCCGTACCCCGGTGGCCCGCAGCTGGCCAGGCTGGCCGAGCAGGGCACGCCGGGCGCGTACCGCTTCGCGCGGCCGATGACCGACCGCCCGGGGCTGGATTTCAGCTTCTCCGGCCTGAAGACCCAGGTCCTGATGGCCTGGCGCGACAGCGACCAGAGCGAGCAGACCCGTGCCGACATCGCCCGGGGCTTTGAAGATGCGGTGGTCGAGACCCTGTCGATCAAGTGCGAGCGCGCGCTGGAAGCGGCGGGGACCAACGTGATCGTGGTGGCCGGCGGCGTCGGCGCCAACACGCGCCTGCGCGCCCGCCTGCAGCAGATGGCCGAGCGCCTCGGCGGCCGCGCCTGCTTCCCGCGGCCGGCACTGTGCACCGACAACGGGGCGATGATTGCCTTCGCCGGCGCGCTGCGCCTGCAGGCCGGCCAGCACAGTCCGCCGAAGGTGGATGTGACCCCGCGCTGGGACATGGCGACCCTGCCGGCGGTGTGAACCGGTAGCGTCGGGCCACGGCCGGCGGACGCATTACCGATGCACTGCCAACGGCGACGCCGCCAGCACGGTTGTCGCCCGCTCATGGCGCTGCAGCCAGCCCAGCGTGTGCGGGCAGCGGGCATGGATCAGCCGCCCGATCGCGGCCAGGTCGGCGCCGATGTCGCGCTCGAGGATGGGCTCGTGATGGGCGATGCGGTTGCGCAGGTGGCGGATGCGGTCGAGGTCAGCATGGATGTTCCTGCGGACCACGCTGAGAGCATCCTGTGGCGCGTTCGGCAACGCAATCTTCAAGCCCCGCGCCCAGATGGCTCCCTCGAAGCGCCGCGTGAAAAGCTGCTGCCAGAAAGCGAAACGAAGACTGGCGATGATCTCCGGAGTGTCCATCCGAGGATCTGCCTGTCTATGGATATCCTGCAAGGCCGACAACGCGCCATCTGCTGGCATCCGCTGCAGCAGTGCAGGATGCCAGGGCCAGCGCGGCCCGAAGGTATGCGCCAG
Source organism: Stenotrophomonas sp. YJH_SMC_40 (assembly GCF_059368615.1). Lineage (NCBI taxonomy): Bacteria > Pseudomonadati > Pseudomonadota > Gammaproteobacteria > Lysobacterales > Lysobacteraceae > Stenotrophomonas > Stenotrophomonas sp. YJH_SMC_40. Next base: position 244,146 of record NZ_JCAFRX010000007.1, on the reverse strand, counting down.
CGCCGCGGCCACCGCATTGCGGATTACGATTTCACAGACGTGCAGGGGAGATAGCAGCGCGCCGCACATCTGCATGTTCCATACGTAAAGTGAGGCGGCGTCCAAACAGTGCCGGTATGCAATGCGTTTGTACGTCGCCCACCGTGGGCGTGACAGCGCTGCCTGCAGGATTCGTTGCTCTCTCATCAAATACGGGACCACATGGCGGATCACTAGCCTGCGCTGGTTGCCGCAGGCGTGATATCGGGCAATGCCGCCGTGTCAGGCAGCAAAATTCCTGTATCGCCTTGGGCTTCCTCCAGTATGTCGTGATTGACTCTGGACCGTAGAGGAAATGAACGTCACGATCTGCATCGTGTGCTCCGGGACTCGCGGCTGGATTCCAGCTCCCCCCGGGGACGTTGAGAGGTACCAAAGGGCCCCGCTAGCAGGGCCCTTTGTTTTTTCCGGACCGCCCCACGCCGGTGGCCCGCCGCCCGTTCCGGGCAGGCTCACCGCCGTGCCGGTACCATGGCCGTCTGTATTCGGCTGGTAACCGCAATGGACAAGGTTTTCATCGAGGGGCTGACGATCGACGCCCTGATCGGCATCTACGATTGGGAGCGGCGGATCCGCCAGGACCTGGTGTTCGACCTGGAAATGGGCTTCGACAACCGTCGCCCCGCAGCCACCGATGACATCGCCCACACCCTGAACTACAAGGCGGTGAGCAAGCGCCTGGAACAGTTCGTGCGCGAGTCGGAGTTTGGCCTGGTCGAGACCCTGGCCGAGCGTTGCGCGCAGATCGTGCTGGACGAATTCGACGTGAAGTGGCTGCGCCTGAAGCTGAGCAAGCCGGGCGCGGTGCGCGGCGCGCGCGCGGTGGGCGTGATCATCGAACGCACGCGGGACTGACCCGGTCGTGCCGGCCATTGGCCAGCAACCCCGGTAGTGCCGGCCGCTGGCCGGCAACCTTGGCAACAACGAAACAGACAGGAGACAACCGATGGTGGACGCGGTGGTGGCGGTACAGTGGCTGGAACGGCTGCAGAACACACTGGAACCCTATCCTGGCGCCTACCTGGCGTTGATGATCTCGGCGCTGCTGATCGCCGCTGGCCTGGCCAACTGGGTGACCAAGCGCATCCTGCTGCGCGGGCTGCGACGCCTGCTCAGCCGCCTGCCGGGCGCTGATACCGGCAGCGGCAGCCACCTGATGCGGGTGATCTCGCGTCTGTCCAATGTGGTGCCCAGCCAGGTGATCGCCTCGGGCATCCGCATCGTGCCGGACCTGCCGCCGGGGCTGGTGAGCTTCATCATCGGCGCCTGCCAGGCGTGGGCGATCCTGACCGTGGTGCTGGCCATCTCGCATGCGCTGGATGCGGCCAATGATCTCTACGAGCGCCGCCCCGAGGCACGCAACAAGCCGATCAAGGGGTACCTGCAGGTCGCCAAGATCGTCATCTTCGTGATCGCCGGCCTGTCGATCGTTGCCACCCTGGCCGGCGTCGACCTCCGCTATCTGGTCACCGGTCTCGGCGCCGCCACCGCAGTGCTGATGCTGATCTTCCAGGACACCATCCTGTCGCTGGTGGCCAGCGTACAGATCAGTGGCGATGGTCGTGTACGCATCGGTGACTGGATCGAGATGCCCAGCCAGAACGCCGATGGCGATGTGATCGACATCGCCCTGCACACCATCACCGTGCAGAACTTCGACAAGACCATCACCACCATCCCGACCAAGAAGCTGGTGACCGAGTCGTTCAAGAACTGGCGCGGCATGCAGGAGGCGGGTGGGCGCCGGATCAAGCGCGCGCTGTACCTGGACCAGCACAGCGTCGGCTTCCTGGATGAGGGCGACCTGGCCTTCCTCGGTGAATTCGCGCTGCTGCGCGACTACCTGCAGGCCAAGGAGCAGGAGCTGGGGCAGTGGAACGGGCGCCTGCGCGAGCAGGGCGTGGCCGAGGTCAACAGCCGCCGGGTGACCAACCTGGGTACCTTCCGGGCCTATGTGGAGCGCTACCTGCGCAGCCACCCGGGCATCCATACCGACATGACCCTGCTGGTCCGTCAGCTGCAGCCGACCACCGAAGGCCTGCCGCTGGAGCTGTACTGCTTCACCCGCAGCACCGCCTGGGGCGAGTACGAGGCGGTGCAGTCGGACATTTTCGACCACCTGCTGGCGATCCTGCCGGCCTTCGGCCTGCGGGTGTTCCAGGCCTCCAGCGACGCCATGTTGATGGCCGGGCAGCGCCAGTTGGCCGGCTCGGAGTAAGCTGCGGTGCCCCCGGCGGGGCCATACGGACCCCGCTGGTGGCTGAAACTGAATGAACAAACCCCTCGCCAAATCGCCCGGGATCGCTAGAATGCCGGGCTTGTAAACGTTTTCATCAAGGACTGCCGGTGGCCTCCGATCGCATCGAATCCCTCATTGCCCAGATGACCGTCGAGGAAAAGGTCGGCCAGCTGGGTGTCTTCGCGGACATGGTCCGCCCGTTCGCCCCGGATGTGAACCCGGAAGCCAACGTGCGCAATGCCGACCAGGTGCTGCAGCAGGTGCGCGAGGGCAAGGTCGGCTCGCTGTTCAATGGTGTGGGCGCCGAACTGGGCCGCCGCATCCAGCAGGTCGCCATCGAGGAAAGCCGCCTGGGCATCCCGGTGATCCTGGCTGCCGACGTCATCCACGGCATGCGTACCGTGTTCCCGATCCCGCTGGGCGAGGCCGCCAGCTTCGAGCCGGACCTGGCCGAGCGCACCGCGCGCGCCACCGCCATCGAAGCCACTGCCGCTGGCCTGCACTGGACCTACGCCCCAGCCGTGGACATCGCCCGCGACCAGCGCTGGGGCCGTGGCGCCGAAGGTGCCGGTGAGGACGTGGTGCTGGGCTGTGCGTTCGCCGCCGCCCGCGTGCGCGGCTTCCAGGGCAGCGACCTGCGCGCCGCCGATTCGCTGCTGGCCACGCCCAAGCACTTCGCCGCCTATGGCGCGGTGATGGCCGGCATGGAATACAACATGGTGGACATCTCGCCGCAGACCCTGCGCGACGTGCACCTGCCGCCGTTCAAGGCCGCCTTCGACGCCGGCGCGATCACCGTGATGTCCTCGTTCAACGACATCAACGGCGTGCCGGCCAGCGCCAACGCCGAACTGCTGACCGACATCCTGCGCGGTGAGTGGAAGTTCCCGGGCGTGGTGATCTCCGATTACACCGCCGACATGGAACTGGTCGCCCACGGCTACGCCGCCGACGACCGCGACGCCACTGCCAAGGCGTTCACCGCCGGCCTGGATCTGAGCATGCAGAGCGGCTTCTATGCCGAACACCTGCCGGGTCTGGTCGAGAGCGGCGACGTGCCGATGAGTGTGCTGGATGAAGGCGTGCGCCGCATCCTGTGGCTGAAGGAAACCATCGGCCTGTTCGACGACCCGTACCGTTCGCTGGACCCGGCGCGCGAAGCCGATACCTCGTACCTCGCCGCGCATGACGAACTGTCGCGCGATGCCGCGCGCCGTTCGATCGTGCTGCTGAACAACCGTGACAACGTGCTGCCGCTGCAGAAGACCGGGCAGAAGATCGCGCTGATCGGCCCGTTCGTGCAGGACCGCGAGAACATTGAAGGCTGCTGGACCCTGTTCGGCGACAAGCAGCGTTACGTGGACCTGGAAACCGGCGTGCGCGCCGCCATCGGCGATGAAGCGCTGCTGGAGATCGTGCCGGGCTGCGAACTGGAAACTGCCATTCCGGGCGGCACCGAAGCAGCGGTGGCTGCCGCGCTGCGCGCCGACGTGGTGGTGCTGGCGCTGGGCGAACCGCAGCGCTACAGCGGTGAAGCGCAGTCGCGCGTGGAGATCACCCTGCCGCCGGCACAGCAGGCACTGGCCGAGGCGGTGGCGATGACCGGCAAGCCGCTGGTGGTGCTGCTGCGCAACGGCCGCGCGCTGGCACTGCAGGGCGCGGTGCGCAACGCGCACGCGGTGGCGGTCACCTGGTACCTGGGCACGCAGACCGGCCATGCCGTGGCTGATGTGCTGTTCGGAGACTACAGCCCGTCCGGCCGCCTGCCGGTCAGCTTCCCGCAGGTGTCCGGCCAGCAGCCGTACTTCTACAACCACCCGCGCACCGGCCGCCCGGAACTGCCGACCATGTCGGAGTTCAAGGCTCGCTGGCGCGAGATTCCGAACGAGCCGCTGTACCCGTTCGGCCACGGCATCGGCTACACCACCTTCGCCTACGGCGTGCCGCAGCTGAGTGCGGCGCAGCTCGGCTGGGACCACACCCTGACCATCACCACCACGCTGACCAACAGCGGCGACGTGGCCGGCGAGGAAGTGGTGCAGCTGTACATCCACGACCGCGTGGCCAGCCGCGTGCGTCCGGTGCGTGAACTGAAGGACTTCCGCAAGGTGGCACTGCAGCCAGGCGAGTCGACCAACGTGGTGTTCACCCTCACCCGCGAGCAACTGGCCTTCACCGGCCGCGACGGCGTGCTGCGTGCCGAACCGGGCCACTTTGACCTGTGGGTCTGCGCGTCCTCGGCGGCCGGCGAAGCCGTGCAGTTCGAGCTGCTGAAGGCCTGATCGAAGAAAAAGGGGACGGAGGGGATTAAGTCGTTTGTGCCACTAACGACTTAATCCCCTCCGTCCCCTTTTTGTTGTCCTCACCGCGGCGGCGCTACCATCGGGCTCCCTGTTTCGATGGAGTGCGCGCATGCGCCGGATGGCTTGTCTGATTCCCGCCCTGATGCTGGCCGCCTGCTCGCAGCCGGCGGCACCGCCGGCCGGGCCTGCGACGGATGCACCGCCGCCGATGGAGGCCAGCGCCCAGGCAACGCCTGCGGCATCTGCCACTGAACCCGCTGCTTCGGCACCGGCCGCGCCCGCAGCGGAAGCGCCCGCCGAAGACGCACGCGCGCGCATCGAAACGCTGCTTGGCGATGCGGCGCAGTTCGAGAAGGTCTTCAATGCGTTCAAGGCCGCCGTGGTTGGCGGCGATCGCGCTGCGGTGGTGGAGGAAGTGCGCTTTCCATTGAACGTCGGTGGCGGAAAGAAGATCACCGGCCCCGGTGAGTTCCAGCGCAACTACGAGAAGATCATCACCCCGGCGGTGGTCAAGGCGGTGTCCGAGCAGGATTTCGGCAAGGTGTTCGTCAACCAGCAGGGCGTGATGATCGGCAGCGGCCAGGTGTGGTTGAACGGGCAGTGCCTGGATCAGGCCTGCACGAAGACCGAGGTGAAGGTCATCACCATCCAATGAACGCAGACGGCCCCGCGTGCGGGGCCGTTTGGCAAGGTGGTGCCGGCCGCTGGCCGGCAACCGCAGGATGTCGGAAGGATCCAGGTGCCGGCCAGCGCCCGGCACCGGCGGGCATCAGGTCTTCGGGGTGAGCTTCAGCAGGCGCGCCTTGCTGCCGTCTTCCAGCAGCCACAGGGCGCCATCCGGGCCCTGTTCCACTTCGCGGATCCGCTCGCCCATGTTGAAGCGTTCGGCTTCGCGCGCGCTGTCGCCGTCGAAAGCCACGCGCACCAGCGAGGTGGAGGACAGGCCGCCGATGAAGCCGCTGCCCTTCCACTGCGGGAACAGGTTGCCGCTGTAGATCACGAAGCCGGCCGGCGAGATCACCGGCGTCCAGGTCACCTTCGGCGCGGCGAATTCCGGGTGGGTGCTGTGGTCGGGAATCGGCCGGCCGTCGTAATGGTCACCATTGGAAACGATCGGGTAGCCGTAGTTGGCGCCGCGCACGATCAGGTTCAGCTCGTCACCGCCGGCCGGGCCCATCTCGTGTGCCCACAGCTTGCCGTTGGCATCGAAGGCCATGCCGAGGATGTTGCGGTGGCCCAGTGACCACACCTGCGCGGCCACGCCGCCCTGCGAGGCGAACGGGTTGTCGGCGGGCAGGCTGCCATCGTCGTTGAGGCGGATGATCTTGCCGAGGTTGCCGCCCATGTCCTGCGCCGGATCGAACTTCTGGCGCTCGCTGGAGCTGATCCACAGCTTGCCGTCCGGGCCGAAAGCAAGGCGATGGCCGTAGTGACCTTCACCACTCACCTTCGGGCTCTGTCGCCAGATCACCTTCAGGTCCTTCAGCTGGCCGGCACCGTTGGCGTCCAGCGCCAGCGTGGCACGGGCCACGGCAGCGCCGCGGGTGTCCAGCGTGCCTTCCTCGGCATAGCTGAGGTAGATCACGTGGTTGCTCGCGAATTGCGGGTGCAGGATCACGTCACCGAAGCCGCCCTGGCCGCCGTAAGCGACCTTCGGAACGCCGGTAATCTCATGCTTCTGGCCGCTGGCCAGGTCCAGGTGCTGCAGCTTGCCGCGCTTTTCGGTGACCAGCAGGCTGCCGTCCGGCAGGAAGGTCATCGCCCACGGCTGGTCGAAGCGGCTGATTTCGGTGGCGGTGAACGGGCGCTGGTCGGCAGTGGTGGAGGCTGCGGGCGCCGCAGTCTGGGCGCCGTTGGCGGCCGGGTCGGCGGCATTGCAGGCGGAGGTGGCAAGGATCGGCACCAGGCCGAGGGCGAGCAGCAGGGGCGTGCGGGTCATGGGTATCTCCAGGGCGGGGATGCGGATGGCCGGGCTGTCCCTTGTATACCACTGGCGTCGTGAGCGTCGTGGCCCGAAGGTCCTGCGACCCCTGTGCGAGCGCGGCGGGATCGTCTAGGGTGGGCACGCCCGGGCAAAGCGTGCCCGTCTGCCTGCCAAGGATCTGCAATGAACACTGCCATGCCCCACAAGCCCTCCACCGCCTTCATCGCCGCCTCATGGGTGGCCCTGCTGCTGGGTGCAGCGGCCTACCTGATCGGTCTGTTCAACGCCACGATGGCGCTCAACGAAAAGGGCTACTACCTGACCCTGCTGCTGTTCGGCCTGTTCGCGGCGGTGTCGCTGCAGAAGAGCGTGCGTGACCGCGTCGAGGGCATTCCGGTGAGTGGCCTGTACTACGCGCTGTGCTGGTTCGCACTGCTGTCGGCGTTGATGCTGCTGCTGGTTGGCCTGTGGAATGCCACGCTGGCACCGAGCGAGAAGGGCTTCTACGGCATGGCGTATGCACTGTCGCTGTTCGGCGCGGTGGCGGTGCAGAAGAACACCCGCGACCTGATCGCCGCCGGTGGCGGTGAGAGCAAGCGCAGCGCGGTCGTGCCGCCGCTGCCGGAACAGGAGTGAATGTGTAGAGCCGGGCCCATGCTCGGCTGTCCCGCGGCGTTTGCGGAGTCGAGCCGAGCGTAGGCTCGGCCCGACAAAAGCGTGGCGCTATCGCTTCAACAGCGGATCCGCCTGCTGCGCGTCCTCCCAGCCACGGCGCACGGCATTTCGTGCCTGCGCCCATTCCAGCCGGCTGCGGCCACGCTCGCTGGCCCAGCGCGACTCCAGTTCAGCTTCGACCTGTTCGTAGGCGCGGATCATGTCCTGTGCACGCGCGGCATGGCCGATGCGGTAGGCCGGTTCATAGTCCTCGAAGAACAGCTGGTCGTCGTAGTACGGTTCGGCGGTGTAGCGTTCGCGCCAGTAGTTGCTGACCGCATCGCGCGGCGTGCTGTCGTCCGGTACGCGGCCGGGGATCTGGTACTCGGTCATGGAAGGCTCCGTTGTGGACGAAGCCTGATCCTGCCTGTGTGGCGGTTAACGGCCCGGTCCGGCAGCGTGATCACCAGATCAATCCGCCGGGCATGGCCCGGCGCTATCGGTCATCCGGCGTCGGCATCTTTTCGCGGCAGCTTGTAGATCACCGCGCCGATGGCGAACGCCACCAGCGCAGCAGCGATGTTCTGCCAGCTGGCACTGGCGAACAGCGCCAGGCACAGCAGCAGCGCCAGTACCGGAATCAGCGGACCACCCGGCAGTTTCAGTGCGCCCGGCCGGTCCGCATAGCGCTTGGCCAGCACCAGTACCGCAGCGGCCGTTCCGATGTAGGCGAACAGGCGCGTGGTCATCGACAGCAGGGCCAGCTGCACGAACGAACCGGACAGGGCCAGGCCCAGCGCGATCAGGCCTTGGCACAGGATCGACGCGGCTGGCGTGTGGAAGCGCGGATGCACCTGCGCCAGGATCTTCGGCCCATAGCCATCGCGGGCCAGTGCGAACAGGAAGCGTGGGCCCATCATCATCGTGTTGCTGTTGGTGCCGAGGATGGAGATGGTCGCGCCTACGGTGAGGATCAGCGCCAGCGCTTCGCCGCCGAAGCCGGCAGCGGCATCGGCCAGCGGCGTGGCCGAGCTGGCCAGGCCGGCCAGCGTGCCCTGTGCCACCACCTGCACCGCGCCGTAGATGACGGTGACGGTGATGATCATGGTGATCAGCGCGAACGGAATATCGCGGCGCGGATTACGGTACTCGCCGGCGGCGGCCGGGATGTTCTCGAAGCCGGCATAGGCGTACAGCAGCAGCAACGCGGCCTCGCCCATGCGCTGCAGGTCGTGCGGGTCGGGGCGCTGGCCGGAGAAGGCCAGCTGCGGGTCGATGTAGAACGCACCGATGGCCACGAACAGCAGCAGCGGCAACATCTTGCCGATCACCAGCACCACGCCGGTGCGCGCGGCCGAGCGCACGCCGATGATGTTGACGCCGGTGAGGAAGCCCAGCGACACCACGATCACCGCGATGCGCCCCATGCCGGCACCGGCCCACGGCCAGAAACGCGCGACCGCATCGGCCAGCGCGTTGCTGAGTGCGGCCGCCGAGCTGATGCGGGTCAGCCAGATCATCCAGCCGATCTCGAACCCGGCGAAGCGCCCGAACGCCTCGCGTGCATACAGGTAGCTGCCACCGGGCTCGTCGAAATAGCTGGCGGCCTGCGCGTAGCACAGCACCAGCAGCGCCACGACGATACCGGCGGCGACCACGCCCCACAGGCTGAAGGGGCCGAGCAGGGCGACGGTGGCGGCCGGCAGCAGGTAGATGCCGCTGCCGATCACATCGTTGATCGAGAGGCCGACGATCTGCCAGCGGCTGACCGCGCGCTGCAGCTGCGGTTCGTCCTGCGCGCTCAACGGGCGTCTCCGCGCAATGCGGGCAGTTGCCACTGGGCCTGCAGGCGCGTGTACTCGGCGCGCGGCAGCAGCACGAAGCGCGGCGCATCCTGCGGCCGCAACCAGTCCAGCAGGGCCTGCATGCGGGCCTGCGGCATGGCGGTGCAGCCGGCCGTGGCCTCACCGGGTTGGCGCCACAGATGGGCGAAGATGCAGCTGCCCTTGCCGGGCTGGTTGTCCGGGTTGTGGGCGATCACGAAGCCTTCCTGGTAACGCACGTCGCCCTTGTTGTGCAGATCCAGCCGCATCGGCTCGGTGGAGCCTTCCACAGCTGCCTTGCCGACCTTCTTCGCGTCGACGATGCGGTTATAGAACGGCGACGCCGGCACATCCATGCAGTAGCTGCTGTCGAGCATCGGCTGGTAGGGCATGGCGGTGCCGGGGCGGGTGACGGCATAGCCGAACGCGCTGCCGAGCGCGAACACGCCTGCCGGGCTGCGGCCGTCGCCTTCCTGCTTCTGCGGGCCATCGGCCTGCGCCGGGTGCAGGCCCAGGCCCCAGGCGCTGCCGGTGCGGCCCAGTGCCACCGGGAACGCCTCTCCATGTGCGTGCCAGCCCTTGCCATCACGCACAAAGGCCTGCAGCTGGCCCTGTGTGCTGTCCCAGCTTTCGCTGGTGACCACGATCAGCTGGCGCGCACCCTGCAGCGGCGCAGCGTGGACGGATGCCGCCGCGGCAAGCAGCAGTGCAGCGGTAGCGAGACGGACCAGCGATTTCATCAACAGGTGCTCCGGTCAGGAATCCAGCAGGTGGTCGATCCGCTCCAGGTTCACCGCCAGCTGCTGCCGGCGGTCCGGATTGGTGTGGCAGAGCAGCACGAACAGGAAATCGAGCAGGGCGTGCATGGCGCTACGGTACAGCAGCTGCGCGACCTGCGGCGTGCGCTCGTGCGCACACACCACCAGCGCTGCGTCAGCATGCGCGCGCAGCGGGTTGGCGGTATGGCGGGTGATGGAAATCACCTTGCCACCCATGTCCTGGAACTGGCGCGACAGCTGCGAAAGCTGAGGCAGGTTGCCGAATTCGGAGAACACCAGCAGCGCATCACCGGGGCGCGCGGCCGACAGGTTGGCCAGCATCAGGATCGGGTCGGTATGCGGCACCACCAGCAGGCCGAGCAGCGACAGCCGCATGGCGAACTCGCGGGCATACAGGCCGTCGTCACCCAGGCCGTACACGAACAGCTTGGGCGCGCCGTCGAGCAGCTGCACGATGCGCTCGATTTCCTTGCGTGGGTTGGCCTGGCGGGTTTCCTCTTCGGCCTGCGCCTTGCTGCGGCGCAGGGTGTCGCCCAGGCGCAGGTAGTCGTCGCCGCTGTCGGGTTCGCTGGGGGCCTGCTGCGGATCGGCGCCAGCACGGGCGACATCCTGGCCGATGGAGTACTTCAGGTCCGGGTAGCCCTTGAAGCCGAGCTTCTGGCTGAACTTCACCACGCTGGACTGGCTGATGCCCAGCGCGCTGGCCAGTTGCTGGGACGAGTAGTCGCGCAGCAGGTGGGCGTTGTCGAGGATGAAGTCGGCGATGCGTCGCTCGATGGCCGACATCTGCCCGCGCTCGGAACGGATCTTCAGCAGGGGCGGCATGCGGGGTGTCCGAGGGGCGTGCGTTGGAGCATAGGGGAACGCGTTGCGGTTGGCAGCGTAGAGCAGGTCATGGAGTGGGTCGGGCGGGTGGGGTTTGCAGGGGACGCCGTGAATCCGTCCATGGAGGCTTGGCCGCGCCATCCTTGGCGCGGACACCCCTGCAAGCCCCACCCGCCCGACCCCGGACAGATCGCGCGCGTGCCAGCCGCGAAGGGGATACGGGGTAGAGCAGAAGCAAGAGCAAAAGCATCCACGCATGGCGTGGATCCACGGGATGCAGTTGTTGCCTTTGACGTTGAGTCCGCCTTCAAGCGAGCCGAGCACCGCAGGTCCGGCGAGGGCGAAGAGGCGCGGGTGTCTGAGCGCAGCGAGTTCCGCGCCGTCCCTCGACGGACCGAGGAGCGCAGGGTACCGGCGTGCGCAGCACGTCGGCTCGCGGCCGGCGGAGCGTTTCTTTTGGTTACTTTTCTTTCCGCGGAAAGAAAAGTAACGCGCGACCCAGGATCAGTTGAGGACCAAGCCAGCCGCAAGGCGCAAATCACCCCAGCATCTCCAGCCCGCGCACTTCGGTAATGCCCAGCCCCGGCACGTCGCTGATGCTGATCTCCGATTCGTTGAAATGCACGCCGCCGCTGGCCGGGTCGAACTGGCCCAGCGAGGGACCGTCGAGGTCAACTTTGGTGATCACATCACTCTTGGCCACGGCCAGGTGCACGGCGGCAGCCACGCTGATGCTCGACTCGATCATGCAGCCGATCATGCACGGCACGCCGTAGATGCCGGCGATGTCGGCGATGCGGATCGCGTTGGACAGGCCGCCGGTCTTCATCAGCTTGATGTTGATGATGTCGGCCGCGCGCTGCTGGATCAGGTCCATCACCTGGCTGGGGCTGAACACGCTTTCATCGGCCATCACCGGCGTGTTGACGCGATCGGTGACGTACTTCAGCCCGCTGATATCGGCGGCTTTCACCGGCTGCTCCAGCAGCTCCAGCACCACGCCGGCCTCTTCCAGCGTACGCATCGCATGCACCGCCTGCTTGGCGGTCCAGCCCTGGTTGGCATCCAGGCGCAGCAGGGCGCGGCCTTCCACGGCGGCATGGATCGCCTTGACCCGTTCGATGTCCAGGCCGATGTCCTTGCCGACCTTGATCTTCAGCGACTCGAAGCCGCGCTCGATGGCCGACAGCGAATCGGCCACCATCTTGTCGATGTAGTCCACGCTGATGGTGATGTCGGTGGTGATCACCGGGTCGCCACCACCGAGCATCTGGTACAGCGGCGCACCGTGCAGCTGCGCCCACAGGTCGTACAGCGCGATCTCCACCGCTGCCTTGGCGCTGGTGTTGCGCTCCATCGCGGTCTGCACCAGCGTGCACAGATGGTTGAGGTTGACCACGTCCTGGCCGATCAGGCGCGGGGCGATGAAGTGGCGGATCGCTTCGATGATCGAGCCGTGCGTATCGCCGGTGATCACCGCGGTGGCCGGGGCTTCACCGTAACCGGTGTTGCCGGTGTCGGTGCGGATCAGCACCACCACGTCCTCCACGGTTTCCACCGTGCGCAGGGCAGTCTTGAACGGCGTCTTCAGCGGCACGCGCAGCATGCCCAGTTCGATGGCAGTGATCTTCATTCAGGGGGTCTTGGCCCGCAGGCGCTGGATGTTGGTGATGCGGTCGATGTAGCGGACGGTATCGCTGGCCATCATCGGCTCCAGCGGCGTGACCGAAACACCATTGAGATGGGCCTGCACACGTCTGCCGTCGGCACCGAACCAGCTGCCGCCCGCCGTATCGTGGATCACCCAGGTGTGGCCGTCGACGTGGCCAATGGCCATCATCACGTGGCCGGGGATGTAGACCAGGTCGCCGACCTGTAGTTCGGTGACCGCACGGTCGCGCGCGGCCTTGCCGACATTGTCGGTGAACGGCAGGCGATCCAGTGCCGGGCTGACCGCCTGTGCACTGGTATTGCGCGGCAGCAGCACGCCGAAGCTGCGGTAGATCTCGGAGACGAACCCGCTGCAGTCACGGGTGTCGTAGTCATGGCCCCAGCCGTAGCGTTCGCCCAGGAACTTGAAGGCCTGCTGCAGCAGCAGGCGCGGGGTCAGTGGCAGGTAGTCGGCGGCGGTGTCCTGCGAGCGCGGCAGCAGCGCCGGTACGAGCTTCAGACGCCCATCGGCCTCGCGCACCGGCAACTGCACCACCCACGAGGCATGCGCCTGCTGGCCGTTCACCGGCTCTGACGCAGGCCAGTCGGCCAGCACCGGCAGGCGCACGCCCATATCCAGCTGCAGGCGCGAGACGCGCGGTTCTTCCGGGGTGTAGACGGTCTGCGCCGTGGCACCGGTGATGATGCGGTACGGTCCCTTCGCGCCGTAGCCGAGCACCGTGGCCTTGTCGCCGCTGGCGATGGCGTCGGCTTCGATCCACGCGCTGTAGCGCTCGCTGTGCACGAACAGCCAGCGGCCGTCGGCACTGCGGTGAACCACCGCGACCTTGTCGCCGGGGAACAGCGCCGATTCCTGGAAGCGGTCGATGTCGGTGTCACCGGCGGTGCTGAAGACGCGCTCGCGGGTGGGGAAGGTACGCAGTGCCGCGCGCTTCACCACCAGCCCATAGGCCGGTGCCACCTGGGCAGGAATCGCATCGAGGCCGAGGTTGGCTTCGATGCCGCTGCGCAGCGCGGGGGCGATGGCCTGGCCCGTCTCGTTGAACAGTGCACGCGTGGGCCAGCTGGACAGCGCGCTGATGCTGGCACGCACCGTCGCCGCATCAAGCTGGGCGGGCAGTGTGGCGATGTCCTGGATATGGCTGTCCTGCGCCCGCATCCGCGCGTTCTGCGCCTCGACCTGCGCGCGATCCAGAATCGGCGCATCAGCGTTGTCCAGGCGCGCGGCCCAGTACTGCGGGGTGAGGTAGGCCTCGTGCAGGCCGATCACATAGGGCAGCGGCGCACCCGGGTCGGGCGGTGGTGCCGCCTGTGCAAAGGCCGGTGCGGCCAGCAGGCACAGGGCCAGGGTCAACCGGCGCGGCCAACGCCGGTGCGGTTCGCGGGAAGCCAGGCTCATGCGGTGCACACCCTCCTCGAATGCCTGTTGGAATATTTATTCCTTTTGGCATCGAAAGCAAGAATAAATTATTGACCGACATCCCGGCCCGTGTTACACAGCCGTTACCACCCGCGCTGGGGAAGTGTCGCTGTGGATCCTGCCGTTCGCAAACCGCGTCTGCCTGCTGCTGCCGGCCTGTGTGCCGCGCTGCTGCTGTGGGCGTCGGCCACGCAGGCGGCAGACGGGCGCAGCAGCCAGCAGCGTGCGCGCGAAACGCAGGTGATCGACCTGATCGACAGCGGCCGCTTCAGCGACGCCGATGCGCTGCTGGCGGCCGGGAGCGATGCTGCCGAAGGCGCGTTCCAGCGTGAGCGCATGCGCCGCATCCGCCAGGATTTTTCCCTCGACGAAACCGCCGCCAAGGCGGCCGTGCGCCGCTGGATTCCCGACCTGACCGACGAGGAGTTCGCGCGCTGGGATCAACTCGGCCTGATCGAGCATCTCGATATCGATGGTACGCGTTGGTATTTCAAGCGCGCACCGTCGAACCTGTTCCTGCTCAGTGACGAAGCACGCGCACGCCGCCGCGCGGATGCACCGATGCCGGCGCCGGGCCCGAACGAAGTGCTCAACGCGCACCACGCGCGCGTGCTTGCCGCAGCCGAACAGAGTGGCCAGGCGTCCGTACTGCCGCAGCGCATTGAGTTCACCCAGTCGCTCACAGTGAAGGCCGACGCCGTGCCAGCCGGCGAAACCGTGCGTGCCTGGATTCCATACCCGCGCGAGATCCCGGGCCAGCAGGAGCAGGTGCAGTGGCTGGGCAGCGCCCCGGGCAAGGCGCGCGTGGCTCCGGCCAGTACCTTGCAGCGCACCGCCTACCTGGAAGCCAAGGCCGTAGCCGGCAAGACGACCCGGTTCGAGATCCGCTATGCGGTAACGGTCTTCGCGCGACACACCGCGATCGATCCCGCGAAGGTGCAGGCCACCCCGAATGATCCCGCATTGAAGCCCTATCTGGCCGAGCAGCTGCCACATGTGCGCTTCACCCCGGCGCTGAAGCTGTTCTCCGACCAGGTGCTGCAGGGCGAGACGCGCCCCTATGAAGTGGTGCGCAAGCTGTTTGCTGCCGTGGACCGCATTCCATGGGCCGGTGCGCGCGAATACTCGACGCTCAGCAACATCAGCGATTACGGGCTGCGCGCCGGCCATGCCGACTGTGGCCAGCAGACCCTGCTGCTGATTGCGCTGCTGCGCATGAACGGCATTCCTGCACGCTGGCAGTCGGGCATGGTGTTCTCCGACGATGGCAGCGGCTACAACAACCTGCATGACTGGGGACAGGTTTACCTGGCGCCATACGGCTGGCTGCCGATGGACGTGACCACCGGCGCGCTTGCCAGCGATGTGCCTGCACTGCGCGATTTCTATCTGGGTGGCCTCGACGGCTACCGCATTGCTTTCAACGACGATTTCGGCCGGCCCTTCGTGCCGGCCAAGCAGCACTTCCGCTCGGAAACGGTCGACTCGCAGCGCGGCGAGGCCGAGTGGGCAGGCGGCAACCTGTACTTCGACCAATGGAGCTACGACTTCCAGTGGCGGGTACTGCCAGCCAGGCAACGCTAGCGCGACACATCGCATTCCACACCATTCAATTCTTGCAGGAGAGAGCAGGGGATGAAGGCTTACAGCATCAAGCGGGCGGCGTTGTGCGTCGCCCTCGGGGCGTGTCTGGGCGTGATCGCGCCCAACGCATTCGCACAGGATGGTTCGGTGGTCGGCCGGTTGGTCACGGATTCGGGCCAGCGCCTGGAGGCCGCTACCGTAACCGTGCGCAATCCTGCCACCGGTTTCTCGCGTTCAGTGAAGGCCGACGCCAGTGGCAGCTACCGCATACCGCAGTTGCCGGTAGGCACCTACACCTTGGAGGTGGCGGTGGCTGGCGGCGCGCCTGCGCAAGTGGGTGAAGTGACGGTGTCACTGGGCAACGCCACCACGGTCAACGTGCCGGTCTCGGGCATCAGCACGCTGGGCGCCGTGCAGGTGCGTGCACCTCAGGTCATCTCGATGGTGGACGTAACTTCCACCGACTCGTCCATGAACCTCAGCCGCCAGGATATCGAGCGGCTACCGGTCGACCAGGATCTGAAATCAGTGGCGATGCTGGCGCCGGGCGTGGTCTCGGGCAAAGGCTCGCTGGGTGCGCAGGGGATCTCCTTCGGTGGTTCGTCGGTGGCCGAGAATGCGGTCTACATCGATGGCCTGAACGTGACCGACTTCTACAACCGTGTCGGCTTCTCGTCGGCACCGTTCGCGTTCTTCCAGGAATTCCAGGTGAAGACCGGCGGTTACTCGGTGGAGTTCGGCCGTACCACCGGCGGCGTGATCAACGCTGCGACCCGCTCGGGCAGCAACGATTTCCACGCTGGCGTCGAGTACACCTTCGAGCCGCGTGCCTGGCAGTCCAGCAAGAACGATCACTACACCGCTGACGGTACGCCGTACATCATCGGCAGCCAGGACAAGCACACCACCAACCGCCTCAACGTATGGGGTTCGGGTGCACTGGTGCAGGACCGCCTGTTCTTCTTCGGCATGTACGAGATCCGCGACAATCGCGCCCAGTACACCAACAACGATGGCAACGTCTTCAACCAGGGCAGCACCAACGACCCGTTCTGGGGCGGCAAGCTGGACTGGCAGATCAACGACAACCACCGCCTGTCGCTGATGGGATTCTCGGACAAGGACAACTGGGCCTACGACGTCTACGGCTTCGACCTGGCCAAGGGCGAGCCCACTGCCAAGACCAACGAGATCTACACAACCAACGGCGGCAAGAACTGGGCCGCGTCCTACAACGGCCAGCTCACCGAAGGCCTGTCGGTGCGTGCGATGTACGGCAAGAACCAGCGCTATGCCTCGCAGCGTAGCATGACCGACCTGGAGTGCAACCGCGTGGTGGCCGAGAGCGGACTGGCTCCGGCAGGCGTACCGCTGGGCTGTACCACCAACTCTACCGTGCAGTCGCGCGTGGATGACCGCGAGCAGGCGCGGCTGGATTTCGAGTGGCAGCTGGGCGCCCATCTGCTGCGCTTCGGTGTGGATCACGAGAAGAACGTGTCCACCTATGACCGCTATTATCCGGGCCCCGGTGCGTTCTACTACAACGTCTACAAGACCACCCCCGGCTCGATCCTGGAGAACGGCGGCGTGGTACCAGCGGGCACTACCGCCTACGTGCGTGCGCGGCGCAATGAAGTGGGGGGTGAGTTCGAAAGCACCAATTCGGCGTACTACCTGGAAGACAACTGGTCGGTCACCGACAACCTGCTGCTGAACCTCGGCATCCGCATGGAGACCTTCGACAACAAGGACGCCGAAGGTCGCAGCTACATCAAGATGGACAACATGTGGGCGCCGCGTGCCGGCTTCGCCTGGGACATCAAGGGCGATGGTGCAATGAAACTGTTCGGCAACATCGGCCGCTACTACCTGCCGGTGGCCAACGTGATCAACATCAAGCAGGCCGGTGGCCTGCTTGATGAACGCACCTACTATGCCTTCAACGGTTGGGACATCCGCGAGATCAATGGCAGCCGCTATGCCGTGCCGCGCACCGGTGCGCAGATCGGGCCGGTGGACAACTCGCAGGGCGATGGCACCGTGGGTGACCTGCGCTCGGAAGTGGACCGTGACATGGATCCGGTCTACCAGGACGAGCTGATCCTGGGCTTCCAGCAGATGCTCAACGAGCGCTGGTCCTATGGGGTGCGTGGCATCTACCGCAAGCTGCACAACGCCATCGATGACATGCATATCACTGCCAGCGCGCAGTGCGGCAACGCCGAAGTGGGCTGGGTGATGGCCAACCCGGGCAGGAAGGTCACCGTGTGGGGGGATACCAACTGCGACGGCACCTCCGATGGCTGGTTGACCGTGGACACCAGCAAGGAAGGCTTTGCCCAGTACGATGACAAGGGCAATTACATCGGCCAGATCGGTTGGGACAAGCCGCGTCGCGACTACAAGGCACTGGAACTGCAGTTGGACCGTGGCTGGGACGGCAAGTGGGCGATGAATGCCTCGTACACATTGGCCTATGGGCGCGGCAACGCCGAGGGGCCGGTCAACTCCGATACCGATTTCGCCGATACCGGCCGCACCGAGAACTTCGATGATCCATGGGTCAACCGTGGAGGCTATGGTTACCTGGCCAATGATCGTCGCCATCAGTTCAAGCTGCGCGGCAGCTATGCGATCACCGAGAGCCTGCTGGTCGGCGCCACGCTTGATGCCCGTTCCGGCGGCCCGGTCACCGGATTCGGTGTGGGCAACCCCAGCGGCAATACCAAACCCTTCCACAGCTACTACATCTGCGTGCAGAACTGCACGTCCAGTGTTCCCTCCGAGCGTGTCTACGAACATTCCCCGCGTGGCGGCTACGGGCGCATGCCGTGGACCTACGAACTGGGTGCGAACATCACCTGGAACAAGCAGTTCGGCGAGGCCGACCTGAAGGTCAAGCTGTCCATCTACAACCTGACCAACCAGCAGAAGAGGATGTCGGTTGACCAGGAGAAGGAAAACGCCATTGGTCACATCAGCGACACTTTCCTGTGGCCGACCAGCTTCCAGTCACCGCGCTATGCGCAGCTGACCGTGAGCCTGAACTACTGAAGCACGATCCGCGCCGTCCCAATGGGCGGCGTGGGTGCCGGGTCGCACCCGTGAGGAACACCCATGCATCATCTGCTGATCCTTGCGGCCGCATTGGCCGCACCCTCGGCATCGGCCATCGACACCGCTTCAATTGATGCCGATGTCGCCACCGTGGTCCGGGTCGAACATCTGCCCGGGCTTGCGATGGCAGTGGTCGACAACGGGCAGGTGGTCTATCGCCATGCGGAGGGCGCGCGCGGCGATGGCGGCCATATCGACGAGGACACGCTGTTCAAGATCGCCTCCAACAGCAAAGCGATGACCGCAGCGCTGCTGGCGCGGTTGGTGCAGCAGGGCACGCTGCACTGGGATGATCCGGTGCAGCGGCACTTGCCCAACTTCCGCATGCACGATGCGTGGGTGGGCCAGCAGATGCAGGTGCGTGACCTGTTGATCCACAACAGCGGCCTTGGCCTGGGCGCCGGTGATCTGATGCTGTGGCCGGAGCCGAACACGTTCACCCGCGCCGACATCATTGCCGGGCTGGCGCACCTGAAGCCGGTCAGTAGTTTTCGCAGCCACTACGCCTACGACAACCTGATGTATGTGGTGGCAGGTGAAGTGGCGGTGGCGGCGGGTGGCAAGCCATATGACCAGCTGATGCGCGAGCAGGTGTTCGAGCCACTGGGCATGACGCGCTGCCAGGTGGGGGTGTGGTCGGTGAAGCGCGAGGGCAACGTGGCGCAGCCGCATGCCCGGCGTGGTGAACGCAACGAGGTGGTGAACGCCGATGCTGCGATCAGCCCGGACCTGCCCTCGATGGCGGCGGGAGGCATCCGTTGTTCGCTGCGCGACATGACACGCTGGATGCAGGTGCTGCTCGATCCCGCGCTGGTGCCGGACTGGCTGGGCAGCGAGCAGCGGCGCACGCTGTGGACCCTGCACATGCCGATGCCGTTGGGTGAACGCCAGAGGCGCTGGGACAACGCGCATTTCTACGGTTATGGATATGGCTGGCGGGTGTCGGACATGGACGGGCAGTGGAAGGTGGCGCATACCGGCACGTTGTCGGGCATGTACTCGTCGCTGGCATTGCTTCCTGACCGCAGGGTCGGCGTGGTGATGCTGATCAACGGCGAAGGCGAGGATGCACGCACGGCGCTGATGCAGGCCACGCTGAAGCGCTTCACCGCACCAGACGATGCGCGCCCTGCGATGGAGTACCTGGCCGAACTGAAGGCTGACCGGGCAGCGCAGGCAGCATCTGGCCATCAACGGCCAGCGACCACCGCCGCACCGCCGGCACGTGGCAATGACCTGCCGCATTGGCAGGGCCGCTACTCCGACCCCTGGCTGGGCCCGGCTTCGCTTTGCCCGGGCAAGGATGGCCTGCGCTTCAGCGTGGACAAGTCGCCCAGGCTGCAAGCGGCCGTGCTGCAACTGCAGGGGCGCTGGCTGCTGCGCTGGGATACGCTGGGTGACGAGGCGCAGGCGTGGCTGCAGCCGGGCGAGGGCCCGGCACCGACACTGGACCTGCGTGCCATCGATCCGGACATCGACTTCAGCTATGACTTCCAGGACCTGCATTTCACTCGTACTGGCGACTGCCCTGGCGGCGACCGCCAACGCCGCTGAGCCACCGCGCGTTTCGCCGGCCACTGATGCGGCCAGCGCCGGATTGGTGGAGATCCGCACGTTGTCGCCAGGCATCGACATGGACATCCGATACGCCAATGCCAACAACTTCACCGGCGCGCGCGTGCCCGGCTATGAGGCGCCATCCTGCTACCTGCTGGCGCCCGTGGCGAAAGCGCTGGCGCAGGTAGAACAGGATCTGCGCGCGCAGGGCTTTGGCCTGCGCCTCTACGACTGCTACCGGCCGGTGCGCTCGGTGCAGGCCTTCATGGCCTGGGTGAACGATCCGCGCGAACTCTCGCGCAAGGCACAGCAGTACCCGGACCTGGACAAGCTACGGCTGCTGGCCGACGGCTACATCGCCGAGCGTTCTGGCCATAGTCGTGGCGCCACGGTTGATCTTGGCCTGCTGGATTGCCGCACTGGCGGCTGCACGCCGCTGGACATGGGCACCGACTTCGATTTCTTTGGCCCGCGCGCGCATACCCGGACGAGCGGGCTGAGCACTGTGCAGCAGGCGAACCGCCAGCAGCTGGTGCAGGCGATGGCGCGCCGTGGCTTCGTCAACTATCCGCAGGAGTGGTGGCACTACACCCTGCAGCCCGAACCGGATCCCGGCACCGCGTACGACGTCCCGGTGCGGTAGGGGTATCGGCAGGGCTGCGCCCTGCACCCGCGGTAGTGCCGGCCGCTGGCCGGCAACATCAGACCCAACAGCAACAGCGTGCGTTCCGTGGGTTGGCTGGGCGGTGCCGGAGTGCGGGGACGCCGTAAATCCGTCCATGGAGGCTTGGCAGCCGCATCCATGCGGCTGACACCCCGCACTCCGGCACCGCCCAGCCTCTGACAGTTTCCCGCGCGGTCCGTTGTAGAGCCGAGCCCATACTCGGCTGCTCTTTGTTCATCGGCTGCTTTTTGTTCAATCGTCGAGATACTCGATTTCGATGGAGATTCATCCACGCATGGCGTGGATCTACTGTGGCTACCGGATTGGGTCCGGGGCAGATCCCTTACACTGGCCGCCTCTTCATCCCTGCCCACCCGATGAACCTTCCCCTGCACTTCGGCCTGCTCGGTACCCTGGAAGCCGGCGCCATCGCCCTGCTGGTCGGGCTGCTGGTGTACTTCCTGTGGTCGCGGCTGTGCCGGCTCCTGCACTGGACAGCGGGTCACGCGATCGGGTGGTCCTGTGTCATCGCCGTGATCATCTCCGCCGGCATCGATGCATGGAAGCTGTTCTACATGGGCATCGTGCGGCTGGAGTCGCCGCTGTACGCGCGCCTGTTCCTCGCCACCATCCACGATCCGAACGAACTCGGCAGTCGCGTGGTGCTGGAAATCGCCGGCGCGCTCGCCGGTGTTGCGCTCGGCTGGGTGTTGTTCAGTTCGCGGTCATCGGAGAAAACCGTCGACTGACGCAGGTTTTTCGTTGGTTGCCGGTTAAATCCGGCAGCGCTGAATGCGCATCTTATGAGCTGCTCACTTGCTGCTAACCACCGTGCTAATGCATGCGCGGGGGCGAGTGGTTAATGGTGCGTGTTGACGCCGGTCGCGGGGCAAAATCGATTCAGAAACGGGGTGGCAGGGTAGGTGCCGTGCGGAGACAACACGCCGCGCAACACCACCCAATTGGCAGGAGACACCCCTGATGACTATTCGCAACCGCAAGCCCCTGATCGCCCTGATCGTCGCCGCTGGCAGCGTGCTGGCCATTCCGGCGATGGCCCAGTCGGCCAAGCAGCAGGCGGCGCATGCGCAGAACGAGGCCGCACAGGCCCAGCAGGCAGCTGCACAGGCCGGCCAGGCCGCCGACCAGGCGACCAACGCTGCCGCAGCCGCATCGGCGCAGGCCAACGGCGGTGGCCAGACCTGGGCCAGCATCGATACCGATGGCAACGGCACCATCAGCAAGACCGAGGCGCAGGTGAACGCGGGCCTGGCCCAGGTGTTCGACCAGGCTGATACCAACAAGGACGGCGAGCTGAGCGCCGATGAGTACAAGGCCTATGTGGCCGCCCAGCAGGCCGGCGCCGGCGGCGCAGCGCAGGGTGCGCAGGGCAGGTAAGACCTGTATCGGGGCGTATGGGAACCCGGGCGGCTTGGGCCGCCCGGGTTTTTTTTCGTCACCACGGCCCCTGTATCCTTGCGCGATGAACACCTCCACGCCTGCGCCGTCGCGCGCCATCGGCCTGGTCGGTTTTGACGGTGACGATACGCTTTGGAAGAGCGAGGACTACTACCGCAAGGCCGAGCAGGACTACCTTGACCTGCTGTCGCGCTACGTCGACGTGCACGACACCCAGACTGCGCGCCACCTGCTGGAAGTGCAGCAGCGCCACCTGGGTACCTTCGGCTATGGCGTGAAGAGCATGACGCTGTCGATGATCGAAGCGGCCATCGACATCACCGGCCAGCGCATCGAAGCGAAGGACATCCAGCGCATCCTGGATATCGGCCACGACACCCTGCGCCACCCGGTCGAACTGATCGACGGTGTGCGCGAAGCGGTGGCGGCCATCGCCGAGCACTACCCGGTGGTGCTGATCACCAAGGGCGACCTGTTCCACCAGGAAGCGAAGATCAAGGTCGCCAACCTGGGCGAGCTGTTCCCGCGCATCGAGATCGTCTCGGAGAAGGACCCGGAAACCTACGCCCGCGTGCTGGCCGAGTTCGATCTGCCCATGCAGCGCTTCGTGATGGTCGGCAACTCGCTGCGTTCGGACATCGAGCCGGTGGTTACCCTGGGTGGCTGGGGCGTGCATACCCCGTACGCGGTGACCTGGGCCCACGAGACCCAGCACGGCGTGGCCGACGATGAACCGCGCATGGTCACCGCCGACACCGCCCACGACTGGCCGGCCGCACTGGCGGCGATCGAAGCCAAGGCCGCTGCGGCGGCCTGACAGGGCCCGGCGGCTGCGGCAGAATCGGGGCATGAATTACCGACTGCGCGTGTTGCTGTTGTCCCTGCTGCTGGCGCCGGCCACCGTGCTGGCCCAGCAGACCGCCGAGCGTTCGGCTGCGTATGAGGTGGCAACCGGCGACAGCTGGGTTGATGCCCAGCTGCAGGACATCAACCATTACGCCGAACGCTACCCGGATGCCTTTCTCGATGAGGTATCGCGCTATGCCGACGTGCCCCGTGGCTACATCAGCGCGCTGTTCACCACCCATGGCTGGCAGGCCGGGGACATCTACTTCGCCTGCTTCTGGGCCAAGGCCAGCGGCCAGACCTGCCGCGACAGCGTGCGCGCCTTCAGCCAGGACCCGGACGGCGGCTGGGAAGCGGTGGTGAAGCGGATGCCCACCAATCCGGACAACCTGCATTACCGTGCCGTGCGCCACGCCATCGTGGCCAGCTACCAGCATTGGGACCGGCCGATCACCCTGGATGCCACCCTGAAGCGCCAGCTCAAGCGGTAGTGCCTGCCGCTGGCCGGTAATTGCACCCTTCCAGGCATCCGGAGATTGCCGGCCAGCGGCCGGCACTACCTGTTTGTTTCATGTTGCTCTGCATATCGCCGCCACCGCGCGCTCCGGCGACAATACGGGTCCGAGCTGTTCCCCCGTTCCCGTAATCGAGTGACTGATGAGCGCCTCTTTGGTTTCGCCTGATGTGATCCGCCGCCTGTTCGCACAGGCCATGTCCCGCATGTACCGCACCGAAGTGCCGCTGTACGGCACGCTGGTGGAACTGGTGGAGCGGATCAACGCGCAGGTGCTGGAGCAGGACCCGGCGCTGGCCGCGCAGCTGCAGCGCAACGACGAGCGCGCACGCCTGGATGAAGAGCGCCACGGCGCGATCCGCGTGGGCACCGTGCAGGAACTGGCCACGCTGCGCCGCCTGTTCGCCGTGATGGGCATGTACCCGGTCGGCTACTACGACCTGTCGGTCGCGGGCGTGCCGGTGCATTCCACCGCGTTCCGCCCGCTCACCGGCGCGGCGCTGGCGCAGAATCCGTTCCGCGTGTTCACCTCGCTGCTGCGCCTGGAGCTGATCGAAGACGAAGCGCTGCGTGCCGAATCGGCGAAGATCCTTGCGCGCCGCCGCATCTTCACCGACGGCGCGCTGGCACTGATCGACCAGGCCGAGCGTGACGGCGGCCTGTCGCAGGCCGATGCCGAACGCTTCGTCGACGAAGCGCTGGAAACCTTCCGCTGGCACGGCGATGCCACCGTCGACCTGCCGACCTACCACGCGCTGCACAACGCGCACCGCCTGGTGGCCGACGTGGTCAGTTTCCGTGGCCCGCACATCAATCACCTGACCCCGCGCACGCTGGACATCGACGCTGCGCAGGCGGCGATGATCGAACACGGCATGGCCGCCAAGGCGGTGATCGAAGGCCCGCCGCGCCGCGCCTGCCCGATCCTGCTGCGCCAGACCAGCTTCAAGGCATTGGAAGAGGCCGTGCATTTCCCGGGCGGCGAAGGCGGCGATGCCGGCACCCATACCGCGCGCTTCGGCGAGATCGAACAACGCGGCCTTGCGCTCACCCCGAAGGGCCGCGCGCTGTACGACCAGCTGTTGTCCCAGGCCCGCGATGCCGGTGGCGAAGGCAGCACCGGTGGCGACTACGGCCAACGCCTGCAGGCGGTGTTCGCCAGCTTCCCGGATGACCATGACACGCTGCGCCAGGAAGGACTGGGCTATTACCGCTACCAGCTGACCG
The DNA here is from genome assembly GCF_059368615.1 of Stenotrophomonas sp. YJH_SMC_40. Taxonomy (NCBI): domain Bacteria; kingdom Pseudomonadati; phylum Pseudomonadota; class Gammaproteobacteria; order Lysobacterales; family Lysobacteraceae; genus Stenotrophomonas; species Stenotrophomonas sp. YJH_SMC_40. The sequence goes on along the minus strand of NZ_JCAFRX010000007.1, from coordinate 219,541 downwards.
ACGCCGGCCGTGCCGCGCCCGAGCGCGTGGCGGATCTGCCGGCTGAAGTGCTGGTGGCCGCCGGCCTGGCCACGGCCGACCCGATCGTCTATGAGGATTTCCTGCCGGTCAGTGCCGCGGGCATCTTCCAGTCGAACCTGGGTGGTGAAGAACAGCGCGCCTATGCCGCACATGCCAACCGCGAGGCCTTCGAGCAGGCGCTGGGCGTGGCGGTGCATGACGAGTTCGAGATCTACGAGCGGCTGCAGGCTGAGTCGCTGGCGAGCCTGCGCATCGCGTGAAGGTAGAGCCGGCCGCTGGCCGGCTGCTGGGGAAGCCGGCCAGCGGCCGGCTCTACCCGATTCCGTAGCTGGGGTCAGAGCCCTTTCCTGTGGAAAGGGATCCGACCCCGACGTTGCGCATGATCGGGGTCAGATCCCTTTTCGGCAGAAAAGGGCTCTGACCCCCTACGCAATCAGCCCTTCATCGTTCCGGTATCCAGCCAGCGCTGGTGCCACGACAGCGCTTCCGGCAGCAGGTGCGGGGTGTGTTTGCCGTAGCTCTCGCGGCTGGCGCGGTCGAAGTAATCCTGCAGCTGCGGACGGAAATCCGGATGCGCGCAGTTGTCGATCAGCACCTGCGCGCGCTTGCGCGGGGTCAGGCCACGCAGGTCGGCCAGGCCCTGTTCGGTGACGATCACCGACACGTCGTGCTCGGTGTGGTCGACATGGCTGGCCATCGGCACGATCGCCGAAATGGTGCCGTTCTTCGCGGTGGACGGGCTCAGGAACGCCGACAGGAAACCGTTGCGGGCGAAGTCGCCGGAACCGCCGATGCCGTTCATGATCCGCGTGCCCATCACGTGCGTCGAATTGACGTTGCCGTAGATGTCCACCTCGATCATGCCGTTCATGCCGATGCAGCCCAGGCGGCGCACCAGTTCCGGATGGTTGGAGATTTCCTGCGTGCGCATGATGATGCGCTCGCGGTAGAAATCGATGTTCTCCTTGAACGTCTCGTTGGCCTGCGGGCTCAGCGCGAAGCCGGTGCACGAAGCGTAGCTCAGCACGCCATCACGCAGCAGGTCGAGCATGCCGTCCTGGATCACTTCGGTGAACGCGGCCAGGTCGCGGAAACCGCTCTTGGCCAGGCCGGCCAGCACCGCGTTGGGAATGTTGCCCACGCCCGACTGCAGCGGCAGCAGGTTCGGCGGCAGGCGGCCCTTCTTCACCTCATGCTTGAGGAACTCGATCAGGTGCGAGGCGATCTGTTCGCTGGTCGCATCGATCGGGCTGAACGGGCTGTTGCGGTCGGGGCCGTTGGTACGCACCACCGCCACGATCTTGTCCGGGTCGCAGCGCAGCGCGGTGTCGCCGATGCGGTCGTTGGCGTTCACCAGCGGAATCGGCTTGCGGTGCGGCGGCAGCGCGGTGCCGTAGTAGATGTCGTGCATGCCGTCGACGCCGGCCGGCTGCCATTCGTTGACCTCGACGATCACCTTCTTGGCCAGGTCCAGCCAGGTCTTGTTGTTGCCGACCGAGGTGGAGGGCACCAGCGAACCGTCCTCGCGGATGGCCGAGACTTCGATCACGGCGGTATCGATCTCGCCGTAGAAGCCGAACCACACGTGCTGGGCAACGTGGCTGAGGTGGATGTCGATGTAGTCCAGCTTGCCCTCGTTGATGCGGTTGCGCGCATCCGGGTCGCTCTGGAACGGCATGCGCATGGCGATGCCATCGGCCTTGGCCAGCGCGCCATCGAGTTCCGGCGCGGTGGAGGCGCCGGTCATCAGCTTGATCTGGAAAGGGTTGCCCTGGGCATGCACCGCTTCGATGCGGCGGGCCAGTTCGACGGGAACGGCCTTGGGATACCCGGAGCCGGTAAAGCCGCTCATGGCCACGGTTTCACCGGGCTGGATCAGCGCGGCTGCGGCCTCTGCGGAGACCACGCGGTCACGGAGACGCGCGTTGGCGATGCGATCAACAGACATGACGACACGTGTTGCTGGGGGGAATTCCGATTATCGGCCATCCTCATCCGTACGGGGGGTTCTACCTTCGTGGAATGGCTTTTCCCCGCAGGGGTCACCCAAACCCGTCGGTTTTGTTTTGCAGTGCAGCGTGCAAAGTGCTTTCGCAGCCCGCACGATGGTCCTGCATCCCGACGTGGGGGAGGGAGCAGAGCCCGCTGGCAGTTCGCTGCAAGCGGGCTTTTTTATTGCCTGTCGCCCAGTATGAATACGCGGCCTCCATTGTTGGTAATGCCGGCCGCTAACCGGCAGATCCGTTGACTTGGTAGTGCCGGCCGCTGGCCGGCAGATCCGATGATGCTGCCGAAGGTTACCGGGGTTGCCGGCCAGCGGCCGGCACTACCGGGTCCGTTGCGCCCCGGCCGGGTCGATACAATCAGTGCATGACCCTCGCCCCCGCTGATCTGCCCGTCTCCCTGCAGCCTCTTGTCGACCGCGCCCTGGCGCGCCTGGCCCAGGTCCTGCCAGAGCCCATCCCGTCCGACCTGCTGCCGTTGCTGACCCGGCTGGCGGTGGCCAGCGACTTCGCGCTGGACACCCTGGTGCGCCAACCCGCGCTGCTGGCGCAGCTGGCCACGCCCGGCTGCCCGCCGATCCCGGCGCCGGTGCTCGATCCGCTGCAGCCCAGCGACTGGCCTGCACAGCTGCGGCGCTGGCGTGCGGCGATGTCCACACGGTTGATCTGGCGCGACCTTGCCGGGCTGGACGACGTGGCGCAGACCCTGGCCGGCGCCACCACCCTGGCCGAAGACTGCCTGCGGCTGGCGCTGGAGGCCCTGCAGCAGGAATTCGTCCAGCGCCATGGCGTCATCGCCGATGACCAAGGCACGCCGCAGCAGCTGGTCGTGTTCGGCCTCGGCAAGCTGGGCGGCGGCGAGCTCAACTTCAGTTCCGATATCGATCTGGTCTACGCCTATCCGCACGGCGGCGAATCCGATGGCCCGCGCGCGCTGGCCGCCGAAGAGTACTTCGCCCGCCTCGGCCAGCGCCTGGCCAAGCTGCTGGACGAAACCACTGTCGATGGCTTCAGCCACCGTGTCGACCTGCGCCTGCGTCCGTTCGGCAGCGCCGGCCGCGTCGCGCTGTCGTTCGCGGCGATGGACCAGTATTTCCAGCGCGAGGGCCGCGACTGGGAACGCTACGCGTGGCTGAAGGCGCGCGCTGTGGCCGGTGATATCGCCGCCGGTGAAGCATGGCTGCAGACCCTGCGCCCGTTCGTGTACCGCCGCTACCTCGATTTCACCGCGCTCGATGGCCTGCGCGAAATGAAGGCGGCGATCACCGCCGAGGTCGCGCGCCGCGAGTTGCACGAGGACATCAAGCGTGGCGCCGGTGGCATCCGCGAAATCGAATTCCTGTGCCAGGCGTTGCAGCTGATCCGCGGTGGCCGTGAGCCGGCACTGCGCGAGCGTCGCCTGCTGGTGGCGCTGGATGCACTGGTCGCCGCCGGTCAGATCGCGCCCGAGGATGGCGCCGCACTGCGCGAGGCTTACCTGTTCCTGCGCCGGCTGGAGAACCGCCTGCAGATGCTGCGCGACGCGCAGACCCACGTACTGCCCAGCGACGCGCTGGACCGCGAACGCATCGCCGTCGGCCTCGGCCATGCGGACTGGAACGTGCTGCGCGCGGCGTTGGCCGAACAGCAGCAGCGCGTCAGTACTGAATTTGCCGCGCTGCTGGCGCCGCGCAAGGGCCAGGCCGCGCCTGACGCGCTGGCCAACTACTGGCGCAGCCTGCCCGAAGGCAGCAACGCACCACTGCTGGCCGAAGCCGGGTTCCTCGATGCCAACGGCGCTGACCAGTCGCTGCGCGATTTCGCCCAGGGCACCGGCGTGAAGTCCTTGTCCGATGCGGCGCGTGCGCGGCTGGATCGCGTGCTGCCGGCACTGCTGCATGCGGCCACGCGCTCGCCACAACCCGACGCCGCGCTCAAGCGTGTGCTTGGCCTGCTGCAGGCGGTGCTGCGCCGGACCAGCTATCTCGCGCTGCTGGACGAGCAGCCCAGCGCGTTGGCGCGGCTGGTCGATGTGCTGGCGCGCAGCGCGCTGCTGGCCGAGCGCCTGGCGGCGTATCCGCTGCTGCTGGACGAACTGCTGGACGTACGCGTGTCCGGTCCGATGCCGGATGCCGCCGGCATGCTGGCCGAGTGCCAGCAGGTATTGGCGGTGGAGGATCCCGAATCCGCGCTGCGCTGGCTCAACGAGACGCGGCTGGCGCTCAGCTTCCGCATGGCGATGGCCACGCTGGATGGCCGCCAGGGCGCGGTGGACAGCACCCGGCAACTGGCCGAGCTGGCGCAGGCGGTGGTGGTCACCGTGCTGGCGATGGCCGAAGCGGACATGCATGCCGCACACGGCGGAATTCCCGGCGGACGTTTCGCGATCATCGGCTACGGCAGCCTGGGTGGGCTTGAACTGGGCTTCGGTTCCGATCTGGACCTGGTGTTCCTGCACGACAACCCGGCCGGCGTGGATGCCAGTGATGGCGCGCGCCCGCTGGAGCCGGGCCGCTGGTATGCACGCTTGGCGCAGAAGGTGATGGCGCTGCTCGGTGCAGTCACGGCTGCCGGGCGCCTGTACGACATCGACGTGCGCCTGCGCCCGGACGGTGGCAAGGGTTCGCTGGTGTCTTCGCTGGCCAGCTACACCGAATACCAGCGCGAACGCGCATGGACCTGGGAACACCAGGCCCTGGTGCGCGCACGCGGCGTGGCCGGTGATGCCAGCCTGCTGGCCGACTTCGAGCAGGTGCGTGCACAGACGCTGGGGCGTGAGCGCGACATGGGTGTGCTGTATGCCGACGTGCTGAAGATGCGCGGCCGTATGCGCACCGAGCTGGACCGCAGCGATGCCGCACGACTGGACCTGAAGCAGGGTGCTGGCGGCGTGGTGGACCTGGAGTTCCTGCTGCAGACCGGCGTGCTGGCGCGCAGTGCGCAGCATGCGGCGCTGCTGCAGCCTCGCGATACGCCGTCGTTGATCGATGCGCTGGCGGTTGCCGGTTTCCTGCCGGATGCCACCGCGCAGGCACTGCATGGAGCGCATGCCACGCTGCTGGACGTGGGCCTGGCCTGCACGCTGGATCGGCGCCCGCGGTTGGCGCCGACCACGCCTGCGATTGAAGACGCGTGTGCCGCGATTACGGCAGCGTGCAGAGCCGCAGGGTTGCCGTTCGCCTGAGCGGGGGCAAATGCTGCAACAACTTTGGGTGGGTGCGGACCGTTGGTCGGCACCCACCGGATCAATGGCCCTGCGATGGCCCGCTTCTGGTAGGTGCCGACCGTTGGTCGGCACAATCTGTCGGCAGCGATGAGTTCTGCAGGGCGTGCCGACCAACGGTCGGCACCCACCGGATCAATGGCCCTGCGATGCCCGCTCCTGGTAGGTGCCGACCGCTGGTCGGCACAATCTGTCGGCAGCGATGAGTTCTGCAGGGCGTGCCGACCAACGGTCGGCACCCACCGAATCAATGGCCCTGCGATGCCCGCTCCTGGTATGTGCCGACCGTTGGTCGGCACAATCTGTCGGCAGCGATGAGTTCTGCAGGGGGTGCCGACCAACGGTCGGCACCCACCGAATCAATGGCCCTGCGATGCCCGCTCCTGGTAGGTGCCGACCGTTGGTCGGCACAATCCGCCAGCGGTAATGAACTCCGATGGAGCGTGCCAACCAAGGTCGGCACCCACCAGAGCATGTGCGGTCAGCTGGTGGCCCGCAGCGGCGCCATCTTCCACAACAACGCGCGGAACGGGGCCAGCAGGCAGACGCCGATCGCCAGCTTCACCGCCAGGTCGCCCGCTGCCCAGCTCACCCACGGCAGGGCGGAACCGGCAAACGCGATCGACCAGAAAATGGTGGTATCCACCGTCGCGCTGCAGGTGGTGGCCACCATCGGTGCGCGCCACCAGCTGCCACGACGCAGGCGGTCGAACACGGTGATGTCCAGCAGCTGCGCCACGATGAAGGCCGAGCACGAGGCAATGGCGATGCGCGGCGTGGCCACCCACACCGACAACACCACCGCCACCAGGAAGCCGATCCACGCCACGCGGCGCGCCGGGCCCGGGCCGAAGCGGCGGTTGATCAGGTTGCTGACCAGGAACGCGACTGGATAGCTGAAGGCACCCCAGGTCAGCCAATCGTTGATCGGGTACTGCACCAGTACGTTGGACAACAGCACCACCGCGCCCATCGCCAGTACCGCCAGCACCAGGGCGCGCGGGGTCAGCGGGGCAAAAAGAGGGGCAGGACGCACGGACATGGCGAGCCAGGGGGACAAAGGGGATCGCCCATTATCCGCCCGGCCCGCGGCAAAGCCAAAACCGGTCGTTCAGCTTTACAGCGCTTCGCTCATCACATCGCCAGCGGCGTAGGCGGTGGGCACGTAAGCCAGTGCCTGGCCCTGCGCGCTTTTCACGGTCCAGCCGGCACCGGCTTCGGTGGGGTCGAAGTGCACCTGCTGGCCGACCACGAAGCCTGCCGCCTGGTCTTCATGCACGCGCGCCAGCCAGCGCAGGGTGGCGGTCTGGTCGGCCTTGTCCGGCACCTGCAGCTGCACCTGGCGCTCGCCCTCCGGCGTGGTCTCCACCTTCTTCACCTCCATCGGCGGCAGCGGCACTGCCTTGGTGCGCGTGGCCCGGCCGTTGCGTTCGCTGGCCTTGAACGGCGCCTTGGACAGTTCGGACAATCCCATCGAGGCCGCCAGTGGCAACGACAGCACCACGAACGACGTCACGATCACGCTGGCCTCGCTGCTGTTCAACTGCGGCGCGGCGCCAGCATGGACAGTGGGCACCAGCAGCGCCGAGAGCAGCAGGGCGGACGCGGGAATGCGCAGGCAACGGAACATGGAGACCTCCTGGTCAACGTGGGGGCGGCGGCTCAGCGCCGGGTATCGAAAATGTCGCGCGGGCCGGTGGCCTCGGGCAGGTATTCCAGTGGGCGGCCCTGGTTGTCCTTCACCTGCCATCCCTGGTCGGTGCCGGTCGGCTCGAAGTTCACGGTCTGTCCCACGGTGAACTGCACGGCGGGATCGCCGGGGCGCTTCGGCCACTGCATCGACGCGGTGTTCTGCGGGTTGTTGGCATCACGCAGCAGTACTTCGCGGCGGCCGTCGACGGTGGTGGCGATGGCGCTCACCTGCATCTGCGGCAGCTTCACCGATGCGCCGTGGCCGGGCGGCAGCCCGGCATCCCGGGCTTCCTTGGCAGCGGCGGCGCGCGCCGAAGCAACCAGGGGCGCGGACATTTCCAGGCTCGGCCCCTGCGGACCCGGGTCCTGCAGGATGATGATGCGGCGTTCGGCATGGGCGGTGTTCGCGCCGAGCAGGCCGGCAATGATCACCATCGACATCAGGGAAACAGGCTGCGGACGCATATCGTTCTCCTCGCGGGATTCAGGGCGTGGCGGCAGCAGCACCGGCCACCGGCACATGGGGGATCACCAGTTCCTGCTGCAGCTGGCTGCGCTGGTGCAGGAAGTCGAACACCGATTCCACCGTCACCACCGAATAGTTGCCGGAGATGCGTTCGCCGGCCGGATGGTCGGTGGTGGTGGCGTTTGCAATGAACAGGCGTGCACCCACGCGCTTGCCCAGGCCGATATGCAGCACGCTGGGCTGGTACTTCTACTGGCGCAGCCACTGCTGCGCCTGTTCGCGCTTGACGATGGCCGGCGCGCCTTCGATCTGTGCCATCGCCGCGGTCAGCACTTCCAGCACCCACTGGTTGGAGTTCTGGTAGTCGGTGGCGAACGGGTAGGCGACCACGTTGTACCTGGTCTCGTGCAGCGCCTTGGGCTGGATCGACGGCGACACCAGCATCGCCTTCAATGCAGCACGCAGCGGCGCCGACGGCACGCCGATGCGCAGGTCGGTATGCCCGCCGCTCTCGCCGACGAAGTTGCCCAGGCCCTCGTGGTACAGCTGCGAGCTGTCGGTCTTGCAGCGGTTGAGCAGGTGCATCGCGCGCCAGCGGCCGTCGTCCTCGCGCAGCAGGAAGGCCAGGTGGCTGTGGCGCAGGCCGTAGCGGCTCAGGTCCTGGCCACCGCGCGCGGCCACCGCCACGTCCACATCGGGCAGCGCATCGAGACGCTCGGCGGTGGTCCAGGCCACGTCCAGCATCGCCGCCTGCGCGGCCACGCTCGGGTAGCGCTCGCGGCATTCGGTGCTGTTGGCCCAGGCCGGTGCAGTCGCCAGCAGGCTGGCGATCAGCAGCGCGGCGCGGGGCAGGCGGGAAAAACGATCCATGTCGATACCTTCAACGGCGGGCAGGCCCGCGCGCTGATCATACGCCGGTCAGCGCAGCGGGCGGTCCAGGCCCTTGCGCTGGAGTTCCTTGTCGCAGGCGTCGCTGATTGGGGTCACCGGCAGCGGCGGGCGCTGGCCAGTCTTCGGATCGCGCAGCGCCGGCTGTTCGCGGTACGCGTCAAGCTGCTGCTGGCATTGATACGAGATCGGATCCAGCTCGGTGGGCGTGGTGGAGCAGGCAGCGAGCAGGGCCAGAGGCAGCAGGAGCAGGGTGCGCATGAAGACGTTCAGCGTGATGGGCGACGCTGGACTCTAACCGTACAGTCGGATCGAAATGTTCAGAAAATGCTGGGCGATCGGGTAACGGCGGGCCAGGGCCGCGTCGCGGGGCTTGGGCCGCTGCGCGGTAGAGTCGACTGGTAGTCGACTATCGCGCGCAGCGCGGGGTTTTCAGCGGTATCGCCAACAGCAGTCGACTAACAGTCGACTCTACAACTCCTTCGCTGTTTTCCCGGGCTCTTGCGAAAAGCCAAGCCGCGCTTTCACTTCCGCGGCCACCCGCGCGGTCTCGCGCAGTGGTTCGATGCGGTCGTACTGCCAGTCCAGCCAATGCGCCTGCAGCCGCCCGCGCTCGCGCAGCTGCTGCTGGAAGCGCGCCAGCCGGCCCTGCGCGGTATCGGCCAGCGCCACCATCACCGGCATGCGCGTGGCGCAGGCTTCAGACAGCAGGTTCACCGAATCGGGCGAGACCACCACGCGGTTGGCCCAGCCGAGCAGGCCGCCATAAGGATTCGTACCGTCGCCGCCGTCGCCCCAGATCACATGCGGCAGGTCGGCGAACGTCGCGCGCAGGATCTCGGCCAACGCCGGCGGCGTGCGTCGCGAGGTGGTCGCCAGCAGGCTGCCGCCTTCGCTGCGGATCTGCCCGGCCAGCGCCTGGAACACGCCCACCATCGCCGTTTCATCCCACGGCGCCAGCGGCGTCGGTCCACCGACAAGCAACGCGGTGCGCGGGCCGGGCAAGGTACTGAAGCCGGCGAACGCGGCGCGGCCCCAGGCCAGCCAGTCGTCGTCCACCGGGTTGAGGCTGCCGAGCAGGGTCAGCACGTTGCTGCCACGCAGGGCATCGTGTTCGGGCACCACCACCACATCCCAGTGGCGTGCGCCGATGCGCGGGTCGAGGATCTGCACCACCTGGCTGCCACGTGCCCGCAGGACGCGCAGTGCGCCGGCGGCCTGGCGGCCACAGCCGATCGCCAGCGCCGGGGCCTCGGCGGCCAGTGACGCGAAAGCCTCGCCATAGCCGTTCACATCACCCGGCAGGCGCCGCGGCGACAGCCAGCGCCAGGGTGCGCGGGGCTGCAGGACCAGCGGTCGGTGGGTGCCCTGGCGCAGCGCCGAGGCCAGCGCGACCGCCTGGCGGACATTGCCCGCACGGCCGTCAGTGACCGTCCATGGCGCGCTCGATCGTTTCACCATTGGCATTAATTCGTTTCAGCCCTGCTGGGTGTTGCAACAGTCGCGACACTCTACACTGCGGCTCGTCGTTTCGCCCCGCGCCGCCCGCGGGCACTGACTTCCCTTAGCCGCCCTGGAGATCCACCGATGTCCCACGCGCTCGACGCTGCTGCCCTCGACCAGCTGTTCCGTACTGCCCGCACCCAGAACGCCTTCCTCGACAAGCCGGTCCCGGCCAGCCTGCTGCAGGAACTGTACGACCTGGTGAAGTGGGGGCCGACCGCCGCCAACACCACGCCGGCCCGCTTCGTCTTCGTCACCTCGAAGGAAGCCAAGGCCAAGCTGGCCCCGGCCCTGTCCGAAGGCAACCACGACAAGACCATGGCCGCTCCGGTGACCGCCATCATCGGCTTCGACCTGGATTTCCACGAGAAGCTGCCGTACCTGTTCCCGCACACCGATGCCAAGGCCTGGTTCGACGGCCCGCAGGAAGGCCGCCACGAAGCCGCCCTCCGCAACGGCAGCCTGCAGGGTGCCTACCTGATCCTGGCTGCGCGCGCGCTGGGCCTGGATGCCGGGCCGATGTCCGGCTTCGACCCGGCCAAGGTCGACGAAGCCTTCTTCGCCGGCACTTCGATCAAGTCGAATTTCCTGGTCAACCTGGGTTACGGTGACCCGGCGGGCCTGTTCCCGCGTCTGCCGCGCCTGTCGTTCGACGAAGCGGCGCGCATCGCGTAAGTCGTTGTATCGGTTTCGGGCCTGCTGTCCCGTGGCAGGCTCTTGCTGCACCGTGTACCCACCCTACGATCCGGAGAGTTCCTCAGATGAGCGCCACCCGTAAACTGCTGCTGCCGCTGGCCCTGACCCTGGCCATCGCCGCCTGCTCCAAGCCGGCCGACACCGCTGCCCCGGCTGCCGATGCCGCCGCCCCGGCCACCACCGAGCAGGCCGCCACCCCGGCCGCCGATGCCGCCGCTGCCGCGCCGGCCGCCGAAGCGATCAAGATCGCCTCGGGCACCTACAAGCTGGACCCGACCCACACCGACGTGCTGGCCCAGTGGAGCCACTTCGGCTTCTCCAACCCGAGCGCGCACTTCGGCAACGTCGAAGGCACCCTGGTGTACAACGCCGAAGACGTGACCAAGTCCACCGTGGAAGTGAAGCTGCCGCTGAGCGGCCTGAACAGCTTCACCGCCAAGTTCGACGAGCACCTGAAGAGCGCCGACTTCTTCGACGCCGCCAAGTTCGCCGATGCCACCTTCAAGAGCACCAAGGTGGAAGCCGCTGGCACCAACAAGCTGACCGTCACCGGTGACCTGACCATCAAGGGCATCACCAAGCCGGTCACCCTGGACGTCACCGTCAACGGCGGCGGCGAGCACCCGATGGCCAAGGTTCCGGCCGCCGGCTTCGATGCCACCACCACCCTGAAGCGCAGCGATTTCGGCGTCGGCGCGTACGCCCCGAACGTCAGCGATGAAGTGAAGATCCGCATCACTACCGAAGCCACCGGCGAAAAGCCGGCGGCTTGATGCACCCCGCTCACTCGTCGTGAGAAGGCAGAAGGCCCGCTGAAAAGCGGGCCTTCTTTTTGCGAATTCGATCCGCGTCGATGGCGCCCGGAAACTCCGCACTGCGCGGAAAACCTGCCTTGGTAGAGTCGACTGTTAGTCGACTATCGCGCGCAGCGCGGGGTTTTCAGGCACCGCGCCGGGAGCAGTCGACTAACAGTCGACTCTACCACTGCTCGGTTCCATCACACGCTGGTCGGTTCCATCACATCGTGGGCGGCGCGCTCAGCGCAACGCGCCCAACCATGCCACGCACGCTTCGCTCGGGCTCTGCTTGGCCTTCACTGCCAGCCCGCTCACGCGCACGAAGGTCTGCGCGGCCTGCGCCACCACCTGGCGTGCGATCAGCGCCGCCTGCTTGGTCGCGGCCTGCTGCTTGCGCAGCTGCACGATGTGCACCGACGGGCGGCCCACCGGCGCGTACTTCTGGTCGCGGCGCAGTACATCGGCCACCTGTGCCACTTCGAATTCGGCCTGCAGGTAACGGTGCTGTGCCGCCACCAGCTCGCGCAGCGGTACGCGCAGTGCAGCGGTGTCGGCAAAGGCGGCCAGGGCCGCATCGCAGGCGGCGTCATCGGCGAAGCGGGTACGCAGCGCATCCACGCTGGCCAGGGTCAGTTTGGCCATGTGGGCCTCGTTGCTGCAGGAAAGGAGCGCGATTGTCGCATTGCTTGGCGTGTTCCGGAGCGGCGGTCTTCCGTTTGGTAGAGTCGACTGTTAGTCGACTGCTCTTGGCGCGATGCCGGAAACCCCCGCGCTGCGCGCGATAGTCGACTAACAGTCGACTCTACCTGGCTGGCGTTTCAGGCGCAGCCGCACCCACGGAAGGAAGACCCATGCAGGACGCGCAGTACTGGTTGAACGAATTCTGGTCGGGCCTGAGCGTGCTCGATCTGGTGGGCGGCAGCGTGCTCGGTACGCTGCTTGGCCTGGTGCTGGGCATTCTCGCCTGGCGCGGGCTGCACCGCCGGGGTTGGTTGCAGCGGCGCAAGCGCTGGCATCACTGGCTGCTGGCCAGCTATGTGGTGGTGCTGCCGCTGGCCACCGCCTTCTTCGGGCTGCAGCTGGGCTTCACCGCCGGTGCGCACCGCGCGCTGTTCAAGCAGCTCGATCATTTCCAGCCGCACCTGCAGACCCTGGTGGAAGGCTGGAGCGAGGGCTTCACCGACTCGCTGGACGACCCGCGCATGCGCGAGGCATTGCGCAGCCAGGGCACGGTGGGTGATGTCGCCGACACCATTGCCTCGGCCTATCTCAGCGAACACCCGTTGCCCGGCCTTGATCGTCTTGGCAACGGCCCGTTGGCGCGCGGCACCGGCTGGGTGATCGGTAAGGTGCGCGAAGGCCTGCTGCGCGGCATGGTGGAAGACACGCTGGTGGACAAGGCCGGCACGGTCGGGCTGGAGCCCGAGGTGGTGCGCGAGGCGCTGACCATGCATGTGGATGAGCTGCTGCACACCCGTGGTGTGCTGCGGCTGGTGAAGGCGCAGATCAACGGCATGATGCCCGGCGTGTACTTCGGGCTGCTGTTGCCGTCGCTGGTCATCGCGCTGCTGGTGGCGCTGGAGATCTGGGCCGCGCAGCGGTTCGGGTGGGCGCAGCAGGTGGTAGTGCCGGCCGCTGGCCGGCAATTTCAGGTTCCTGTCGAAGGTTCATGAGGTTGCCGGCCAGCGGCCGGCACTACCTGTTGCAGGGCGTGCGGACCAACGGTCGGCACCCACCAAGCGGGGGCCGCACCCACCGTCTTGGGATCAATCGCCGTCGGTTTCGTCCGGGTGGGCCTTCCAGTAGCCGGTCGAGCGGATCCAGTCGCGCGGTACGCCCAGGTGGCCTTCGATGAACTTGCGCATCATCCGTGCGCGGCGCGATTCGGTGGCGATCCAGTAGAAGACATCGCCGTCCGGGGCCTCGAAGTCGGTCAGCATGTCTTCCAGCAGCGTGCTGGTGGCCGCCGGGAAGCCATTGCGCTCCAGCCAGTGGATACGCACGTTCTCGTACTGCGGCAGGTCCTGGCGTTCGGCCTCATCGCTCACTTCAATGAAGGCCTGCACCTCGGCACCGTCCGGCAGCACGTCCAGCCAGCGGGCGATGGCCGGCAGCGCGGTTTCATCGCCGATCAGCACATAGGCATCGTAACTGTCGGCCACCACGAAGGAGCCGCGCGGTCCGCCGATCACCAGCATGTCGCCCGGCTGCGCGCGCTCGGCCCACGGCCCGGCAATGCCCTGGTCGTGCAGGACGAAGTCGATGGCCAGCTCGCCGGTTTCGTGGTCCCACCAGCGCGGCGTGTAGTCGCGGGCCGGGGAAGGCTCCTTGCCGGCCGGATAGCTGCGGCCTTCGGCGGTGACCACCGGCAGCACCATCTCGCCCGCAGCGTTGGGGAAGAACAGCTTGATGTGGTCGTCGGCGCCGGGCGAATCGAAACCGGCCAGCTCGGCGCCACCCAGCACGATGCGGCGCATGTGCGGGGTGACCTCTTCGGTGCGCAGCACGGTCAGTTCACGGAAGCGCACATCCAGGCGCAGGCGCGTGTTGTTGTGTTCGGTCATGGGGTTACCTGCAAAGGTGTCGCGCGGGGGCGCGCGGCGTAGGGGAGACCTGGCTGGAGTCAGTCTGGCTGGGTCGTTGAAATGGGTGGGCTCTCGCTACCGGCCGTACCGTTGAGCAGCGCGGATGCCCGCGTCAGCAGCGCCGCTACTTCTTCCGCTTCGCCCTCGGCCCAACGGCCGTGGTGGTGCACCAGCGCCCGCTTGAACTCGCGCAGGGCACCGGCCAGCGGAGGCGGCAGCGAGGCCTTCGTGATCTCGCGGGCGCGGTCGAAGGCACGCCGCTGTGCCAGGCGCACCTGGGTGCGCTGCACCTTCAGCTCGAACTCGCCGGCAGCGGTGATGCGGAAGATCCGCTTGCCGTCCACTTCCTCGGCCTCGATCCAGCCGGCCTGCTCGAAGCTGGCCAGCAGCGGGTACATGGTGCCGGCGCTGGGCGTGTAGGCCTGCATGAACTGGTTGCTGATCAGCTGCATCAGCTCGTAGCCATGGCGGGGTTGCTCGCCGATCAGGGCCAGCACCAGCAGGCGCAGGTCGCCGCGGCTGAGCACCCGCGGCTGGCCGTTGCGGCGCGGCACTTCCGGATTGGTGGAACGGGCTCTGGGAGGAGCGGTACGGCTCATTTCGATATATCGGTAAACGAGTGTGCAAACGATATATCGATATATCGAAGACGACAATCACCGATCCGGCCACAAGCGGGTCAGTTTTGGGCCACGGCCAGCCCCGCGCACAGCAAAAGGGGCGCCCCTTGCGAGGCGCCCCGGGCGACGCTGTGGAAGGGAGCGAGGCAGGGCCAGACGGCGGACCGAAGCGGGCGAGGCCAACACTCGAGGCCTACCCTGAGGGCAGGGTGGGGGCCAATCCAGAGGCAGGTGCGACACGTTGTCGCCGGTTCAGCGCCGGCACGCGCAGCCGATACAGGTGGGCATGGCGCTGCCCTACAACCGTCATCGGTAGCGGTAACACTGCGTCCTGCACATGGGCGCAGCGGCCCGCAAGCGACAGCCCGCGCAGCCGCCAAGGCCCGCCGCAGGGCCTTCAGCGGCCCCGGCAAGCCCCTTGCGGACACTGGCCGGTTGCATCCATACGCCTGCGTAGCCAAGTGACGAAAGCCCTTGGTGCGCTACACTTTGCGGTCTAGAAATCTATACAACAGTCGCGCGCGTGCGTGCGGTTATGGGAGCGCTAATGAACTGGTTGAACGAGGTGCTGAACAACGACCCGAATCCTGTGGAAACCCAGGAGTGGATCGAGTCGTTGAAGGCCGTTATTGATGTCGAGGGCTCCGAGCGCGCGCATCAGCTGCTGGAAGGCATGGTGGAACTGACCCGTCGTTCGGGCGCCTACCTGCCGTTCTCTCCCACCACCGAATACGTCAACACCATCGAGCCGCAGTTCGAGGCCAAGAGCCCGGGCAATGCCGAGCTGGAATGGCGCATCCGTTCGATCATCCGCTGGAACGCGATGGCCACCGTGGTCCGCGCCAACCGCAAGCCGGGTGACCTGGGCGGCCACATCGCCTCGTTCGCCTCCGGCGCCACCCTGTACGACGTGGGCTTCAACCACTTCTGGCGCGCTCCGAGCGAGAACCACCCGGGCGACCTGCTGTTCATCCAGGGCCACAGCGCCCCGGGCATCTACGCGCGTTCCTTCCTGGAAGGCCGCATCAGCGAAGAGCAGCTGGACAAGTTCCGCATGGAAGTGGACGGCGGTGGCCTGTCCTCCTACCCGCACCCGTGGCTGATGCCGGACTACTGGCAGACCCCGACCGTGTCGATGGGCCTGGGCCCGCTGGCCGCCATCTACCAGGCGCAGTTCATGCGCTACCTGGAAAACCGTGGCCTGATCGAGAAGTCCGACCGCAAGGTGTGGTGCTTCATCGGCGACGGCGAGAGCGACGAGCCGGAAACCCTGGGTGCCATCGCGCTGGCCGGCCGTGAAGGCCTGGACAACCTGATCTTCGTGGTGAACTGCAACCTGCAGCGCCTGGACGGTCCGGTGCGCGGCAACGGCAAGATCATCCAAGAACTGGAAGGCGTGTTCCGTGGCGGCGGCTGGAACGTGATCAAGCTGCTGTGGGGCGGTTACTGGGATGCCCTGCTGGCCAAGGACACCAATGGCGTCCTGAAGAAGCTGATGATGGAAACCGTCGACGGCGAATACCAGAACTGCAAGGCCTTCGGCGGCGCGTATACCCGCGAGCATTTCTTCGGCAAGTACCCGGAAACCGCTGCGATGGTGGCCGGCCTGAGCGACGACGACATCTGGCGCCTGAACCGTGGTGGCCACGACCCGCACAAGGTGTACGCCGCCTACCACCAGGCCGTGAACACCAAGGGCATGCCGACCGTCATCCTGGCCAAGACCGTGAAGGGTTACGGCATGGGCAGCGCCGGTGAGGCACTGAACCCGACCCACCAGACCAAGAAGCTGGACGACGAAGCGGTGCGCCACTTCCGCGACCGCTTCAACATTCCGGTGACCGACGCGCAGCTGGCCGACGGCCAGGTGCCGTTCTACCACCCGGGCCCGGATTCGCCGGAAGTGCAGTACCTGCAGGAACGCCGTGCCGCGCTGGGCGGTTACCTGCCGCAGCGCCGCCGCAAGGCCGACAAGACCTTCGTGGCACCGAAGCTGGAAGCGTATGAGCGCCTGCTGAAGAGCAGCGGCGAGCGCAGCTACTCCACCACCATGGCCTTCGTGCAGAGCCTGAACATCACCCTGCGTGACAAGGAACTGGGGCCGCACATCGTGCCGATCGTGGCCGACGAAGCCCGTACCTTCGGCATGGAAGGCCTGTTCCGCCAGATCGGCATCTACGCGCCGTTCGGCCAGAAGTACAAGCCGGTCGACGCCGACCAGCTGATGTTCTACCGCGAAGACCAGAGCGGCCAGGTGCTGCAGCAGGGCATCAGCGAGCCGGGTGCGATCAGCTCGTGGATGGCCGCCGGTACCAGCTACTCGGTCAGCAACGTGCCGATGCTGCCGTTCTACATCTACTACTCGATGTTCGGCTTCCAGCGCGTGGGCGACATCGCCTGGCAGGCCGCCGACATGCGTACCCGCGGCTTCCTGCTGGGTGGTACTGCCGGCCGCACCACGCTGAACGGTGAAGGCCTGCAGCACGAAGATGGCTTCAGCCATCTGGTGGCCGGTGGCATCCCGAACGTGCGCAGCTACGACCCGACCTTCGGCTTCGAAGTGACGGTGATCCTGCAGCACGGCACCAAGGCGATGATGGAAGATCAGATTGACGAGTATTACTACGTCACCCTGATGAACGAGAACTACACCCACCCGGAAATGCCGGAAGGTGCGGCCGAAGGCATCGTCAAGGGCATGTACCTGCTGACCGACGCCGGCAAGCCGAAGAAGGGCGAGCTGCGCGTGCAGCTACTGGGTTCGGGCACCATCCTGCGCGAAGCCATTGCCGCCGCCGAGCTGCTGGACAAGGACTTCGGCGTGACCGCCGACATCTGGAGCTGCCCGAGCTTCAACGAACTGCGTCGCGATGGTTTCGACGTGGAACGTGCCAACCGCCTGCATCCGGAAGGTGAGCAGCGCAAGGCCTATGTGACCGAGCTGCTGGACGGCCGCCAGGGGCCGGCGATTGCCGCCACCGACTATGTGCGTGCGTATGCGGACCAGATCCGTGCGTTCGTGCCGATGTCGTATACGGTGCTGGGTACGGATGGCTTCGGCCGGTCGGATACGCGTGCGAACCTGCGCCGGTTCTTTGAGGTTGATCGGTACTACATCGCGCATGCCGCGATTGCGGCGCTGGCGAAGGAAGGGAAGATGACCGCGAAGGATGTGGCCCGGGCGATCAAGCAGTACAAGATTGATCCGGAGAAGGCTAATCCTGTTGGGGTTTGATTAACTACATCACAATAGGTGAAGAAGTAGGGCGGCCCGTGGGTCGCCCTATTTGCTTTTGACACTATTGGGTGTCTGCGCCGGACTGCTTCTCAAGTAGCTCTCCAAGCGAACTGTCAACCACGCGGGCGAAGTTCGGGGCGTTTGGAGGCTGCCTGAAGATGTGATGATGTTGGTCCAGCGATGGCCAATCTGAGAGCCAATGTGTGCAATTTCGACCTCAGCGAGTGCATTGAGTGAATAATTAAGCGGAGTTTGTGCCGAGGAAACTATAAAAGCGCCGGGTATAAAGAGCTTTTCAGTGGTGGAGCTAAGAATTCGATAGAGTCTTTAGCTATAAATACTAGGGCGACGTGGGGGGCGTAAGGATAGGGAGTGCTGCAAGCTTTGAAACTGTCGATCCGGAGTGCCTTGAAACTATGTCGGTGATAGCTGAGAGGATTTTGTGAAACCCAGAGAAGTCGATGGATGCGGAATTTGGTTTAACTACTTTTTCTGCTAGCCATTCCTTCCCATAATACAGGCTTGCATCAAAGTTGTTGCTTTTGTTGAAAGATTTGGATCCGAGTTTTGTTGCAAGGACCGCGGGATTAAAGCAGTCCTCGATGCAATGCTTTGGACCGCCGAAGGGGCTGCTCAAAAGAATGTACAAGTTATCAAAGACATGAATGTACTGGTCGCCGTTTGCAAACTTCAAATTGTGGCGGTTAAGCAGCATCTTCTTCGTTTCGATGAAACCGTCGTCATTGTCCATGACGATGATGACTGGTCTCCCCCCCTTGGGGCCCTGAATCTTTGAGAATACCGCCTTATAATCCTTGATGAAGTTCTTTAGAGGATCTCCGCCACTAGATAAATTGAATAATTTCTTCATCACCATCGATTCTCGATGCAGCTTCACGTGAAGCCGGAAGCTTGATCCGGAGCCGGTGGAGAGAAGTGGGAATGATGCGCCGCTCCTGCGAATTGCTTCGCGCAGATATACTGAGTCTGTCTTTCCCTCAAATATAATTGCGGGCAGGGTTGGTGCTGCAAATTCCTTGTAATAAAGGAATCGTTTGAGAAGTTTTTCCATTGCGCTGTGAGCGCCTGCTACCGGAGTGTCATGCCGAGATCGCCAGCGTTCAACTTGATATGCATATCCGAGCATGCCTTGCAATTGGGCAGGTGTTCCTGAAATCTTCTTTCCCGTCGATGAATCATACTTTTGAAGTAAAAATTGGCCTGTCGAGCAGAAATGATGGACCATAGAGCGAAGGGTCCTTCGATACTCGATTGGAGTATTCAGATGTTGGTTGACTACTATTCCAGTAACATCCTGCCGCGATCGAGAATATTGTACTCTCGTCTTCAGGCTGTTGATTTTGAAGCCTGAACTGTGAATGGCCTTCTCCAGCTCGCCGCCAGGAAGCCATAAAGGTTCATCTTCTTCTGGTTTGTAGGCGAGCTCTTTCGGGAAAACAACTCTACTAGTTGAGAAGCTCAGGTCGTCCGCATATCTTGTATAAGAACATCCGTGCCTCTTTGCGAGGGCAGACAATCGCATGTCCAGAACGTTGCCAATGAGATTGGATATCACTGGCGAGCAAGGACTCCCTTGGGGTAGTACACCCTCATGACATGCAATTTGGGCAAGCACCAATGCTGTATCTGGGTCCAGTCTAAAATCTCGACTGAACTGAAAGAAGCCCCTAATTCGCCCAAAGTGGATTGTTCCAAAAAAATCGGACAAATCAACATTCAAGACAAAACGTCTACGTCGATGGACATCTGCATTAGTGAGAATTGAGTGGTGCTTGCGGAATCCGTGCGCAACGTGTCGCTTTACTGAGCGTTGCTGTGCGATCTCTTGATCGCACTCAGTCAGTAGATCAGCCAGTCGTGACTGAAGTAGTGACAACTTTTTATTTGGGGCGCAGATGCGGCGCTTCCCACCGGATCTTTTAGGAATGTGAAATTCGCTATAGCGAGCGGCTGGAGGAGTAACCCTTACTATGAAGGAAAGCGCCTTTGGCTTAAATCCAAGAAGGTGCGCTATGTCACTCAAGCCTTTCGCCGATCTGAGCCTTTTTAATGCGGACATTCCATATCCTCAAGAGACGGGGCTGCAGGTACTCATTCGCTATGGCGCGCGACGATCGCTACTACGGCGCCATTCAGAGCAATCCACCCAACAATTGTTTCATATGTCGCAGAATCAACGACAAAAGGATCTACCTGCAGCCCCTGCCTCAGATGCTAACAGCTGTGACGTTGTTTGCAAGGGGCTCGCTACGGTCGGTGCCCTGGTGAATCTGACGGGGGATGACGCCTATCAAAAACAACGTCTCGGTGAAATTCCAAGAAGCCGAGCTGCGTAGAGGAGAAGATTCCATATCGAAGAGATGTATCCAAGTTCAGCCCGAGGCTAGCTTGTACGTTTGTAGGTAGGTCGTTCGAAATTAGTAGGCGACCGCTCGCCGAAAAGCTAATCCACCCTCGATCAAACAGCAGGTCCGCATGCGGAGCCAGCAGAAGACCGTTCTCGCCATCAACGCGCTCGCTGTCAGTACTGTTTGCCCATGGTTTGATATGGCTCGCGCGAAGGAATCTCAGATCTTCAATGCGGGTCAGTCGGCAACCCTTCTCAACGCCGATCAGGCGCTCACGGAACAGGCGTTGTTTTGTCCGCACCTCGGTTTCGCGTCTTGTGCTGGTTGCGCCGACGTCATCGATTGCGGCATCGATCTCAGCCTGGTCCTTCTCACTTGCCGAGAGGCCCAGCGAAGTTTCCAGTGATCTCAAGCGGAACACGATCGCAGATCTAGGCTGTCCTTTTCCATCTGGCATGCCAGGTTGAACGTAGGAGGACAGGCACATGAACCTACCAAGGTATCGGTAAGGCCGCCCCTTGCCCATCATCTGAAACACTACGAGCGTCTTGCCATCCTTGACGTGCTCGCCAATCGCTCGGTTGCCCGCCACATACTTCATGTCTCCGACTTGACCCTCGCCGAAGTAATGAAAGACTTCGCCGTCGTCCCAAAAGTCATGGTAGCCGTGAGACACGCCGGCCTCGCCAGTGAACGCGATGACTAGCGGATGCTCCTTGGGTGTCGAAATGCCGCCTTGCTGTTGCCCGCCAAATACACCGTGGATCTGCTTTTGGCGGTTGTAGAGCGCGCCCACCTCGAATGGGAGTTCCATCCTAGATCCCTGTCCCAGAAGCTAAGTGCCCAGGATTTTAGCCAGAACCAGGTTCCTTGTGTCATTGGTTGACGCGCTTGGCCGCCAGGAGAGGGTGCAGATGGCGGGCTATTGGGACGTAGACCTAGAGCAGCTGTTCTCAGGTGCGCTCAAGTTCCTCCTGCGTCTCTCTGGTGAGCCCCAACCATCTTTCCAGCGCTGTAGCTCTATTGCATCGCTTGCGCCCGTAGACATATTGACTATCAGAAGACTCGGCCCAGAGTTGTCCACGAACAGAACGGCATCGCCGCGTACGCTGATATCAAAGAAGCGTCTACTGGAATCATGCTTTCCGATGATGACGCCTTGGCAAGCCAATGCTTCGGCGAAGCTCTCGGCTTCGGCCTGAAACAGGGCAAACTCCGAGTCAGTGAGTCTTGGGTAGTTCTCAAGACTCATTGTGGTGGCTGGCGCGTACGTCCCTCCAATGATCAATCCCGATAGCGCTGCCGTCGTCAGGGCAAGCAAAGTCCGGCTCGGCATAGTGAGGCCAGTGTTGGAGGCTAAAGGCTCAGACAGCGGAGAATGCTTCGGACCGTGCATACGATCCGCGCATTGCATTCGATGTGCGCAGCGAGGCGCGCTCTACTCCCGCACATGCAACCGCTCAGCAACCTGTGCAGTCAGCGCCACACACGCCATCTTCAATCCTTCCATCACCCGATCCCCCAGGTACTCCTCGGGCGCGCCGTTTTGCCGCGTGCGCTCCGCAGCCAGCATCAGCTCCGCCACCACGCGCAGCCCGGCCAACGCGCAATCCGCATCCGCCAGCTGAAGGCAACGCCCAGGCAGTTGATGCCGCTCCGGCCAAGGCTGGCCGTCCGCAGCCGCACCAGTGCCGATGCGATGCAACGTGGCGACGAAGGCGTTGGGATCGATGGACCGTTCGCGGTCGGGTTCGGCGTTGTCCGGATCGTACTGCGCGTGCAGGGAACGGAAGTCCGATGTGTTCATGGCAATGCTCCGTACAGGACAGACAGCAGCGCCACCGATAAAAGTGGCGGACGATGCGAGGCTCGAAAACCGGTCAACAACCAATCCGGCGGGTCCGAAGACCCCCACGCACCGCCCGCCATGGACCGCGAACGGATTGCCAGCCGGCGTCACACGAACGTGACGCCGGCTGACAAGCGCAAACACATGGTTGTTGACCGGGTTTTCGACGCCCGTGCCACCCTGTGTGAGGTGGCATGCCAAGGTGTACTCGCATGGCTGCGAGATGCCAAGAAACCGTAGGCCGCAGAGGCCGCAAATGCTGACGCTTACAGCATTGTTGCATGGGGCGCGCGTGGCAGAACCCTTGCGGTGCAGTGGTTTCGGCCGGTGTTAAGTTACCGCCCGAATGCGCATTGAAAAGCACGGTTTGCAGCTGTTCGGGATCCCAAAAGCGACACGTAGCCCACAGGGCCCATTCGCGCAGCGTGCCGATTGCGACACAACTTAACTTTGCAGCGCCACGCCCGGCCGAGGCCACAGCGCATCGTCGCGCTCTAGGTCGTAGTCGCTGCCGAACGCCAGCGCCGCGTCGTGTGGAGGAAGGTCTGCGTAGCAGCCCAGCAGGTACTCATCCATGCCTGCGTCACCATGATCGATGGCGAACAGGTAGAGAAGCTCCTTGTCGAAAGCTTCCAGCCATGCAGGGTCGATCTTGGTCATGGTCATCCTCCCGAAGCAGGGGAGGATGACCTGGGAAGGTCTCAGGGACTGAGATCTCTGGCGCCGAGGGAGGCCGCCTCAACCTGGGGCGCTCAGCCCATGCGCATGGCGTGGCTCTGCTGTTCCTGCGTACGTGCATCCAGCGCCTGCTGCTCATTTTGACGGGCGAGCTCGCGCTGATCGCCAACCACAGCCAGTTGCTGCAGCGACTCAGCCACCGGCGTTTGTGCAGCCACGGCAGTGGGCATTCCTGCACGCAGGTGCGCAGGGTCAGATAGGTCGCCTTGTACAACAAAGATGGTGTGACCCGCCGCCTGATTGGCTGTGGCGTTGCTCAGCACCACATGGTCCACCTGTTCCAGACCCTGCTCGCGTGCCCTCACTGTCAGGCTGGCGGCGAGGTTCTCACTGGTCGCGTCGAAGGGGCGGCCGTGCTTCTCGTCCAGTGCAGCGACGCCCTGGCGAATCTGCTGATGGAGGGCATAGTCCGGGCTGCCTGGCTCTATCGCCGCGATGCGGCGTCCTTCCGCAAAGAGAGGCTCGGGCTCCTGCGTAGACACCACGCGCGGGCTCTTGGCGATCTCTCTGTAGGGATCTTCAGGATGAAACTGCTTCGCCTTGACCTCGCGTTCCAGGCGAACCTCGCGGGTCTCGTTCAACGCGGAAATCTCGGCGGGATCGGTCTCTTTGGTTGTTCTATCGAGCGGGGGAACGCCCACTGTGCGGTTCCAGCTGCCGTCTTTGGCGTCGTAGCTGTGATAGTCGAACTTGGTACCAATCACGTTCGGATCTACGGCGTCGCGCTGCAGGAGCGCTGCGCCCTCGAACTTGCTCAGCTCAACGAAGTAGAAATGCCCAGCGGGCTGCGGCATATCCAGGTGCACGCTGACGGCCGTCTTGCCAGCACGGAATGCGCCGGCAGCGCTGTTGTCGAGCATGTTCTGCCAGACCTTTTCGGCTGCCTGCTCGCCGCGTTTGTGCTCCGTGGACACCAGCAGCAAGCGTGGCGTCCAGCAGTTCACATTGAGGTCGTTCTTTTCGAACGAAACATCGTGGGATTTGAGCGTGCTGGTGTAGGGCAGGTTGAGTGCCAGATCGGGCCTGCCGGCCTCCATCCAACTTCTGCGCTCCGCCAGGTCGTTCCTGATCAGATCCTGGCCGAAGGCTTCTTGCCTGCGCTCGGTGAACGCTACGTTCTTCTCGTTGCCGAACAGCGTGGCCTGTTGCTCGGCAACGGCGGTTGCAAAGCTGTTGGCCACCCGGCCGGGGAGGCTGTCGTTGCGCACAACACCCAACGCAAGCAGGCCGTAGCCATCATTGTCGGGAAGCTGCGCGAGATAGTTCCAATACAGCTCGCGATTTCCCTCCTTCGCGTAGGAGGACAGGACACGAATATCCTTATCGGTAAGTCCGCTCATGATTCATCCTTGAGATGCGGTTTACGGCTGAACGCGATAGCGGCTCAGAAGATCACGCACGCTGGTTTCCAGACGCTGCCAGTCGCTCAGCATTACGCGTGCATAGTTCATCTCGATGGCTATGCTGTCGCCCACATCCACGATGGAATGGCGGCACATTGCGATCTGGCCTTCTCCGACGCGTTCAAGTGTCTTTCCCTGAGCTACAAGTCCGTCAGGAATGCGATCTGCCGGGTCGCAGCTGATGAACGTTGTCAGTTGCCCCTCCGCCGAGCGGGCCACATACCAGTCTGGCTCCATCCCCGGGTTGTGCACGTAAGGCCTGCCCAGCGCAGCCTCTGACTCCTTCGCATAGGCTTCCATCAACGATGGGTCGATCGAATAGGGCGTCAGGCCCCATCGCTCGGGTTCTGCAACGCGTAGCGCAAGATTCTCTACCGGGTCTCTTCGCTCCAGCGACCCCGGCGCGCTGGTGGCCTCACTGCTGGACCGACGTGCCAGATAGTTCTGGATGGGAACGCGATCGATGTACCTAAGCTCGACCAGTACCTGCCGCCGGCTGTCCTGCGTGCTGCGCACCGGGCGATCACCAGGAGGCGCTGCATCGAAATCAGGCCAGAACACAGTGAGCATGACGCCCCCATCGGCCAAGGGGCCCGTCTGGTTGTAGTAGAGGTTGGCCGGGAACATGAAGCGGTGCGGGCCAAGCCGAGCTTCCACCGGCTGCATTGTGTAGGTCTGTCCGCCCACCGTACGTGGGCTGGTTGCGGTTTCGGACATGGGGGTTCCGTTCGGGTCCTTTTCCGTGGATGGGGCCTTCGCGCAGGCGGTGGTGCTCAGCACGGCCACCAGGGCGAAGGAGGCAAGCCGGCAAGCCGGTGCTCTGCTCATGGGCGATTCCCTTGCATGATCGAAACGACTATAGAACGGTGGGATGGCAAGCTCCAGTCGCAGCCGGGACCGCGGCCACCGCGGGGTCATTACTGCATGCTGGCTCACATATTCGGCAAGTCGCGATCGGCGTCCTCTATTCCTCCACCTGCCCCCCATACCACCTATGCCATCATCCGGCCAGGACCGCAGCACCCATCAAGGCTGAACAGGCATGGAGCAGGCAACACGCTACACCGCAACGCTGTACCTGGCCGCGCCCGGCACCCCGCTGAAAAGTGGTGGCATCTCGCCGCGCGGCCATATGTACCTGCAGGTGGCCGCGGGCGACGAGACCCACAGCTACGGCTTCGCGCCACCGCGCCACGCGCCGGGCGAAGCCCGCACCGGCGTGCAGTACGCGCAGGTGCGCCACGATGATGCCGACGAACATCTGGACCCGTACTACAGCCGCACCCTGGAAATATCCGAGGAGCATTACGGCTGCCTGCGTGATTTCGCCGAGGAGCCGGCCGAGTTCGAATTCGATGTGGATCGCCCGGCCACCATCAACCGCTGCAGCGATTTCGTCTGGGCCGCGCTGCACTACGCCGGGCTGCATCCGCTGCCGGCGCCGCTGGATGGCGGCAGCAACCTGGGCGAGTTCGCGGTGCTGTTCAACCTGCCGGAAATCCAGTGCATTGCCGCGCCGTTCCCGGGCAGCGATCTGAATGCCGAAACCCACCACGCGATGCCCGAGCGCGAGGCCGAGCATCATCGCCAGGGCGACCGCGCGATCGATGAACCGCCACCGACGCCGATCGAAGTGGCCGGCACGCTGCTGGACCCCTCACATCCGGACCATCGCCTGTTCTCGCAGCTGATCCAGAAAGTGGCCGAACTGGATGCCGCGCACGGCCGCCCGTTCGATGCGGCCAGCCAGCGCATCAGCGCGAGCCTGCTGGTGCTGGCCAAGCAGAACAATCTCTCGCGCGTGGACCACGTGCTGCTCAGCCGGCCGACCCAAAGCAGCCATGCGGCAGAGAGCATCTTCATCGTGCAGGGCGACCGCAACGACCCCGGGCACCGCCGCGCCAGCATCGCCACTGAAGTGGCGGCCAAGACGGATGTGGCCGATTCGCTGCGGTTGAAGGAGCAGTAATCCGCGCGCCTGCCATACGCGCGCCGGCGCACGCCACGCCCCCCACCTGCTACCATTCCCCCGCAAACCCAGCCAGCCCACCCCGCGCAGACAGATGCAGGTCGGGCCGTCGTAGAGCGGCCCAGCGAGCCAGGACACCCTCCCGTGCCCATTCAAGGACGCTCGCATGTTCCGTAATCCTCTCTTCCGCTCGGCCGCCCTGGCCGTGGCCGTTTCGCTCAGCCTCGGCGCGGCCTCCGCATTCGCCGACAACGCACCCGCCGCCAGCGCCACCACTGCCGTGCAGCGCCAGGCCGTGGCCAAGGGCCTGTACGAGCTGGCCTACAGCCCGAAGCAGAACGCCGTGTTCGTAGCCTCGTCCGGTGGCTTCGGTGATGACGCCGGCCCGGCCCAGGTGCTGCGTCTGAACCCGGCCACGCTGGCCGTGGAAACCCGCATTCCGCTGGAGCGCAAAGCCTTCGGTGTGGTCCTCGATGACGCCCACAACCGCCTGTACGTGGGCAACACCGTGGACCTGTCGGTGACCGTGGTCGACACCGCGCAGAACAAGGCGGTCGGCACCATCCAGCTGATGGAA
The DNA here is from genome assembly GCF_059368615.1 of Stenotrophomonas sp. YJH_SMC_40. Lineage (NCBI taxonomy): Bacteria > Pseudomonadati > Pseudomonadota > Gammaproteobacteria > Lysobacterales > Lysobacteraceae > Stenotrophomonas > Stenotrophomonas sp. YJH_SMC_40. The sequence goes on along the minus strand of NZ_JCAFRX010000007.1, from coordinate 192,925 downwards.
AAGAAGACCGGCAAGGACGGCAAGGCCGCTTACACCCACGACCTGCGCGAGCTGGTGGTCGACAGCGCCGCCAACCGCCTATACGTGACCGGCCACAGCAGCCAGCCGGACGTGAGCAGCGTGCTGTTCGTGATCGATACCACCACGCTGAAGGTGATCAACACCATTGATGGCCTGGGCAATGCCAAGGCGCCGGGCCTGGCGCTGGATGCGGCCAACAAGCGCGTCTACACCAGCAACCTGCTGGCCAACCTGGTGGTGGTGGGCACCGATTCGAACAAGGTGGTGGCGCAGCACAGGATCGCCGCCGAGCAGCCGATGAACATCGCGCTGGACCCGGCCGGCAAGCGCCTGTTCGTGACCGACCAGGGCTCGGAATTCCTGCGTGGCTACCAGGCCAAGAGCAGCGGCCTGGTCAGCAAGCATCCGGGCCAGCGCGTGCTGGTGCTGGACCGCAGTACCGGCAAGGAACTGGCCAGCATCCCGACCGGTGCCGGCCCGCTGGGCATCCTGCTGGATGCACCGCGCAAGCGCCTGTACGTGACCAATCGCGAAGCGGGTACGGTGACGGCGTACAACAGTGACACCTACCAGAAGGTGGCGACCTACAAGGTGCCGACCCACCCGAACAGCCTGGCGCTGGATGCGAAGAACAACGTGCTGTTCGTGAGCATCAAGAACGGCGAGAAGGATGACAAGGGCGCTGACGAGAGCGTCGCGCGCATCCAGCTGTAAGCGGTGCCCAGGCTGTAGACGCGGGGGCAGGGCGCGATGCGCTGCCCCCTTTTCAAGCTGCAGCGCTTATCCCATCCGCGGCGCAGGATTCTGCATTTCCTGCGCCTGCACCTCGACCTGCGGCTGCACACCCAGCCCCAGCTTCTGCATCGATTGCTCCACCGGCGTCTGCGCCGCCATAGCCGTCGGCATCATCGCGCGCAGGTGCGCCGGATTGGCCGGGTCGCCCTGCACGACGAAGACGTTGTGCCCGGCCGGATGATTGGCCGTGGCGTTGCTGACCAGCACGTGGTCGACCTGCTGCAGGCCCTGCTCGCGGGCCAGCACGGTCAGGCTGGCGGTGAGGCGTTCGCTGGTCTGGTCGAACGCACGGCCGTGCTGGGCATCCAGTGCGGCCACGCCCTGGCGGATCTGCTGGTTGAGGCCGTAGTCGGGGTGGTTGGGGGTGATCTCTGCCATGGCCATCGAACGGTAGCGGTGGGTCGTGGGTGAACCCCCCAAGTATAGATCCGACCCGTGAAGCGCGCCCGAGGGGTCAGTCTGCCGGCCGATGGTCGTAGCTGATCACCCGCTCGGCCAACCAGCGCCCGTCCACGCGACGCCAGACTTGGATGAAGCGGGCCTGGCCCACCCAGCGCTCCACGCCGTCCTTGCCGCGTTCATGGAAGCGGTGGTCGCCGATCTCCAGCGCCCGCTCCTCGTGTAGCGGGAACACCTGCAACGAAGGCTCCACCCGCTCGCGGCGCAGGCTCCAGCCGCCCTTGCGCGCATTGCCGCACATGGTGGCCACGCTGCGGCGGAAGTCTTCGCGGCTGCTGGCCGACTTGCCATCCTTGTCATGGAAGAACTCCATGTCCTGGGTGGTCATCGCGGCGGCCTTGTCGGCATCGCAGGCCTCGAAGGCGGCGGCAAACAGCTGGGTGTCGGCCTGGCGGATCTGCCCGCGCAGGTCATCGGAGGGCGCGGGGGCGGCGGCGAGGCCGGCGGCCAGCAGGGGCAGGGTGAGCAGCAGCATGGCGAGTCTCCAGGGAGGGTTCACGCAGGCTCGCATGGCGTTCGGGGCGCTGCAGGCGGCGTCCGACGAAACGGCCCTTCCACGGAGTGAATGCCCGCATTGGCGGCTCGGCTCCAGCGCCAGGGCTGCCGTCTGTGCAGGGGATGTCATGGCAACCGGCGATTCCATCACGGTCGCGATAGGGGCCGGCCCGTAGCCTGAAATCCTCCCCTTCCACAGGAGGTTCCATGCCTGCTTCCCGCATCCGCCTGCACGTTGAAGACACCGGTGGCGACGGCCGCCCGGTCATTCTGATTCACGGTTGGCCGCTGTCCGCCGATGCATGGAAGACGCAGGTGTCGATCCTCCGCGACGCCCAACACCGGGTGATCAGCTACGACCGGCGCGGCTTCGGCCGTTCCGACAAGCCGGCCGAGGGCTACGACTACGACACGCTGGCGGCGGATCTGGCCGGGGTGATCGAGGAACGTGACCTGCGCGACGTCACCCTGGTCGGCTTCTCGATGGGCGGTGGCGAGGTGGCCCGATACGTGGCCAACCATGGACAGGATCGTCTGCACAGCGTGGTGTTCGCTGCGGCGGTGCCGCCGTTCCTGCTACGCAGCGACGACAACCCGGAAGGCCCGCTGACCCAGGACAAGGCTGACGAAATGCGCAGCGGTCTGGAGAAAGATCGCGAGGCGTTCTTCGATGGCTTCACCCGCGATTTCTTCAGCGCCAATGGCCAGCTGATGGTGACCGAAGAGACGCGTCAGGCGGCCATCGCGCTGTGCCATCAATCCGACCAGACGGCGGCGCTGGGTTGCATGCAGGCGTTTGCCACTACCGACTTCCGCGACGATCTGAAGAAGATCACAGTGCCAACCCTGATCCTGCACGGTGACAGCGATGCCATCGTGCCGTTTGAAGGCTCGGGCCAGCGCACGCACCGGGCCATTCCGGGCAGCGAAGTGGCGATCCTGGAAGGCGCACCACATGGGTGCAATACCAGCCATGCGGACCGCTTCAATCTGGCGCTGCTGAACTTCCTGAAGCGGTAAGCTGCAGCCATGCGCCAGACCAAGACACCCCCGTGGAAGAAGCCCAACCCCAAGGGCCAGACCTCGCAGCCGCTGTCGCCTGCGCAGAAAGAGGCGGCGCGGCAGCGGGCGGAAGAGAATGGGCGGCGTTATCCGAATCTGGTGGACAACATGTGGGCCACGAAGCTGCCGCGCGGGTCCTGATCTGTAGGATCGAGCCGTGCTCGACCCCGCACGGTGCCCATCCACGCATGGCGTGGATCTACTGCAACAGCAGCCTGGCCTGGTCCGGCATCTATATGCCGTCCAGCGGCTTCCAGCCGGGTTCCAGCCAGGGTGAGATCTCGCGCTGGCGGACGTTGATTGCCGCCGTCGGCAGCCCAGCCAAGCGCGCTAGGTCTGAACGCAGCAGTTCGGAATCCACCGGCACGGCCGTAGCCACCTGCAGCCGATTACCCTGATGTCTCACCTGCACCGGTAGCGTGGCGTGCGCGTCATGCTGGCCGCCGGTGCGCCCGATCGGGTAGCGCATTGTTACCGGCCGTGACAGCTGCGCCAGTGCGGGCTGCCACGCCTGCAGCACGAGGGGCTGCCCGGCAGCGGGAACATGTACTTCAGCAATCGTGGCCGGGTAGCCTGTAAGGCTCTCGACCAGCACCTGGAAGCGCGCGCCATCCGGCATGACCAGCACGGCGGCGATCAACGCAGAGAACGAAACGAACACCGCCGCGAGGTTCCAGCTGCGCGGCGCGGTGGCCGGGCGCGTTGCGGTGCGCAGGCCCGGTTTGCGCCGCAGCTTGCGCGCATAGATGCGCCGGTCCTTCCTGCGTGGGCTGCTGCTGTGCTCGGGCAGGTTCAAGGGCACCCGTGGAAGGCGCGCCACGCGGGCCTTGATCAGGCGCGACAGCAGCATCCACGCGATCACGAACGCCAGCAGCGGAAGCAGCGTTCGCACCCATAGATACAGCGTGACCATCCACAACACCTCTACATACGACCATCCATGCTCATCCACATCCTACCGGGACCAGGCGGCGGTTGTCGTATCCGCCCGCCGACAAGCACAGGGCGCTTGGTTAGGATGGTCCTTTGTTGTCACGGATGAACCGATGGTCTCTGCTGCTACCCGCTTCTGTCGTATCTGTGGTCCTGGCCCGATTCTGCTGGCACTGCAGGTGGTGGCGCTGCTGGCGGTAGCCCTTGCGGCCGGTTTCTTCCACTACCGCGTGGGATTGCTGCTGGAGCCGGTGGATGACGCATGCGGTGGGCCCGATCCTGTCGCACGCATGCAGGTGGCCGAACAGCTGCTGGCGCGGTCCGCTGCGCTTGCACCATGGCAACCGTTGCAGTGGATTCCGATGGCAGGCGTGGTACTGGCGTTGCTGGGCGCGATGTCGATCAGCGTCTACCGTCTGGGGCGTCTGTCCGAACGCCTGCGACGCGCCAACTGGGGGGTGATGGCCCTGCACGCCGCGATCCTGGCGCTGGCGCTCAGGGCATTGCACCTGTACGACATGGCGTGGACCAGCGTGGCCAAGCTGTCCCCAGCGGCGTGCCTGGTGGAACTGGGCGAACAGGGCCGGCTGCCGCTGGCACAGGCGCAGCAAGTGGTGTTCGAGATCCTCACCCATGAGCATGCGCCGCTGCTGCGCAATCCCGATGACCTTGCCCTGGTGCTGGTCGCGTTGATGCTGGTGGCAATGGCTGCAGGATTCATGCTGTGGCGGGCGATCGTGAGGGCCAAGTCTCGAGATGCGCCAGGAGAATGCTAGGGCCTGGAATGCCTGGCATCCGCCTTGATCATGTCATCGGCCTCTCTGCACGACAGGCTCTGACGCAGATCCTTCCGATCGAGCATATAGACAGGAGAAGACTCTCCCGCAAGCTTCAACTGCAGTGATTCACCGAATGGAATGACCCGACCCAAGGGTTTCGTCCAGACGACGGGCGCGTCGCGCTGTAGCGTTCGGTCAATTAGCGATGCCATTGGCTTGGCCTGAGCATCGATCGCAAGGCGAACACATCCCGCTGTTCCAGTGCTGCCCATGCTCAGGATTGCGCGCGTGATGGGGGCGGACGTAGTGGGAAAGATGCACGCCAGTGAGACCGTCAGTAGTCCTCCCCAGAATGCTTGCCTGACTACACCAAAGTGGCTGCTGCGCACGATTGCCAGAACGGTAGCGAATTGCAGAAGCGCAACAAGCAACGTACTCAGGGCAATAGTCAGGAGAACCATGACTGTGCCGTACCCAGCTCCATCAGCGGCATTGGCGGCTACAAAAGCAACCAGAAACATGGCGAGAACTTGCAGGATGCCCGAAGGAAGATTCGAGAGGATTGAGGAATGCTTGAAGCGATGCCGGTGAGGTCGGCGTATCAGTCGGACACACAGCGTTAGTACCGAAAGACTGGTGAGCGCCCATAGGATCATGATGATTGCGGACGCCGTATCATCTGTATTGAAAAGGAGCATCCCTGTGGCCGCGGCGGGGAAGAGCAGCCCTGGCGACCAGAGGAGAAGAAGCCATTGGGGCGAGTTACTTTTCACGAAATTCTGAACTGGCCTTCGAAAGAAAGAGCCGCGGTCCGGAATGATGGCGACGGCCATGAGCCGGCCTCTCTTGCTCTTGGCAGCGCCTTCCATTACCAATGTGCAGATGTAGCCAAGGAATGCGCCGATCACGGCAATCAGTACAATGATGATTGCAAAGAAGAGCGGTATGAATGCTACGAAGTCAGAGGAAAGGACATTGATGGCAATTCGTTCCTGCATGCAGAAGTTCGCGATGGATGCGCCGCAGAGAAATACAATGCCTCCGACAAAGAACGACGTATTCTCGCGGATTGTAGCCGCGATTTCCTTTAGGTCAGTCTGCCAGGAAGATTCGTTTGTTCTGCTTGTTTTGTCCATGAAAACCCTGGTCTGGTTGGCTGAGCATGAATCGTCGTCCAAACAGCCTGTCACGGGAATCAGGGTAATCCCTACAGTTTAGGTGAGGAGAAGCCAATGCGTTGGTTGCTGCGCGCTGTACCGCTACTGCTCTGCTCGTTGGCGGTACACGCCGCTGAAGTGGATCGCCGAATCGCGGTGACCATCGACGACCTGCCCTGGGCGCGGGTGGACGAGATCGTTCCGCCGGATCTTCAGTCGCGGCACGAAGCGCTGATGGCGCAGCTGCATCAGGCAGACGTGCCGGTGGTCGGCTTCGTCAACGAGAACAAGCTTGAGATCGATGGGCAGGTGCAGCCGGCGCGGGTGCAGATGCTGCGCGACTGGCTGGACGCCGGTTATGTGCTGGGCAACCACACCTACTCGCACATGGACCTGAACGCCAAGGGCGTACCTGCGTTCCAGCAGGATTTCCTGCGTGGCGAGGCGGTGCTGCGGCCGTTGCTGGCCGAGCGCGGGCTGAAGCCGCAGTGGATGCGTCACCCCTATCTGCGTGCCGGGCGCACGCCGGAAGAACGCGCGCAGATGGACGTGTTCTTCAAGCAGCATGGCTACCGCGTGGCACCCGTGACGGTCGACAACGGCGAGTGGGTGTGGGCGTTCGCTTATGCCAACGTAATGAACGAGCAGCCGGATTCCCCGGCGCGCGAGGCGACGCTGGCGCAGCTGCGCAAGGGCTATGTGCCGTACATGCTGAACAAGCTGGACTACTACGAGAAGCAGTCCCAGGCGCTGCTGGGCTACGCGCTGCCGCAGGTCTGGCTGATGCACGCGAACGAACTCAATGCAGCCACGTTCGCCGAACTGGTGGCGGCGACGAAGCGGCGCGGCTATCGCTTCATTTCGCTGGACGAAGCGATGCGTGACCCGGCCTATGCGCGGGGCGCCGAGGGCTACAGCGGTCGCTACGGCCCGAGCCGGCTGCACCGCTGGGCGATGGCGGAGAAGAAACCGAAGGACTTCTACGCCGGTGAACCGGAAGTGCCGAAGTGGGTGATGAAGCTGGCGAAGGTGGACTCGGAATGAGGCTCAGCGCTTGACGGCCAGCACGCCGTCAAGCGCCAGTTCGGCCTTGAACCCCGCCTTTTCCAGGCGCTTGGCCACTTCACGCGGCACGTCGCGGCCGCTGGTCAGCTTGTTCGGCGCGCCGGTGTAGTGGAACAGGCGCCCGCCCTTGCGGATGACGCGGGCGAGGTGGTCGTAGAACACCTGCGAGTACAGTTCGCCGGCGATGCCGAAGCGCGGCGGGTCGTGCAGGATCGCGTCGACGCTGTTGCTGGCCACCTGTTCGATCTGCTGCGAGACATCGCCGTGGCTGAACTGCAGCCGGCCACCAGCCGCAGCCGATTCCGGATCCGGCGACCACGGGTTGAGCGTGCGCAGCCACATCACGTCGGCATTCTTCTCGAACGAGCGGATCTGGCCGACGCCGGCCTCCAGCGCGCAGGCGGCGAAGTAGCCCAGGCCACCGCAGGTATCGAGGATCACCTTGCCGGCCGGGGCGACCAGCTCGACCTTGCGGCGCGCGTCCTCGAACGGTGACAGCTTGGAGGTCGGCAGCATCTTGATGCCGTCGATCTCGAAGGTCGGTGCGCCCCATTCGGTCGGCACCAGCTTGATCAGCGAGCCGCTGTAGCGCGAGATCGGTGCGAAGTCCTCGCCGTCCCAGTAGTACAGCGTGCGGTCCTTCAGCTTGCCCGGCCACGGGTAGGGCTGGCCACGGAAGCGGAAGCCGTCGGCATCCAGCACCACGCTGTCCTCGCTGCGGCCGAGGTCGAGCGAGCCCTGCCAGTCGGCAGCGCCCTTGTCATGGGCACGGCGCAGGGTATCGGCGCTGTCGCGGGTCAGCAGGGGGCCGGTGTAATGGGGCACGGCGGGTACCGGGGCGGTTCGGGGGAGGGCATGGTACCGCAGCTGTTACCGGGGCCACGTGTGGCTGCTGCAGTAGATCCACGCCATGCGTGGATGTAGACGGGAGGAGCCGAGCGTGGGCTCGGCGCTACCGCTGGCGGGTGCAGCTGTAGCCGTGTGTGGTCCCTTCCCCCGAGAGCATGCCGACGCCACGCGACGGCTGCATGCCTACACGGGCGCACGACCGACGATGGGCGTCCTGGGTTTCTGGTGGCTGCCGATCAAAGTCGTAGCGCAGGCTGCCGTCTTCCTGCAGCAGCCAATGCACGGTAACGCGCTCGTGGCGACCATCACCGAGATCCCAGTCCAGGGTGCGCATGATCAGGGTCTGGCCATCGGGCAGCTGCCGGACTTCGTCATAGGCCCCCTGGGTCTTCGGCGAGCTTACCGCAAGCAGCAGAAACAGCAGCATTGGCATCGCTCCTCAAAGAAGACAGGATGCGCCCATAGTGCCCTGAGCCGCCATCAGAATCATTGCGTCTTACGGGCACTTCACCGCATACACCGGCCCAGCACCGATCAGCATCAACGCCATGTAGTCACTATCGCTGGCCTTGCCCTTCAACGTCGCGTCCTTGTTGAAGTGGAAGATGCCGAAGCCGCCCGCCATGCGGATCAACGCGCTGTCGATCTGCTCGGCGTCATCGCGGAAGTAGCGGCTGATCTCGCTGCGGGTGGCCTTGTGCAGGGCATTCGGCTCGCGCTGCCACTGGTCGCCGCGGCTGAAGGAGACGAAGTACTGGCCGCCTTCCCTGTCGATGCGGAAGTCGGCCGGTTTGCGCGCGCCGGTGGCGAAGCAGCCCTGCAACGGGTCGGCGCTGAAAGGAAGCCCGGCATCGCCACTGCAGGCGGTGAGCAGCAGGACGGCACCGGGCAGCAGCAGGCGAAGCATGCGCATGGGATGTCCCTACAGGGCAGGTGCGGCTAGTGTAGGCGGCACTCGGGCGTCGCCCGTACAGAAATTCGGCAAGAACAAAGGGGTTTTCGGATGGCGCAGGGCAAGGCACCGTGGTGCGGTATGGCCAGTTGGCTGGGGATCGCTGTGGGTTGGGGAGCCGGCACATTGGCGGCGCAGGCGGCGGTGGCCGCAGGCGGCAATGGCATGGCTGCGGGATTGGGCGTGGGCGTGCTGGGCGCGGCACTGGTGGGCTGCGGCCTGGCGGTGGCCTCGCGCGTGCGCGGCGAGCGCTGGCCGTGGATCGGCATCGGTGGTGCGGTGCTGAGCGCGCTGCCGCTGCTGATGTACCTGCTGCGGATGATGTTGAAGCTCTAGGGTAGTGCCGGCCGCTGGCCGGCAACGCTGGATTGTTTCCGAAGCCCATGAGGTTGCCGGCCAGCGGCCGGCACTACCGGATGCGGGTCAGGTGCTGCGGTGGATTTCCACGGTGACATGCACCAGCTCTTCATGGATCGCCAGTGCATTGCGCACGGTATCGGCATCCAGACGGGCGTCGCTGGTAACCACACTGGCGCTGACCGCGTACTTGCCGCGACCGACCTGCCAGACGTGCAGGTCGGCCAGGCGCGCCGGCCAGGGGCCCTGTTCGATCACTTCGCGAACTTCGGCCACCACCGGTGCGTCCATCTGCGCGTCGAGCAGGATGCGGCCACTGTCGCGCAGCAGGCCCACCGCCCACACCGTCACCAGCACGGCGCCGACCAGGCCCATCACCGGGTCCAGCCAGGTCAGGCCCAGCAGCTTGCCGCCGAGCAGGGCGACGATGGCCAGCACCGAGGTGGCGGCGTCGGCCAGCACGTGCACGTAGGCCGAGCGCAGATTGAGGTCGTGACCGTGCGCATGGCCGTGATCGTGGTGTTGGTGGTCATGCCCGTGATGATCGCCATGGTCATGCCCGTGGTGGTGATGCGCGTGGCCCGGGCTGTCGTGCAGCCACCATGCGCAGAGCAGGTTCACGCCCAGGCCGACCGCAGCGATGGCGATGGCTTCGTTGTAGTGGATCGGCGCCGGTACCCACAGCCGCTGCAGTGACTGCACGGCCATCAGCGCGGCGACGCCGAGCAGGGCGATGGCGCTGGTGTAGCCGGCCAGGATCTCGATCTTCCAGGTGCCGAAGGCGAAGCGCGGGTCGTGCGCGTAGCGGCGCGCGCAGCGGTAGGCGAACACCGCCAGGCCCAGCGCCAGCGCGTGCGAACTCATGTGCCAGCCGTCGGCGAGCACGGCCATGGAGTTGAACCACCAGCCGCCGACGATCTCCACCAGCATCATGCCGACGGTCAGCCACAGGGCGCGGCGGGTATTGCGTTCGGCCAGCGGGTTGCCGTCGTCGAAGCGGTGTTCGTGGCGACGGGCGGCGGCGAGGGCGTCCAAGTGCATGGTGGCGGGAGCTGGAGTGGATACCCCCATAGGGTATATGATCCGGCCATGGCGCATGTACACAGGAATCGAAAGCAGCTGCTGACCCGGGTGCGCCGCATGGCGGGCCAGGTGGCGGCGTTGGAGCAGGCGCTGGACCAGCCCGAGGGTGAAGCCGGCGACTGTGCGGACGTGCTGGTGCAGGTTGCCGCCGTGCGCGGCGCCGCCCACAGCCTGCTGATGGAGCTGCTGCACGAGCACCTGCAGGAACACGTGGTGGGTGCCGATGACCCGCAGCAGCGGGCGGACGAGGCCGAAGTGCTGGTGGAGCTGCTGCGCCGCTACGGCAAATAGGCCGGGGGGCGGTAGAGTCGACTATCGCGCGAAGCGCGGGGTTCTATGCAGCCCGAGCGAAGAGCAGTCGACTAACAGTCGACTCTACCCCGCGTGCCGGTGCCGCGCGTTCCAGATATGCGTTGCGGCCAGCAGCAGGCTGCCGGTGACCGTCATCGGCGTTTCCCAGTCATGTGAGGGCAGCGCAAGCGCGCCGGCCAGCAACAGGCCCAGACCGACGCCAGCGGCGGCCCAGGCCAGCACCGGCAGCGGGTGACGGCGCTCGGCGCGCCATAGCGCGTAGCCGGTCAGTGGCAGGGCGATGGCCACGAACAGCAGGTGCACCCATTCCGCCTCGGCCCAGGTGCCGAACAGGGGAAGCGCGGCGGCCAGCAGGGGCAGCGCCAGGCAATGCAGCAGGCACAGGCTGGACAGGGCGACCGCGCCGGCATCAAGCAGGGCGGCAGAAGGCGACTTCATCGGGGGAGGTTCCTTGCGCAACAATTGTTATATAGTAACATTTCCGTTCCGCAGCCAACCCGCTCCGACATGAACACTGTTTCCCGCGCCGACCGTCGCCTGCCGGTCACCGTGCTGTCCGGCTTCATGGGGGCCGGCAAGACCACCCTGCTCAACCAGATCCTGCGCAACCGCGAGGGCCTGCGCGTGGCGGTCATCGTCAACGACATGAGCGAGGTCAACATCGATGCGCAGCTGGTGCGCGAAGGTGGCGCCGAGCTGCGCCGCACCGAAGAGACGCTGGTGGAATTCAGCAACGGCTGCATCTGCTGCACGCTGCGCGACGACCTGCTGCAGGAAGTGCGGCGCCTGGCCGATGCCGGTCGCTATGACTATCTGCTGATCGAATCCACGGGCATCGGCGAGCCGATGCCGGTGGCGGCCACCTTCGCGGTGCGCGACGAACATGGCTTCAGCCTGAGTGATATCGCGCGGCTGGACACGATGGTGACGGTGGTCGACGGCAGCGCGTTCCTTGCCGACTTCGGCTCGACGTCGCGACTGGCCGAGCGCGGCCAACAGGCCGGCCCGGAGGATGATCGAGGTGTGGTTGACCTGCTATGCGAGCAGGTCGAGTTCGCCGACGTGATCGTGATCAGCAAGGTGGACCAGGTGGATGACGAAGCGTTGCAGGACACGCTGGCCGTGTTGCGTGGCCTGAACCGCGACGCGAAGCTGCTGCTGTCCAGCTTCGGCGATGTGCCGCTGGCCGAGCTGCTGGATACTGGCCGCTTCGACATGGAGCGTGCGCAACGTGCGCCGGGCTGGGTGAAGGAACTGCGGGGCGAGCACACACCGGAAACCGAGGAGTACGGCATCGGCAGCTTCGTCTACCGCTCGCGACGTCCGTTCCACCCGGCGCGCTTCGCCCGCGCGCTGCAGTCCGGCATGCCCGGCGTGATCCGCAGCAAAGGCTGGTTCTGGCTGGCCAACCGCATGGACTGGGTGGGTGAGCTGAACACCGTGGGTGCCGCGACGCGGACGCAGGCGGCGGGCTTCTGGTACGCCGCGCGCGATCGCGTGCGTGCGGGCATCGAGGACACCACACCGCTGTTGCCGCCGACACCGCTGCCTTACAGCGACCTGGGATGGGCGCGGCAGCAGGCCGACTGCTGGAGCGCGCCGCCGCCGGGGCCGGAAGAATTCCCGGATTCGGCCGCGCACGCGGCGATGCAACGGCTGTGGCATCCCTTGTGGGGCGACCGTCGCCAGGAACTGGTGGTGATTGGCGTGCACATGGATGAGCGCGCGGTGCGTGCGGAGTTGGATGCGTGCCTGCTCAACGACCAGGAGCTGCGTGCGGGGCCATTGCTGTGGCAGCAGTTGCCGCAGGCGTTCCCGGTGTGGAAGCGTTGACGGTGCATTGAGGATCCATGGGTTGCCGGCCAGCGGCCGGCACTACCCCTGGTCGATACGTCATGCGTGGATGGATGCATGGCGGAGTCGAGCATGGCTTGACTCTACGGACTGTCGCGCCATTGCCAGTGGTTGGCGGTGACCTGCAACACCTGCGTCGGTCGCAATGCCTGCAGCAGGTGCCGGTCGTGGCTCACCATCACCAGCGCGCCCGGCCACGCCGCAAGCAGTTCCTCCAATGCCTGCAATGCGCTCAGATCCAGCGCATTGCCGGGTTCGTCCAACAGCAACAGCTGGGGCGCGGGATCGGCGTACAGCACGCTGGCCAGCGCACCTTTCACGCGTTCGCCATCGCTGAGGCTGTGGGCTGCCCGCTGGATGCGCTGTGCATCCAGCCCGAGCAGGGCCAGCCGCGTGCGCAGCTCGCCTGGGTCCGCGCCCGGGTTGGCGGCCTGCACGGTGTCGAGGATGCTGCGCTCGCCGGACAGCCCCAGCAGCTGCTGGTCGAGCAGGGCCAGTGGCGCATGCCGTTGCACGGCGCCACTGCGTGCAGGCAGCTGGCCGGCCAGCACACGCAGCAGGGTCGATTTGCCGCTGCCGTTGTCACCGACCACGGCGATGCGCTGGCCGCGGCGGATCTCCAGCTGCAACGGTGCACTGCAGCCATGTGGCAGCACCAGCGCCTCGGCCTGTAGCAGGCGCATGCTGCCACGGTCACCCGCACCGGCGAACAGTGCCAGTTCCGGCGCCGCGTGCACCGCCGATGCCGCTGCGCGCAGATGCTCTGCGCTGGCCTGCAGGCGTTCGGCCTGCACCTGTTGTGCGCGGCCGTGGCTGGCCTCGGCGCGCTGCTTCTGCCGGCCGAGCAGGATCGGGGCCTGGTTGGCCTGCTTCGCATCGCGGTTGCCACGCGCCTGGCGTTGTTGTTGCCGTTCGTGCTGTTCGCGCGCGCTGCGTTGCTGCTGGCGGTGCTGGGCGCGCGCATGATCGAGCTGGGCGGCGGCAGCTTCGCGCTCGGCGGCGCGCGCATCGGCATAGTGCTGCCACGGTCCGCCGTAACGATGCAGCCCGCGCCCACCGAGTTCGACGATCTGCTGCATGTGCGCCAGCAGCTCGCGATCATGACTGATCACCAGCAGGCCACCGCGCCACTGCTGCAACTGCTCGTACAGCTGTTGGCGATGGCGTGCATCGAGGTGGTTGCTGGGTTCGTCCAGGATCAGCCAATCGGCACCGCTGGCCCAGGCACCGGACAGCGCGACCTGCATGGCCTGGCCACCACTGAGGCGCGCGGCCGGCTGGGCGGGATCGAGATCGTCGGGCAGTCGAAGCGCCTGCCATTGCTGCTGCAGGCGTTCGCGCAGATCCCAGCGGTCGCCGACGCAGGCGAAGTCGGCCTCGTCCACGCTGCCGGCTTCGATGCGTTGCAGTGCAGCCAGTTCCGCGCCGACGCCGGCCAGTTCACCGACCGTGCCGGCGGGCGGATAGCCGGGCGTCGGCAACAGGAACACGCGGCCACTGCCGCGCACCTGGCCAGTGTCGGGCAGCAACCGTCCGACCAGCAGGCGTGCGAGCACGCTCTTGCCGGCGCCATTGGCACCGACCAGGCCGGTGGCGACCGGTTCGAAGGAAAACGTCAGATCGGAAAACAGCGGGCGGCCGTCGGCCAATCGATACGACACGCGATCGAGCGTGAGGGAATGCGGGGTCATGCGACCTCCATGGATGCCGGGTTCTCCCCTGCGCGCAGGGGCGGGAAGAGTCAGGCCGTCTGGTGGGAAGACGGCGGCATCAATGGCGCATTGGTCGCGAGCCTCTGGGAGGAATGAGCGGCCAGTATAGCGGGGCTGGCTGAATGGTTTGATGGCGCGACTCTACAAAGGCATCCACGCATGGCGTGGAACTACTGTGGGCCGGGCATGGGGTGGATCGATCTCCTACGGCACGGTTTCCAGGCGCGCGCTGACGAAGTCGATGAACACCCGCAGCTTCGGAAGCACGTGGCGGCCGGAGGGCCACAGCAGGTGGAAGATGCCGCAGGAGTGCACGTGCTCGTCCAGAACGGTGACCAGGCGGCCATCGGCCAACGCATCGCGCACCGAGTGCACGGGCACGAAGGCCAGGCCGATGTCACGCAGGGCCAATGCCACGCGCGCTTCGATGGTGTTGGCCACCATGTGCACCGGCAGCTCCTGCGGTGTTTCATGGTCGGGCCAGTGGATCGGCCACAGTTCCAGCTTGCCGGTACTGGGGAAGCGATAGTGCAGCAGCGTGTGCTGCATCAGATCGGCCGGTGTGCGCGGCGTGCCGCGCCGCTGCAGGTAGGCGGGTGAGGCGACGATGCGGCGTGGAAACACACCCAGGCGTCGTGCGTTCATGCGTGAGTCGCTGGGCTCGCCGACGCGCAGCACGGCATCGAATCCTTCCTCGATGACGTCGACCAGCCGATCGCTGAAATCGAGGTCGAGGCGGATATCGGGATAGGCCGCCATGAACTCGGCCATCAGCGGCAGGGTCAGGTCGCCCACCAACGGCAGGCCGATGCGCAGCGTGCCGCGAGGCGTGGCGTGCGGCTGTGCCAGCTCGGTGCGTGCGGCATCGCGCTCGTCGAGGATGCGCCGGCAACGCGCCAGGAACAGCTGGCCTTCGGCGGTGAGGGTGATGCTGCGCGTGCTGCGGTGGAACAGGCGCACGCCCAGCGCATGCTCCAGGCGGGCAACGCATTTGCCAGCGGCCGAGGCCGAGATGCCCTGCAGGCGCCCGGTCTCGACGAAGCTGCGGGTATCGGCCGCGTGCACGAAGGTCTGCAGGTTGGCGAGGTTGTCCAGGACTGACATGGGCGTGTGGGCGATGAAAGCGGCAGGGTAGGTCGGCGCGGCCGTAGTGGACGGCTCCGCCATCGCAACACTGTGGTGCGGGGTGGCGTTGGGACCGTTGCGGCCTTGCAGTTCCGGCCATCATGCCGATTGCGGACTGCACGGTCCATGATGCCCGGAGCGGCAACCGGCTTTTTGCGCTGCGCCGTGCTGCCTAACGTGGCGGGCCTCTCCCCCACGGATTCCCGCGATGAATGCCGCTCCTTCCCTTGAACCCACGCCGACACTGCCATCGGTGCAGCGGCTGCTGCAGCAGGTGCACCCGCAGCGCCTGGTCGGTGCGGTGGTGCTGGTGCGCGAGCACGGTGTGCTGCGCCACGCCAGCGCGACCGGGCTGGCCGATCGCGAGACGGCCACGCCGATGCAGCGCGACCAGTTGTTCCGGCTGGCATCGGTGAGCAAGCCGCTGCTGACCACGGTGATCCTGCGCCTGGTAGCAGAGGGCGTGCTCGACCTCGATATGCCGGTGCAGCGCTGGCTGCCGGACTTCCGCCCGGCACTGGCCGACGGCAGCACGCCGCCGATCAGCCTGCGCCAACTGCTCAGCCACAGTAGCGGGTTGGGCTATCGCTTCCTCGAAGCAGATGCCGACGGCCCGTATGCGCGCGCTGGGGTCAGCGATGGCCTGGATGCGAACCCGCTCTCCCTGGCCGACAACGTGCGCCGCATCGCGCAGGCGCCACTGCTGTTCGCACCGGGCAGCCAATGGCTCTACTCGCTGGGCGTGGACGTTGCCGGTGCCGTTGCCGAAGCAGCGACGGGTGAAACGCTGCAGGCACTGTACGAGCGCTTGCTGGCCGCACCGCTGGGCCTGCGCGACACCGCCTTTGCTGCGCGCAACGCGGCACGCTTGGCCACGCCCTATGTAAGCGACGCGCCGCAGCCGCATCGCCTGCAGGAAGGCGAGGTGGTCGCTCCGTTCGAGGGTACGGTCGGCATCGAATACAGCCTCGCGCGCGCCACCGATGCCAGCCGTTTCCCCTCGGCCGGGGCCGGCCTGGTCGGTACCGCCGATGACGTGATGGCGGTGCTGGAAGCCTTGCGTGATGTGCAGCGTTCAGGCCTCCTGCCGTCCGCACTGGCAGCGGAGATGGCCAGCCCGCAGGTCGGCGAGCAGGGACCGCCGGAACCGGCCGGCTGGGGCTTCGGCCTGGGCTTTGCGGTGCTGCGCGATGCGGCCGCAAGCGGCACGCCGCAGAACGCAGGGACATGGCGTTGGGGCGGTGCCTACGGGCACAGCTGGTTTGTCGATCCTGTGCGCGGGCTGAGCGTGGTGGCGCTGACCAACACCCTGTACGAAGGCATGGACGGTGCCTTCGTCGATCAACTGCGCGATGCTGTGTATACCGATGTGGGGACCGTGCGATGAGCGGCCATGCCATCGATGCAGCCAGTCCCGCCGGTGAAGCCACGCGCCTGCCATGGGCCGGCCTGCTGGCGTTGGCCGGTGGCGGCTTCATCACTCTGCTGACCGAGACCCTGCCGGCCGGTGTACTGCGGCCGATGGGCGACAGCCTCGGTGTGAGTGATGCGGCGGTCGGCCAGCTGGTCAGCGTGTACGCACTGGGCTCGGTGATGGCCGCCTTGCCGATGACCGCACTGACCCAGCGCCTGCCGCGACGCCCCTTGCTGCTCGCTGCGATTGCCGGCTTCGTGCTGGTCAACACGCTGACCGCACTGAGCAGCAGCTATCCGCTGATCCTGGCCGCGCGTTTCCTGGCCGGCGTGAGTGGTGGCCTGCTGTGGTCGCTGGTGGCCGGTTACGCCGCGCGCATGGTGGTGCCGTCGCTGCAGGGCAGGGCAATCGCGGTGGCGATGGTCGGATCGCCGTTGGCGCTGTCACTGGGCGTACCGGCGGGCACCTTGCTGGGCCAGCAGATCGGCTGGCGTTGGGCGTTCGCGCTGATGAGCGTGCTGGGCGTGGGGCTGCTGGCGTATGCGCGTTGGGCACTGCCGGCCTTGCCCGCCGCCGGTGCTGGCCGGCGCATAACGCTGGGCACGGTGTGGCGCATGCCGGGCGTGCGCAGTGCACTGCTGGTGATGGTGCTGTACGTGCTGGCGCACAACGTGCTCTACACCTACATCGAACCGCTGGCGGTGGAGGCCGGCGCCGGCCCGTGGCTGGACCGCCTGCTGTTGGCCTTTGGCGTGGCCGCCATCGCCGGCATCGGCATTGCCGGCTGGGGCGTGGACCGTCATCTGCGCACGCTGGTGTGGGCGGCGGTGATCGGCTTCATCGTGCCGGTGCTGGCGCTGCTGCTGTGGCCGGGCGACGCGACCGCGCTGCTGCTGGCGACGATCCTGTGGGGCGTGGCCTTCGGTGCGGTGCCTACGTTGTTCCAGACCGCATTGGCACGGCGCGCGGGTGCCGCCGCGGATCTGGCGCAGTCGATGCTGGTGACCGGCTGGAACCTCGCCATCGCCGCCGGAGGCGTTGCAGGGGGTGTGCTGCTGCAGGCGGGCGGCCCGAACCAGTTGGGATGGCTGCCGTTGCTGCTGCTGGCGGTGAGCGTGGCGTGGCTGCTGGCACGGCCGAAGGCCTGGGTGTAGGCCCAGAGCAAACGTTACGGAGGTGCCGGCCAGCGGCCGGCACTACCGTGGTCCCCGCCATCCACGCATGGCGTGGATCCACCGAGCACAGCGACCCGCGTTTGCCTTTGCTTTTGCCTTCTTCCGTTGATTCCGTGGCGGGACGCCGCCGGAACCTGTCAGAGGCCGGGACGGTCGGGTTCGCGGGGGTGTCCGCGGCATGGATGCCGCGGCCAAGCCCCCACGGACGGGTTTACGGCGTCCCCCGCGAACCCGACCGTCCCGGCCAGCCCTGGGATAGCAATACGCGACCCGCCACGAGGGGCTCCGCCGTTCGCCGTCCTACTCCACTCCCTCACGCTCGATCGGCACGCTGCGCGGATTCTGCATGTGCTCCCGCGCCGCGCCATAGCGCTGCTGCCGCTTGTGATGGAACGCCACGAACTCATCCCGTGGCAGCGGCCGCGAGAACAGCCAGCCCTGCGCGAACTCGACCTTCCGGGTATGCAGGTACGCCAGCTGTGCCTCGGTTTCCACGCCCTCGGCCACCACCCACAGGCCCAGCTCCTTGGCCATGTCGATGATGTGCGGCGTCACCGGGCTGGTCGCGCTCTCGGTGCCGATCGCATCGATGAACGACTTGTCGATCTTCAGCGCATCCAGTGGCAGCTGCTCCAGGTACTGCAGGCTGGAGAAGCCGACGCCGAAATCATCAATGGCCACGCTGTGCCCGGCCCGACGTGCCTGTGCCAGCATCGTGCGGGCGCGGTCCAGATCGAGGAAACCGCGTTCGGTGGCTTCCATCCAGATCTGCTGCGGCAGGATGCCGCTGCCGGCCATGTGCTTGGAGATCATCTTCAGCGCACGGCCGCTGCTGATGTCTTCGGCGGCCAGGTTGATCGCAATGTGCGCGCTGCGGTCGGCCACCAGCAGTTCGCGCATGTCGCGCACCACGTTCTCGATCACCAGATCGGTGACTGCGGCGATCATGCCGGCCTCTTCGGCCAGCGGAATGAACAGGTCCGGCCGCACCTGGGTGCCATCCGGGCGCTGCCAGCGTACCAGCGCCTCGGCGCCGACGCAGATGCCGGTATCCAGTTCGATGATGGGTTGATAGTGCAGGTACAGCTCGCGGCGGCGGATCGCCGTGGCCAGCTCGCCGCGCAGGGACAGGCGGCGACGCGACAGCCAGATCACCAGGCCGGCACCGATGGCGGCCAGCAGAACGCCGATCGGCACGAACAGCCAGGCCTGCTGGCGGAAGGTCGCGGCAAGCGCGGTACGCGGCGTGGTTGCGATCGCCAGCCACTCTTCGTTGCGCGCGGTGGCGTACAGGGTGTTGTGGTCCAGGCCCTCACCGGGCGCGCGCAGCAGGGTCTCCAGCAATGCCGGATCCATGCCGTCCTGCCTGGCCAGGAGGCGGCCGTCCGGGCTGGCCAGGGCAAGGCGCACGTTCGGGTCGGCGATGACATCGACGAAGCGGCGCGGATCGACCAGCACGTCGTAGTTGCCATACAGGATCGACAGGACCTGGCGCCGTCCGCTTGCCTCGGGGCGCACATCCACGGCGATGCCGGCGCCATCACTGGTGACGTGGTCGGACCTGGGCTGGTTGACGTCGGACAGGAACGGGCCCCACGACGTGCAGCGCAGCTTGCCACCCTCGAAGTAGCCCATCTGGTCGACCGACGGCGAGGTCATCACCAGCGTCTGCATGCGCCGGATGTGGTCCGGCCCGCACGGATCGTAGGCGCCGGCCTCGGCGGACTTCAACGCGGCCAGCGCTTCCAGGTAGGACTGGTCGGCGCGGCGCAGGGTGCGGCCGGCGATGTCGCGCAGGCGCTGCTGCTCGACACTGACCGCACGGTCCCAGGTTGCATAGGCCATCACCGCGATCGGCACGGCTGCGGCCAGCAGCGCCAGTGCGGTGCCGCCGATGATCACGCGCAGCCGGCTCATGGCCGGGGCTCCAGCGGGGCGGGCAGGGCAGGGCGCATGGTCGGGCCGATCCTTGGGCAGGTGCGGCTATCTGAGCATGGCGCCGGGCCGGGCGGAATGGGATGAATCCGGTATTCGGTCACATTGTGATGAAAGCGGCCAAGTTTGACGGGATTGGCCCATCCGACGCTGGCGCTCCGGCCTGCGGAGGACTACCGTCGAACGCTTCGCCCGCCCTTTTGCCCGCGCCCATGACCGAGCCCGCAACGCCCCCCGAGCACCTGCGCCGCAGCCTGTCCAACCGCCACCTGCAACTGATCGCCATCGGCGGTGCCATCGGTACCGGCCTGTTCATGGGGTCGGGCAAGACCATCAGCCTGGCCGGCCCGTCCATCGTCTTCGTTTACCTGATCATCGGCGCGATGCTGTTCTTCGTGATGCGCGCGATGGGCGAGCTGCTGCTGTCCAACCTGCAGTACAAATCCTTCATCGATTTCTCCACCGACCTGCTCGGCCCCTGGGCCGGCTTCTTCTGTGGATGGACGTACTGGTTCTGCTGGATCGTCACCGCCATCGCCGATGTGATCGCCATTGCCGCCTACGCGCAGTTCTGGTTCCCCGGGCTTGAAGCCTGGAAACCGGCGCTCGCGTGCGTGATGCTGCTGCTGTCGCTGAACCTGGTGACGGTGAAGCTGTTCGGCGAGATGGAATTCTGGTTCGCGCTGATCAAGATCGTGGCGATCTGCGCGCTGATCATTACCGGCGCCGGGCTGGTGGCGTGGGGCTTCACTTCACCCAGCGGCCACACCGCGTCGCTGTCGAACCTGTGGAATGACGGCGGCATGTTCCCGATGGGCCTGGTCGGTTTCTTCGCCGGCTTCCAGATTGCGGTGTTCGCCTTCGTCGGCATCGAGCTGGTCGGCACCACCGCCGCCGAAACCGCCGACCCCGAGCGCAACCTGCCCAAGGCGATCAACTCGATCCCGGTGCGCATCATCATCTTCTACGTGCTGGCGCTGATCGCGATCATGGCCGTCACCCCGTGGCGCCAGGTGGTGCCGGACAAGAGCCCGTTCGTGCAGCTGTTCGTGCTCGCCGGCATCCCTGCCGCCGCCAGCCTGATCAATTTCGTGGTGCTGACCTCGGCCACGTCCTCGGCCAACAGCGGCATCTTCTCCACCAGCCGCATGCTGTACGGCCTGGCCGAAGAGGGCCACGCCCCGCGCGGGTTGTCGAAGTTGTCACGCGCCGCCGTGCCCGCCCGTGGCCTGCTGTTCTCGTGCCTGTGCCTGCTCGGTGGCACGCTGCTGATCTACCTGATTCCGAACCTGGTGACCGCCTTCACCCTGGTGACGACGCTGGCCACGGTGCTGTTCATCTTCGTCTGGTCGCTGATTCTGGTGGCCTACATGGCCTATCGCCGTCGCTACCCGGAGCGTCACGCTGCCTCGATCTTCAAGATGCCCGGCGGTGTTGCCATGTGCTGGGCCTGCCTGGTGTTCTTCGCCGCCGTGCTGGTGCTGCTGAGCCTGCAGGACGACACCCGCCAGGCGTTGATCGCCAGCCCGGCGTGGTTCGTGCTGCTGGGCGTGGGGTATTGGGTGCGCCGCAGGACCGCGAAATGACCGGGGATGCGGGGGCGGCAAGGCCGAAATCGGGAACGTCGGAAGCGTCGACTGTTAGTCGACTGCTCTCCCGTGGGCTTCCGGAAAACCCCGCGCTGCGCGCGATAGTCGACTGACAGTCGACTCTACCGGCGCCGGCGCCGGCGCCGGCGCGGGTGCAGCCCTGCCGGCCCCCATTCACCCAACATTAGCGGGCGCGGCCGGATGATCCGGCCGCCATGCCCCGTCACCCTCTCCTGCTTGCGCTGTTGCTGCTGCCCAGCCTGTGGCCCGGGCTGGCCGCCGCGCGCACCGTCTACCGCTGCGTGCAGGGCAACACCGTCAGCCTGGCCACCGCGCCGGAACCCGGTTCACGCTGCACCCCGAAGGAAATCGACGACAACGCCATCCAGACCCCGAACCTGTGGGGCAACATGGGCGTGTTCAGCGGCGTGCTGTACGAGCGCGAGCAGGATGGCGCGCTGGTCTACTCCACCCGCAACCTGCCCGGCTCGCGGGTGTTCCTGAAGTTCACAGTGGCCACGCCGCCGGGCGAACCTGCCCACGAAGGCCTGGGCAAGGTCGGCAAGCCGCAGTTGGCGCAGCACGCCAAGCAGTTCAAGGCCGCGGCCAAGGCCACGGGTGTCGATGACGCATGGCTGCGCGCGATTGCCCATGCCGAAAGCAACTTCGATGCGCTGGCGGTCTCGACCAAGGGCGCACAGGGCGTGATGCAGTTGATGCCGGAGACCGCACAGGAATATGGCGTGCGCGATCCGTTCTCGCCGCAGCAGTCGATCGAGGGCGGCGCGCGCTACATGCGCGCGCTGCTGCGCCGCTACAACGGCGATCGCCCGTTGGCGGCGGCCGCCTACAACGCGGGCATCGGTGCAGTCACCCGCTACAAGGGCGTGCCGCCCTACGCCGAAACCCTGGCCTATGTGGACAAGGTGATGGCCCTGTATGCACGCTACCGCGAAGCGATGGGCATCCGTACCGAGGTGCCAGCCCGCTAGGCGGAAGGTGTAGTGCCGAGCCCACGCTCGGCGCCACAGAAAATCGGCTCAGCGCGAAGTGGAAGCGCTGACCAGGTCGTAGCGCTCAATGCGGCCGACGCGTGCCACCTCGGCCTGCACGTCGGCGCGCTGCTTCAGCGCACGCCAGGCCGCATCGATCTTCACGTCACCGGGCAGCGAGGGGTAGGTGCGCATGTCCTGCAGGGAGGCCAGCGCCTCGCCACGGTCGGTGGGGGAGCGCAGCTGTTCGATCAGCACTGCGGCTGCGCCGTCCAGGTTGCCTTCGTCCAGCAGCATCTCGCGATGGAATAGGCGTGCGTCGTCGCGCTGGGCAAGGATCACCGAGCGGGCGGCTTCCACTGCCTGGGCATCGCCGCGTTCGCGGGCGGCAGCGAACTGCAGCAGTGCCTGGGCCGCCTTGCCGTAACCGGCCAGGCCTGGCATGTCATTCACTGCGGCAGCAGCGTCCTGCATGCGGCCCAGCGAACTGAGCACGAAGCCGACGTTGAACTGGTGCTCGGCACCATCCGGGCCCAGCGCACCGATGCGTGCGGCCAGCCTGGCTGTGGCCAGCGCATCGTCGGTACGGCCCAACCGGCGCAGCGCCGTAAGCCGGCTGTTGAGCAGCCATGCCACCCATTCGGCTTCCGTCGCCGAGGGCGACTCACCTTCGGCCGCCGCACCGGCCATGCCATCGGTCAGTGCCAGCACTTCCTCGTTGCGGTCCAGCATCAGCAGCGTACTGCTGAACTCGGCCATGCGTGCGTCCAGCGCCCGGTCGAGCAGGCCGGAGACCCGCAGTTCGTCGAGGTGTTTCTGTGCAGCCTGCACCGGATCGAAGCGGGCATCGGCGCGGTCGACATAGCGATCAAACCGCTTGTCACTGCGCAGGCGGATGATCTCGGCGGGGCCGGTGATGCGCGCCAGCGTGGCGGGAATCCTGTCGCCACGGCCGTTGTCGGCCTGCAGCGTGGCCAGCGCCAGCCACAGCCCGGTGGGTTCCAGGCCGCCGCTCTTCCAGCCGTTGTCGAACAGCGCCTGCAGCAGTTCCATGCGCTGCTGGGGCTGGTCCCGCAGGCGGAACTGCAGGTAGTTGATCGCGTGGTGGTCCACCGGCAACGGCGCGTCGGCATGCTTCAGCGCCTGCACCAGGTGCTTCGTGGCAGGTGCCGGTTGGTTCTCGGACAGTTCCACCGAGACCAGGGTCAGCAGGATCTGCGCGTCGTCCGGCAGTGCTTCCTGTGCGCGCTGCAGGTAGCGGCGCGCCTGGTCCGGCTTCTTCTGCACCATTGCGGTCCAGCCGGCCACCTGCGCGGCGCGGCCGCGGTGTTCGGCATCGAAGTCATCCAGCATCGGATCTTCCATCAGCCGTTCCATCGCGATCAGCGCACCCAGCGTGTTGCCACTGCGCGACTGCTGGATGGCTTCATCCCATCGCGTGGCATAGGCCTGGTGCATCGCATCGGCGGTGACGGACGGCTTCTGCGGCACCACCGTGATCGAAGCAGTGGCGGATGTGCTGGCCAATGCGGCAAACAGCAGGGCGGCGACGGTGAGGATGCGGGGCATGGAGGATTTCCATCCGTGGGAACCGCATTGAACCCGCTGCAGCCAGCGAGAACAAGCGCGATGGATGGAACTCTGGCGTTTGACCGCACGATTGGCCATGGCGGATCGTGCGTTCAGCGACTATTGTCGGTGCCTCTTCAGACAGCAGGCAGGCAGCGCAGCACGATGGCACGGTGGCAATGGATGGCGGCAGGCGTAGCATTGGCGACGGTAGTGGCATTGGCCGCAACCTGGTGGGAGACACCGCTGCATACGCTGGGTGAACCGGCGGGTCCGGTTCCAACGCCGCTGGCGTGGACCGCGCAGATCGAACCGCTGGCCGGCGATGGCCACCCGGGTGACCGCGATGGCGCGTCCGCGCAGGCACGTTTCGCCGATCCGTACGCGTTGCTGCGCAGTGCCGATGGCAGCGTCTATTTCACCGATGCCGGTGACAACAACCGGATCCGCCGCCGCTTGCCCGATGGCCGCGTTGAAACGGTGGCCGGGCAGGGCGAGGGACGCGTTGATGGCCCGGCACTGCAGGCCAGTTTCAATACGCCTTCGGGCATTGCCGCCGACGCGCAGGGCAACCTGTATGTGGCCGACACCGGCAACCATGCCATCCGCCGCATCGGCATCGATGGCCAGGTGACCACGCTGGCCGGTGGTGAACAGGGCCACGCCGATGGCCCTGCCGCGCAGGCACGCTTCGATGCGCCGATGGGCATCGCAGTGGATGCGCAGGGCCAGGTCTACGTGGCCGATACCTTCAATGACCGCATCCGGGTGATCGGTACTGATGGCAACGTGCGCACCCTGGCCGGCGGCGATCGGCCCGGCCTGGCCGATGGCACGGGCGCCACTGCGCGCTTCGATACGCCGGTGGCGCTGGCCTTCGATGCGCAGGGCGCGCTGCTGGTGGCCGACCTTTTCAACAACGCGGTGCGCCGCGTAGGCGCCGACGGCACGGTGAGCACCGTGGTCGCCGCCGGTGGCGTGATCAATGGGCCGCTGTCGCTGGCCACCACGCACGACGGTGTGCTGTACGTGGGCGATCTTGATGGCCGCATCGTGCAGGTGACGCCGCAGGGCCACCAGATCGCGCTGGTCGGCAATGGCCGCCTGCCGCGCCTGGCCCGCCCGAGCGGGTTGGCGCTGGATGCCGATGGCAGCGTGCTGGTGGCCGACGCCGCCAGCTACCGCCTGCATCGCCTGCGCCCGCTGCCGGTGGGCGAACTGCCGGCACCGGCACTGGTCGGCCCGGCTGCCGATGCGGCGTTGCCGGAGACGGGCGGTCGCTGGCCGCTGGCACCGCAGGACGGTTGGCATGAAGTGGTCGGTACGTTGGGTGAGGTGCGCGGCAACTTCACCGGCGAGAGCCGCCACCACCTGCATGGCGGTTTCGACGTGCGCGGTGATGTGGGCCAGACCGTACTGGCGATTGCCGAGGGCAAGATCAGCAGCCCGGTGGCCGCCTGGAACCTGGGCGAGCAGGCCGAGGGCCTGGCCGTGGACCGCCTCAAGTACATCCACATGCGGGTCGGCCGCACCCCGCGCGATGAGCCCTACGATGCGCGCTGGCAGGCGTTGTATGACGAGCAGGGCAAGCTGGAGCGGATGCGCGTGCGCCGCGGCATGCGCATCCACGTCGGCGACCGCCTGGGCAGCATCAACAACCAGGCGCACGTGCACCTGGCCGTGGGCACCGGTGGTTTCGAGACCAATGCCGTGGCGCTGGGCTTCCACAACTACGCCGACCACTTCGCACCGCGCATCACCGATGTGGCGCTGCTGGACGACAACGACCAGCCGATGGCCGCCGGCAGCGATGGCGTGGTGATGGTGGCGCGCCAGGGCCGCGGCGTGCAGATCGTGATCGAGGCCTGGGACCAGGTCGACAACAACCTGCCGCGTCGTCGCCTGGGCATGTACCAGGTGGGCTACCAGATCCTCGATGCCGGCGGACAGCCGCTGCAGGGTTACGAGCAGCCGCGCTGGAACATCGTGTTCAACCGCATGCCGCCGCAGAAGGAAGCGGTGCGCGTGGCCTACGCACCGGACAGCGGTATCACGGTGCATGGCAGTGCGGTGACCCGGTTCCGTTACCTGGCCACCAACACCGTGCGTGATGGCCTGATGGAGACCGGGCGCTGGCAGCCGGCGGCGCTGCCGCCGGGCGAGTACATCGTGCGCGCCAGCGTGCGCGACTACAGCGGTAACGAAGGCGTGGGCCCGCGCGAGCTCAGGGTACGGCTGCTGCCATAGCCGCAGCCGGGGCGCCGCAGCGCTCGCGCTCGGCGTCCATGTCTTCCAGCGGCCGCACCTCGATGCTGCCGAAGCGCGCCCACGGGAAGTCGCGGGCGATGCGCATGGCTTCGTCGCGGTCGCGGGCGACGATCAGGTTGAAGCCGGCCAGCAGTTCACGGGTTTCGGCGAACGGGCCATCCAGTACACGGCTGTGGCCATCACGCACGCGCAGGGTCTGCGCGGTGTCGACCGGCTGCAGTTTCTGCGCGGCCAGCAGCGTGCCCTCGGCCTGCAGTTTGTCTGCGTGGGCCAGGCAGTCGCGCATCAGCGCATTGAATTCTTCGATGGGTAGGGCCTGCAGCAGGGCAGGCTCGATGTAGATCAGAAGCAGGTACTGCTGCATGGCACGGTCCTGGCGGGGGCGGGGGCGGGGGCGGGGGTCCATGATGGCGCAGGATTGCGCACGGGCATGTTGCAGCGCGGGAGGCGGCGCCTTCGGCGGGGATCGGCGAACGGCGGAGCCCCTCCGTGGTGGGTTGGGTTGGTCGCTGAAAGCGGGTTTCCTGAGGGTGGGCCGGGCGGGTGGGATTGGCGGGGACGCCGTGAATCCGTCCTTGGAGGCTTAGCCGCGCCATCCATGGCGCGGATACCCCGCCAATCCCACCCGCCCGGCCCCAGACAGATTCCGGCGGCCGATCCACCACGGGAAATCAACAACAAGAGCAAAAGCGGGTCGCTTCGCTCGCAAAGCCGAGGCCGCCAGCCAACCGCCGTTGCCGTTGCTTTCGCTGTTGCTGTTGCTTTTGCCTTTTCTCTTGATCTTCCCGTGGTGGGTACCGGAGGCAGGAAACTGTCCAGGGCCGGGTGGGTAGGCGGGGCGGGGGTGTCCGCGGCATGGATGCCGCGGCCAAGCCCCCATGGATGGGTTTACGGCGTCCCCCGACCCGCCTACCCACCCGGCCAAACCCATGAACCCGAGCTTTCAGCGACCAAACCCACCCCACCACGGAGGGGCTCCGCCGTTCGCCGACCCTCGCCGAAGGCACGCTTTCCGCGCAAGAAAAAAATTTCCAACAGACGTGTCGATTCCCAGCCCCCTGGTTCGTTGTACCCAGTGAAGGGCACGCACCACGCGTCCCCACGGGAGACCGCAATGAAAGTGATGGTGATCGTGAAGGCCAACGCCGACTCCGAAGCCGGCCGCATGCCCAGCGAACAGGAACTGTCCGAAATGGGCGCCTTCAACGAGCAACTCGTGGCCGCCGGCATCATGCTCGCCGGTGAAGGCCTGCACGCCACCCAGCGCGGTCGCCGCATTCACTTCGGCAGCGGCGCACCCAGGGTCGAGGCCGGTCCGTTCGGCCCCGCCGGCGACCAGATCGCCGGCTTCTGGCTGTGGGACGTGCGCTCGCTGGAGGAGGCCGTTGAATGGGCCAGCCGTGCGCCGTTCAACAGTGGCGGCACGCTGGAGCTGCGTCCGCTGATTTCAGCCGAAGACTTCGGTGAAGCCTTCACCCCCGACTTACAGCAGCAGGAACAGCGTCTGCGTGCACAGCTGGAAGGTTGACCCGATTCATCTCCCTGCCGGGCCCGACCCGGCACTACTGCCCTGAACCGCACAACGGAGTATTGCCATGAAACTGATTCCCTTCCTCGGCTTCAGCGGCCAGGCCCATGAGGCGATGGCGTTCTACGCCAAGGCACTGGGTGGCCAGGTCACCTCGGAAATGAAGTACCGCGACATGCCGCCCTCCGATGGGTCGCCCGGCTGCAACGAGATGCCGCCGGAAACCCTGGACCACGTCGCGCACAGCCAGCTGGAAATCGGCAGCGCCATCGTGATGGCGGCCGACGGTCCCGGCGGTGGCGAGGGTGGTTCGACCACCATCAATGTCGACGTCGACAGCATCGAGGAAGCCGAGCGCGTGTTCGCGGCGCTGGCCGAAGGTGGCCAGGTGCAGATGCCGATCGCTGAAACGTTCTGGGCGCACCGCTGGGGCATGCTGATCGACCGCTACGGCAAGCCGTGGATGGTCAACTGCATGAAGCAACCCTGATTCCTCTCTCTCTCTTTCATCCACAAGGAGCTTCACCGATGAGTGCACCGCAACCGCAGATGATCTTCGTCAACCTGCCTGTGCAGGATCTCAACGCATCCAAGGCCTTCTTCGCCGCGCTGGGCTACAGCTTCAACCCGACCTTCACCAATGACGATGCGGCCTGCATGGTCATCAGCGAGAGCATCTTCGTGATGCTGCTGACCCAGCCGTTCTTCAAGCAGTTCACCAACAAGGCGATTGCCGATGCGCACAGCCACACCGAGGTGATCACCTGCCTGTCGGCCGACAGCCGCAAGGCGGTGGACGTGATGGTGGACAAGGCGCTTGCGGCGGGGGCCAGCGAACCGCAGCCGGCGCGCGACTACGGCTTCATGTACCAGCGCGGCTTCCAGGACCTGGATGGCCATCTCTGGGAAATCGCACACATGGACGGCGAGCCGGGCTGACGGCCGCCGCAAGGGAGAACCCTCATGGCTTACGTGGATGCTTACGTGCTGCCGTGCCCACAGGACAAGGTGGCGGCCTACCGCCGCCTTGCCCGCAAGGCCGGTGCGGTGTGGAAGGACCATGGCGCGCTGCAGTACATGGAATGCGTGGCTGACGATGTGGAACCGGGCAAGAGCACCTCGTTCCCGCGTGCGGTCAAGGCAAAGCCCGGCGAAACGGTGATCGTCGCCTTCGTGGTGTTCCGTTCGCGCGCGGCGCGCGACCGCATCAACGCCAGGGTAATGGCCGACCCGCGGCTGGCGTCGCTGGGCCCGAAGGACATGCCGTTCGATACCAGGCGCATGTTCTGGGGTGGCTTCAAGCCGATTGTTGAAGCGTGAGCTGCGGCGCTTGTGCGGGCCGGGCGTGCGTGCTGTGATCGGCGCATGCCCGATCCCGCACTGACGCAGCGTCTGGAAACCCTCTGGCGGATGGAATCGCCGGTGTTGATCGCGCGCCTGGCGCGGCTGCTTGGGGGCGATGTCGGCCGTGCCGAGGAGCTGGCCCAGGACACCTGGCTGGCCGCGCTGGAGCGCTGGCCGGAACAGGGCATCCCGGACAACCCCGGAGCCTGGCTGATGACCACTGCGCGCAACCGTGCCATTGATGTGCTGCGCCAGCACCAGCGGGTGGCGCAGCAGCATGCGCAGTGGGGCGAGGAACTGCACCCAGCGGCGCTGCCGGCACCGGATGACAGCCAGGCGCTGGAGGATGACCTGGGTGACGATCTGCTGCGGTTGATGTTCGTGGCCTGCCATCCGGTGCTGCCGGCCGATGCGCGGGTGGCACTGACCCTGCGCCTGCTCGGTGGCCTGACCACCGTCGAGATCGCACGTGCGTTCCTGCAGCCCGAGCCGACCATCGCCCAGCGCATCGTGCGCGCCAAGCGCACCTTGGCGCAGAAGCAGGTGCCCTATGAGGTGCCGCGCGCGGACGCGATGCCCGAGCGACTGGCTTCGGTGCTGGAGGCGATCTACCTGGTCTTCAATGAAGGTTACGCGGCCAGCGCCGGCGATGACTGGATGCGTCCGGCGCTGTGCGAGGAGGCACTGCGGCTCGCGCGCATCCTGGCGCACCGGCTGCCGGTGCCGCCGGTGCTGGGTCTGCTGGCACTGATGGAACTGCAGGCATCGCGTGCTGCGGCACGGACCGACGCGCAGGGCGCGCCGGTGCTGCTGGACCAGCAGAACCGCGCGCGCTGGGACTGGCTGCAGATCGAACGCGGGCAGCAGGTGCTGGCCCGCGCGCTGGCCGCCGGTGGTGCTGATGATCCCTATGTACTGCAGGCGCGCATCGCCGCCTGCCATGCGGCTGCGCGTCGGGCTGAAGCCACCGACTGGCCACGTATCGCTTCGCTCTATACCCGGTTGCTGCAGGTGATGCCTTCGCCGGTTGTCGCTTTGAATCGGGTCGTGGCGGTGCTGCGCAGCGAGGGCGCGTTCGCTGCGTGGGCACAACTGCAGCCGCTGCTGGTGGATGCACGCCTGCGCGACTATGCCCCTCTGGAGGTCGTCCGCGCGGAGATACTACAGGCGCTGGGGCGCGACCTCGACGCACGTCAGGCTTTTGCCGAAGCCGCCAGACTCAGCCAGAACCAGGCGGAGCGGGGCCTGCTGCGCCAACGGGCCGGACTGCCGCCCCAGGAGTGACTGCGACGAACGCAGCACTTGTCGGCAGGCGCCTGAGCGGCTATGTTTCGCGCCCAGCGGACGCATCAGCGTCCGCATTCCGTGCGTATTGACCGAGGAGCGGTTGGATGTATTCAAGGACGAAGAGCGCATCGCGCGCTTTTGCGCGCCTGCTTGCCTGTGCCCTGTGCCTGGCCGTGTGGCCGATGGCTGCGCAGGCGGCTGACAAATCGCAGCAGGCCTACTGGGCCGGTTTTGCCTATACCGCGGATGCCGCTGCCGTGCAGGCGACCACGCCGCATGCGCATGCCGTGCTGGAAAAGCGCGGCCTGATCCCGCTGAACCAGACCCTGGCGCAGGCGCTCAAGCGCCGGCCGCCGGCGAACCTGGAGCTGATCGACCAGCCGGTGGCGATGCTCGACGGCACCACCAGCGCGACGGTGCTGGCCGCCGCACTGGACCGCGAACTGGTCTCGGTCGAGCCGATCGGCAACCAGTACAAAGTGCTGGTGGAAGTGGCCCTGCAGGCACTGTTCTTCGATTTCCGCGAGCGCCAGGTGATCGCGTCCTATCCGCTGACCCTGCAGCGCATCGACGTGCAGGATTACCGGCCGGACAACGACGATATCGACGCGATCGTCGCCGATCTGCTGTACGGCAGCGCCGATACCAGCCTGTCGCAGGTGCTGGCCGCCAGTCTCGCCCAGGCCAAGCTGCCCGATGCCGCCGTGCGTCGCCTGCAGGTCGGTGGCGTAACCCTGTCCGACGCGGTCCGCGCCAAGCTGCCCGACCCGAAGTGGGAAACCCCGCTGCGCGCCACGCTGGCCCATGAACTGTCCAAGACGCTGTCGTCCAATACCGGCGTCGGCCTGCTGCCGCCGGCCTCGGGCCAGGCGATCGGTGGTGCGATGGCCGCCCGCTTTGCCGACGGCAAGGTCTACCAGCTGAAGATCCCCGAGCCGGACTACGTCATCACTGTGCAGGTCGATGCGCTGAAGAATGGCGTCATCAATGAAACCCCGGCGATGAAGACGATGCTGTTCGGCGCATTCTTCACCGCCAAAGTGACCGAACCGTTCTCCGGCAAGGTCTATTTCGAACAGCCGCTGCGCAAGGGCGCCACCAAGGTGGTGCCGGTGACGCAGTGGCAGGTCGACCAGTGGTCGGCCAGCTACGAAACCCTGCTGGCCGGCTTCGATGCCTTCGCCGGCGCCGCCGCCAAGCGTGCCGATTCGCGCGCATGGCTGGACGAACAGAAGCCGGGCGGCCGCCCGTTGCAGCAGCAGACCCAAGCCCTCCAGGAGTTGATCAAGTCATGTCGTTGATGCGTACCATCCTGCTCATCCTCATCGCGCTGGTGGTGGCCTCGCCGGTCGCCGCGCAGACCGCGAGTTCGCGCGGTACCGGTTCGGCCAGCTACGGCCTGCGCCTGAGCGCCGACACCCGCGCCCAGGCCCTGAACAAGGCCAAGGTCAATGCACTGGAGGCGTACATCGCTGAAACCGGTGCGGCGAAGCTGCGCCTGTTCGAAGCCCGCCGCGCCGAGTTCATCGGCGAGATCGACCGTTATGTGCTCAGCGCCGTGCCGCTGTCGGACACCGAAGACAAGAAGGCCAAGACCTACACCGTCACCGTCCGCGCCGAGATCAACACCACGCTGCTGCAGACCAAGCTGGATGCAGGTTCGGCCGTGGCCGGTGCCACCGCCGCGCAGCGTTCGCTGCTGACCTTCCTGTTCATGGCACGCTCGCAGGACACCGTGCAGTCGTTCCAGGACAAGGAATACCGCCGCGTCGACGCCAGCAGCAGCTACAGCGAGAACACCCGTGAAGGCGACAGCTTCCGCGGCAACTCGGTCAGCACCAACGGCAGCATCAACCAGAACGGTTCGGTGTCGGTCACCAGCGGTGGCAGCACCACCCAGCGCAGCGACAACATCAGCTGGAAGGTGGCCAACGCCGCTGAAGTGAACACCGCGATGACCGGTGCCTTCAGCGCCGCCGGCTACGAAGTGGTTGAAGCCGAGTACGTGGAAGGCGAATCGCGCGGCCTGCTGAGCATCGAGCGCATCCGCAAGGACTTCAGCACCGGCAACGACCTGTCTGCCGCCACCCTGCGCGATACCGCCAACGGCATCCGTGCGGCCAACATCCCTTACATCGCCGTCGGTACCCTCGACGTCGGCATGCGCGACCGCGATCCGGCCAGCGGCAACACCCGCGTGTTCGTCACGGTCACCGGCAAGGTGCTGGACGTGACCGGTCGTTTCCCGCGCACCGTGTCGTCGGTGGGCCCGGTGCAGTTCTCCGGCACCGGCCCGAATGAAACCGTGGCCCGTACCAATGCCCTGCAGCTGGCTGCCGAGAAGGCCGCCCAGCAGATGATCAACGAACTGAACGTCAAGGCAGTCCGCTGATCCGCCACCCGGTGGGTGCCGAGCTCGCTCGGCATCGCGCTGGGGTTGCCGATTCCCACGTGCCGCTTCGCGGCCGTCTCTCCCAAAGGACACTCATATGATCCGCAATACCGCTCTTGTCGTGGCCATCGCTGCCGCCACCCTGTCGATGCCGGCCCACGCGGGCCTGGGCAAGCTGAAGGACCTGGCCGGTGCCGCCACCGGCACCTCCAGCAGCAGCGCCTCCAGCGCCGCCGCTCCGGACGAAGCCGCGCAGGAAGCGCTGGTGCGTCGTTTCGTCAGCTCGCAGTCGCACTCGCTGCAGGCACAGACCTCGTTCGCCCGTGCCTTCGGCCTGGCCGAGCAGGTGCAGCTGCTGGAAGCCGAGCGCCAGGCGCTGTCGTCGGGTTCGGTCAGCGTCGATGCGATGAAGAAGTCGGTGTCGGTCAGCGAAGCTGCGCAGGCCGCGATCAACGAGCGCCAGGCCGCTCAGCCGGAACTGAACGCTGAATCCAAGCAGCACTACGCCGAAGGCCTGGTCTCGCTGCTGGCGTCGGCAGCCGAAGCACAGAAGCTGGGCGGCGAAGCCAGCAGCTTCACCGCCGGCATGAAGAACCTGGGCGCGACCCAGCTGGCCACCGTTGGCCGCAAGCTGGCAGCGGGCGCATGGGTGGCCAAGGAATCGCCGGGCTTCATCCAGGGCTTGTACGGTTCGACCAAGTCGGCCGTGACCTTCGCCAGGAAGAGCAAGGTGAAGGTGCCGTCCAACGCCGACTCGATGCTCGACTCGATCTGATCCGAGGCGAATCTCCATGCGTATGACAACCCGTTTGATCGGCCTGGGCCTGGCCGCCGCGCTGCTTGCAGCCTGCGGCAAGCAGGACACCCCGGCCGCCGCGCCCGCCAAGGACAAGGCAACCAGTGCACTGGCCAGCAATGCGCCAGTGGAAGCAGCGCCCCTGCGTGGCACGCCGGATTTCGGCGGCACCACCCAGGTCGCGCGCGAAGCCGACGGCATCGGCAGCACCCCGGAACTGGCGGTGCTGGCGGCGCTGCAGTCGGCCGTGGCGCAGGTCAACGGCGTACGCGTGGCCAGCCAGATGCAGGGCCTGCGCGCAGGCCTGCATGTGGATGTGGATGGCGAACACGTCGGCGATATCCGCGCCGACGCGTTCACCCAGCAGATGATCGCCGGCTCGCAGGGCGCGGTGCTGGGCTATGAAATCCTGTCGCAGGATGAAGTGCGGCAGCTGGACGAGGAAACCATCGCCCGCGTGCGCGCCAGCGATGAAGGCTGGAGCTTCAAGGGCTCGGCGTCGGCCACTGCGTCCGGCGAAGCCTCGGCCAAGAGCGGTTCGGCCTCGGCCAGCGTCAGGGAAAGCTACGACGAGAAGGTCAGCGTCGATGCCAAGCGTGGTGCAAGCTCGTTCGATTCCGACGTGACCCACCGCAGCATGCGCAGCTACTGGAAGGTGCGCGTGCGTGCACAGATCGCCCAGTACCGCGCACCGGACGAGCAGGGCAAGCCGAAGATCGTGGTTGCACTGCCGCGCACCAAGGCCGGCAGCTACGCCGTAGGCGATGGCCGCGTGGATGCCGATGAAGTGGCCGACGCGATCCGTGCGCGCCTGTCCGACACGCTGACCCAGACCCAGCGCTTCATCGTGCTGGACCGCGAGTTCGGCGACGAACTGCAGGCCGAGATCGACCACATCAACAGCGGCAACGTGCGCCTGCAGGACACCGCGCGCGTGGGCCAGCAGCTGGCGACCGATCTGATCCTGATACCGACCATCGAACGCTTCGAGTACCCGCGCAGCGTGCGCAACCTGCGCATGTCCGACCGCCAGGTGACCTCGTACTCCGGTGGCGGCCGCATCACCCTGCGCCTGATCAACGCCACCACCGGCCAGGTGGTGATGTCCGACAGCTTCGACCACCAGCTGGCCTCGACCGGCCCCAGCACCCTGCCGCGCGTGGTCAACGGCCGCAACATGGCCGCGGCGATGATGGAATCGCTGTCGGGCCAGATCGGCACCAGCATCGTCACCACGCTGTTTCCGGTGTCGGTGGTCTCGGTGGACGGTGACCAGGTGGTGCTGAGCCAGGGCGGTGACACCGTGCAGGCCGGCCAGCGCTGGCAGGCCGTGCGCCTGGGCGAAGAACTGAAGGACCCGCAGACCGGCCGCTCGCTGGGCCGCAGCGAACACCCGTGCTGCACCATCCGCATCGACCGCGTCGCTGCACAGACCTCGTACGGCACCATCGAAGACGGCGTCGACGCGATGCGCGGCGGTTTCCGTCCGGGCCAGATCGAGCTGCGCCAGAAGCTGGGCAGCAAGCCGGCTGCCGCCGCCGCAGGCGCGACTGCCTCGGCCGCTCCCGCAGCTGCCGCACGCCCGGCCGCCAAGCCGAAGCCCAAGCCCGCTGCCGCGCCGGCCGAAGACCCGAACTGGTAACAGGCTCAAGCAACACACCGATGGGGTCAGAGCCCTTTCCCGCCGGGAAAGGGATCTGACCCCTTCGTGTTTTCCATGCGTGTCGACCAAGGTCGACACCTACCAACAGCACCGGGAAGCTGTCGAAGGCGGGGTGGGTCCGGTTGCGGGGGTGTCCGCGGCATGGATGCCGCGGCCAAGCCCCCAAGGACGGGTTTACGGCGTCCCCCGCAACCGGACCCACCCCCCCGTCCCACCGAATGCCTGCTTCTGCTGTTGCTCTGGCATCGGCAGGTGCAGGGCGCAGCCCTGCCGAATCCCATTACACTCCAGAAGGATTTCCTGCTGGAGAGAGCAATGAAACGAGTAGCACTGGGCCTGCTGGCCC
This sequence comes from Stenotrophomonas sp. YJH_SMC_40, assembly GCF_059368615.1. NCBI lineage: Bacteria > Pseudomonadati > Pseudomonadota > Gammaproteobacteria > Lysobacterales > Lysobacteraceae > Stenotrophomonas > Stenotrophomonas sp. YJH_SMC_40. The sequence goes on along the minus strand of NZ_JCAFRX010000007.1, from coordinate 157,617 downwards.
TGTCGGTGTCGAGCGCACTGATGGCGGCGACCCCGAAATTCGATGGCGCGCGGATCTCCGCCGACGTCAAGGAACTGGCCTCCGACGCCTACGAAGGCCGCTCCCCGGCCACCGCCGGCGAAGAAAAGACCATCGCCTTCCTCAGCAAGCAGTTCGCCGACGCCGGCCTGCAGCCGGGCGGTGACCTCAAGGACGGCAAGCGCCTGTGGACCCAGGCCGTGCCGCTGCGCAAGGGGGACATCGTCGGCGCGCCGCAGTTGGCATTGCACCAGGGCGGCAAGACCCTGCCGCTGGAACAGGGCAAGCAGATTGCCGTGCGCGCCGCCATGAACGGGGCCAGCAACGTCGACATCAGCAAGGCCCCGCTGGTGTTCCTCGGTTACGGCGTGAAGGCCCCGGAGCGCAACTGGGACGACTTCAAGGGCGTGGACCTGAAGGGCAAGATCGCCGTCGTGCTGATCAACGACCCGGACTTCGAGACCGGCCAGGGTGACTTCGACGGCAAGGGCATGACCTACTACGGCCGTTGGACCTACAAGTACGAAGAAGGCGCCCGCCAGGGCGCGCTGGGCGTGCTGATCGTGCACGAGACTGCACCGGCGTCGTATGGCTGGGCCACCGTGGCCGGCTCCAACACCAACACCATGTTCGATGTGGTGCGCGACAACCCGGCCGACAGCCACCCGCTGCTGGAAGGCTGGATCCAGCGCGACCTGGCCGTGGAGCTGTTCCGCTCGGCCGGGCAGGATTTCGAGGCGCTGAAGAAGAAGGCGCAGCAGCGCGACTTCACCCCGGTGCCGCTGACCGGCGCCAGCCTGGACGCGAAGTACGCGGTGAAGACCGAAGTGATCACCTCGCACAACGTGGCCGCACGCCTGGAAGGCAGCCGCCACCCGGACGAGACCATCGTCTACAGCGCGCACTGGGACCACATCGGCGTGGGCGAGCCCGACGCACGTGGCGACCGCATCTTCAATGGCGCACTGGACAACGCCAGCGGCACCGCCTCGCTGATCGAACTGGCCCGCGGCTTCGCCAAGGCCAAGCGTCCGGAGAGGTCAGTGCTGTTCCTGGCGGTCACCGCCGAGGAAAAGGGCTTGCTGGGTTCGGAGTACTACGCCACCCATCCGCTGTATCCGCTGGAAAAGACCGTGGCGGTGATCAACATGGACGGCATGGCGCCGTTCGGGCCGTCGCGTGACTTCGGCATCTACGGTGCCGCGCGTTTCGAGCTGCTGGACCAGCTGAAGGACGTGGCCAAAGGCTGGGATATCCGCTACACGCCGGACCCGAAGCCGGAAGCCGGCCTGTTCTTCCGCTCCGATCACTTCCCATTCGCCAAGCGTGGCGTTCCGGCACTGTCGTGGTCGGCCGGCCAGGACTGGGTGGACGGTGGCGTGGCCGCAGGCAAGAAGGCCTCCGAGGACTACACCGCCAAGCGCTACCACCAGCAGGGCGACGAATGGCAGCCGGACTGGGTGTTCGCCGGTGCCGCCCGCGACCTGGAAGTGCTGTACACGCTGGGCAACCAGCTGGCCAACACGCGCAGCTGGCCGAACTGGAGCAAGGACGAATCGTTCCGCGCCGTGCGTGACGCCAGCGCCGACCAGCGCAAGTAAGGGCATGCGCCGGGTTCGCCCGGCGCCTCCCGGGTAGTGCCGGCCGCTGGCCGGCATCCCTGTGATGCATGCGGAGATGGTGGGGAGCCGGCCAGCGGCCGGCACTACCAGATGGCTTTCCATCCCCACTTTTCCGGCCTTCGTCGCAGCCCGCTTGTTTGCCCGGCGGGCCGCCCTATGCTCGGCTCACCCCCTTCCTCCAAGGCGCCGCCGTGTTCGCCAGCCTCTCTCTCCTGATCCGCCACCTGCTGGCCTGGGCCGCCGCGCTGGTTGTCGCCGGCATGGTCTGGAGCGGCATCTTCAGCGGCATGAACGATGGCCCGGGCTGGGTGTTCGGCCTGCTGGCGATGTTCCTGATGATCTCCGCGCTGGGCAGCGCGATCACCCATGTGCGCCGGGTCTGGCTGGTGGCCGGCCGATTGGATTCGACCACGTTGTCCGGGCGCCAGCGCCGCCAGGTGGAACTGCCGATGGATGCCGGCCAGGCCTATGCCGTGGTGGAAGCGGCGATTGCCGAACTTCCGCGCGTGGAAGATGTGGAAAGCTCGGCCGGCAGCCTGCAGGTGCGCGCCTACGTGCGCCGGGTCGACCTCTGGAATGGCCGCCAGCCCTCGCGCTGGAACCTGCCGGCGCGGCTGGCGATCAAGCGCAACAGCGTGCTGGCGACGGTCACGCCGGGGCAGGGCACCAGTACCGTCACTCTGCTGTTCGAACCGGATGCCGGCTGGTGGGCCGATCTGCTGGCGCTGGATGAGGGCAGCAACTTCGAGAACGCCGAAGCGGTCACCCGCGCGATCAGCCGCCGCGTGGCCGACCAGCGCCGCGATGAGCAGGCCGCCGCCGAACAGACCCAGGTGGAAAAGGAACTGTCGGTCGCGCGCTTGAACCTGCTGCATGCGCAGGTGGAGCCGCACTTCCTGTACAACACGCTGGCCAATGCGCAGGTGTTGACCCGCACCGACCCGGCACGTGCCGAGCAGATGCTCGGCCACCTTATCCAGTACCTGCGCAGCTCGTTGCCGCAGGTGGACGAGTCGGTGTCGACACTGGGCGTGGAGCTGGAACGCACGCGCGCCTACCTGGAGATCCTGCGTATCCGCATGGGCGCACGGTTGGCGGTGGAAGTGCAGGTACCGAATGAGCTGCATGGCGTGCACCTGCCGGCGATGGCACTGCAGACGCTGGTGGAGAACGCGATCAAGCACGGCCTGGAACCCAAGCCCGGCGGTGGCACGATCTGGATCCTGGCGCGTGGCTTCGATGACCATGTGACCGTGACCGTCGCCGACGACGGGCTCGGCTTCGGCCAGGGCACCAGCGGCACCGGCATCGGCCTGAAGAACCTGCGCGAACGCCTGCGCCTGACCTGTGGCGAGCAGGCCGGCGTGGCGATCGTTGCCAACTTCCCCAGCGGTGTGGCCGCGACCATGACCTTGCCGCAGACACACAAGGAGCGCAGCCATGCCGCTTGAAGCCCTCATTGCCGAAGACGAGGAACTGCTGCGGCAGTCACTGGTGGAACAGCTGCACCGGTTGTGGCCGGAGCTGAAGCTGGTGGCCGAGTGCGAGGACGGCGCCAGTGCGCTGGAGCAGCTGGCCGAGACGCAGCCGGACATCGCGTTCCTCGACATCCGCATGCCCGGCATCAGTGGCATCGAAGTTGCGCGCTCGCTGTCCGAGCTGAGCCCGCGCACCCAGGTGGTGTTCGTCACCGCCTATGACCAGTACGCCATCGACGCGTTCGAGCAGGGCGCGATGGATTACCTGCTGAAGCCGGTCAGTGACGAACGCCTGCTGGCGACGCGTGAGCGCATCCTGTCGCGGCTGCCATCGACGCGCCAGGATGACGCCGTGCTTGAACGCCTGCTGCAGCGGCTGGGTCCATCGCAGGGTGCTGCCGAGCGCCCGCCGCTGGCCTGGATCACCGCCAGCAACGGCCGCGAGACGCAGCTGATCATGCTGGAAGATGTCGCCTACTTCCGTGCCGACAACAAGTACACCACCGTGGTCACCGCTGCCGGCGAGAGCCTGTTGCGCACACCATTGCGCGAACTGCTGGAAGTACTCGACCCGCAGCACTTCCGCCAGATCCACCGCTCGACCATCGTCAACATGAAGGCGGTGGCGGCGGTCAGCCGCGACGATACCGGGCGCGGCGTGCTGCGGCTGCGGGGTCGGACGGAAACACTGGTGGTCAGCCAACCATTCATGAGCCTGTTCCGCGGCATGTAGCCGCACCGCACCTTTCCGCTACCAGGAGCATTGCATGCGTCCTTTCCTGCTTGCAGGCCTCGCTGCACTGGCGCTTGCCGGTTGCCAGAAGTCCACCGAAACCGCGATCACCCGCACCACTGCCAATGGCGTGGACACGCTGTACAGCAAGCGCACGATAGTGGACGGCGTGGCGCGTTTTGAGTGCATGGCCAGCCGCAGCGGTCAGTGCCATTACCTGCTGCTGGACCCGGCCTGTCGTCCTGACGCCGCGTGTGCGAAAGCGCCGATACGGTCGTTTGCGTTGGCGGTCGGCACCACCCAGGAGTTCAGGGACCTGCCGAAGGGCTTCGCCCAGTGCGTCAGCGAGGATCGGAAAGAACAATGCCACCGTGAGTGATCACGGTGGCATTGTGGGTCCCCCCGCTTCCCTGAAGGGTCAGTAGGCAGGCTGCAGTGTCAGGTCGTGGTGGTGCTCGTTCTCGCCCACGTGGTTGAGGCGGCCGACCAGTTCGGAGTGCTGCTTCATGCGCCCGATCTCGGTCATGATGCGGATGTCCTCGTGGCGCAGCTCGCGCTTGGCGGTGACCGCCTGCTTGTAATCGAGCACTTCCGGGTAATGCTCCGCCAGTTCCAGGGCCTCGGCCACGTGCTCGACGCTGTCGGCCTTGGAGCTGATGCGTGCGCGACTGTTGAACGCCTTCATCCAGCGCTCGAAACCGGCCTGCTGATCGAACATGTTGGCCATGAACCAGATCACGAACAGGATCGAGACCCACGAGCCGAACACGACTACCACGCGGGTGAACGTGATATGGAAGTCGTCACGCCACAGGTAGTTGGCGATCAGGCCAAGAATCAGCAGCGAGGCTGCCTGCCAGCCGACGATCGAGGCGATCAGCCATTGGCACTTGGCCTGCGCCAGCACGGCTACTTCATCGCGGATCTGCTGCTCGCTGAGATTGCGCCAATGCGCAACCTGTTTATCGAACGGGCTGCTGTAGAGCTCGTTGTCGCGAAGCAGAATTCCCAAACCCTTGAACAAAGCAATCATGGCTGGCTCCTTGTGGAACGTGCGTCGATCAGCATTGGACGGTGTGGCGAGTCCAGTTCTAGCACTTCCAGCGAGCCGTGCAATGGGCGCAATGCCAAGCCGCGTAAGGGCCTTCTCTGAATCGGTGAATGTTGCTGCATCGCAGCATCGAGGCCGGAGCCTGCGACAGGATGTCGCAGGGTGAAATGTGCTGCGGCCGCACATGAAACCGTGGCTGAGTGCGAAGACTCGCCGCCGGCGTCGTGATCGCCCAGAATCGGGGCCGACCGCGCAACTCGCGGCCACTCTTTCGCTTTTCCTGGACCTGTGATGCCGGCTCTGCTGCAGCGACTCTCCCGCCCCGTCACCGCGCCGATCCGGCGCTGGGTACTGGAGGCCTTCCCGCGTGGCCAGAGCGGCATCGATTACGACCAGCCGCTGGGTGACCCGGGCTGGTTTGGACCTGACAGCGTGACCTGGCGCCTGCACGCGGAGTTCCCCTCGATGCTGGCCGGGGGCCTGTGTGCGCTGATGCTGCAGACCCTGCATCCGCGCGCGCTGGCCGGGGTCTACGACCACTCCAATTTCCGTCAGGACCTGGTGGGTCGCCTGCGTCGCACCACCGCGTTTGTCGCCGGTACCAGCTATGCACCCAGCGGGGAGGTAGAGGCGCTGGTGGCCAAGGTGCGCCGCATCCATGCACTGATCCGCGGCCAGACCGCGCAGGGCGAGCCCTACGCGGCGGACGATCCACAACTGCTGACATGGGTGCACGTGACTGAGGCGTTTGGTTTCCTGCAGGGCTTTCGTCGCTACGGGCGCGAGGTGCCGGCGCACATCGCCGACCGCTACTACGACGAGTACCGCCACGTGGCCGAAGCACTGGGTGCGGTGGATGTGCCGCGCAGTGAAGCCGAGGTGGCAGCGTACTTCTGCGCGCGGCAACCGGAGCTGCGTGTGGACGAGCGCTCGCGTGAAGTGCTGGAGGTGTTGTCCGGCGTGCGCCTGCCGGTACCGGTGCCGGGGCTGTCGCGCGAGGTATTCCTTGGCGCCGGTGCGGCACTGCTGCCGGACTGGGCCGAAGGCATGCTTGAACGCAGCGGCCGCCAGCGTGCGCAGGCGGCCGCTTCAGCGAAGCTGATGCAGGGCATGGCGCCGCTGTTCCGCCGTGCGCTGCCCGATGGCCTCGCCAGCCGCGCCTGTGCGCGCATGGGCGTGCCGGTGTCGGTGCTGCGCGAGTGGCCCACCGTTCCCCGGTAGGTGCCAACCTTGGTTGGCACGCGCTGCGCGATAAAGCTTCATCCACGCATGGCGTGGATCTACTGATGCCATGGTTCTGGTTGGCACGCGTTGCGCGCGATGCCGCAGAAGGGCCAACCAAGGTTGGCCTCCACCAGAGCGGATGCCGCAGTAGATCCACGCCATGCGTGGATGGGCCTCACCCGGCCGACTTCAAGCCACGCAACAGCATTTCCAGCGCCGTCGTCGCCTGCCGCAGGCGCGCGTCGCCATCCTCGCCCTCTGCAATCCAGAACGCGGCCTCGGCCAGGCTACCGTAGATCAGCGATGCCAGCGCCTGCGCATCCACCGGCATCGCTACGCCCTGCGCGATCAACTGTTCGATCAGGCGCTGCATCGAGTGCACGCAGTGGCGCTGCGATTCCGGTGAGGCGCCACCCAGCACCGCGCGCGCGTCACGCAGCACGATGCGCTGGATCTCCGGTTCCAGCGCCATCTCCAGATAGGCACGGCAGCGCTGTACGAAACCGTCCCAGGCATCATCCGCGCCATCGCTGATCGCCTGCAGGCGCAGGTCGGTCTCGGCATCGAGCTGGGCGACCACCGCGGCCAGCAGGCCCTTCTTGTCGCCGAAGTGGTGGTAGAGCGCACCCCGGGTCAGGCCGGCCTGGGCGGTCAGGTCATCCATCGAGGTGGCGGCATAGCCATGCTCGCTGAACACGCGGCGGGCGGTGGCCAGCAGGCTGGCACGGGTTTCTTCCATCTCGGCGCGGGTGCGACGGACCATCCGGAACTCCTTACATACGCAGTGCATGATTATTTACATACGACGCGTATGAATGTAGGCTCTTATTCATACGCTCTGTATGTATTGTCGTGGCGCCGGTAGCGCCAGGCAAGCCGCTGCCTTGGAGATCCCGATGGCCACCCCCTACCGCGACCTGTTCGCCGCCCCTGGCACCGCCGGCCTCGCCCTGGCCGGCCTGCTGGCCCGCCTGCCGCTGCCGATGACCGGCATCGGCATCATCACACTGCTGTCGCAGCTGCGCGGCAGCTATGCCTTGGCCGGTGCGGTGTCTGCCACCTTCGTGCTGACCTATGCGCTGCTGTCGCCGCAGGTATCGCGCTGGGTCGACCGGCGCGGGCAGGGCAGGGTGCTGCCATGGGCTACTGCGGCCAGTGCGGCAGGGTTGCTGCTGCTGCTCGCGTGCACGCTGCTGGCTGCGCCAGACTGGGCGCTTTTCGTCGCCGCCATGCTGGCTGGATGCATGCCCAGCGTGTCCGCAATGGTGCGCGCACGCTGGACTGCGATCCATCGCGGTCGCCCGCAGCTGCAGACCGCGTATTCGCTGGAAACCGTGTTCGATGAGGTGACCTTCATCGTCGGTCCACCGTTGTCAGTGGGGCTGTCGGTGGCGGTATGGCCACAGGCCGGCGTACTGGCGGCCGCCCTGTTGCTGGTGGTCGGCGTCGCCGCATTGGTGCTGCAGCGGGGCACCGAGCCGCCGCTGCAGCAGCACGAAGGTGCAACTCCCTCGGGCTCGCTGCTCCGGCACACGGAGATCCGCCTGCTGGCGTTGCTGATGCTGGCGATGGGCGTGATTGTCGGTACGGTCGACATCACCAGCGTGGCCTTCGCCGAACAGCGGGGGCAGCCGCTTGCCGCCAGCGTGGTGCTGTCGGCCTATGCGCTGGGCAGCTGCGCGGCGGGCCTGCTGTTCGGGGCACTGAAGCTGCAGGCACCGTTGCGGCGCCTGTTGCTGGCCGGCGCAGTGGCCACCGCACTGACCACGTTGCCGCTGCCGTGGGTCGGCAGCCTGCCCGGGCTGGTCGTGGCGGTGCTGCTGGCCGGGGTGTTCTTCGCGCCGACGATGATCGTGGCGATGTCGCTGGTCGAACAACGCGTGCCCGAATCGCGCCTGACCGAGGGCATGACCTGGCTGCTGGCCGGATTGAACATCGGCGTGGCGCTGGGCGCGGCGCTGTCCGGGCAGAGCGTCGATGCGGGGGGCGTGCGTAGCGGCTTTGTCGTTGCACTGGTGGCAGGCGGGGGCGTGCTGCTGTTGGCCGTACTCGCGCGACGTGCCTTGCGCCCGTCTGCTGCATCCACCTCCCCTGAAGGGATCATCCCGTGAGCGCTTCATCGCCTGCGCATGCAGCGCCTGTGCATCGCCATCCGTGGTGGGCGGTTTCTGCGGTTGGCCTCGCCATCTTCTCGGTGGTCACCACCGAAATGCTGCCGGTGGGCCTGCTGACCCCTGTCGCCGAAGATCTCGGCGCGTCCACCGGCACCGCCGGCCTGATGATCTCGCTGCCGGCCCTGCTGGCGGCCCTGTTCGCACCGCTGGTGGTGATCGCAGCCGGCGGCATCGATCGTCGTCGCATCCTGTGCGTGCTGCTGGGGCTGCTGCTGGTCGCCAACGTTGCTTCGGCGCTGGCACCGGGCATCGGCTGGCTGCTGGCCGCGCGCGTGCTGGTGGGGTTCTGCATGGGCGGGATCTGGGCCATCGCTGGTGGGCTGGCAGCACGCTTGGTGCCGGCGCATCGCATCGGCATGGCCACCTCGATCATCTTCGGGGGCGTGGCCGCAGCATCGGTTCTGGGGGTGCCGCTGGGTGCACTGATCGGCGACGCCCTGGGCTGGCGCTTCGCGTTCGCAGCGATGGCGCTGTTCAGTGCGGCGGTGATGCTGCTGCATCTGTGGGTGGTTCCCGCGTTGCCGGTGGTGGCGTCGGTGCGCCCGGCGCAGTTCGTGCAGCTGCTCGGCCACCGTGGCCTGCAGCGCGGCCTATGCCTGACGCTGCTGCTGGTAGCGGGTCACTTCATTGCGTTCACCTATGTGCGCCCGTTGCTGACCCTGCGATCGGGCGTGGATGCCGCTTGGATCAGCGCGCTGCTGTTCGCCTATGGCATGGCGGGCATCGCGGGCAACTTCATCGCCGGACCACTGGCCGCTCGTCATCCGCGCGGAATGCTGCTGGCGATCTCTTGCGGCCTGCTGCTGACGCCGTTGTTGTTCCTGTGGCTGGGCGGCACACCCTCCGGCGGCATTGTGGTGCTGTTGCTGTGGGGCCTGGCCTATGGCGGCGTGTCGGTCGGCCTGATGAGCTGGATGATGAAGGCAGTGCCGCACGCGGTGGAGATCGCCACCGCGCTGTATGTCGGTGTGTTCAATATCGGCATCGCAATGGGCGCGTGGGGCGGTGGACGGCTGCTGGATGGCGTGGGCCTGCATGCGAATCTGTGGGTCGCGGCCGGGCTTGCCATGGTCGCCACGCTGGTGATCGCCACAACGCGCCGGTAGATCCACGCCATGCGTGGATGGCTTGTAGTCCTGTAGATCTGTAGATATGCCGACCAACGTCGGCATCCACCCGAGCGGGGCATTTGCCAACCAAGGTTGGCAGCTACCGGGAAATGAAACGGGCGCCTCGCGGCGCCCGTTCCGGTTACATCACCACACCTTGACCCGCTTGTCCGGGGCCAGGTACAGCTTCTGGCCTTCCTTTACTTCGAACGCCGGATACCAGGCGTCGATGTTGCGCACGGTGAGTGCGCGGAACTGGCCTGGCGCATGCACATCGGTCAGCAGCGAGTTGCGCAGCGCCTGCTCGCGGCTCTTGCTGCGCCACGCCTGGGCGAAGCCGAGGAAGAAGCGCTGGTCCGGCGTGAAGCCTTCCAGGGTCTGGCCCGGCTTGCCCTGCAGCGAAAGCTGGTAGGCATCGTAGGCAGTGCCCAGGCCGGCCACGTCGGCGATGTTCTCGCCCAGGGTCAGCTTGCCGTTCACATGCACGCCCGGGAACGGCTCGTAGCTGCTGAACTGCGCGGCCAGCGCATCACCGGCGGCGTTGAACTGCTTCAGGTCCTCGGCGGTCCACCAGTTGTGCAGCTTGCCGGTCTCGTCGAACAGCGCGCCGGCATTGTCGAAGCCGTGGCTGATCTCATGGCCGATCACCGCGCCGATCGCACCATAGTTCACCGCGTCGTCGGCGGCACCGTCGAAGAACGGCGGCTGCAGGATCGCGGCCGGGAACACCAGGCGGTTTTCCAGCGGCACGTTCATCGCATTGATGGTCTGCGGCAGCATCGCCCACTCGCTGTGGTCGACCGGCTTGCCCAGCTTGGCGATGTTGCGCTGGTATTCGAACAGCTCGGCGCGCTGTGCGTTGCCGAGCGCGTCATCGCGGCGGATCTCCAGGCCGGTGTAATCACGCCACTTCTCCGGGTAGCCCATCCCCACGGTCAGGCCGGCGACCTTGGCCTTGGCATGCGCCTTGGTCTGCGGCGACATCCACGACAGTGCGTCAATGCGCTTGGCGAAGGCGGCGATGATGTTCTTCGCCATTTCGTCCGCACGCTCCTTGGTCCTGGCGTCGAAGTGCTTCTCGACATAGCGCTTGCCGATGGCCTCGCCGACAGCGTGGTTGGCATCATCCACGGCGCGCTTCCAGCGGTCGCTCTGTTGCGGCGTGCCGCTCAGCGCGGTGCCATGGAAGGCGAAGCGGGCGTCGGCGAACTTCTTCGGCAGGTAGGCGGCGGCACGGTCCAGTGCGTGGAAGGCCAGGTAGTCCTTCCACACCTCCAGCGGCTCGGTGGCGACCAGCCTGGACAGGCCGGCCACGGCCTTGGGCTGCCACACGATGAAGTCCTGCTGCTCGCCCAGCGCGGCCGCATCAAGGAAGGCGTTCCAGTCCATGCCCGGTGCCTTGGCGTTGAAATCGGCCTGGGTCCACGGATTGGCACCCTTGGTCACGTCGTTGGTTTCTTCCTGGGTGGCATGCGCCTGCGCGATCTTCGTCTCCAGCGCAAGGATGCGCTGTGCCTTGCCGGCCGGGTCGGCCACGCCGGCCAGCTGCAGCATCTGCGCGATGTAGCCCTGGTACTGCTTGCGCAGTTCGGCCATGCGGCCGCCGCCCAGGTAGAAGTCGCGGTCGGGCATGCCCAGGCCGCCCTGCACGAGGTACGGCGCGGTGCGGTCCGGCTGCAGCATGTCGACCGAGACCCACAGGCCGAACAGGCGGTCGGTGTAGAAGTTGGTGGCATTGAGCAGGTCGACGTCGGCGCGCATGTCGCCGCCGAGGGCACGTGCCAGGCCAGCCTTGTCGGCGATGGTCTCGATGGCCTTCAGCTGCGGCTGCACCGGGGCGATGCCGTGCTGCTCGATGCCGGCTTCGTCCATGTAGGCAGCGTAGTAGTCGCCGATCAGCTTGTCGTCACCGCTGGCCTGCGCATTGCCGGCCGCACCCTCGAGGATGGCGCGGGTGTCGGCCAGGGTCTTTTCAGCGATGACGTTGAAGCTGCCGAAACGCGAACGGTCGGCCGGAATCTCGGTGTTCTTCACCCAGGTGCCGTTGGCGAAGCCGAAGAAGTCATCGCCGGCCGCGATGCTGCGGTCCATGCCGCTGGCATCGAAGCCGAAGCTGCCCAGCATCGGCTTGGCGGCAGCGGGTGCAGCCTCGGCGGGTTTGGCGGTGCCAGCGGCCGGATCGGCCGGACGGTCGCAGGCAGCCAGGGACAGGCTGGCAACGATGGCCAGTGCCAGGGTGGGACGGCGCAGCTTGGACATGGACTTCTCTTGCAGCGGAAAACCCCAAGTCTAATCCGCCGCAGCCCGGCTGGCCGTCCCTGTGGCTGGCCGGTCCTGTGCAGGATCTGGCTGAACGCGCCGAAGCGATCTTCACGCCGTCACCGGGGTGGTGCATGCTGGGCCCTGGAGCCGTGCGCGGACACGGGGAGGTGGCCATGCAGGACGGGGTCAGGCGTCAAGAATGGCGTCCGCCGGCCGTTGAGGTCGGGGATGTGGAGGATTCGTTCGCGCATGAAGCCAGCCGACTGCACAAGGAAGATCGACCGATGCCCGCGTTGAAGCGGGCGTTGGCCCGTCCGTTGCGCGCCATCACCTGGGGCGGCGTGCTGCTGGGCCTGTTGCTGGTGGCCGGATTGGCCACCATGCTGGCCAACGACCATCACCGCCGCCTGGAGGCGGCGCAGCGGCAGAGCCGTGCGCTGGCGGTGGGGAGCGAGCGCCTGCTGGCGCTGGAACTGCGCAATCTGGAGCGGGCGATGACCGGCATCGCCGGCGATGCCGGTGAGTTGTTCCGCAGCGTGCCGTCACAGGCCCCGGTACTGCTGGATGCGGCCATCGGTGGCGTGCTGCGCCGCCACGCTGAACTGCACAGCATCGTGGTGCTGGACCGCCACGGGCGCGCGCTGACCGGCGGGCGCGGCGACCTGCAGCTGCCGCTGTGGACCGACCCGCTGCGCCGGGGGCAGGGCAGTGCCCTGTACATCGGCCCGCCGCAGCGGGCCAGCGATGGCGACTGGGTGGTGCCGCTGGCACTGCCGATGGCCGGTGAACGCTGGCTGTTGGCGCGGCTGCGCTGTGGTGAACTGCAGCGCATCGCCGGCGGCCTGGATGTTGGTCCCAACGGGCTGGTCTCGATCACCGACGCCGAGGGTTACATGCTGGCGCGCGTGCCCGATCCGCATGGCACGGTCGGTCGCCGCTACGACCTGCCGCGGCGTGACCTGCTCGGCAAGCAGGCGGTGGTCGAGCTCGGCAGCCTGCCCGGCGTGGTCGATGGTGTGCCGCGCATCACGACCATCAGTACGCTCGACCGCAGCCCGCTGGCGGTGCAGATCGGCCTGGCCGATGAAGACGTGCTGGCACCCTGGTGGCCGTACCTGCAGGCATCGGTGGCGATCGTGCTGGCCTACATCGTGGTGCTGCTGGTGCTGCTGTATGCGGTGCGCCGCAGTACCCGCAGCCAGCAGGCGATGGCCGAGGAACTGAAGGCGGGCCATGCCGAGCTGCGTCTGGCCCATCAGGTCGGGCGTGTCTGCACGTGGTACGTGGATGAGGACGCCGCGCTGCTGCGCTGGTCCCCCCTGGCGCGCGAGATCTTCGGCGTGCAGACCGATGCGCTGCCGGTAGCCGACTTCTTCGCTCGCGTGCATCGCGATGATGCCGCGCGCCTGCAGCAGGCTTTCGACCAGGCCTTTGCCGGCGGCGCAGTGCTCGACCAGGTGTTCCGCCTGGTGCTGCCCGGTGGTGAAGTGCGCTGGGTGGGCGCGCGCGGACAGCGGGTGGAGGTGGCCGACAGCGAACGACGCATGATCGGCGCGTTGACCGACCTGAGCGAACGCTACCAGGCGCGCGAGCAGATGAGCGAAGTGGAACGCCGCTTCCGCCTGCTGTTCGACCGCAACCCGGCGCCATTCTGGGTGTTCGACCCGGACACGCTGCGCTTCATCGAGGTCAATGACGCGGCGGTGCGCCAGTACGGCTACAGCCGCGAGGAGTTCCTGGCGATGAGCATCCTCGACATCCGCCCGCGCGAAGGCTGGGACGAGGTGCGTGGTGCCATCCAGCGCGCGCAGGTGGGCGATCCCCCCGACGCAACCGTGCGCCTGCACCGGCGCAAGGACGGCAGTGTGTTCGAGGTGCGCGCACACCTGTCCAAACTCGATTTCGACGGACAGCCCGCGTGCCTGGTGCTGGCCGAGGATGTGAGCGAACGGCTGGCCTACGAGCGCGACCTGGCCTACCAGGCACGGCACAACCCGGCCACCGGCCTGCTCAACGTGCGTGCATTGACCGACCAGCTGGATGAGCAGGGCGAGGGCTATACCATCGCCTTCGTGCAACTGCGCGGACTGCAGCTGGTGGCCGATACGCTGGGCCGTGAGATCGGTGATGCCGTGCTGCAGTCGATGGCGACCCGCCTGGGCGGGTTGGGCGCACGCTGCGGCACGCTGGCGTTCCAGCCGGCGGAGGACTTCGTGTTCGCCATCGGTTCGGAGCACGATACCCAGCGCGTGCTGGACGACCTGCTGCAGATCGTGTCGGCGCCGATGCGTGGCAAGGATTCACTGCACCAGTTCGAGCCGCGCATCGGCGTGGCGGTGCATGTGGCCGGTGACGGCCACAGCGCCGAACAGGTGATCGGCATGGCCGCGCAGGCGGCGCACGCGGCGCGTGCCGAGGGCAACGTGGTGGTCTGGTTCGACGCAGCGGTGACCACGCGGCTGGCCGACCGGTTGCGCCTGGCCGGGCGCATCCATGCGGCCATCGACAACGAGTTCCAGCTGTACTTCCAGCCGATCCGGCATGCCAGCGATGGCAGCCCGGCGGCATTGGAGGCATTGCTGCGCTGGCCGCAGGCTGATGGCAGCTTCATTCCGCCCAATGAGTTCATCCAGCTGTGCGAGGACACCGGGCTGATCCTGGCACTTGGCCGCTGGGTGATCCGAGCGGCAGCGAAGGCGCAGCGGCGGTTGGTCGAGGCCGGGTGGGGCGAGCTGCCGATTGCGGTCAACGTCTCGGCCGTGCAGTTCTTCAACAGCGACCTGGTGGCCGAGTTCACCCGCGCCCAGCAGGAGTTCGGGTTGGCGCGGGGTGCGCTGCATGTGGAACTGACCGAGAGCAGCCTGATGCGCAAGCCGGGGCAGGCGATGCAGACCATGCAGCGCCTGCACGAGCAGGGCATCAGCGTGTCGCTGGATGACTTCGGCACCGGCTATTCCAGCATGTCCTACCTGCAGCACCTGCCGCTGGACATCCTGAAGATCGACCGCAGCTTCGTGGCGGACGTGGAAACCAATCCACGCAACGCCTCGATCTGCCGCGCACTGCTGTCGCTGGGCCACAGCATGGGCCTGACCATCATCGCCGAAGGCGTGGAGACGCCGGGACAGCTGGACTGGCTGGCTGCGCACGGCTGTGACCAGGTGCAGGGCTACCTGCTGGGACGGCCGGCACCGCTGGAACGGATCATCGACGCGCTGGATGAGGTCGCCGCCTAAGTGGTAGTGCCGGCCGCTGGCCGGCATTCGCCCAGGACCGGGAGGTGTCTGATTGCCGGCCAGCGGCCGGCACTACCGCAAACGCCAGGCTCGGCTACACCCCGGTTTCCACCAGGTGGTCGATGAAGCTGCGCACCTTCGGTGCCAGGTGGCTGCGGCTGGTGTAGACCGCGAAGATGCCGATCGGCTCGGCTTCCCACTCGGGCAGGACGCGCACCAGACGGCCATCGGCCAGTGCGTCTTCCAGCAGGAAGTCCGGTTGCAGGATCACACCCATGCCGGCGATCGCCGCTTCGCGCAGCACGTCGCCGTTGTTGGCGTGCAGCAGGCTGCTTACCGCCACCTTCACTTCACCGCCGGGCCCCTGCAGCGGCCAGTGATCACCGGCGGCCCAGTAGCTGTAGCTCAGGCATGCGTGTGCCTGCAGCTCCTGCGGGGTCTGCGGGGTGCCGTGTGCGGCCAGGTAGGCCGGCGCGGCGCACAGGCTCACCCGCGATTCGCCCAGGCGACGTGCGATCAGCGTGGGACCTGGCTCGCGGGTGATGCGGATGGCCACGTCGTAGCCTTC
This sequence comes from Stenotrophomonas sp. YJH_SMC_40, assembly GCF_059368615.1. NCBI lineage: Bacteria > Pseudomonadati > Pseudomonadota > Gammaproteobacteria > Lysobacterales > Lysobacteraceae > Stenotrophomonas > Stenotrophomonas sp. YJH_SMC_40. Next base: position 142,142 of record NZ_JCAFRX010000007.1, on the reverse strand, counting down.
CTCGACCATGTCCACCAGCCGGTCGGACAGCGCCAGGTCCAGCTCCACCTGCGGGAAGCGCTGGCGATAACTGGCCAGCAGCGGGCCGAGGCGGGCAATACCCCAGCTCACCGGTGCGTTGATGCGCAGCGTGCCCGAAGGCTCCAGCGCCTGCGCGCCGATACTGGCTTCCAGCGCGTCGAATTCGGCCAGCAGGCGCACGCACTGGGCGTAGTAGGCGGCGCCGGCACTGGTCGGGCTGACCCGGCGCGTGGTGCGGTGGAGCAGGCGGGTGGACAGGCGCTTTTCCAGCGCCGCGACCTGGCGCGTGACGCCGGCGGTGGACATGTCCAGGGCCTGGGCGGCGGCACTGAAGCCGTTGCGCTCGACCACCGCCACGAACACGCGCATCGCTTCCAGGGTGTCCATTGTTGCGCCTTATGAAATAAATACGGTCAAACGATCGTATTTATCGTCCCGTGAAGGCGCAATAACCTGTGTCCACTCCCTTCAAGGTGCTTTCCGATGCACACCACCGCTGCTCCTGTTTCGCCGCTGGCGCCGTATGGCGCCACCCTGCTGCGCCTGGCTCTGGGCGTGCTGTTCCTGGTCCACGCACTGACCAAGCTGCTGGTGTTCACCCCGGCCGGTACGGCGGCGTTCTTCGAGTCTCTGGGCCTGCCCGGTGTGCTCGGCTACCTCACCATCGGCGTCGAGCTGGTGATCACCGTCGCGCTGCTGCTGGGCATCTACGCACGCTGGGTGGGCCTGGTCGGCGTGCCGCTGCTGCTGGGCACCATCGTCACCGTGCACGGCGCCAACGGCTTCGGTTTCGCCAATGCCGGCGGCGGCTGGGAATACCCGGCGTTCTGGGCATTGGCGCTGGTGGTGCTGTTCCTGCTCGGCGATGGCAAGTGGACCCTGCGTTCGCGCTGATCGCCGCCTGATCCTGCAACTGGAGAATTCCATGTCCCGCCTGCCTTCGCTGTACATCTCCCATGGTTCGCCGATGACTGCCCTGCAGCCGGGCCAGGTTGGCGTGCGCCTGGCCGAGCTGGCGCGCGATCTGCCGACGCCGCGCGCCATCGTGATGGCTTCGGCGCACTGGCTGGGCCGGCAGCCGCTGGTTGGCGCGCATCCACAGCCGCCGACCATCCACGACTTCGGTGGCTTCCCGCGCGCGCTGTTCGAACTGCAGTACCCGGCACCGGGTGATCCGGCACTGGCCGAAGAAGTGGCCGGCCGCATCGCCGCCGCAGGCCTGCCAGTGGCCATCGACCCGCAGCGTGGCCTCGACCACGGCGCGTGGGTACCGCTGCGGCTGTTGCGCCCTCAGGCGGACATCCCGGTGGTGCCGGTGTCGATCCAGCCGCTGCTCGGCCCCGAGCATCAGTTCGCGCTGGGCCGTGCGCTGGCGCCGCTGCGCGAACAGGGCGTGCTGCTGGTCGGCTCCGGCAGCATCACCCACAACCTGCACGACTGGGGCGACTACCAGGACGGCAAGGAAGCGCCGTACGTGCGGCCCTTCATCGAATGGGTGGAGCAGCGCCTGGCCGCTGATGACCGCCAGGCCCTGCTGGATTACCGCCGGCAGGCGCCGTTCGCCGAACGCGCGCACCCGACCGACGAGCACCTGCTGCCGCTGTTCTTTGCAATGGGCGCGGCCGGCGAGGGCGGTTTCGGTGCGCGTCGCATTGATGCCGGCATCGATGCCGGCTTCCTCGCCATGGATCTGTACCGCTTCGACGGGGCATGAGCCGGGGCTGACGCGCGGCGGCCCCGGCCGTCGCGGCCATGGCCGCATGTGGTAGTTTTTTCCGGGTTTCCGGCGCTGGCCTCCAAGCCTCCCCACGCGCCGCTTCCTGGAAGAAGCATGCATACCATTGAAGTCGTCCTGGCGATGCTGGTGGCCGTTGTCGCCAGCGGCTACCTGGTTCGCGTCCTGCCGTTCTCGTTGCCGCTGCCGCTGGTGCAGATCGCCCTGGGTGCGGTCATCGCCGGGGTGTTCAACCGTGGCCACGCGCTGGAGCCGGAAGTGTTCTTCCTGCTGTTCCTGCCGCCACTGCTGTTCCTCGATGGCTGGCGCATTCCCAAGCAGGGCCTGTTCCGCGACAAGGGCGCGATCCTCGAACTGGCGTTCGGCCTGGTGGTGTTCACCGTCATCGGCGCCGGCTTCCTGATCCACTGGTTGATTCCGGTGATGCCGCTGGCGGTGTGCTTCGCGCTGGCGGCCATCGTCTCGCCGACCGACCCGGTGGCGGTGGGCGCGATTGCTTCGAAGGCGCCGATTCCCAAGCGCCTGATGCACATCCTGGAAGGCGAGTCGCTGCTGAACGATGCCTCGGGCCTGGTCTGCTTCCGCTTCGCGGTGGCGGCGGTGATGACCGGCACCTTCTCGCTGGCCACGGCCTCGCTGACCTTCGTGTGGGTGGCGGTGGCGGGATTGGCGGTGGGCGTGGCGGTGACGCTGGGTGTGTCCACCTTCCAGCGCTGGCTGTGGCGCCGCTTCGGCGAAGAGCCCGGCGCGGCGATGCTGGTCAACCTGCTCATTCCGTTCGCGGCCTACCTGCTGGCCGAAGAGATCCATGCCTCGGGCATCCTCGCCGCGGTCGCCGCCGGTATCGCGATGAGCTATGTCGAGCTGACCGGTCGCGTCTCCGGCAGCATGCGCGTGCAGCGCGCCGGGGTCTGGAACATGCTGCAGTTCAGCTTCAACGGCATCATGTTCGTGCTGCTGGGCGAGCAGCTGCCGGGCATCGTCGAACGCGCCACCACCACCATGAACGAGACCGGCCACCAGAGTGCGTGGTGGCTGCTGGTGTATGTGGTGGTGATCAATCTGGCACTGGTCGTGCTGCGCCTGTTGTGGGTGTGGTTGTCGCTGCGCTGGAACCTGCTGCGCGCGCGCCGTCGCGGCCTGGAGCGGGGCGAGGCACCGAACTGGCGCATCGTGGTGGCGACCTCGGTGGCCGGCGTGCGCGGTGCGATCACCCTGGCCGGTGTGTTGACCCTGCCGCTGTTCCTGCCCGACGGCAGTGCGTTCCCGGCGCGTGACCTGGTGATCTTCCTGGCCGCATCGGTGATCCTGTTCTCGCTGCTGGGCGCCAGCATCGCGCTGCCACAGCTGCTGAAGGGCCTGCAGCTGCCGGCTGACTCGGGCGAGCGCAAGGAAGAGGACCTGGCACGCCGGCTGTCGTCGAAGGCCGCGCTGGCCGGGGTCGAGCGCATGCGCCAGCAGCTGGTGATGAACCAGAACACCGAGAACGTGCAGCTGTACAACGACGCCGCCTCGCGGGTGAGCCTGCTCTACCAGCGGCACCTGGAGCGCGACAGTGAGGGGCCCGACGTGGACCCGGAGAAGGTACGGCGCATGGAAATGGGCTACCGCCAGCTGCGCAGCGCCGGCCTCAATGCCGAGCGCGAGGAGCTGTTCCGGTTGACCCGGCGCGGGGTGATCTCCGATGAGATCTCGCGGCGCCTGATCCGCAACCTTGATCTGCTGGAATCGCGCAAGCGCGAATGACCGTGTACCCCGGGTGGGTGCGGACCTTGGCCCGCGTTGATCGGGGTCAGATCCCTTTCCGCAGGAAAGGGATCTGACCCCAGGATCCGGGAGCCGTGCTTATTCCGGCTTCTGGTCCAGGAAATACACCTCGACCTTGCCCTTGACCTTGATGGTCATCGGGTTGCCGCGGCGGTCGCGGGCCTTGCCGGCCTGCACGCGGATCCAGCCTTCGCTGACCGAGTATTCCTCGACGTTGTCACGCTCGACGTCGTTGAAACGCACGCCGACGCCGCGCTCCAGCGCCTGCGCATCATGGAAGGGGCTGGCCGGGTTGATCGCCAGGTGGTCGGGAGGGGTATCGCTCATCGCTTCATTCACAGTGACGGCCACCAAGGCCGGCTTCAGCGGCACAGGATAAACCGTAGAATGCCGGCCTGCCCCAGAGGAAGTTCCGCCATGCCCGACAACAGCGACTATTTCGACTTCGAGGAAGACATCCACGACTTCGACGAAGATGGCTTCGAGGCACGGGTCTGGAACCTGCTGGTGCTGATCAACCCAGGCGACGAGGAACTGGCCCTGCAGCAGTTCAACCGCTGGCGCGAGCACCTGGCCGAGGACGGGCAGCCGCTGGAAGCGGACAGCGACTGGCTGCCGGCCCTGTTCACGGCCATCGCCTGGCAGTCCGGTTTCGAGGTCGAGCGTGATGATCTGGAATCGCTGCAGTCGGCAGTGAACGAGCTGTCGGCGCGCTTCAACCTGCAGCTGGACTGGGGCGGCGACCTGGATGACGAGGACTTCGCCGAAGACCTGGACGGCGTGCAGCTGATGTCCACCGCCTTCGACCGCCTGCGCGAGCACAACTACACGCTGTGGAGCGTGGATGCCGGCAGCGACGGCTTCACCGGCGTGATGGCGCTGACCCGCGACGACGACGCAATGTTGGCGCTGTGCTCGCTGCTGAACGTGGAAATCCGCCTGGGCAGCGACCCGTTCTGAGCGATGGGCCGATCCGCCCGGCACGACCCGGCGGGGACGTTCTGCTGGGCGCGGCCTGATGGGTTGATCCGCTGGAGACGACCCGACGGGGTAGAGTCGACTGTTAGTCGACTATCGCGCGCAGCGCGGGGTTCTCGCGGCCGGATGGGAGAGCAGTCGACTGACAGTCGACTCTACCCGGTCGGTGCCGGTTGGTGTCCGGCGAACCCGCGACGTGGCCTACGGCCGGTACTGCGCCCTGGCGTTGGCAATCACCGTTTTGACCAGTTCACGGTCGGTGTGCCGTGAGATCGCCCGCGCACCGAGCGCGATCGCCTGTGCGCGCAGCTCGGAAGTGACATCGTAGTGGGCACCGCTGGCCTTGTTCTGGAAGGCCCGCGGGGGAATGCCGAGCTGCGCCGCCATCGCGTGCAGCTCGGCCAGGGTGTCGGCCATCAGGTGCGCCCAGCGCTGTCCGCGCCAGGGATGCACCGCGTCATCGACGTAGACCGTCACCGCCGCGGCCGGTTCAGGCCTGCGGCTTGCTGTCGCTGTCAGCGGCCGGAGCGGCCTCGGCAGCGGCTTCTTCGGCCACGTTGCCCTCGGCGGCTTCGCCTTCCTCGCCTTCAGCAACGTCGACGCCTTCGAACTCGGCGACCAGCTTGTCCAGGTACTCGTCAGCGGTCTGCTCGGATTCGGCCGCCAGGGTGTCCAGCAGCTTCTGCAGCAGTTCGGAGTACTCCAGGTTGACCTTGCGGCCTTCCTTCTCCTGCACGTTGGACAGGTGCTTGAGCATGGCCAGCATCGGTACCGGATTCTCGGCGTTGCCCATGGTCTGGCCGCCGATGGCCAGCAGCCACTCACGGCCCTGCAGGCCGATGGCCGCGACCACCTGGCCGTCTTCGTTGGTCAGCACGGCATGGTTCTGCACCTGCTGCTGTGCGTTCAGGCGCAGGAACGGGCGCTTGGCCTGCTGCTTCTTGCGCTTGTCGCGCTTGGCCTTGGAGTTCTGGGACATGGGGTGGGATCACCTGGAAACGGAAAGACCGCCATTGTAGCGGGTGCGCCGGGTGATGCCCCTGGTGGGTGCGGGCCCTGGTCCGCACGCTTTCCCGGATGTGCGGACCAGGGTCCGCACCCACCGTCTACTTTGCCTCAGCCTGCGCGGCCTGCACGTCCGGGTCGGCGGTGGGCGCCGACAGCCCCACCTGCGGGCCGGCACCGGCCAGGGCGGCCTCCTCCGCGGCCTTGGTCATTACCACGATGCTGATGCGGCGGTTGATCGGGTTCTGCGGGTCGGTCTTGTCGAACAGTACCGACGAGGACAGGCCGACCACGCGGGTGATCTTGCTGTCCTCCAGGCCGCCGTCCACCAGTGCGCGCCGTGCGGCGTTGGCACGATCGGCGCTCAGTTCCCAGTTGCCATAGCCGCGTGCGGCCGAATAGGCGGTGATGTCGGTGTGGCCGGTCAGGCTGATCCGGTTCGGCACATGGTTCAGGTACTCGGCCAGTTCGTGCAGGATCTGCTGCGTGTACGGCTTCAGCGTGGCGCTGCCAAGGTCGAACATGGGCCGGTTCTGCTTGTCCACGATCTGGATGCGCAGGCCTTCCGGGGTCAGGTCCAGCAGCAGCTGGTCCTTGAACGGCTCCAGCGCCTGGCTCCTGCTGATCGCCTCCTGCAGCTCCTTCATCAGCGCTTCCAGCTGCTGCTTGTCGCGCTGCTGCTGGTCCACCGGCTGCGGCACAGCCTCCTTCTGGTTCTGGAAGGGATCGTTGCTGTTGCCGCGCGAGATGTCGGTGGCACCGCCCAGCTTGATCATCGAGGTGCTGGCGCCGCCCGGGCCTGCCATGCCGGGCGCCGGCGTGGCGTTCTGCCCACTCAGCGGGCTGGGGTTGCGGAAGTACTCGGAAATGGCCGCACGGTCGTTCTTGTTGGTGGTGGCCATCAGCCACAGCACCAGGAAGAACGCCATCATCGCGGTCACGAAGTCGGCGTAGGCCACCTTCCACGAGCCGCCGTGGTGGGCGGCGTGGCCGGCCTTCTTGACCCGGCGGACGATGACGGTGGGCTTGTTCTCGGCCATGGCTTACTTGACCGTCTTCAGGTGCTGCTCGAAATCGGAGAAGGCCGGGCGCACGTTCGACGGCAGCGTCTTGCGGGCAAACTCCAGCGCGATCTTCGGGTTGTAGCCGCGCAGGCAGGCCAGCAGGGCGGTCTTGACCGATTCGTAGATGCGGCTGTCCTGTTCGGCGCGGGCTTCCATCGCCGCCGCCATCGGGCCGACGAAGCCGTAGCCCAGCAGGATGCCGAGGAAGGTACCGACCAGCGCACCGGCCACATGGCCGCCCACTTCGACGATGTCGCCGCCGATCGAACCCATGGTGATGACGATGCCCAGCACCGCCGCCACGATGCCGAAACCGGGCAATCCGTCGGCGACCTTGGTCAACACCTGCGACGGCGCCATGGCTTCGGCATGGTGCTTTTCCAGCTCCAGTTCCAGCAGCGGTTCCAGCTCGTGCGGCTCGATGTTGCTGCCGATCATCAGGCGCAGGCAGTCGGTGATGAAGTCGATCAGGTGGTGGTCGGCCTGCACCTTGGGGTAGTTGCCGAACAGCGCGCTCTCGGCCGGCCGCTCGACATGGTCTTCCAGCGCCATGAAGCCTTCGCGGCGCGCCTTGTTGAGCAGTTCATAGAGCAGGCTGAGCACATCGATGTAGTCCTGCTGCTTGTAGCGCGGGCCCTTGAACACGCCCACCATGGCCTGCAGGGTCTGCTTGACGGTCTTGGCCGGGGTACCGACCAGGAAGGCGCCGAGCGCCGCGCCGCCGATGATGACCAGCTCGTAGGGCTGCCAGAGGGCACCCAGGCGGCCGTGGGCACCGAGGTAGCCCCCGATCACGCTGATGATGACGACCAGGAATCCAACGATGATGAGCATGGGGCGACGCAGGGAGAGGGGATATCTCCTTGTCGGCCCGTCGCCCGGTTTTCTGAAGAGGGAATTCTGTGAAATCGGTCAGCGGGGTGTTTCAGCCCGCCACACCGCTTTCTGCGCCGCCACGCTGCAGTGGATCGGGCCACGGGTCACCATTGCCAGTGAATGAAAGTGAGACGGAATTCAGGCAGTGACGCTCGTAGGTGGGCGGCGGACCGTCCGGGAATACGTGGCCGAGGTGGCTGCCGCAGCGCGCGCAGGTGATCTCGGTGCGCACCATGCCGTGGCTGGTATCGCGGATCTCGCGTACGTGTGCGGGGTCGAACGGAGCAAAGAAGCTGGGCCAGCCGGTGCCGGAATCGAACTTGGTGCTGGAGCGGAACAGTGGCAGCGCGCACAGGCGGCAGCAGTAGACACCCTCGCGCTTGTTGTCGAGGAATACCCCGCAGAACGGTGCTTCGGTGCCGTGCTGCAGCAGCACGCGGCGTTCCTCGCTGCTGAGACCGGCGACCAGCGCCTCGGTCTGGGTGGCAGTGGGGGGCGTCAGATCGAAGGCGGTCATGGCGGCACTCCGTGGGGTCGATGGCCTGGGGATGCCGGAAAACGTGGGGGTGCTGGCGCCCGCTTGCAAGTGTGATGGCCGTTCATGGGCGGCACACAGGCGCTGGCGCATGGTGAAGACGATCCACGTCGGAGCGTGCCATGAAACCGATCCCTCCCCTGTTGTTGATGGCCCTGCTGCCGCTGGTCGCGCAGGCCCAGGTACCGACGTCGTCGAGCCCGACCGCCACCCGCAGTGCCACCACCGTGGCACCGCAGCCGGTGGTGCCGCCGCCACAGGCCGCGCGCCCGCAGCCGCAGGTACTGCCCTCGCCACAGCCGACGCAGCCGATCAAGTCCACCGGTCCGGCCCAGGTCGCGCCGGCGCCGGTCCCGAAGCCTGCCGACAAGGTCTATGACCGCAATGGCCGCATCGTTCCCGGGGTGCGCCCGGCCGGCCCGAACCGCGTGTTCGACTCGCGCACCGGCCGCTATTACGACAGCGTGCCGGCCGGCGATGGCCAGCAGATCAAGCGCTGACCTCCAATGCCAACCGAGGTTGGCGGCTAGCGCACGCCGTTCGGCCTGAACGCACGAAAACAACCTGCTACAGATCACTGCTTTTTCGCCTGCGATTAACCGTTCCGGGACCAACGTGACCGTGCGCCGGCATTTCGCCGCCGCATGTCCTTTGTCCACTGGATCGCGATCATGAAAAACCAGCAGAACCGTCATCCCGGCAAGGAACCGCAGGGCCGCAACCCGCAGCAGCAACAGCAACAGCAGATGGACCCGCAGCAGCCGCACAAGGGCGGCAAGCAGCAGGAACAGCGCTCGCAGAAACATCCACAGCAGCGTTGACTGTCACCATGGTCGGGGGTCAGAGCCCGCTGCGCGGGATCCGACCCCTTGCCGAATCCTGACCGGGGTCGGATCCCGCAACGCGGGCTCTGACCCCGATCGCAACTGCCTCAATCGGGAATCGGCAAGCTCAGCGTTTCCTTCACTTCTTCCATCACGATGTAGCTTTTCGACTCGCGCACGTGCGGCAGTGTCAGCAACGTGCTGCCGAGCAGCTTGCGGTAGGAGGCCATTTCGCTGATCCGCGCTTTCAGCAGGTAATCGAAGTCGCCCGACACCAGATGGCACTCCAGCACGTTGGGCAGCTTCAGCGCCGCGCGCCGGAACTCCTCGAAAATGTCGCCGGACTTGTAGGCCAGGCTGATTTCCACAAACACCAGCAGGCTGGCCTTCACTGCGGCCGGGTCGAGGTGGGCGTGGTAGCCGGTGATCACCCCTTCGCGTTCCAACCGGCGCACGCGCTCCGTGCACGGCGTGGTCGACAGGCCGACCCGCTCGCCCAGTTCGGTGAAGGAAATACGGCCCTCGGCCTGCAGGATGCGCAGGATCTTGCGGTCGATCTTGTCCAGTTCGCGGGTACGGGTGGCCATGGTCGTCAACCTTGGGGAATGAATTGCAGGAGAACATCCTGCCGGTTGATTTCAAAACAGGCAAATCAACTGGGAATGGCTGTCTATACTTCCCCAATTATGGTCCCTGTGCGCTCCAGTGCAGGGAATGATCGGGTTGGAGAAGTCCCATGCGAGTCCTAGTTCTCGGCAGCGGCGTGATTGGTACCACCAGTGCCTGGTACCTGCGACAGGCCGGGTTTGAAGTCACGGTCATCGACCGCCAACCCGGCCCGGCGCTGGAAACCAGCTTCGCCAATGCCGGCCAGCTGTCATTCGGCTACACCTCGCCGTGGGCGGCCCCGGGCGTGCCGAAGAAGGCCATCGGCTGGCTGTTCGAGAAGCACGCGCCGCTGGCGATCAAACCGGGCATGGACCTGGCCCAGTACCGCTGGCTGTGGCAGATGCTGCGCAACTGCACCCACGAGCGTTATGCGATCAACAAGGCGCGCATGGTGCGCATGTCCGAGTACAGCCGCGACTGTCTGAACGAGCTGCGCGCGCAGATCGGCATCGAATTCGAAGGCCGCGACCTGGGCACCACCCAGCTGTTCCGCACCCAGCAGCAGCTGGATGCCTCGGCGCAGGACATCGAGATCCTGGCCCAGTACGGCGTGCCGTACGAGGTGCTGGACCGCGCCGGCATCATCCAGGCGGAACCGGCCCTGGCGCATGTCGATGGCCTGGTCGGCGCGCTGCGCCTGCCGCGTGACCAGACCGGCGACTGCCAGCTGTTCACCCGTCGCCTGGCGCAGATGTGCGTGGATGCCGGTGTCGAGTTCCGCTTCGACCAGGACATCACCGGCCTGGAGTTCGATGGCGACCGCATCACCGGCGTGCGCATCGACGGCAAGCTGGAAACCGCCGACCGCTTCGTGGTCGCGCTCGGCAGCTATTCGCCGGCGCTGGTCGCACCGCTGGGCATGCGCCTGCCGGTGTACCCGCTGAAGGGCTATTCGCTGACCCTGCCGATCACCGACCCGGCGATGGCGCCGACCTCGACCATCCTCGACGAGAGCTACAAGGTGGCGGTCACCCGCTTCGACGACCGCATCCGCGTCGGTGGCATGGCCGAAGTGGCCGGCTTCGACCTGTCGCTGTCGCAGCGCCGCCGCGAGACCCTGGAGCTGGTGGTCAGCGACCTCTACCCGAAGGGCGGCGACCTGTCGCGCGCGCAGTTCTGGACCGGCCTGCGCCCGGCCACGCCGGACGGTACGCCGGTGATCGGCGCCACGCCGTTCCGCAACCTGTACCTCAACACCGGCCACGGCACCCTGGGCTGGACCATGGCCTGCGGCTCGGGCCGCTACCTGGCTGACCTGATGAGCGCGCGCCAGCCGCAGATCAGCACCGAAGGCCTGGATATTTTCCGCTACGGCCAGTACGGTCACGCGCCGCAACAAGAGAACCGCACATGCGTCCTGCCCGCGCGCTGATCGATCTGGGCGCCCTGCGCAGCAATTACCGGCTCGCCCGTGAACTGGGCGGTGGCAAGGCCCTGGCGATCATCAAGGCTGATGCCTATGGGCATGGCGCGGTGCGCTGTGCGCAGGCGCTTGAAGGCGAGGCCGATGGCTTCGGCGTGGCCACCATCGAAGAGGCGCTGGAACTGCGCCAGGCCGGCATCCGTGCGCCGATCCTGCTGCTGGAAGGCATCTTCGAACCCAGCGACATGGCGTTGGTGGCCGAGCATGATTTCTGGTTCGCCGTGGGTTCGCCGTGGCAGCTGGAGGCCGTCGCCGCCTTCGACAGCCCGCGCCCGTTGACGGTGTGGCTGAAGCTGGACAGCGGCATGCATCGCCTCGGCCTGGACGTGGACAGCTTCCGCGCGGCGCACGCGCGCCTGTCAGCGCTGCCGCAGGTCGAGCGCATCGTGCTGATGACCCACCTGGCGCGCGCCGACGAGCTGGACAGCGAACGCACCCACGAACAGGCGGCGACCTTCGCGCGCGCCATCGACGGCCTGCACGGCGAGACCAGCGTCTGCAACTCGCCGGCGCTGCTGGGCTGGCCGGACGTGCGCAGTGACTGGGTGCGCCCGGGCCTGATGCTGTATGGCGCGAACCCGCTGCCGGACGACACCACGCTGACCGAGCGCCTGCGCCCGGTGATGACGATGCAGTCGAAAGTGATCGCCGAACGCTGGATCGAAGCGGGTGAGCCGGTGGGTTATGGCGCGCGCTTCGTGGCCAAGGCGCGCACCCGCGTGGGTGTGGTTGCACTGGGCTATGCCGACGGTTATCCGCAGTTCGCCCCGAATGGCACGCCGGTATTGATCGATGGCCAGCCCGGCGCACTGATCGGGCGCGTGTCGATGGACATGCTGACGGTGGACCTGACGGCGCATCCGCAGGCCGCGGTGGGCAGCGTGGTGGAACTGTGGGGCAGTGCGCCGACGTTGGCGGAACTGGCGCCGCGATGCGGCGTGAGCGCGTACCAGCTGCCGTGCGCGGTCAAGCGCGTGGCGAAGGTGTACGTGTAACGCCGAGCCCACGCTCGGCTTCGGTGGCGGCCGACCTTGGTCGGCTAATGCGTGTCGACCAAGGTCGACACCTACCGGGGGGCCTGGCGCGCAGCGGTCGCCATGCGCGGCTCTGGTCGCGGCCGACCTTGGTCGGCGCGGTGAATGCGTGTCGACCAGGGTCGACACCTGCCGAGGGGCCTAGCGCGCAGCGGTGGCCTGGCTGGCCAGCTGGCGCTTCACCCAGTCATCAATCAGGCGCTTCTCGTAGCGCAGCGGATCGCTGTTGGTCAGCAACCCACTGCCCTGCAGGTAGCCGGAGTCGCTCAGGCGGGCGTCGCCTTCGCTCACAATACGGCCGTCGGCGTCCTTCAACGTGTACTGCAGGGTGATGCGGGGCGGGTAGATATCACGCATCACGCGGATGTCGCGCGCACGCGGGCCGTGCCACGGCTCGTAGTCACCGGCACGCTTGATGTCCACCAGAGTGACATCGAGGGTCTGCCCAGGCTGCAGCGGCTTGGCAGCGGTGGTCTGCAGGTAGCGGGCCAGCTGCTGTACCCAGTCACCGCGTTCGGCCTCGAAGCGGTTGGTGCTCTGGCGGATCTCGGTGAACGTGGCCGGATCCTCCCATTTCACGCTGACCGGGCCATTGGCCTGCAACGCACGCGGCGCGTCCGTACCGGTTACGTTGCGCGCTGCAGCGTTGGCGCCGCTCACCACCAGGGCGCCTGCCAGCAGGGCAATCACGAGTGCGCGTTTCATGACGGTCTCCTGCGTCCCCGCGCTGGGGACGATGTTGATCACGGATCGAGTGTGATCCTGTGGCCGGGTCACTGCAATGGCCGGCTGCGTCGTATGCAAGGGGGGTTACCGCCAATTCATCGTCGTCAACCCTGACTGACGGCGCTTGACGCTGTGAATACGCTCTCTGGAACATGCTGTGTCTCCAATCCGGCCCGTCCAGACGCCCTTGTCCACACTGCCGCCCCTAGTGGAGCGCCCACCGATGATGGTGCCGGCGCCCGAACCCGACCTGCATCATGGCGTGCTTGAGCGCATCAACGCCGGTTTCTGCGTGATCCAGGTGCTGTTCGAAGGCGACCGCGCGGTGGACTATCGTTTCATCGAGGTCAACGACGCCTTCGAGCGCCATACCGGCCTGAAGGACGCACGCGGTCAGCGCATGAGTGCGCTGGAACCGAACCACGAGGAAGACTGGTTCCGCATCTACGGTGAAGTGGCCCGCAGTGGTCGCCCCGCCCAGTTCGAGATGGAAGCGCGCGCCCTGGGCCGCTCGTTCGCGGTTGATGCGGTGCGCGTTGGTCGTCCGGGCGAAGACAAGGTCGGCATCCTGTTCTTCGACATCACCGCGCGCAAGCAGATGGAAGTGGAGCTGGGCGAAAGCGAAGCCCGCTTCAGCGCACTGGCCGATGGCCTGCCGATGCCGGTATGGGTGCTCGACGAGCGCGGCCACGCCCGCTTCGTCAACAGCGCCTTCAGCGAGTTTTTCGGTGGCGACGAAACGCGCGTTCCGGAAGATGTCTGGCGCGGCCTGGTACATCCAGACGATGCGTCCGTATTCGAGTACGAGCTGCAGGAAGCACTGAAGGCGCAGCGTTCGATGCATGCGCTGGTACGTGCGCGGCGCGCCGACGGCCAGTGGCGCTGGCTGGAGATGAACGCGCGGCCGCGCTTCTCGCGCATGGGCCGCTTCATCGGCCTGGCTGGCAGCAGTCCGGACGTGACCGAGCGCCGCGAGATCGAACTGGCACGCGAGGAACTGCTGCAGTCCGAGCGCGCCGCGCGCAGCGCCGCCGAGAACATGGCGCGGCTGAAGGACGAGTTCCTGGCCACGCTGTCGCACGAGCTGCGCACGCCGCTGACCACCATCCTCGGTTGGAGCGAGCTGCTGCTGCAGCGCGTGGACAACACCAGCCCGCTGTACAAGGGCCTGAACGTGATCGCCAACAGCGCCGGTGCGCAGAAGCGGCTGATCTCGGACATGCTCGACCTCAGCAGCATGCTGCTGGGCAAGGTACAGCTGGAGGTGGAAGTGCTGGACCTGCGCACGCTGCTTGGCGAAGCCATCGGCGCGCAGGAACTGGTGGCCGAAGGCAAGGCGCTGGACGTGAACCTGCAGCTGCCCGAGCAGCCCAGCCTGGTATTGGGCGATGCCACGCGCCTCCAGCAGGTGTTCTGGAACCTGCTCTCGAATGCGATCAAGTTCACCCCGGCCGAGGGCCGCATCGACGTTCAGCTGCAGGCCGACGGCACCCACTGGGTGATTACGGTGCGCGATACCGGCGATGGCATCGCACCGGAGTTCCTCAACCACCTGTTCAGCCGCTTCCGCCAGGCCGATGGCACCACCACGCGCCGCCATGGCGGCCTCGGCCTGGGCCTGGCGATCGTGCAGCAGCTGGTCGAACTGCACGGCGGCACCGTCGCCGCCGCCAGCGAAGGCCATGGCCACGGCGCCACGTTCACCGTGCGCCTGCCCCAGCACCTGCCGGATGCCGAGCGCCGGCCGCTGCGCGAAGTCATCAGCGGGCCGATCCTGGAGCCGGTGATCGTCGAACCGTATCCGCTGCGGGGCATGCATGTGCTGGCGGTGGAAGACCAGCCGGAGGTGCTGGAGTACCTGCGGCGCATGCTGGAAGAGCAGGGCGCCAGCGTGTCGGCGGCCAGCTCGGCCGGCGAGGCACTGGCACTGCTGGCCGACACCGGCCATCTGCAGTACCACGTGATGCTGACCGACATCGGCATGCCGGGCATGGATGGCTATGGGCTGGTGCGCACGCTGCGCGAGGACATGGGCGTGGACGCGGCAACCTTGCCTGCGGTGGCGGTGACTGCACTGGCGCGTGCCGATGACCGCCGCCGCGCGCTGGCGTCGGGCTTCCAGGAGCATGTGGCCAAGCCATACTCGGTGGCGCAGCTGGTGGCTGCCGTACGCAAGGTGCAGGTGCCGCGCGCGGACAGCGCGCTGCACTGAACATTCACGGCCGATCGGCGACCCTGCAATCAGGAGGTCGCCGATGTCCCGTATAGCTCCACGTATCCACACCGATCCGGCGCAGATCGCGCGCCTGGAAGCCCTGCTGCCGCAGCTGGATGGCGAAACGCAGGTGGAACTGAATCTGCGCGATGGCCGCCGCCTGCTCGGCACGGTGGCCGTGAGGCCAACCGTGCAGCAATACCGCAACGTCGCTGGCGATGAAGGCAGCAACGGCCAGCTGCGCCTGGATGACTACGACACGCCGGTGCAGCAGCACCATGTGTGGCTGGATGAAATCGCCAGCATCCGCAGGTTGCCGCCGAGGGTTTGACGGCAACCTGCCGGGCCCATCCCCGCTTGGCGTGGATCTACCAGAGGTTGCAGTAGAGCCACGCCATGCGTGGCTGCTGCGCTCAGTGCTCGAACAGAGTCGGCGTCGCCTCGAACCGGCGTGCATACGCCCGCTCCTCCGCAACCCTCGCCACCTCGTCATCGGCCAGGTCCGGCGCGCCATACACCGCATAGGCCACGCTGCCGTCGGCACCATGACCGACCTGGTGCAGCCGGTAGCGCGAGTGGCCGCCGCCGGTGTCCTCGGGGTAATGCACGGGCGGATGGCTGCCTTCCAGGTCCATTTCACTGTTGTCGACCACGCCACCGACGAACAAGGCTCGCATGCAGGTTCTCCTGGGTTTCCGGGGGAGCCTCTACCCTGAACGTTCCAATGTTGCTGGCAGATCAAGGCCCCGTTCGGGTTTCGCAAAGCGGCTGCCGGGGCCGGCCCGGTCAAGCCGGTACAATGGACGGCCCTCACGCTTGAAGTACCCGCGCCGATGGCCTCCAGCGACGACGCCCCCCTGCAGACCCTGTTCCTGCCGTTCTCCCAAGGCGCCCTGCGCTGGCCGGAAGGCCCCGTGGCTTTCCTGCGGGCCCGCGACGGCTGGCCGCTGCGCGAAGTGGCCGGCAACCGCGAGGTGCATTGCGAGCAGAGCTTCGCCCCGTTCGCGCAGCCGCTGCAGCAGGCCACCGGCTGGACCGTCAGCGGCCAGCTGGATGATGTGGCCGGCAAGGGCCGCTACCCGCTGGTGCTGGTGCTGCCGCCGCGCCAGCGTGAAGAAGCCCGCGCGCTGTTCGCCCGCGCGCTGGCGCTGGTCGCCGACGGCGGCCGCATCGTTGCCTGCCAGTCCAACAACGAAGGCGCACGCTCGGGCGAGGGTGACCTCAAGCAGCTGACCGGCCTCGGCGGCAGCCTGACCAAGAATCACTGCCGCGTGTACTGGACCGCGCCGATGCAGGGCCAGCACGACGCCGACCTGGCCAAGCGCTGGTCGGCACTGGATGCGGTGCGGCCAATCGTCGGCGGCCGTTTCCTCAGCCGCCCGGGCGTGTTCGCCTGGGATCGCATCGACCCGGCGTCGGCGCTGTTGGCCGAACACCTGCCGGCCGACCTGGCCGGGCGTGCCGCCGACCTCGGCGCGGGTTACGGCTACCTGTCGCGCGAGCTGCTGGAACGCTGCCCGAAGATCACCGCGCTGGACCTGTACGAAGCCGAGCAGCGCGCGCTGGCACTGGCCGAACTCAATCTGGCGCCGCCGCCGCGCCCGCTGCCGCTGCGCTTCCTGTGGCAGGACGTCACCGCGGGTATCGAACCGGGCTACGACGTCATCATCAGCAACCCGCCGTTCCACACGCCGTCGCGCGCCGATCGCCCGGACATCGGCCAGCGCTTCATCGCCGTGGCCGCGCAGGCGCTGCGCCCGGGCGGGCGCCTGTACGTGGTGGCCAACCGCCACCTGCCGTACGAGTACACGCTCAACGAGAGCTTTGGCGCGGTGCGCGTGATCGCCGAGCGTGATGGCTTCAAGCTGGTGGAAGCGGTGAAGGGGAAGGGCAAGTGAAGCTGGTCAAGCTCATCGCCAACCTGGGCTATGGCAGCCGCAAGCAGGTGCAGTGGATGTTCCGCGAAGGCCGCGTCACCGACGCCGACGGCGAGGTGCTGTATGCCGACGACCAGGTGCCGCACGAGGCGATCCGTGTCGACGGCGAGCCGCTGGACCCGCCGGTGGGCCTGTCAATCGCGCTGCACAAGCCGGCCGGCTACACCTGCTCGACCAAGGACACCGGCCGCCTGATCTACGATCTGCTGCCGCCGCGCTTCCGCGATCGCGATCCGGTGCTGTCCACGGTGGGCCGCCTCGACCGCGAGACCAGTGGCCTGCTGCTGCTGACCGACGATGGCGGCCTGCTGCACCGGATCATCTCGCCGAAGTCGAAGCTGCCGAAAGTCTATGAGGTCGAGTTGAGCGACGACCTGCGCGGCGACGAGGTAGCGTTGTTCGCCAGCGGTACGCTGATGCTGGAGTCCGAGAAGACGCCCCTGCTGCCGGCTGAACTGGAAGTGCTGGATGCGCGCCGCGCGCGCCTGGTGCTGCACGAAGGCCGCTACCATCAGGTACGCCGCATGTTCGCCGCCACCGGCAACCACGTGCAGGCCCTGCACCGCAGCCGCGTCGGCGGGCTGGATCTGCAGGGGCTGGACGAAGGGCAATGGCGGCAGCTCACCTCCACCGACCTGGATACGCTGTTCGCTCCATGACCACCATCGCTGCGCTGCCGTTCCTCCCCGACGCCGTCATCTTCGACATGGACGGCCTGATGATCGACAGCGAGCGGGTCTCGCTGGCCTGCTGGAGCGAGGCGGCCGACGCGTTCGGGCTGGGCCTGGACGAGGCGGTGTTCCTGCGCATGGTCGGCCTCGGTGACCGCGACACGCACGCGCTGCTGCGTGCGCAGGGGATCGAGGACAGCGTGATCGAGGCGGTGGCTGCACGCTGCCATGAGCTGTACGAGGCACGCACACAGACCGGCCTGCCGCTGCGTCCGGGCATCCTGGAGCTGCTGGAGCTGTTGAAGGCGCACGCGGTACCGCGTGCGGTGGCAACCACCACGCGGCAGCCGCGCGCCAACCGCAAGCTGGCCGCTGCCGGCCTGCTGCCGTACTTCGATGCGGTGATCACCAGTGGCGACGTCGCGCGACCGAAGCCGGCGCCGGATATCTACCTGCTGGCCGCGCAGCGGCTGGGCCAGGCGCCGGAACGCTGCCTGGCGCTGGAAGACTCACCGGCCGGTACGCGTGCGGCGCTGGCGGCCGGCATGACCGTGATCCAGGTGCCTGACCTGGTGCATCCTGACGAAGAACTGCGCGCACTGGGCCACCGCATCGTCGGCTCGCTGGTGGACGCGCACGCGCTCCTGCTGCCGTTGTTGCCGAGGTAACCGGTAGGTGCCGACCGTTGGTCGGCAGACCCCAACGCCCCGGTGGGTGCCAACCTTGGTTGGCACTCTTTACTGCCCTGGTGGGTGCCGACCGTTGGTCGGCACACCTGTCCCCCTCACACCCGCCCGAACACCAGCGCGGCGTTGGTGCCACCGAAGCCGAAGCTGTTGGACATCACCGTATCCAGCTTCTGCTCGCGGCTTTCGCGCAGGATCGGGAAGCTCTTCACCTTCGGGTCCAGCTCGCCGATGTTGGCCGAACCGGCAACGAAGCCATCGCGCATCATCAGCAGGCAGTAGATCGCCTCGTGCACGCTCGCCGCACCGAGCGAATGGCCGGACAGCGCCTTGGTCGAGGACAGCGGCGGCACCGCATCGCCGAACACTTCGCGGATCGCGTTGAGCTCGGTGACGTCGCCCAGCGGCGTGGAGGTGCCGTGGGTATTGAGGTAGTCCAGCGGGCGGTCGACGCCCTGCAGCGCCATCTTCATGCAGCGCACCGCGCCTTCGCCGGACGGAGCGACCATGTCGGCGCCGTCGGAGGTCACGCC
Organism: Stenotrophomonas sp. YJH_SMC_40; assembly: GCF_059368615.1. Classification (NCBI taxonomy): domain Bacteria; kingdom Pseudomonadati; phylum Pseudomonadota; class Gammaproteobacteria; order Lysobacterales; family Lysobacteraceae; genus Stenotrophomonas; species Stenotrophomonas sp. YJH_SMC_40. The sequence continues at coordinate 123,443 of NZ_JCAFRX010000007.1, read as the reverse complement.
ATAGCCGATCAGTTCGGCGTGGATGTGCGCGCCGCGCGCAACGGCGTGGTCGTAGTCCTCCAGCACCAGCATGCCGCCACCACCGGCGATGACGAAGCCGTCGCGGTCCTTGTCGTACGGACGCGAGGCGCTGGCCGGGGTTTCGTTGAAGCTGGTCGACAGCGCGCCCATCGCATCGAACATCACGCTCATCGACCAGTGCAGGTCTTCACCGCCACCGGCGAACATGATGTCCTGCGCGCCATGGCGGATCATGTCCGCGGCCGCGCCGATGCAGTGCGCCGAGGTCGCGCAGGCGGCCGACAGCGAATAGCTGACGCCCTTGATCTGGTAGGCCGTGGCCAGGCAGGCCGAGACCGTCGAGCACATCGTGCGCGGCACCATGTACGGGCCGACCTTGCGCACACCACGTTCGCGCAGCAGGTCGACCGCGCCGATCTGCCATTCGCTGGAGCCGCCACCGGAACCGGCGATCAGGCCGGTGCGCAGGCTGCTGACCTGCTCGGCGCTGAGCCCGGCATCGGCGATGGCATCGCGCATGGCCAGATAGGCGAAGGCCGCTGCATCGCTCATGAAGCGCTTCTGCTTGCGGTCGATCAGCGCCTCCAGATCGAGGTCGACACGACCGCCGACCTGGCTGCGCAGGCCCGCTTCGGCGTGGTCGGCCAGGGCGGTGATGCCCGAGCGCCCTTCGCGCAGCGCGGCCGAAACGGTATCCAGATCATTGCCGAGGCAGGACGTGATGCCCATGCCGGTGATGACGACGCGACGCATCAGAAGCTCCCGGTTTCGGTGAACAGGCCGACGCGCAGGTCGCGCGCGCTGTAGATTTCGCGGTCATCCACATACATGCGGGCGTCCGACTGGGCCATCACCAGCTTGCGGTTGATGACGCGGCTGATGTCGATCTCGTAACGCACGAGCCTGGCTTCCGGCAGCACCTGGCCGGTGAACTTCACTTCGCCACAGCCCAGCGCGCGGCCCTTGCCGGGGGCGCCCAGCCAGGTCAGGAAGAAGCCGGTCAGCTGCCACATGGCGTCCAGGCCCAGGCAGCCGGGCATCACCGGGTCGCCGATGAAATGGCAGCCGAAGAACCACAGGTCCGGGCGGATATCCAGTTCGGCGCGTACCATGCCTTTGCCATGCGGTCCGCCGTCCTCGCGGATGTCGGTGATGCGGTCGAACATCAGCATCGGGTCGTTGGGCAGACGGCCGGCAGCGGTGCCGAACAGTTCACCGCGTGCGCTGGCCAGCAGCTGTTCGCGGTTGAACGCGTGGAGACGGGTCATGAAGCACAATCCTGGAAGCGAAGAACAGGGAAACAAGCGCCCGAGAATGCCCGTGGAAACTGCGCCGATCAAACATTTCAACCGTACGCAACCGTAGTGTTTTCAAGGGAATACGCGCATCCTGTTGATGTGCAACGACCATACTTCGGCGTGTGGCCCACCCGGCCCGGCCCCGCCTTTCCCACCTGACATGACCCGACTGCGCAAGATCATCCACGTTGACATGGACGCGTTCTACGCGTCGGTGGAGCAGCGCGACGATCCGTCACTGCGCGGCAAGCCGGTCGTCGTGGCATGGCGTGGCGCCCGCTCGGTGGTGTGTGCGGCGTCCTACGAGGCGCGCGTGTTCGGCGTGCGTTCGGCGATGCCCGCCGTGCGTGCCGAGCGCCTGTGCCCGGACGCGATCTTCGTGCCGCCGGACTTCGCGCGTTACAAGGCGGTGTCACAGCAGGTACGCGCGATCTTCCTGCGCCATACCGACCTGGTCGAGCCGCTGTCGCTGGACGAGGCCTACCTGGACGTGACCGAGCCGAAGAGTGGCATCGAACTGGCCACCGACATCGCCCGCACCATCCGCGCGCAGATCCGCGAGGAAACGAACCTGACTGCTTCAGCCGGGATCGCGCCGAACAAGTTCCTGGCCAAGATCGCCTCGGACTGGCGCAAGCCCGACGGCCAGTTCGTGATTCCGCCGCAGCGCGTGGATGCGTTCCTGGCGCCGCTGCCGGTGAACCGCGTGCCCGGCGTCGGCAAGGTCATGGAAGGCAAGCTGGCCGCGCGCGGCATCGCCACCTGCGGCGACCTGCGGCAGTGGGCCTTGATCGATCTGGAAGAGGCATTCGGCAGCTTCGGCCGCAGCCTGTACAACCGCGCACGTGGCATCGACGAGCGGCCGGTGGAACCGGACCAGCAGGTGCAGTCGATCTCCTCGGAGGACACCTTCGCCGAAGACCTGCTGCTGGAAGACCTGACCGAGGCGATCGTGCAGCTGGCCGGGAAGACCTGGAACGCCACGCGCAAGACCGAGCGCATCGGCCACACCGTGGTGCTGAAACTGAAGACCGCGCAGTTCCGCATCCTCACCCGCAGCTTCACGCCAGAGCGCCCGCCGGAATCGATGGAAGAACTGCGTGACATCGCCCTGTTGCTGCGCGCGAGGGTCGATCTGCCGGCCGAGACGCGTTACCGCCTGGTCGGCGTCGGGCTGGGTGGCTTCCGCGAAAAGGAGCCGGTGGTGCAGGGGGAACTGTTCGAGCACTGATCATTGCCGTGTCGACCAACGGTCGGCACCCACCAACAGCAGCAGGTTCCATCAGCAGCAGGAAACTGTCGAAGGCGGGGTGGGTCCGGTTGCGGGGGCGTGAGCCGCATGGGCCCGAGGCATGCCTCGGGCGGGTTGGGCAGGACGCCCAACCCCGGTCTTGCCGTGTGCGCAGGACAGCGCACACGAGCAAGCCGCGATCGAGCTTACATGGGTGAGGGCGCTTTGCTTGCGAAGCACTGCTTCGCAAGCGCCCGAACGCACAGCCGCCAGCGGCTGGGCCGGACCCCGGAGGGGGACTTGCAGCGTCCCCCGCAACCGGACCCACCCCGCCATCCCACGGATAGCCAGCTGTTGCTGTTGCCTCTGCGGGTGCAGGGCGCAGCCCTGCAAAAAGAAAACTCCCTACCTCACGGCCAGTGCATCTCGCCCTTGGCCACCTTCGCACTCAGCTCCAGCGACGCCACGCCCGCCAGCTTCGGATAGCGCGCCTGCATCGCCTTCACCAGCGCCGCACTGTCCTTGGCCTTGGCTGTCTCGGCATCGAACGCGCGGATGTAGTCCGCCGTGAACACCAGCGCACTGGCATCCAGTGCGGCACCCGGCGCGTAATGCCCCGGCACCACCACCTTCGGCTTCAGCGCCTGCAACCGCTGCAGGGTCTGCAGCCAGTCGGCATGCGACTTCGGCGTCTGCGTGTCGGCCATCCACACGTGTTCACCGGCCACCACCGGAATGCCGCCGACGATCGCGCGCAGCGACGGCACCCACAGCACCGTGCGGTCCGGGGTCGGGCCATCCAGGCCGATCAGCGGCAGGCGCTGGCCTTCCAGCTGCAGGGCATCGCCATCCAGCACCTGCGGCACCACGATGCGCGACGGCACGTCGGCACCCATCTTCGGCCCCCAGTAGGCCAGCTTGCCGGCCTGGGTCTGCTGGATGTGGGCAACGGTCTGCGCAGTGGCAACGATGCGTGCCTGCGGGAACGCGTCCTGCAGGGTTGCCAGGCCGAAGTAGTAGTCCGGATCACCGTGGCTGATGTAGATCGTTGTCAGCTGCTTGCCGCTGGCGCGGATCAGCTCGACCAGCTTGCGCGCATCGCTGGCGCCGAACTGCGCGTTGACCAGGATCGCATCGCGGCGGCCTTCGATCAGCACCGAGGACACCGAGAACATCGCCTGCGGACCGGGATGGAAGGTCTGCAGGTGCAGCTGGGATTTTGTCGCTGCCGCGGGCGCCGCGGTGGCCGGTGCGGCCAGCAGCGGCGCACTGGTGAAGCTGGCGGCCAGGGCGAGGGGAAGCAGCAGGGCAGCGGTGCGCATGGGAAATTCCTTGTGTCGAATGGGGAGCCGAACGTGGGCTATGCCGGGCGTCCTTGCCCGGGCCCCTGCGGGCCGTCGCAAGCGACGTTGGCAACGGCTCCTGCCGTTGCCTTCGGCTCTACAGGGCACGCGCGTCGATCAGTACGCCGCGGTGATGATCTGCTTCGGGTACTGGTGCGCTTCCAGCTCGGCGACGAACGCGGCGCCGTAGTCGGCATAGCTGATGCGGCTGTGGCCGCTGGCGTCGGCCAGGAAGGCCTTGGGCTGCACGCGGTACTGGCCGCGCTCTTCACCCGGGCCGATTTCGGCCGCCGGCGAGAAGAAGGTCCAGTCCAGATCGTCCGCCGCCTGCAGTCGATTGAAGGCTTCACGATGGGCCAGCGCGTACGGCTTGTAGGCCTCCGGGAAGGTGGGGGTATCGACCAGCTGCACGCCGGGCGCGACTTCCAGGCTGCCGGCGCCACCGACCACCACCAGGCGCGGTACACCGGCCTTGCGCACGGCGGCGGCCAGCTGTGCAGCCACGTCGCCGACGCGGCCGATGTCATCGCCCGGGCGCGGGCCATAGGCGCTGGCCAGCACGTCGTGGCCGGCGATGGCGGCGACCAGCGCGTCCTGGTCATCCAGCGGGGCGACCACCGGATGGGCGCCGTCCAGTTCGGCCGGAAGATCCTGCGCGTTGCGCACGATGACAGTGAGTTCGTGGCCGTTGGCCAGCGCGTGGCGGGCGATCTGGCGGCCGATGTTGCCGGTGGAACCAACGAGGGCGATCTTCATGGCAGGACTCCGTGGGGTGGTATGGGTGGGAATGGGGCCACTCTAGGCCGCTGCAGTCGCTCGAAAAACAGCGTATAACGCGCTTGTTTGTTGCATGGATCGAGCATATGGACCGACTGACCGCCATGACCGTATTCGTCGAGGTGGCCGAGCGCGGCAGCCTCACCGCCGCCGCCGAGGTGCTGGACATGTCGCGGGCGATGGTCAGCCGCTACCTGGCCGAGGTCGAGGCTTGGCTGGGCGCGCGCCTGCTGCACCGGACCACGCGCCGGGTCAGCCTGACCGGCCCCGGCGAGGCGGCGCTGGCGCGCTTCCGGCAGATGCTGGCCATCGGCGAGGAACTGCAGGGTGAGCTGGCCAGCGATGATCCGGAGCCGCATGGCACGCTGCGGGTGACTGCCAGCGTGTCGTTCGGGCAGAGCCACCTGGCGCGGGCGGTGGCCGGCTTTGTTGCGCGCCATCCGGCGGCACGCATCGAGCTGCTGCTGGTCGACCGCATGGTGAACCTGGTGGAAGAGCGGGTGGACCTTGCCGTGCGCATCGCCCGCCAGATCGATCCCAGCCTGATCGCACGACGGCTGGCCACCTGCCGCTCGGTGCTGTGCGCGACGCCGTCGTACCTGCAGGCGCGCGGTACGCCTACCGCCCCGGAACACCTGGCCGGGCACAACTGCCTGACCCATCACTACGTGGGCAAGAGCCTGTGGCAGCTGCACCGCGATGGCCGTTCGCTGTCGGTGGCGGTGGGCGGCAACATCAGCGCCAACGAAGCGTCGCTGTTGCTGGAAGCGGTGCGTGCGGGCGCCGGCATCGCGATGCTGCCGACCTACCAGGTGGCGCCACTGCTGCGCAGTGGCGAGCTGATCGAGTTGTTGCCCGAGTTCAGTCTGGACGAACTCGGCATTCATGCCGTGTACGCATCACGGCGCCAGCAGCCCGCTATCATGCGGCGATTCCTGGACTTCCTGGCCGAGTGTTTCGCCAGCCCGGCCTTCCAGGATCTGGATTGGCGCCCACCGGGCAAGGAGAACACATGAACCACGGACAGGCCTTGATCGACCACAACCGTGCTGCCTGGGACCGCCAGGCCAGCGAAGTGCGCGAATGGTCGCGCCCGGTGGAAAGTTCAACCGTTGCCGCCGCGCGCGAAGGACGTTGGCAGGTGCACCTGACGCCCCGCGCCCTGCCGCTGGACTGGCTGGGTGATGTGCGCGGCCGCCGGGTCCTGTGCCTGGCCTCGGGCGGTGGCCAGCAGGCACCGGTGCTGGCGGCGGCCGGGGCCGACGTCACTGTGTTCGATCTGTCCGATGGGCAGCTGGAACAGGACCGCAGCGTGGCGGCGCGCGACGGCCTGCGGCTGCGCACGGTGCAGGGCGACATGCGCGACCTGCACGCCTTCGCCAACGACAGCTTCGATGTGGTGTTCCACCCGATCTCCAACCTGTATGTGCCCGACGTGCGCCCGGTGTGGACCGAATGCCGCCGCGTGCTGGCGCGCGATGGCATGCTGATGGCCAGCTTCTACAACCCGGTGCTGTTCGTCGGCGCGCGCGATCCGCAGCTTGATGCACAGGGCCTGATCCGGCCGCAGTACGCCATTCCCTATTCGGACCTGGAAGACCTGCCACCGGCCGAGCGCGAGGCGAAGCTGGCGCGGGGCGATGCGCTGACCTTCGGCCACAGCCTGACAGAACTGATCGGTGGACAGCTGGATGCCGGCTTCGTGATCGATCGCTTCATGGAAGACTGGCAGCCGCAGCCGCGCTTCCTGATCGACCGTTACCTGCCCACGTTCCTGGCTACCCGCGCGCGCCGGATCGGCTGAGGCGGATCGGTGCAAAAACCAGCGGCGTACAATGGACGGTCCCACGTCGCACAGGTGCCGTTCCCTTGTCGTATCCCTATCCGCTGGTCGTGTTCGACCTCGATGGCACGCTGGTCGACAGCGCTGCCGATATTGCCGAAGCACTGAACCGCACGCTGGAAGACATCGGCCTGGCGCGCGTGCCGGAAGCCACGGTTCTGGGCTGGATCGGCGACGGCGTGCGTCGTCTGGTCGAACAGGCGGTGCAGGCCGCCGGCAGCGAGGTGGACCTGGCCGAGGTGATGCCGGTGTTCATGGTGCACTACCGTGAGTGCCTGCTGCGTAGCCCGCGCCTGTTCGACGGCGTGGGCGAAGCGCTGGCGCAACTGCGTGCGCGCAACGTGCCGCTGGCGATCTGCACCAACAAGCCCGAAGCACTGGTGCCGCCGCTGCTGCAGCACCTGGGTATCGGTGATGCATTCGCGCTGGTACTGGGGGGGGATTCGCTGCCGCAGCGCAAGCCCAGTGGCGAGCCACTGCGGCACATCGCCGCGCACTTCGGGCTGCCGGTGGAGTCCTGCCTGATGGTGGGTGATTCGTTGACCGACTACCGCGCCGCCGAAGAGGCCGGCATGCCGATCGCGCTGGTGCGCTACGGCTATCCGCGCGGCCTGGACCTGGCCACCGCGCACGCGGTGGCGGTGATCGACGACCTGCGTGAACTGCCGGGGTTGGCCGCCGGCCGGTAACCCGGTCAACGCAATGGGTAGTGCCGGCCGCTGGCCGGCAACCCGGGATGCGTTGCCGAAGGTCATGATGTTGCCGGCCAGCGGCCGGCACTACCATGAACGTTGCGCTCACTTCGGCTGGTAACGCACGCTCAACTGGTACTCGCGGCCGGGCTGGTTGAACCATGCCACCGTTTCGTAGCGACGGTCGAAGACGTTGGCGGCACGTGCCAGCAGCGACCACGATGGCGTCAGTGCGTACTCAGCGCGCAGGTCCAGCGTGCCGTAACCTCCCACCTTCACCGCGTTGGCGGCATCGTCGTAGCGCTTGCCGGCACCCTGCACAGTCAGGCCTGCGCGGAAATCGCCGAAGCGACGGTCGATGTCCAGGCGCGCGGTCTGCTGCGCGCGGCGTGGCAGCCAGTTGTCGAACTGGGTGCTGCCGCCGGTGCGGTTGCGCGGGTCGGTGTAGCTCAGCTGCGCGTTGATGTCGAAGCCGGCCAGCAGCACGCCACCGGTCAGCTCGGCACCGCGGATGCGGGCCTTCTCCACCTGCTGCATCTTGAAGGTTGCCGCATCGTAGGTGATCAGGTCATCGATGCGGGTTTCATACACGTCCAGGCCCCAGTGCCAGCCCTGGCCCTGCTGCGAAACGCCGAGGTTGGCGCTCTTGGACTTCTCCGGCTTCAACGTCGGCACGCCGCTCCACGGGTCGTACAGATCGCTGAAGGTCGGTGCCTTGAACGCCGTGCCATAGCTGGCGTTGAGGCGCAGGCCGTGGCCCAGCTCCATCGCCCAGCCAACGCTGCCGGTGGCGTGGTTGCCGAACTGCTGGTTGTCGTCGTTGCGTGCGCTGGCCTGCAACTGGTGGCGGCCGAAGCGGCCCTGGTACTGCACGAACACGCCGGTGTTGCGGCGGCTGTCGACCAGGTAACCCGCGCTGCTGCCATCCAGGTTGTCTTCGCTCCAGTCCACGCCTGCGCTCAGCAGCTGGCCCTCGGCCACGCCGAAATCGCCCTGCAGGGAGGCGCTGTCGCGGTGGGTCTGTGCGCTGCCACGTGCACCGAAGTCGCCGAAGTTGTCCGACTCGTTGTCACTGCGGCCGACGTTGGCGGTGAATGCCAGGCGCTCGGAGGGGGTGTAGCGCACCTTGCCGGCCAGCACCTGCTGGCGGGTTTCCGAATAGTTGTAGTAACCGTCGTAATGGTTCTTGCCGTCGGCGCGCAGGGCGCTGCCTTCCACGTTCCACTGCTCGTTGAAGGTGTAGCCACCGCGCAGGCTCTTGGACAGGTTGCGGTAGCCGTCGCGGTCGGGCTCGTCGGCGAAGCAGCCGGTGAACAGCGTGGCCGAGCCGCGGCAGGCATCGATGCCATCGGAATGCTGGTAGGCGATATCCGCACCGAACCAGCCGCGTTCGGTACCGCCGCCAATGCCACCGCTGGCTTCACGCAGGCCGTTGCTGCCACCGCCAAGCTGGAAGTGCGGGGCGAAATCGCCCTGGTTGCGGCGGGTGAAGATCTGGATCACGCCACCGATGGCGTCGGCGCCGTACAGGCTCGACTGCGGGCCGCGCACGATTTCGACGCGCTCGATCTGCGCCAGCGGCAGGTCCTGGTACATGGCCAGGCCGAGGTCGGCGCTGTTGATGCGCACGCCGTCCACCAGCACTACGGTGTGGCCGGAATTGGTACCGCGCAGGAACAGCGAGCTCTGCTTGCCGAGGCCGCCGGCATTGGCCAGGTTGATGCCGGCGCGACCGCGCAGCAGTTCCTGCAGCGAAGTGGCCTGGCTGGATTCGATCTGGGCGCGGTCGATCACCTGCGCCGGCGCGATGCTGTCCTGCAGGGCGATCGGGGTGCGGGTGGCAGTGACCAGGATCTGGTCGAGCGCGGTGGTGTCATTGGCGGCCTGGGCCAGCGCGGGCAGGGCGGCCAGCACGGCCAGGGACAGCATTCGGGACTGCAGCTTCATGGGGGACTCCGGGTGCCACGCACGCCCGCGTGGCGAAGGGGAGGAGCCGCGAAGGCAGGCGTGCGCCGATGCCGCAGCGCACGCCACGGTCATCCAGCGCCATGCCCACCGCATCGCGACCTGAGGCTTCCGGGCCGGTCTCCGGGCTTGCCGCCGGGTGGCGCGAGGCCACCGTCCAGGCGCCTTCCCATGCCTGCGGCACAGTGGCGGTGTTGCCTGGAACTGACGTGCTTACCGTTGCGGGGGCAGCGCCGGCCTGGCGTGGAATCACGCGTCACCGGCTTCCCGTTTCAACCTGCCGGCCATGGCCGCAGGTCACCTGGAAGTGGGCGCAGTCTACGGCATCGCAGGCCGTCCCGTTGCGTCGCGCCTGCGCGACTGCCTTTGCTGTGCCTTTAGAATGGTTGCTCGATCCCGTGGTGCCGTTGCCGATGTCCGCCCGTTTTCCGCTGTACCTGCGTCGCCCGTCCGGGACGCGCGCATGATCCTCGACCTGGTCCGCCATGCCGGCAACGGTCGCGATGAGTTCCTCGATGGCCGCAGCGATCCACCGCAGCTGGCCCGCCTGCCGCAGGAACTGGTCGAGGCCTATGCCGGGCAACGCTGGGAGCGGGTGATCAGTTCGCCGCGGCTGCGTTCGCTGCACACGGCAATGGCCCTGGCCACCCCGCGCGGACTGGACGTGGAAGCGGACGAGGAATGGGAAGAACTGGACTTCGGCGATTGGGACGGGCGGTCGCTGTTCGACCTGCCGGAGGATGCACTGGCGGCCTTCCATGCCGACCCGCACGCGTTCCCGCCGCCCAATGGCGAGAGCTGGGGCCACTTCGAGCGGCGCATCGCGCGCGCGCTGGATCGCCTGCTCGATGATGACGATCCGGTGCCGACGCTGGTGGTCAGCCATGGCGGCCCGTTGCGCATGGTGCTGTCGCAGGTCTGCGGCCTGCCCATGTCGCTGTGCTGGGCGCTGCGCATCGACCACGGCACGCGCCTGCGGGTGTGGCTGGAGCGCGGCGAGATCGGGCTGGTGGGTGAGCTGCTGGAGCTGCAGCAGCCCTGAGCGCACTCGCCGGGCATGGCCCGGCGCTACCGATCCAGCATCACACTGGTAGTGCCGGCCGCTGGCCGGCATCCCCATGAACGCGGAGGCCTCAATCCTCGTCCGCGCCCTCGGCCACGCTGTCCTCAGCGTCATCGTCGGCATCGAAGCGCTGCTCATGCACCGGGCCCGACGCCGGGCCGGCCGCCTTCAGCGGATGCGCGGCGATGCGTGCTTCGTAATCCTGCACCAGCGCCTCACGCTGCGGCTCGCTCAGTTCCTGCCAGTGGCAGTCCAGCAGCGCGCCTTCCAGAGAGTACAGCAGGTTCAGGCTGGGCTTGAAGCCGGCACGCTTGACCTTGACGAAGGCACCGACCGCTCCGATCGCGACCAGGTCGTCGCGGCTGCGCAGGCCGACCTGGCGCAGCCAGGCCGCGCTCTTGGGGCCGATGTTGCGCAGCTTGGGTGCGTTCATCCCAGCGCCTCGACGAACACGCGGGCGATGGCTTCCAGGCCGGCTTGGTCGTCGGCATCGAAGCGGCCGACCTTCGGGCTGTCGATATCGAACACGCCGATCAGTTCATCACCGCGCAGCAGCGGTACCACCAGCTCCGAACGCGAGGCCGAATCACAGGCGATGTGGCCGGGGAAGGCGTCGACATCCTCCACGCGCTGGGTGACCCGCTGGCTGGCGGCGGCACCGCACACGCCCTTGTCCAGCGGGATGCGCACGCAGGCCGGCAGGCCCTGGAACGGGCCGACCACCAGTTCCTTGCCATCGTACAGGTAGAAACCCACCCAGTTCAGGTCGGGCAGGGCGTGGTAGACCAGTGCGGAGAGGTTGGCCGCGTTGGCGATGCGGTCGGACTCGGCGTAGACCAGGCCACGGGCCTGTTCCAGCAGCTGGGCGTATTGTTCCGGCTTGCTGCCGGTGAGCGAGGCATTGGCGAACATGCCCGCAGTCTAGCAAGCGCGACGGGCCGGCGATAATGCACGCTCTGTTGCCCTGTTGGAGCCAATCGATGCCGTTGCCTGCCACGCTGCCGCCCGCCCTGTTCGTTACCGGCACCGACACCGAAATCGGCAAGACCGCGGCCAGCACTGCGCTGCTGCATGCGCTGCGCCGGCGCGGCCTGCGTGCAGTCGGCATGAAGCCGGTGGCCAGTGGCAGCGAAGACCTGGGGCAGGGCCTGCGCAACGAGGACGCGCTGGCACTGCAGGCGGCCAGCTGGCCGGTGCCGGACTATGCCGACCTGAACCCATATGCGCTGCGGCAGCCGCTGGCACCGGAGCTGGCGGCGGCCGAGGACGGCGTGCAGGTGGAACTGGCGCCGATCGTGGCCGCGTTCGCGCGACTGCGCGCGCAGGCCGATATCGTGGTGGTGGAGGGGGTTGGCGGTTGGCTGGCGCCGGTTTCGGCCACGCTGGACCAGCTCGACCTGGTGCGTGCGCTGCAGCTGCCGGTGCTGCTGGTGGTGGGCATGCGGCTTGGCTGCGTCAACCATGCGCGGTTGACTGCGCAATCACTGCAGGCCAGCGGCGTGGACCGCCTGGGCTGGATCGGCAACCACATTGATCCTGCGATGCAGCGCCAGGACGAGAACATCGCCACGCTGCAGCAGCGCCTGCCGATGCCGTGCTGGGGACGGCTGCCGCATCTGCCGGGGGCGGATGGTGAAGCGTTGAGCGCGCATCTGTTCGACGACCTGGGGTAGTGCCGGCCGCTGGCCGGCAACCTCGATGAATCACGTCCATGCAGTTGCCGGCCAGCGGCCGGCACTACCGTGCTGCGGCCGCCAGCTCCCGCGCGATCGCACCCAACCGCTCCACCGCGCCGATGAAGCGTGCATCCAGCGTCTGGCAGCACGACAGCCGCAGGCAATGGCGATACCGCGCGCCGCGTGAATACACCTGGCCGGGCATGAAAACGATGTCCTCCTGCAGGGCACGCTCGAACAGCTCGCGCGTGTCCACGCCGGGCAGTTCCAGCCACAGCAGGAAGCCACCCTGCGGTTCGGTGGCGCGGGTGCCGGCCGGGAAGTGTTCGGCCACTAGCTGGCGCAGCCGTCCGACCTGTTCGCGGTACAGCCGGCGCATGCGATGCAGGTGGTGCTCGTAGCTGCCCGCCTCCAGATAGGCCGCCACCGCGTCGCCCAGCAGCTGCGGCTCGCCGCCGGTGGACTGGAATTTCAGCAGCGCGATGCGCTCGGCGAAGCGGCCGCCATCGAGCCAGCCGATGCGGTAATCCGGCGCCAGCGTCTTGGAAAAGCCGCCGACCACCATCACCCAGCCATCGCGATCGAAGGCCTTCAGGAGCGGTGCCGGCGGTTCGCAGAACTGCAGCTCGGCATACACCGCATCTTCGATCAGCGGCAGCTGGCGTGCGTTGACCAGTTCGGCCAGGCGTTGCTTGGCGGCGGTCGGCATGGTGCAGCCGAGCGGGTTGTGCACGGTCGGCATCACCACCAGTGCGGCCAGCGGCGTGTGCTCCAGCAGCGCGTCCAGCGCATCCACATCCAGGCCGAGCTGCGGATGGGTGGGCAGTTCGATGGCCTGCAGGCCGAGGTTGGCCAGCAACGGGTAGAGGTTGAAGTAGGACGGCGCCTCGATGCCGACCGCATCACCGGGCTGGGTGACCGCGCGTAGCGCCAGCTGCAGCCCTTCCATCGCACCGTGGGTCAGCAGCAGGCGTTCGCTGTGGGTATGCAGGCCCATGCGCGGGCCGCGGCGCACGATCTGCGCCAGCAGCCGTGGCGAGCCGTTGGGGCGAGCGTAGGTCTCCACGGTCTGCTGGCCATGGCGCAGTACCTGCGCCGTGTGCTTGGCCAGCTGCGCGCCGGGGTAGAACTGGCGACCGCGCGGGCCGGCAAAGGCCAGGTCGATCACGCCGGGGCGGCGCTGTGCTTCCAGCACGCGGGCCATCAGTACCTGCTGCAGCGGCGCAGTGGGCGCAGAAGGTGTGTCGCGCAGCGAACGTTCCGGCACCGACAGCCGCGGCGCGACCTCGAAGCCGGCCTTGGGCCGCGGAATGACCAGACCAGCGTCTTCCAGCTGGCGGTAGGCGGCGATCACCGTGTTCAGGCTGAGCCGGCGCTGCGACGCCATCTGCCGCAGCGAGGGCAGGCGGCTGCCTACCGGAAGCCGGCCGCCATGGATGGCCTCGGCCAGTTCGTCGGACAGCCGTTGGTAGCGGGGGGGGATCATTGCGCTCTGATCATCTGTATCCATCGAGTTTCCCGCCATCTGGTGCTGTACCCATGATGACGGCGAGCCTAGCATGTCGTTGTCGGCCGGGCCTGATCGGGGCACGGCCGGTACTTTCCAAGCGCACGGCTGGATGGCCGTGCGTCCTTTTTTTGGTAGTGCCGGCCGCTGGCCGGCAATCCTTGGAACCGCAGGAGCCGGCCAGCGGCCGGCACTACCCGGGGCGTTACCGCATTGGCAGGAGCGTCACCGAGCGCCAGCCGGCCCCACGGAAATGCCGTCAGCGCATCGGCACCAGCACCGCATCGCGCCGGTACAACGCCGGGAACTGCCTGCCCAGCGCGGCCAGCTTCGGCGCGTCGTAGTAGCGGATGTAGGCGGCCTGCGGGTAGTTGGTCATGTAGTTCTGGTGGTAGCTCTCGGCCGGGTAGAAGCGCTGGCCGCTGACCAGCTGGGTGACGATCGGTGCGCGGTAGCTGCCGGCCTGGCCGAGCTGGGCGATGTAGGCGCGGCTGGCTGCCTGCTGGCGGGCGTCATCAGTGAAGATCGCCGACCGGTACTGGCTGCCGTGGTCGGGCCCCTGGCGGTTGAGTTGGGTCGGGTCGTGCACCACCGAGAAGAACACCTGCATCAACTGCCCATAGCTGACCTGGCGTGGGTCGTAGTCGACCTTCACCGCTTCGGCATGACCGGTCTGACCGCTGCTGACCCGCTCATAGCGGGCATTGGCAGCGCTGCCACCGATGTAGCCGGACACCGCATTACTCACGCCTTTGACATGCTGGAACACGCCCTGCACGCCCCAGAAGCAACCGCCGGCAAACACCACGCTGGCGTGGGTGGCGTCATCGCGGAACGCAGCGTCGCCCGTGGGTACAGGGAGTGCCTGGGTCTGCGCGCTGGCTTCGACCGGTGCCGCGATGGCGCCATGGTCAACGAGCAGCACGCCGGCGATGAGTGCCGTGGCCACCAGTCCGGCAACGCCAGCGGCAATGCCCTGTTCAAAGGAGAATTTCATCGTGTCCTCCCGGTTCAACCGAAGGTGAAGGCATAGGCCTGCACGCCCGCATCGAGGAATTCGATCTCGAAGCGGTGCGGGCTGACCGTGCCGCGTTGGCGCACCAGCTGGTAGAGGCGGTGCTCGTCGACCACGCCGCTGCCATCGACGCCGACATCAGTGCCGGCATCGGTGGCGGGCAATGGCTTGCCATCCAGCAGGACGCGGAAGCGCACCGGCTTTCCTTCCTGGCCCGGTGCCAGCACCAGGTGCAGGTCGCGCGCATGGAACTGGAAGGCGATGCGGCCACCGGCCTGCTGCAGCTGCGCAGCCTCGTCGGTAACGGTCCAGCGTCCGGACAGGCCCCACTGGTTCAACGCCAGGGTGGCCGGCAACGTGTAGTCGAACGCGGCGTCGCTGCGCTGCCCACCGGGCGAGGCGAACTGCTCGGCACGGGCGTGGCCCAGATAGGTTTCCGGCGAGCGCAGATTGCCCATGTCGGCCTGCGCAGCCACGCCCTTCAGATCGGCGGCGGCCGGATCGGCCGGCGGTGGCAGGTTCGTCTGGCCGGCCTCGGTCAGCAAGCGGCGGATCACCTGTTCCGAACGCGCATAGTTGCCCTCGCCGAACTGGTGGCCGCGGATGTTGCCCTGCGCATCGACGAAGTACTGCGCCGGCCAGTAGCGGTTGTTGAACGCGCGCCAGATCGTGTACTGGTTGTCCAGCGCCACCGGGTACTCGACCTTCAGCTGCTGCACCGCCTTCATGACGTTGCGCGGGTCACGCTCGAAGGCGAACTCCGGGGTGTGCACGCCGATCACCACCAGGCCGTGGTCGCGATAACGGCGCTCCCATTCGTGCACGAACGGCATCGCGCGCAGGCAGTTGATGCACGAGTACGTCCAGAAATCGACCAGCACCACCTTGCCGCGCAGCTGCTGGGCCGTCAGCGGCGGGCTGTTGAGCCAGCCGGTGGCACCATCCAGCGCGGGCAGGGTGCCTTCCACTGGCAGCGGTGCATTGGCATTCGCATCGGGGCCCGCCATCATCATCGACGGTGCTGCCGGCTGCGCACCGGGAACGGCATCCAGCAGGCCCTGCTCGATGCGCGCGGTGCTGACCGTAGACAGGCGGGTCAGCAGGCCGGTATCCCAGCCCAGCCCGATCGCCACCACCGCCAGCAAGGCGGCCACGCCCAGCACCTTGCGCAGCACATCGCCCAGGCCGAGCCGCGCCTGCAGCGCGCGGAACACGCGGCCACCTACCCATACCGCCAGCGCCAGTGCGGTAATCGCGCCCAGTGCGTAGGCCAGCAGCAGCGTGCTGGTGCCGGCGCTGGCCCCGTGCAGCGCGGCACCGGTCAGCACCAGGCCGAGGATCGGCCCGGCGCAGGGCGCCCACAGCAGGCCGGTGGCGATGCCGATCAGCAGCGAGGTCCACGCACCGCCACGCCCCGCTGCGTCGGTCGCATCGGCACGCGCGCTCAAGCGGGCACCCACGCGCTGGAACGGCGCCAGCAGATGGTCGGCCAGTCGAGGCCAGAGCAATGCCAGTGCGAACAGCGCCATCAGCAGCAGGGCGATCCAGCGTCCGACCTGGTTGGCCTGTGCCACCCATTGGCTGCCCACCGCAGCCAGGCTGGCGACCACGGTGAAGGTGAGTGCCATGCCCAGCAGCAGCGGCAGCGTGCTGCGCAGGAAGGGGCGGTCGGCACGGGCGAACACGAACGGCAGCACCGGCAGGATGCAGGGACTGAGCAGGGTCAGCGCGCCCCCCAGGTAGGCAAGCAGCAACAGCAGCATCGTCAGGCTCCGGAAGCAGGGGAAGAACCGACCGGCACCCGCCAGCCATCGGCAGTACCGCCCTCAGCGGCACCGGGAACGAACACCATCGCTGCGCCGTTCATGCAGTAGCGAAGTCCGGTTGGGCGAGGCCCGTCGTTGAACACATGACCGAGGTGGCCACCGCAGCGGCGGCAGTGCACCTCCACCCGCAGCATGCCGAAGGTGACGTCGCGGTCTTCGCCGATGGCGTTGTGCAGCGGCGCCCAGAAGCTGGGCCAGCCGGTGCCGCTCTCGAACTTGGTGGAGGAGGAGAACAGCGGCAGCGCACAGCCGGCGCAGGCAAACGTGCCCTGCCGGTGTTCCTTGTTGAGCGGGCTGCTGTACGGGCGCTCGGTCGCCTGCTGGCGCAGCACTGCGTACTGCGCCGGGGTCAGGCGCTGGCGCCAGTCGGCATCGCTGCGCATGACCTCGAACTGTCGCGACGGGCGCGCTTCAGCGGCGGCCGGGGCGGCACGGCTGCAGGCCCCCAGGCCGAGCAGGCCGGCGGCGGTGGCAACACCGCCCAGGCCCAGCAGATGGCGTCGGGTAAGGGACATGGCGGACTCCGGGAAGGGGCGACGGGGCCATGCTGCGCCCGCCCGGGTCAACGAATCCTCACGCAGGATTCAATTTTTCGTGAGGTATCGGCGTCCATCCCGCGCCACAATGCAGCCAGCCTCCCCACTGGCCCCGAGCTGCCGATGTCCACCAAACGCGTGCTGATCGTTGAAGACGATGCCCACATCGCCGACCTGCTGCGCATGCATCTGGGCGATGAGGGCTACGACGTCGCCCATGCCGCCAGCGGCGATGCCGGCCTGCGCCTGCTGGAGCAGGAAGGGCCATGGGATGCGCTGGTGCTGGACGTGATGCTGCCCGGCGTGGACGGCCTGCAGGTGTGCCAGCGTGCACGCGCGATGGCGCGCTATGTGCCGATCATCATCATCAGTGCGCGTGGCAGCGAAACGCAGCGCATCGTCGGCCTGGAACTGGGTGCGGATGATTACCTGGCCAAGCCCTTCTCGATGCCGGAACTGGTGGCCCGCGTGCGTGCGCTGCTGCGCCGGGCCGAGGCGATGGCGCAGAGCGCGCGCATCGATGCCGGCGCGATCGAGCTGGGCGGCCTGCAGCTGGACCCGGTCGCGCGTACCGCCTCGGTGGATGGCAACGCACTGGAGCTGACCCCGCGCGAGTTCGACCTGCTGCTGTTCTTCGCCCGTCATCCGGACCAGGTGTTCGCGCGCATGGAACTGCTCAACCAGGTCTGGGGCTACCAGCACGATGGCTACGAGCACACGGTCAACACTCACATCAATCGCCTGCGCAGCAAGATCGAGCCGGACCCGGCCAATCCACGGCGGCTGCTGACGGTGTGGGGCCGTGGCTACAAGCTGGTCGATCCTGCCGGGGCGGCGGCATGATCAAGCCGAACCTGTGGCAGAAGCTGGCGGCGGTGATCGCTGCGCTGATGCTGATGTGCTGCATGGCGTTGCTGGCGCTGCAGATGCGCGCCAACACTCGCCACGAGCAGGAAGTGGTGCAGCGGTTGTCGCTGGGCCTGGCCGAGCACATTGCCCAGCGCAGCGAACTGATGGATACCAGCGGCATGCGTGATGCCGCGGTGCGCGCGCTGTTCGGCCAATTGATGGCGGTCAACCCCAGCGTCGAGGTCTACCTGCTGGACGACCAGGGCCGCATCCTCGGCCACGATGCGCCGACAGGCCATCTGGTGCGCAACCGGGTGGACGTGGCACCGCTGCGCCGGCTGCTGGCCGGTGCGCCGTTGCCGATCCTGGGCGATGACCCGCGCAGCACGGACGGCCGCAAGGTGTTCAGTGCCGCGCCGCTGATCGTGCAGGGTCGCCAGGCCGGTTATGTGTACGTGGTGCTGGTCGGCGAACACCGTCAGATGCTGTCCGACGACCTTGCCGCCGGCAGCCAGTGGAACACCACGCTGTGGTCGGTGATGCTGGTCGGCAGCCTGGGCCTGCTGGCCGGGCTGGTGGCCTTCTACTGGGTGACGCGCCCGCTGCGGCGGCTGACCCGGCGCATCCAGGCCTTCGACATCGACGCACCCACGCCGTTGCCGCCGCCGGAGCCGCTGCGCCCCGGTGAGCGCGACGAGCTGGTGATCCTCGAGCACGCACACGCGCAGATGGCGCAGCGGCTGGGCGAGCAGTGGCAGCAGCTGCGCCAGCAGGACCTGCAGCGCCGCGAGCTGGTCGCCAACATCTCGCACGACCTGCGCACGCCGTTGTCGTCGCTGCACGGCTATCTGGAAACGCTGGCGCTGAAGGACGCCACGCTGTCGCCGGACGAGCGCCGCCGCTACCTCGGTATCGCGCTGGCGCAGAGCGCCAAGGTTGGCCGGCTTGCGCGTGCGCTGTTCGAGCTGGCGCGGCTGGAACATGGCGAAGTGCGCCTGGAGTGGGAGGTGTTCGCATTGCCGGAGCTGCTGCAGGACGTGCTGCAGAAATTCGAGCTGGCGGCGCAGGCTCGCAACCAGTACCTGCACGCGGACTTCCCGCCCGGCCTGCCGCTGGTGCGCGCCGATCTGGGCCTGGTCGAGCGGGTGCTGACCAACCTGCTCGACAACGCGCTGCGGCATGCGCCCGACGGCGGGCGGATCGATGTGCGCCTGCGTGCGACGCCGGACAGCGTGGAGGTGAGCGTGGCCGATGATGGACCTGGTGTTGCCCCTGCACTGCGCACGCAGCTGTTCCAGGCACCGGCCGCGCTGGGCGCGCGACGTGGAGAGAACGGCGGGTTGGGCCTGCTGATCGTGCAGCGCATCGTGCAGTTGCACGGCCGTCGCATCGAACTGCGTGACAGCGAGCGCGGCGCGTTGTTCGCGTTTGCGTTGCCGCGTGCGGAACCAGCGGCCTAGCAGGCCGCATCGCACTCCACGGCAGCGCCACTTTCCAGCGGCAGGTGCAGTCGGATGCAGGCACCACCCAGCTCCGAATCGGTTACTTCGACCTGGCCGCCATGCTTGTCGGCCACCACCTGCACCAGCGCCAGTCCGAGGCCGAAACCGGGGCTACCCGGATCCAGCCGCACATAGGGTTGCAGCACCTGGCCGCGCAGTTCGGGTGCGATGCCGGGGCCATCGTCCTCCACCTGCAGGCACAGCCAGCCGTCGTTGACCGTGCTGGCGATACGGATCTGCCGCCGCGCATAGCGCAGGGCATTGCCGAGCAGGTTGCGCAATGCCAGTTCCAGCATGTGCCGGTTGACGTTGACCAGGCCCGCTGGCGACAGCACCTGCTGTACCGGCATCGGCAGCGGTGCGAACTGGGCCACCACGCCACGTACCAGTGCCGCCAGCTGCAGGCGCTGGCGGGTCAGCTGATGGCAGCGGCCCAGTGCGGCGTACTCGACGCCGGCATCGGTGAGGTGCTGCAGCCGATCGACATCAGTGCGCAGGCCGCCCAAGGCATCGCGCTGGATCTCGTCCAGCGCGGTGTCCTCCAGGTCGGCCAGGCCGAAACGCATCCGCGCCAGCGGCGTGCGGACTTCGTGCGCCACTGCCTGCGCCAGCACGCGCTGGCTTTCCAGCAGCTGCTGCAGCTGCTCGGCCATGTGATTGAAGGCATTGGCCAGCGGCCGCACCAGCGCTGTGCCGGCGCGCGGGGCGCGCGTGTCCAGCTGTCCGTCGCGCATCTGCCGGGCGGCCTGTGCCAGCTGCGAGACGTCGCGCCACAGGCGGTAGACCATCACGTACATCGGCAGCGCCACGGCCACCATCAGGATCAGCAGCAGGATCGCCACGCCTGACACTTCGCTGTCCTGCCAGCCCTCGTCAGGCAGCGCTTCGTCCAACGGCCCAAGCATCACCGCGTAGTCGCTGTCGCCGATCCGCTGCAGGCTGCGCATGTGCTCTAGGTCGATCTGCACCCGGCCGTTGCTGAAGGGGGGGCGCTGGCTGGCCGGCAGCGCCTTCATCGCCTCTGCCAACGGCACCATGCGCAGGGCATAGGCGAAGTCGGCGTCCAGTTCGCGCGCCAGCGTCGGCCACTGCTCGCGCGGGGTTTCGGCGAAGCGGTGCTGCAGCAGGGCATGGGTGCCACGCATTTCGGCCTGCAGTCCGGCTTCGGTGCGGTCTTCCAGCAGCGCATCCCAGGCCCATAGTCCCAGCACGATCAGCAACAGATGGGCAACCAGGAAGCCGATGCCGTAGCGCAGGAAGTGGAAGGCGTGGCCGCGCATCGCCGAGGGCGTGCGCTTCATCCCCATGCCGAGCGGCTGAACAGGTAGCCGCGGCCCCGCACGGTCTTGATCCGTTCCGGCTGCTCCGGGTTGTCGCCCAGCTTGCGGCGCAGGCGTGAGATGCGGGCATCGATCGAACGGTCCAGGCCGTCGAAGGCGATCCCGCGCAGGCCGCGCAGCAGCGCATCGCGGTCCAGGATCTGGCCGGCATTGCTGGCCAGCAGGAACAGCAGGTCGAACTCGGCAGTGGTGAGCTCCAGCAGCGCGCCCTGCAGGTGCACATTGCGGGTGGACGGGTCGATGCTCAGCTCGCCGAAGCGGAGGCTGCCGTCGCGTGGTTCGACCCGGCGGTGGCGGCGCAGGTGGGCGCGCAGGCGGGCCAGCAGCACCCGTGGTTCGATCGGCTTGCCGATGTAATCATCGGCGCCCAGTTCCAGTCCCAGCACCTGGTCGATGTTGTCGGTGCGGGCGGTCAGCACGCAGATGATGCCGTCATAGTGGGGGCGGATCTGCCGACACACTTCGAAACCATCCTGGTCGGGCAGGCCGACATCGAGCAGGACCAGGGCGGGCTTGTCGGCCAGGATCCGGGCCACCGCACGCTCACCGCTGCGCTCGTGGGCCACCTGGTAGCCATGCCGCTGCAGATAGTCGCTGACCATCGTACCCAGGCGGGCATCGTCTTCGACCAGTACGATATCCAGCATTTTCAAGGCCTCCGTGGACGCACACGTACCGCCACGGCACGAGCGCGGCGATGCTATCCCAGCCTTCGGGCCGCCCGGGTCCCGGGGGCGGGCGCCATTCAGCCGGGGTTGCTGGCGCACGGGCCGGGCCTCAGGCCTGGCAACAACTTGGCGTCCAGCATAGCCTGATGCTGTTACAAAACGTTACCTTCGTGATACGCACGGTGACCATCGCTGACAGCAAAGCGACTGACGCAGGGCCGAGGGCGGGCCGAGCATGGAGTCTCCTCCGCTCCGCGTGTCGCTCCCATGTCGCCCGCCGCCGCCTGCCTGCTGAACCCGTCCCGCCGCTGCCGCTGCGGAGGTGCCCGATGAGCGGCGTGGTCGGGGCCTGGCTGCCGCCCGCCGAGGACGAACACCTGCTGCAGCAGCTGGCGCCAATGCTGCGCGCCCTTCAGCAGCGCGGCCGGGGGCGCATCGGCTACTGGACCGACGCCGAGGCCGGCCTGGCGCTGGGCCACTGCCGGGCGCCAACCGATACGCCGTTGCAGCCCCTGAGTTCGGACTGTGGCCGTTACGTGCTGTGCCTGGATGGCCGGTTGTACAACCGGGCCGACCTGCAGTCGCAGCTGCGCGATCTGCCACGCAGCTGCAGCGATGCGCGGCTGCTGCTGCAGGCGATCATCGAATGGGGCGTGGAACGGGCGCTTTCCCGCATCGAGGGCGCGTTCGGTTTCAGCGTATGGGACCGCGAGTCGCGCGAACTGTGGCTGGCCCGCGACCCGGTTGGCGAGCGGCCGCTGTACTACGGCTGGTACCAGGGCCGGTTCCTGTTCGCCTCGGAAATGAAGGCACTCCAGGCCTTTGCCGGTTTCGCCCCGAGCATCGACCAGGATGCGCTGAGCCTGCTGCTGCGCCATGACTACGTGCCGGCACCGCACACCATCTACCGCGGCATCCACAAGCTGGTGGCAGGCGCGATGCTGCGCATCGATCTGAATGACCATGCGGCTGGCGGCTCCAGCCAGGCCGCACAGGGTGGTTCACGCTACTGGTGCGCACGCGATGCGATGCAGAGCGCACTGCAGGAACCGCTGCAGCCGGCGCCGAGCCTCGAGCAGGCGACCGACCAGCTGGAAGCTGTGCTGCAGAAGGCCATCGCCGCACGCATGCATTCGCCGCTGGCCTGCGGCGCGTTCCTGTCCGGCGGCACCGATTCCTCGCTGGTGACGGCGATGATGCAGGCACAGTCGACGCTTCCGATCGAAGCGTGGACGGTTGGCTTCGACGATCCCGGCCATGACGAGAGCGATTGGGCCTCGCAGGTCGCGCGGCATCTGGGCGTGCAACACCACCTGCACCGGATGGACGCGCGACAAGGCCTGGATCTGCTGCAGCGGCTGCCGCAGGTCTGGTGCGAACCGTTCGCCGATGCCTCGCAGCTGCCGACCCTGCTGGCCAGTGAACTGCTGGGCGCGCGCAAGCCGGTGGCCCTCACCGGCGACGGTGGCGATGAACTGTTCTTCGGCCACCCCAGCTATGGCCGCGCGCTGCGCAATGCGCGCCTGTGCGGTGGCCTGCCGGACTGGGTGCGTGATCTGGCGCGGCGCAGCGGCAACCGCATGAATGTCGAGCGCGGCCGCCTGGGCGGCTGGCGCGCACTGGTGGCGGAAGTCGCCGCCAACGACGTGGAAGGTCACTACCTGCAGCGCGTGACGCGCTGGCGGCAGCCGGCGCAGGTGGTGCTGGGTGCACGCGAGCCGATGACGATCTTCCAGCAGCAGGACACGGCGCTGCCGGCCGAGGCCCGCATCCAGCTGCTGGATTTCCGCATGGACCTGGCCGAAGGCATTCTCGCCAAGGTCGATCGTGCGGGCATGGCGGCGGGCGTGGAGACGCGCGCGCCGCTGCTGGACATGGAGGTGGTGCGGTTGGCCTGGCGCCTGCCGCAGCACCTGAAGTACCACGATGGGGAGCACAAGCGGATCCTCAAGCATCTGCTGGCACGCTATCTGCCGGAGCCGCTGGTGTATCGCCCCAAGCGCGGCTTCGGACCGCCGATGGCGCGCTGGTTGGCGGGCCCGCTGCGCGATTGGGCGGAGGCACTGCTGGACCCGCAGCTGCTGCGCAACCAGGGCTGCTTCGATGCGGCACGCGTGCGCGGCATCTGGGAAGCGTTCCTGCGTGGCGAACGCAAGTGGCACACGCACCTGTGGAACGTGCTGATGTTCCAGGCGTGGCACCAGCACTGGCACGTCAATCGCGGGCGTTGAGATTCCTTCGCGGTTTGTTCTGCGTGGCGCAGGGCGTAGGCCCTTGCGTACGAATGTCCTCCGGCGCCGGCCGTTGGCCGTCACCTCCCCCTTTACTTCGTACGCAAGGGCCTACGCCCTGCGTTCGGAGTTCGTCGACGCCTCGTTGAAAGGCGCCGCGAGCGCTGCGCTTTTCCTTTCCTGCCGCAAGCCGAGCCTCGTCGGGGCGGGCAGGGGTTTGGGCAAAGTAAAGGAGGAGGTGACGGCCAACGGCCGGCGCCGGGGGACATTTGCCCAGGCCCATGCCTGTCTCGGCGGGGCCCGTCAGTTCGCGGGGAATCGGACGAAGACACGCGTGTGGCGGATTCATTCTGCGTGGCGCCGGGCGGATGCCCTTGCGTACGAATGTCCTCCGGCGCCGGTCGTTGGCCGTCACCTCCCCCTTTACTTCGTACGCAAGGGCCTACGCCCGGCGTTCGGAGTTTGTCGGCGCTTCCTTGAAAGGCGGCCGCGCGTGCTGCGCTTTCCTCACCGCACGCCGAGCCTCGTCGGGGCGGGCAGGGGTTTGGGCAAAGTAAAGGAGGAGGTGACGGCCAACGGCCGGCGCCGGGGGACATTTGCCCAAACCCCTGCCTGCCCCGACGGGGCCCTTCAGCTCGCAGAGACGTCGGGCGAAGACGCACTTCGGTAGCCAAACGCGAGGCAAAAAAAGACCCGGCAGAGGGAGGGATCTGCCGGGTCCGGATTGCGTGGGGGGAGGGACCCACGCAATGAGCGTTGCGTCGCGTCAGTGGTTGTTCGCGTCCGCCGTTGATTCGTTGTAGCCCTGCACCAGTTCGGACCAGGCCTTGCCGGCCTGCAGGCCGAGACCGACCACGTCCTGATGGGCCTGGCCCAGCCGCTGCAGGTTGTCCTGCCACAGCAGTGCGCCCTTGTTGAGCATCCCGGCCGTGTCGTCACTACGGGCCAGTTCACCCAACCAGCCGCCGGTCGCGGTCAGGTTGCGCTCCATCGCCTTCAGCTGCACGCCGAACATGCTTTCCGCGTTCTCCAACGCCAACCGGTTCGCGCGCGTTGCCGCGGCGGCGAGCTGGCGGGTGGCATCACTGAAGCGATCGCTGAAGGCGGCGGCCATGGGGGCATCAGGGAGTGGCTTGATGCATTGCAGCATACGCCGTTGATGCGGCAATGCAACAAAAATAACAAAGGCGCCCAAGGCGCCTTTGAAACACCTTTCAGATCAATGGGTTGATCAGGCCGTCGGGCCGCGGTAGCGGCAGCCGGAGGTGCAGGTTTCGTGCACGGTGATCTCGCTCAGCGCCGGCAGGCTGGGCTTGAGTTCGTTCCAGATCCACACCGCCAGGTTCTCGCTGGTCGGGTTCTCCAGGCCGGGGATGTCATTGAGGTAGTGATGGTCCAGGCGGTCGTAGATCGGCTGGAAGGCCGCCTTCACGTCGCCGAAGTCCATGATCCAGCCGGTCTGCGCCCCCGGCTCGCCCTCGACCTTCAGTTCCACCCGGAACGAGTGGCCATGCAGGCGCGCGCACTTGTGCCCCGGCGGCACGTTGGGGAGGCGGTGCGCCGCCTCGAGCATGAAGACTTTGAAGATTTCCATGGCGCGATTGTACGCCGCAGGTGGCCGGCCATCCTGAGCGGATGTTGGGCTTTCGTGAAGTAACTCTTTCCATCCGGATGAAGAGATGATAGTTTCTCTTATATCCGTATGAAGAGATGTTATTGGCCGGACCCCGGCCAGACATGGACTACTGCGGAACTACGTCGCCCTTTCCACCTCCCCCACATCGTCATGCCCAAGCACACCCTGCTCGTGGCGGCCCTGGCCGTCGCTCTGGCCGCGCCTTTGTCCGCCGCCGCCGAAACCTCCGCCGATGCCAGTGGCGAAGCCAGTACCCTGGCCGCCGTGCGCGTCACCGGTTCCAACATCAAGCGCACCGATACCGAGGCCTCCAACCCGGTGCAGGTGATCGGCCGCCAACAGTTGGAACAGACCGGCAAGGCCACCGTGGCCGATGTGCTGCGTTCGATCTCGGCCAACACCGGCAACGCCAGCAACGAAACCACCAACAATGGTTGGGCGTCCGGCTCGGCCGGCATCGGCCTGCGTGGCCTGTCGCAGAAAAACACGCTGGTGCTGCTCAACGGCCGTCGCCTGGCCAACTACGGCTTCCCGGCCGGTGGCCTGTCCGACACCTTCGTCGATCTCAATGCGCTGCCGCTGGTCGCGGTCGAGCGCATTGAGGTGCTCAAGGACGGCGCCTCGGCGGTGTACGGCTCCGACGCCGTGGCCGGTGTGGTCAACATCATCACCCGGCAGAACTTCGAAGGCGCCGAGATCGGCGGCAGCTTCGGCGGTGCCGACCAGGGCGGCCTGCACGAGCAGAACCTGAAGTTCGTCGGCGGCCTGGGTGATCTCGACACCGATGGCTACAACATCCTCTTCAGCCTGCAGGGGTACAACCGCGAGCGCCTGGACCAGGACGAACGCAACCTGACCAGGAGCGGCATCTACACCGACAAGCCGGGTGGCCGCTGGAACGGCTGGTCGGCCAAGGGCGCGCGCTACCTGGTCAACGGCGTCTCGGTGCCGATGCTCGATGCCAACGGTAACTGCCCGACCGGCACCACCCGCGTGGCCAGCGCACCGATCGACGGCCTGGCCGGCGACACCTGCGGCTTCAACCAGGCACCGTTCACCACGCTGATCCCCTCGACCAAGCGCTACCAGGCCTACGCCAACGGTACCTTCCGCCTGAACGACAACGTCGAAGCGTTCGGCGAAGTGCTGTACAGCCAGATCAAGAGTGCTGCGTGGTTCGGCAGCAGCCCGTTCTTCACCCTGGAGAGCGGCCGCTTCGCACTGAACGCGAACAGCGGACTGGCCGAGCCGGTGTCGTCGCTGCTGCCGGCCAACAATCCGTACAACCCGTACGGCCGCGCGATCCCGATCGAGTACACCTTCTTCGACCTGGGCGGCACGATCAAGACCAACCGTTCCACCGCCTACCGCGGCGTGTTCGGCCTGCGTGGCACCACCGCGTCGTGGGACTGGGAAGTGGCCGCGTTC
Source organism: Stenotrophomonas sp. YJH_SMC_40 (assembly GCF_059368615.1). Classification (NCBI taxonomy): domain Bacteria; kingdom Pseudomonadati; phylum Pseudomonadota; class Gammaproteobacteria; order Lysobacterales; family Lysobacteraceae; genus Stenotrophomonas; species Stenotrophomonas sp. YJH_SMC_40. The sequence continues at coordinate 96,996 of NZ_JCAFRX010000007.1, read as the reverse complement.
GGTGCACGCAGCAGCGAGCGCGAGAGCGTGTCCGGTGGCTTCGCCAACCGCTGGGCGCTGGCCGATGCGCTGGCCACGGGCAGCTACAACCTGCTCAACCCGGCAGCCACGCCGCAGTCGGTGCGTGATTCGATCAACATCGCCACGCTGCGTCCGGCCGAATCCAAGCTGCAGGGCATCGATGCGAAGATTTCCGGCAGCCTGGGCCATACCTGGGCCGGCGAGATCGGCTTCGCTGCGGGTGCCGAGTGGCGCCGCGAAAAGCTCGACTCCAACAACCCGTGGCAGATCGATGCCGGCCTGCAGGTGCGCCCGGCCATTGCTGAAGTGCACGGCAAGCGCCAGGTCAGCGCGGCCTACGCCGAAGTGAACGTGCCGCTGGCCTCGACGCTGGAGCTGTCCGCCGCCGCGCGCGCTGATCACTACGATGATTTCGGCGATGCGTTCTCGCCGAAGATCGGCCTGCGCTGGCAGCCGCTGGATGTCCTGCTGGTGCGTGCGTCGGCGTCGAAGGGCTTCCGTGCACCGTCGCTGTCGGAAAACTCCAACAGCACCAGCATCGCCTACGGCAGCGTGGTCGACCCGCGTGATCCGGACGTGCCGGGCTCGCGCCAGAACCCCACCTTCTTCACCGTCGGCAACAACGAACTGAAGCCGGAGCGCACCAGGAGCGTCAACTTCGGTGTGGTGCTGTCGCCGTGGGCCAACACCAACCTGAGCGTGGACTACTACCGCATCCAGCTGGACAACCTGGTCGGCACCAACAACACCCAGACCCTGGTCAACGACAACGTGGCCGGCGCCGTGCAGCGCGATGAGCGCGGCAAGCTGCAGGCGGTCTACAACCGCTACCAGAACCTGAGCGAGCTGAAGACCTCGGGCATCGATGTCGAGCTGCGCCAGCGCATCCCGACCGCGGCGCTGGGTGACTTCACCGTGTCCTCGGCCTACACCCACGTGCGCGACTACCGTCGCCCCACCGTGGTCGGTGGGCCGCTGGTCGACTACGCCGGCAGCAACCTGGGCGCGACCCTGCCCAAGGACAAGGCCACCACCACGCTGGACTGGAAGTACGGTGATTTCAACGCAGCCGTGACCTGGTACTACACCAGCAGCTACCGCCAGGAGGCCAGCACCGCCGCCAAAGCCGTGCAGCAGCGCGTCGGCAGCTACAGCCAGTACGACCTGTACCTGGCCTACACCGGCATCGACAAGCTGACCGTGTATGCCAAGGTGCAGAACCTGGCCGACAAGACGCCGCCGTACGACGCCTCGTTCCCGGGCATCCGCGCGCCGTACGACTTCAGCCAGTACGACCTGCGTGGCCGCTACTTCACGCTGGGGTTCGATTACCGCTTCTGATCCATCCGCCGCGGCCGGTCACCTGAGGGGACCGGTCGCGCGATCGTCTGCCGTTGTGTTCCAGGGGAGTCACCGTGTCCTTGCATCGCCGTGCCGTTCTTCCGTTGCTGCTTGCCACCGCTACCGCACTGTCCTCGCCGCAGCCGGCGCAGGCACAGAGCGCGTACTTCTTTCCGCAGGTCACCGACGCAGCGGCGTTCGATGCAGCGGTGCCGACGCCGGAGCAGTTCCTCGGCTACCCGATCGGCAGCCGTTACACACGGCACGACCAGCTGGTGGCGTACTTCCAGGAACTGGCGAAACGCTCGGACAAGATCAGCGTGCGCGAGATCGGCCGCAGCTATGAAGGCCGCCCACTGTTGATCGCCACCGTCACCGCTGCAGGCAATCATGCGCGGCTGGAACAGATCCGCCAGCAGCACGCGACCCTGGCCGATCCGGCGCAGCCGCGCAGCGCCGCCGGTGACAGCCCGGTGGTGGTGTGGCTGGGCTACAGCGTCCACGGCAACGAGACCTCCAGTGCCGAGGCAGCGATGCTGACGGCGTACTACCTGGTGGCCAACCACAGCGCAGAAACCCAGCAATGGCTGCAGCAGGCGGTGGTGCTGTTCGATCCGGCGCAGAATCCGGATGGTCGTGACCGTGCTGCCAACTGGCACAACGCCTGGGCCTCCGACCCAGCTTCTGCCGACCCCGCCGACAAGGAACACGTCGAGCCGTTCCCGCAGGGTCGTACCAACCACTACTTCACCGATCTCAACCGCGACTGGCTGGCCCTCACCCAGCAGGACTCACGGCCGAAGGTGGAGGTGTTCCACCAGTGGTACCCGAACGTGCAGATCGACTTCCACGAAATGGGCAAGGACAGCACCTACTACTTCGAGCCCTCGCCGAAGAGCATGCACAGTCCGCTGATTCCGGCGGCGTCGTATGAATTCAACAAGACCCTCGCCAAGTACCACGCGCAGGCGCTGGATGCGCTGGGGTCGCTGTACTACACCGGCGAGAATTTCGACAACTTCTCGCCGGTGTACGGTTCCACCTATCCGGACTTCCATGGCGCTGTCGGCGTTACCGTCGAGCAGGCCAGCTCGCGCGGCCGCGTGCAGGAATCGGTGAATGGCCTGCTGACCTTCCCCTTCACCATCCGCAACCAGGTCGCCACCGGGCTGGGCACGGTGCGTGGCGCGGTGACCGAGCGCAGCGGCCTGTTCGACCTGCAGAAGCAGTTCTTCCAGAGCGCGCTGAAGCAGGCTGCGCAGCAGCCGGTGAAGAGCTTCGTGTTCGGCGATGCGCATGACCCGGCCCTGACCCGTCGCCTGCTGGAACTGCTGCTGTTGCACCGGATCGAGGTGCGCGCACTGGACCGTGCCGTCACTGTCGATGGGCAGCGCTTCGATGCCGGCAGCGCCTACGTGGTGCCGGTGCAGCAGGCGCAGTTCCGCCTGGTGCATTCGATCTTTGCCGAGACGCCGCCGATCAAGGGTGATGTGTTCTACGGCAGCACCAGCTATGCGATCGCACCGGCCTACGGCGTGGCCTTTGCGGGCAGCCGCAGCCGTATCGAAGGCGGCGCACGCGTGGCCGCGCTGCCGGTGGAGCAGGGCGCGGTGCTGGGCGGCGAGGCCGGATTCGCCTACGCCATCGACTGGCGCGACTACAACGCCGGGCGTGCGCTGGCCGCGCTGCAGGGCAAGGGCGTGAATGCACGCGCGGCATTCCAGCCGTTCACCACCGCGACCGCGCAGGGCGACATCAGCTTCGCCGCCGGCAGCCTGGTCATTCCGGTTGCCGGGCAATCGCTGCAGGGCGCGGCGCTGCTCGAGACAGTGACATCCGCCGCGCGCGAGGCGGGCGTACAGGTCCACGCGCTGTCCAGCGGCCGCAGCCGCGAAGGCATCGACCTCGGCAGTGACGGCGTCAAGGCGCTGCGCAAGCCTGCGGTGGCACTGGTGATGGGCGAGGGCGTGGCCGCCACCGAAATCGGATCGGCGTGGTTCCTGCTCGACCAGCAGCTGCAGTTGCCAGCCAGCAAGCTGGATCCGCAGCAGCTGGGCAAGGTACCGCTGGACCGCTACACCACGATCGTGCTGTCCGGTGGCACCTACACGGGCGTCGATGCCACGACGGTGGCTGCACTGAAGCGCTGGGTGCAGGCCGGAGGTTCACTGGTGACCTACGGCAGTGCCTCGAAGTGGGCGATCGAGCAGAAGCTGGCCGACGGCGAAAAGCTCGGCAAGGAAGAAGACGCTGCTGATGCAAGCCGCCGCGCGTTTGGCGACCAGCGCGACATCGCTGCGATCGAGCGGGTCAGCGGCAACATTCTCAGTGCCGACGTGGATACCAGCCATCCGCTGGCATTCGGCGTGCCGCGCCGGCAGCTGGCGATCAACAAGGAGAACACGGTGACGCTGCAGCCGAGCGCGAACCCGTTTTCCACGGTGGTGCGCATCGACACGCCGCCGCGGGTGAACGGTTACTTGTCCGAGCGCAACCGCACGCGGGTGGCGGGTAGTGCGTGGCTGCTGGTGTCGGCGCAGGGGCAGGGCAACGTGGTGCTGTTTGCCGATGACCCGGCACACCGCAAGTACTGGCACGGAACGGACCGACTGCTGATCAACGCGATCTTCTTCGGGAATCTGGTGAATCCGAGTAAAGCGCGGGGTTGAGGGTTTGCGCGCCTTGATTGATGCGTGTGGGGGAGGCCGGGTGGGCTGCGCAGGACACGCCGTAAACCCGTCCTTGGGGGCTCGATGGCGCCATCCATGGCGCCAACGGTCCTGCGCAGCCCGCCCGGCCTCCCCAAGACAGTTTCCAGCGGGCGCGGACGCGTCAGACCCCAAGGCGGGAGCGAGGGCAAAAGCAAAAGCAAAGCCAGGAATTGCGACTTCGGCTTTTGCCTTTGAATTTGAATTTGATTTTTCTTCTCCCGGCTACCCGGCGGGAGAAGAAGGCGCAGGCAATGCTTGAAGCGGATGGGCATGGGGGCAGCGCAGAACCGTTGGCGCCATGGATGGCGCCATCGAGCTTACATGGACGTATTTACAGCGTGTTCTGCGCTGCCCCCATGCCCATTCGCCCTCGGTACTGCCACCGCGTGCTTTATCACCCGGTAGCCCGCAACAAAAAAGGACGGCGCGTCAGCGCCGTCCCTCGATAGCCCCCGCGCAGCGGGAAGCACCCTCCATGTCAGCTGGGATCAGCCGGCGCGACCGCCACCGTTGCCACCCTGGCCACGACCGCGGCCGCCACCATTGCCGCCACCACCACGGCGCTGGCCCTGGCCGGCACCTGCACGCTGCTGGCCATTGCCACCGCCTTCGCGGCGGCCACCGCCGGCCTTCTTCGGGCCTGCGTGCGCGTGGCGCGGCGTATCACCGTGCGGACGGCGCGCATGGCTCTTGCGCGGTGCGCGCTCGCCAGTATCGTGCTCGGCCTTGCCCGGTGCACTGTTGCCCCAGCGGATCGGCACCTGCAGCTCGAAGCCCGGTACATCGCGGATGTCCATGTCGCGGCCCAGCAGGCGCACGATGGCACGCAGCAGCTTCACTTCATCCTGTGCCACCAGCGAAATCGCCTGGCCGGTCGCGCCGTTGCGGCCGGTACGGCCGATGCGGTGCACGTAGTCCTCGGCCACCATCGGCAGGTCGAAGTTGATCACCTTCGGCAGCTCGTTGATGTCGATGCCGCGCGCAGCGATATCGGTCGCCACCAGCACGGTCACGCGGCCGGCCTTGAAGTCACCCAGTGCACGCAGGCGCTGCCCCTGGCTCTTGTTGCCGTGGATCGCCGCGGTCTTGATGCCCGACTTTTCCAGGAACGAGGCCAGCTTGTCGCTGCCGTGCTTGGTGCGGGCGAACACCAGGGTCTGCTCGCGGCTGTCCTGCGCCAGCAGGTGCAGCAGCAGGTCGCGCTTGCGACCGGCATCGACCGGGTGCACGCGGTGGGTGATGGTTTCGGCCACGGTGTTCTTCGGCGTCACCTGGATCTGTTCCGGGTTGCGCATGAACTCCAGCGCCAGCTGGCGGATGTTGTCCTCGAAGGTGGCCGAGAACAGCAGGGTCTGCCGGTTCTGCTTCGGCAGCTTGGCCAGGATGCGCTTGATCGACGGCAGGAAGCCCATGTCGAGCATGCGGTCGGCTTCGTCCAGCACCAGCAGTTCAATGCCGGACAGGTCGATGCTGCGGCGCTCCAGGTGGTCGATCAGGCGGCCCGGGCAGGCCACCAGCAGGTCCACGCCACGGCGCAGGATGTCCAGCTGGTTGCCCATGCCGACGCCGCCGTAGATACAGGCGCTGGGAATGCGCAGGTACTTGCTGTAGCCGCGCAGGCTGTCGTGCACCTGGGTGGCCAGTTCGCGGGTCGGGGCCAGGATCAGCGCGCGCGGCTTGCGCGGGCCGCTGCGCACTTCCTGCGAGGCGGTGCCCAGGTGCTGCAGCAGCGGCAGGCCGAAGGCGGCGGTCTTGCCGGTGCCGGTCTGTGCGCCGGCCAGCAGGTCACGACCGGCCAGTGCCAGCGGGATCGCCTGCTGCTGGATCGGGGTCGGGTTTTCGTAGCCCTGCTCGGCAAGCGCACGCAGCAGGAAGGGCGCCAGGCCCAGCGATTCAAAAGACATTGAGTTTGCTCCAAGTACAAGAAACGCCTGTCCGAACGGACAGACGGGGGCAGATCAAACTGATCGGCTGACTCGGAGCGTTCCCGTGAACCGCGCTGCGAGAATTGGGTGCAGCCGGCACGAAGCGCAGGCTGGAATGCGTGACGAACGGCGTCGGAGTGGGGGCGGGCGAAGAGGGCGGACCCTGGTCGCCGGCGATCCCGGAGGGAAACGGACGGCCGCTGCAGACCGTGCAAGTCTAAACGATGTTTGAGACTTCACGCAAAAAGACCTGTTCAGGTAGGGGTTCTCTCTGCAGGGCTGCGCCCTGCACCCGCAGAGGCTGAAGCAACGTCAAAGGCCGGGTTCCTGTGGGAGGCGGGGTGGGTCCGGTGGCAGGGGGCGCTGCAAGTACGTCCATGTAAGCTCGGTCGCCGCATCCATGCGGCTCACGCCCCTGTCACCGGACCCACCCCGCCTTCGACAGTTTTCCGCGATCTGTCGAATCTCATTCGATCAATTTCGGTGTCTGACGGATCTCGACGATGAATGATGTGGATGTTCGATCAGTCATTGGGAACCTGTCGGGGGTGGGGCGGTGTGGGTGGGCAGGACCGTTGGCGCCATGGATGGCGCCATCGAGCCCCCATGGACGGGTTTACGGCGTGTCCTGCCGGCCCACACCGCCCCGCCCAACCAGCAGAAAGCCAGAGCCGCTTTTGACGTTGCCGTTGCTGTTGCATTGAGCAGGTGCAGGGCTGCAAGCCCTGCCGAACCCCCCACTACGGTAGGGTGGGCCGATGCCGCGCTGCAGCTTGGCGTCGCCGCAGATTTGATTACACTTGAAACTTGTTTGCCCACGACTCCGGACACCCACCCATGAAGCTTGGTTCTTTGAAGGAAGGCGGCCGCGACGGCACCCTGATCGTCGTCTCGCGTGACCTGCGCCACGGCGTGCGCGCCACCGGCATTGCCGCCACCCTGCAGCAGGCTCTGGAAGACTGGAGCCACATCGCGCCGCGCCTGAACGCCCTGTACGAATCGCTCAATGCCGGCGACGCCGACGGCGTGTTCGACCTCGACCCGCAGGCCCTGGCCGCGCCGATGCCGCGCGCCTATGAATTCGTCGACGGCAGTGCCTACCTGCCGCACGTCGAGCGCGTGCGCCGCGCCCGTGGCGCCGAGGTGCCGGAGAGCTTCTACACCGATCCGCTGATGTACCAGGCCACCAGTGCCGGCTTCTACGGCCCGCGCGATGCGGTCAAGGTGGTCAGCGAGGAGTACGGTATCGACCTGGAAGCGGAGATCGTGGTGATCACCGACGACGTGCCGATGGCGGCCACCCCGGAACAGGCGGCGGGCCACATCCAGCTGGTCGGCCTGGTCAACGATGTCTCGCTGCGCAACCTGATTCCGGGCGAGCTGGCCAAGGGCTTCGGCTTCCTGCAGTCCAAGCCGCGCTCGGCGCTGTCGCCGGTGTTCGTCACCCCCGACGAACTGGGCGCTGCGTGGCAGGACAGCAAGGTGCACCTGCCGCTGCTGACCCACATCAACGGCAAGTGGTTCGGTGCACCGGAAGCGGGCGTGGACATGCAGTTCAATTTCGCCCAGCTGGTCGCGCATGCGGCCAAGACCCGTCCGTTGGGCGCCGGCACCATCGTCGGCTCGGGCACCATCGCCAATGAAGACACCAGCAAGGGTGCGTCGTGCTTCGCCGAGCAGCGCGTGGTCGAAACCCTGCGCGACGGCAAGCCGAGCACGCCCTTCATGTCGTTCGGCGACGTGGTCCGCATCGAGATGCTCGATGCCGCCGGTAACAGCATCTTCGGTGCGATCGAGCAGCGCATCGAACAGGCCGCCAAGCCCTGAGCATGGAGGCGGCCATGGAGATTCCGGTCGACGACGGCATCGTGCTGTACACCTACTGGCGATCCAGCGCCGCCTACCGCGTGCGCATCGGTCTGGAGCTGAAGGGCTTGGCCTGGGAGGCGCGGCCGGTGCATCTGGTGCGCGACGGCGGCGAACAACACCTGGACGCCTATCGCAGGCTCAATCCGCAGCAGCTGGTGCCGACGCTGCTGCACGAAGGGCATGCGCTGACGCAGTCGCTGGCGATCGTCGAGTACCTGGACGAGCGCTTCCCGCAGGTGCCGCTGCTGCCGGCCGATGCCGCCGGCCGTGCGCGGGTGCGGGCACTGGCCCAGCTGGTGGCCTGCGACATCCACCCGATCAACAACCTGCGGGTGATGCAGTACCTGGAGCGCAGTCTGCAGCTGCCGGCCGATGCACGCACGCAGTGGACGCTGCACTGGATTGCCGAGGGCTTTGCGGCGATGGAAGCGCTGTTGGCCAACAGCCGTGACACCGGCACCTTCTGCCACGGTGACCGCCCCGGGCTGGCCGACCTCTGCCTGCTGCCGCAGCTGTACAACGCCCATCGTTTCGGCCTCGACCTTGCGCCGTACCCGACCCTTCGCCGCATCGAGGCCGCCTGTCAGGCGCTGGACGCTTTCGACCGCGCGCGCCCGGAAAACCAGCCCGACGCAGCCTGAAAGTAGAGGGACGGAGGGGATCAAGTCGCAAGTGCATTCACGACTTAATCCCCTCCGTCCCCTTTTTGCAGCAGTTGCGCGAGATCATCGCGGAACAGTGCATAGGCCCGTTCGCGGCGCGCGCCATCGCCTTGCCGCAGCACCCACGCCGGGTGCACGGTGGCGTAGCCGCGGGTGCCTTCCTCCAGCGTGTGCCAGCGTCCACGGTCGCGCGACAGATTGAAATCACGGCCAAATACCGAGGCTGCCGCGGTTGCGCCCAGGCAGGCGATGAGCTGCGGCCGCACGCGCGCGATCTCGCCCATCAGCCACGGCCGGCAGGCCTGGATGTGGCGGCTTTCCGGCCGCTTGTGCAGCCGCACCTTGCCACGCCGCTCATGGTGAAAGTGCTTCACCGCGTTGGTCAGGTACAGCGTGGCGCGATCGATTCCCAGCTCGGCCAATGCGCGGTCCAGCAACTGGCCGGCAGGGCCGGCGAACGGCTGGCCGCGCAGATCCTCGGTATCGCCAGGCTGCTCGCCGATCACCATCACCCGCGCATCGGCCGGCCCCTGGCCGAACACCGTCTGCGTGGCGGTCTCCCACAGCGGGCACTGGCGGCAGGCGCTGGCCTGCTGTCGCAGCGTCTGCAGGCTGGCGGTATCTGGGCGCGCTGTCGCAGCGTCCCCTCGCATGGGAATTCTGCGCTGGGGTGCCTGCGCGGGCCGGTCATGCATTTCCTGCACGCGATCGCCCGCATCGCGCACCAGGCGCGGCAGCAGCTGCGCCTCGGGCAGGTGGCGCCAGTATCTGGCCGGCATCTCCTGCATCATCATCCGGGTGTTGAGCCGGGCCGGATTGAAGATGCTGGCGTAATAGGTTTGCCACAGGGCCTCGCGCGCATCCTCGGCCGGAGCGTCCTCGCGGCGTGCGCCGGGGCCGAAGGCCAGCGCCTGTCCATCCCAGGCGACGCTGCGCGAAGGAGTGAGGATCGCCCAGCGCATGCCGGTGAAGCGGCGTGCGAAGAACGGCGCGACCCGGTCGACGATGTGGTGCTGTGGCTCGAACCAGGCGATGAACGCATCAGGTTGGCCGGGCAGCTCGCGGAAGCGCACGAATGCCTTCATCTTGTGCGTGTCACGGCGGACGGCCTGGGCCAATGTCATCGCACGCAGCACATCGGCATCGGCGGGATTGGTCAGCACCGTGCGTTCGCCATGGGTGATCCGCCACAGCAGCCGGTACAGCAGTGACAGGCGCTGCGGTTCGCCATGGCACAGGCAGGTGGCGGCCAGCTCCAGGAATTCGCGCGGGACGCCGGGAACGCTTGCCTGTGCCGCCACCGGTGCCTGCTGCACCGGCGGCGCATCCAGCAGCGATGCCTCGCCGCCTTCGAGCCAGTCCAATTGCTCGGGCCGCACGCCCCGCAGCAGCGCATCACGCGCGCCGTCGCGCCAGGCCTGCAGCGACCACGGCGGATCCACCCGCTGCGACCAGCGCGGCGCGTCAGGCTGCCGGCGGTGCATCGAACAGTGATCCCTGGCGCGGCGGCGGGGCCAGTTGTGCTCGCAGCGCGGCCGGGTCATCCAGTGCCTTGCGCGGGTGATGGTCGGCCAACAGCACGAACGGTAGCAGTTTGCTCATCGGCGCCTTCAGGCGGGCGATATCCGCCACGCGCAGGCGCCCGTGCCGGCGCGCCATCAGCAAGCGCTCTGCATTGCGCACGCCCAGGCCGGGCACCCGCAGCAGCATTTCCTTCGGTGCACGGTTCAGATCGACCGGGAAGCGTTCGGGATGGCGGATCGCCCAGGCCATCTTCGGATCGATCTCCAGATCGAGCATTCCGCCCTGGGTGGTGTCGGTGATCTCGTCCACGCCGTAGCCATAGAAACGCAACAGCCAGTCGGCCTGGTACAGCCGGTGCTCGCGTTGCAGGGGTGGGGGCTGCAGCGGCAGCTGCCGGCTGGCATCGGGAATCGGGCTGAACGCAGAGTAGTAGACCCGGCGCATCCGGTAACTGCCGTACAGGCTGTCGGCGCTGGCCAGGATCTGCTGGTCGTTGGCCCCGTCCGCGCCGACGATCATCTGCGTGCTCTGCCCGGCCGGGGCGAAACGGGGAGGGCGCGGGCGTGCGCTGCGGCTGGCCGTCGGCGCCACCGCTGCGGGGGCCTTGCGCGCCTCCTTGGCTTCCTCGATGCGCCAACGCAGTTCGCCCATCGCGCCGCGTATCGAATGCACCGTCTTCTCCGGCGCCAAGGCGCTCAGCCCGGCTTCGGTCGGCAGTTCGACGTTGATCGACAGGCGGTCGGCGTAACGCCCGGCGCTGGCCAGCAGTTCCGGCGAGGCCTCGGGAATGGTCTTGAGGTGGATGTAGCCGGCGTAGCGGTGTTCTTCGCGCAGTTGCCGCGCTACTTCCACCATCTGCTCCATGGTGTAGTCCGCATTGCGGATGATGCCGCTGGACAGGAACAGGCCCTCGATGTAGTTGCGCTTGTAGAAGTCCAGCGTCAGCGCGACCACCTCGTCCACGCTGAAGCGCGCGCGGGGCACATTGCTGGACACCCGGTTCACGCAGTACGCGCAGTCGTAGACGCAGAAGTTGGTCAGCAGGATCTTCAGCAACGAAACGCAACGGCCATCCGGCGTATAGCTGTGGCAGATGCCCATGCCTTCGGTGCTGCCGATGCCGCCGCTGGTGCGTGAGTCGCGCTTGCCCGAGCCGCTGGAGGCGCAGGAGGCATCGTACTTGGCGGCGTCAGCCAGGATGGCAAGCTTGCGGATGGTTTCCATTGCGGAAACCTACGGATCAGCGGTCTCATTGGATGAGACCGCCGCTGAATCCTTCAGGCTTTCGCCGGGCATGGCCCGGCGCGCGGTCAAAACCCGTGGGTGATGCTCGGCGCGCCGGCCGAGAAATCGGCGTACGGGTCGTGCTCGCCGCTGCTGCCTTCGGACAGGCGGAACTTCAGTGCACGGCTGTCGCGCGAATCGTATGTCAAGCGAGGGTTCCGCCAACGGTAATCTTGGGTTGGCCATAGGGCCGCCAGCCTTGTGGCTTGATGGCTTCGTCGATAAGCGCCCTCAGCTGTCGGATTGAGATGGCGACACCGAGGTTGTTGGGAATGCCTGTGACTGGAAGAAGTGAATGTCCGCTTGGAGACGGGGATTGCACCAGTCGTCCCTCTGTATTGTGAACGTATACTGCGCGGTTGACCCCGATAAGTAACAGTCGGCTCCCTATGACAATGCCTTCAGGGCTTGAGTATGACCCCTCGTTGAAGATGAAAACAGGCGACCCACTCGATCCGCCGAAGATGGCGGCGTCGATCAGGAATTCATCTCTCCCTTGCCATTTTACATGTGGAGTTGTCGCCGTTATGCCTCTTCGAAAAATTGGCCGATTATTTGTGTGATCCCATAGCCCGGTGGGATATCCAACTAGGACGATATCCGAAATGGGTGACAGCGCCTTAAATTGATCTGAGCTGGGGATTATTGAGGCGTCCAACCAAGTGAACGCGGGCTTCAGTTGATTGCGGCTGAAGAAGTTAAGCACCACCCCAATGTTTAGACACGCGAGGTCTACGCCGTTTGGGTGAGTGGTGAGTCGCAGTTCGGCTGTCGTGTGCGAAAACTGGTGATGACTAACTTTACCCGCTGAATCAGTTGCTGAAATGACAAAGCGAATTGTGGTGCTGCTGCCGATGACGTGCTGATTGGTAATGATTAACGGTACAAATGGCTCGCCATCTTGTGGGATCTTTCCGGATTGCCCAACGGCGAAGAAGAATCCCGTTCCAACCCCAGAGTCGCACTCAATTCGCACGGTGCACTGATCCAGGTGCTGAACAATGCTCATCTCTTTCTCGGGCGTGTTCATTGTCAGAACCCGTGGGTGATGCTGGGTGCGCCGGCCGAGAAATCCGCGTATGGGTCATGCTCGCCGCTGCTGCCTTCGGACAAGCGGAACTTCAGTGCCAGGCCATCGCGCGAGTCGGCCGCGCGCAGCGCTTCCTCCTGCTCGATGGTGCCGGCCTTGGCCAGCCGGAACAGGCACTGGTCGAAACTCTCCATGCCCTCTTCCAGCGATGCTTCCATCGCCGCCTTGATCTCGTGCACCTGGCCGCGACGCAGCAGGTCGCGGATCATCGGCGTGTTGAGCAGCACTTCGGTGGCCGGCAGGCGACGGCCTTCCTTGTTCTTCACCAGGCGCTGGCTGATCACCGCACGCAGGTTCAGCGCCAGGTTCATCAGCACGTTCTTGTGCGCGCTTTCCGGGAAGAAGTTGAGGATGCGCTCGATGGTCTGGTCGGCGTTGTTGGAGTGCAGGGTGGCCAGGCACAGGTGACCGGTTTCGGCGAAGGCGATCGCCGCTTCCATCGTCTCTGCGTCCAGGATCTCGCCGATCAGGATCACGTCCGGCGCCTCACGCATCGCGTTCTTCAGCGCGTTGTGGAAGGCATGGGTATCCAGCCCGACCTCGCGCTGGTTGACGATCGACATCTTGTGCTTGTGCAGGTACTCGATCGGGTCTTCGATGGTGAGGATGTGACCGGTGGTGGTGCTGTTGCGGTGGTCGATCATCGACGCCAGCGAGGTGGACTTGCCGGAACCGGTGGACCCCACCACCAGTACCAGCCCGCGTGGGGTCATGATGACGTCCTTCAGCACCTGCGGCAGGTTCAGCTCCTCGATGCTCGGAATCCGGCTGCGGATGGCACGGATGACCATGCCCACTTCGCCGCGCTGCTTGAACACATTGACGCGGAAGCGACCGGCATCGGGCAGGGCGATGGCCATGTTGAGTTCCAGCTCGCGCTCGAACTGCGGCACCTGGCCTTCGTCCATCAGCGAGTAGGCGATCTTCTTGACCATGCCCGGCGGCAGGCCGGTGTTGCCCAGCGGATAGAGCTTCCCCTCGATCTTGATGTAGACCGGTGCCCCGGTGGTCAGAAACATGTCCGAAGCGTTCTTTTCGGTCATCAGCTTCAGGAAGTAGCCGATATCCATTGCGAATTTTCCCCAACGAAACGGCCGACGCCCGTTGCCAGCACGGTGTCGGCTTGACGACAATGGCCGTGAACCGACAACCGGTACGGCCTCCCCAATGAAACGACTTAGCTTCGCACGAATGCGCCACAGCCTGTATGTGATGGCGTTTGCATTCGCACTGTCTGCCCCCGCCTGGGCGCAGGATGGCGCGATGGAACTGGCCCAGGCCCGGCAGGCGGTCGACAAGGCCACCCAGGCCGATGCCGACCAGTACGCCCCGGACCTGATCGGGCTGGCCCGGCAGGGGCTGGAGCAGGCCCAGCGCGCCGCCGGCGACCGCCGCGAGCGCAAGAATGCCCCGGCCATGGCCCTGCGTGCCGCCGCCGATGCCGACCTGGCCCGCGTGCGCAGCGAGGAAGCCACCGTGACCGCCCAGCTGCAGCTGCGCCGCAACGAGGTCAACCAGCTGCAACGCCAGCTGTCGACCGGGGAGGATCGCCGGTGAAGCCGATGACTGCCGCAACCCTGGCCGCGCTGCTGGCGCTGCCGACCCTGGCCGTGGCCGCCGACAACCCGATGGTGGCGCAGCTGAGCCAGCGCCTGATGGCCATCCAGGCCAACCCGGATACCGCTGAGCTGGGCGCCTTCGAGCGCATGCAGGCCCAGCAGGCCATCGCCACCCTGGACAAGGCCAAGCGCCGCGACCAGGAGCTGGCCACCTACCTGGCCGAGCGCCGGGTGGAGATCGCCGAGACGGCGGTGCGTACCGCGCTGGCCGCCCGCGAGGTCGACCGCCTGGAGCGGACCCGCAGCGACCTGCTGATCGAGGCCAGCCGCCGCGATGCCGCGCGTGCCCGGCAGGAAGCCGAACAGCTGCGCATGCAGGCGCAGATGCAGGCCGAGGAGGCTGAACGCCTGCGCCAGGCCGCCGAGGCCGAGACCCTGGCCCGCCAGGACGCCGAGAACGCCCTGACCAGCGTCGCCGGCAAGCAGCAGCAGCGCCTCAGCGCCGCCCAGCAGAACGCCGCCAAGCTCGCCCGCGAGGAAGCCGAGCTGGTGTCCGGTCAGAAGCTGCCGGGCTCGAAGTTCGATGGCCGCGGCGAGGTCTTCACCTTCCGTGGCGATGCGTTTGCCGCCGGCGCCTCCAGCCTGTCCGGCGGCGCCCGCAACCAGGCCAAGGCGTTGGCCGAATACCTGAACATCGGCAAGAAGGGCCGCCTGCGCATCGAGGCTTACGACAGTGCCAACGGCGTAGGCCAGAAGCGTGCCGAGGCCCTGCGCGATGCCCTGGTTGCGGCGGGTGTCGCGAGCAACCGGATCCAGCTTGCCGGCAAGAAGGCGGCCTCCACCCAGGCACGTTCGGCCGAGGTCATCATCGCCCCGTAATTGCTTGATATTGTTTGTTTTTCGTTGTGATGAGCATTCAGCCTGAACCCCGCCTCGGCGGGGTTCGGTCTTTTTGACGCAGGGGTCTTGTACCCCGCCTTTAGCAGGCGTAGGGTCAATCGTCCGGGACGCAATGCCGCGGACCGGACGATGGGAGGGCCGGGCCGATGCAAGCAGGGCGCGAACCGCAGCAGATCGACGTGCGCAGGCCAGTGCTGCAGGTCGTTGCAGGCGTCCAGGTGGCCATCGACCGGCGCTCCTCCATGAACAACGCCCCGTGCCTTGCGGCCGGGGCGTTCGTGTATCTGTCGAAGGAGGTCCATCATGTTTGAAGATCAGCCCCAGAGCGAGATCGACGCACGTCGCGCGCGTGATCCGGAGTTCAGGGCACTCCATGACCAGCACCGCAAGTTGAACAAGAAGTGCATGGACGCGGAGTTGGGTGTACTCCCGATCGATGATGTCACCCTGGGTCGCATGAAGCGCGAGAAGCTGCTGGCCAAGCAACGACTTCTGCGAATGTACGAAACACCGCTCCCAACGACGTCCCCCACGCTTTGACGCACCCCGTCACGCCTGGAACGGCGTGACCCGGCCATCGATGGCCCCGCCGGGCGCTCCTGCCCCGGCATCGCGGCACCGCCGATGAGGCGGCCGCGCCAAGGCACCACAGGCGGTGGTGCCTTGGCCTGCAGGCACAACTCACCGATGCGGGCGGTACCGGTCTCCTCGTCGATCCGGGGCCGTCCGCATCTCTTTCTGCGGGCTTGCGGCCCGTCTCCGCGCCGACCTGACATTCATCGCCATCCGACGGATAATCATCGGTCCGGCCCCCTGCGGCGCGAACCGAAAGTCCTCCGAATGCCCATTCATTCTTCCGTCCTCGAACTCATCGGCCAGACCCCGATCGTCAAGGCCCAGCGCCTGGACACCGGCGTCTGCGAGCTCTACCTGAAGCTCGAAAGCGCCAACCCGGGTGGATCGATCAAGGATCGCATCGGCCTGTCGATGATCGAGGCGGCGGAGCAGCGCGGCGACCTGAAGCCGGGTGCGACCCTGGTCGAGGGTACCGCCGGCAACACCGGGCTGGGCCTGGCCCTGGTCGCGCAGCAGAAGGGTTACAAGCTGATCCTGGTCGTTCCCGACAAGATGAGCCGCGAGAAGATCTTCAACCTGAAGGCGATGGGCGCCGAAGTCCGCCTGACCCGCTCGGACGTGGCCAAGGGCCATCCGGAGTACTACCAGGACCTGGCCAAGACCATCGCCGAGCAGACCCCGGGCGCCTACTTCATCAACCAGTTCGGCAACCCGGACAACCCGGCCGCGCATGAATTCGGTACCGGCCCGGAGATCTTGGAGCAGATGGGCGGCGACCTCGACGCCATCGTGTTCGGCTGCGGCAGCTCCGGCACCATGACCGGCCTGTCGCGTGCCTTCGCCAAGCTGTCGCCGAAGACCGAGCTGGTGCTGGCCGATCCGGTCGGCTCGATCCTGGCCGAATACATCAATGACGGCGTGCTCAACGACAAGTCGGGCAGCTGGCTGGTGGAGGGCATCGGCGAGGACTTCCTGCCGTCGATCTCCGACTTCAGCCGCGTCAAGAAGGCCTATGCCATCAGCGACGCCGAGAGCTTCCACACCGCGCGTGAACTGCTGGGCAAGGAAGGTATCCTCGGCGGCTCGTCCACCGGCACCCTGCTGGCCGCTGCGCTGAAGTACTGCAAGGAGCAGACCACGCCGAAGAAGGTGCTGGTGCTGGTCTGCGATACCGGCAACAAGTACCTGTCGAAGATGTACAACGACTACTGGATGCTGGACAACGGCTTCCTGGAGCGCCCGCAGCACGGTGACCTCCGCGACCTGATCCTGCGCCCGTACGGCCAGCGCGACACCGTGGTGATCGGCCCGAACGACCTGCTGACCACCGCCTACCAGCGCATGAAGCTGTACGACGTGTCGCAGCTGCCGGTGATGGACGGTGACCAGCTGGTCGGCATCGTCGACGAAAGCGACGTGCTGCTGCACGTCTATGGTGACGAAGCGCGTTTCCGCGACACCGTCGCCACGGCGATGGTCAGCAAGCTGGACCGGCTGGACGTGAAGTCGCCGATCGAGGCGCTGCTGCCGGTGTTCGACCGCGGCCAGGTGGCGATCGTGATGGACGGCAACGCCTTCCTGGGCCTGATCACCCGTATCGACCTGCTGAACTATCTGCGCCGTCGCGTGCAGTAGACCGAAGATACATGCAGATCGTCACAGATCGCTGCTGAATTCAGGTTTATCTGCGTCAAAGGTCATTAAGGCCCCGCTGGTAGACTCCCGATCCTTTGACGGCGCCGCAGGTCGGCGCCATTCAGGAAACGACATGTCCAACTCCTCTTCGACCGACCGTGCGCTGGCCCTGGCTACCCTGGCCATCCACGGCGGCCAGTCGCCCGATCCGAGCACCGGCGCAGTGATGCCGCCGATCTATGCCACCTCGACCTACGCCCAGTCCAGCCCGGGCGAGCACCAGGGTTTCGAGTACTCGCGTACCCACAACCCGACCCGCTTCGCCTACGAGCGCTGCGTGGCATCGCTGGAAGGCGGCACCCGCGGCTTCGCGTTCGCGTCCGGGATGGCGGCCAGCTCGACGGTGATCGAGCTGCTGGATGCCGGCAGCCACGTGGTGGCGATGGATGACATCTACGGTGGCAGCTTCCGCCTGTTCGAGCGCGTGCGTCGCCGCACCGCCGGGCTGGATTTCAGTTTCGTCGATCTGACCGATCTGGCTGCGTTCGAGGCATCGATCACGTCGAAGACGAAGATGGTCTGGATTGAGACCCCGACCAACCCGATGCTGAAGATCGTCGACATCGCCGCGGTCGCTGCCATCGCCAAGCGCCATGGCCTGATCGTGGTGGTGGACAACACCTTTGCTTCGCCGATGCTGCAGCGCCCGCTGGAACTGGGGGCCGATCTGGTCCTGCATTCGGCCACCAAGTACCTCAATGGCCACTCGGACATGGTCGGTGGCATGGTGGTGGTGGGCGACAACGCCGAACTGGCCGAGCAGATGGCCTTCCTGCAGAACTCGGTGGGGGGCGTGCAGGGCCCGTTCGACAGCTTCCTGGCCCTGCGTGGCCTGAAGACCCTGCCGCTGCGCATGAGGGCGCACTGCGCCAACGCGATGGCCCTCGCCCAGTGGCTGGAGAAGCACCCGGCGGTGGAGAAGGTGATCTATCCGGGCCTGCCGTCGCACCCGCAGCATGCGCTGGCCGGCAAGCAGATGGCCGGCTATGGCGGCATCGTCTCGATCGTGCTCAAGGGCGGTTTCGAGGCGGCCAAGCGCTTCTGCGAGAAGACCGAGCTGTTCACCCTGGCCGAGTCGCTGGGCGGCGTGGAAAGCCTGGTCAACCACCCGGCGGTGATGACCCACGCCTCGATCCCGGTGGCGCGCCGCGAACAGCTGGGCATCAGTGATGCGCTGGTGCGGTTGAGCGTGGGTGTGGAGGAACTGGGGGACCTGCAGGTGGATCTGGAGCGGGCACTGGCGTGAGCGCGCTTTCCTCGGCAACTGCAACGCCCGCCTTCTCTGCTCAAGTCGGCCGCCCGAACCCCAAGACGAACTCATGACTGACATGCATACCCATTCAGCAGGGCCTGCCGCTCTTCTGACCTCGCTGTTGAAGCACGGTTCGCTGATCTATCAATTGGCCAAGCGTGAAATTGCCGCCCGCTACCGTGGCTCCCTGGCTGGACTTGCCTGGTCGTTCTTTACGCCGCTTCTGATGCTCGCGGTCTACACGCTGGTGTTCTCTTCGATCTTCAAGGTTCGTTGGGCAAGTGGTGCGGCACAATCCACGGGTGAGTTTGCCTTGATCCTTTTCGTTGGCTTGATGATCCATGGGTTCTTTGCCGATTGCATCAATCGCGCCCCGGCCCTGGTTCTGTCCAATGTCAGCTACGTGAAGAAGGTAGTCTTCCCGCTGGAAATCCTTCCGTGGGTTTCCGTTGCATCGGCGCTGTTCCATCTGTGCATCAGCGTGGTGGTGCTGCTGGTGGTGCAGTTCGCCATGGTCCAGTACCTGCCCTGGACTGCGCTGTTGCTGCCGGTACTGTTGCTCCCTCTGTTGTTGATGACGGTGGCATTCACCTATCTCTTCGCTGCCGTCGGCGTCTACCTTCGCGATATCGGCCAGCTGACCGTGATGATCACCACGGTGCTCTTTTTCCTGTCACCCATCGTGTATCCCACCTCCAGCCTCCCGGAGCAGTTCCGTGGCTGGATTCAGTTCAGTCCCATCACCTATCCGGTGGAGCAGGCACGCAGGATTCTGATCTTCGGCGAACTCCCGGAAATCTCAGGGTGGTTCCTGTCCATGGCGGTTGCGTTGGTACTGCTGAGCTTTGCTTTCTATGTCTACCAGAAGACCCGCCGAGGATTTGCTGATGTCCTCTGATACCAATGCAGCCGGCAGCGTGCAGGCGTTGCAGGAGCGGCCCGTGGCCATCCACGTGGAATCGCTGTCCAAGCTTTACCAGATCTATGAGCATCCGCGTGACCGGCTGAAGCAGTTCGTGCTGCCCCGCGTATCCGGGCTCATGGGGCGGCCACGACGCGACTATTTCCGTGAGTACTGGGCATTGCAGGATGTCAGCTTCGACGTGCGCCGCGGAGAGGCTGTCGGCATCGTCGGCCGCAACGGCGCGGGCAAATCGACGCTCCTGCAGCTTATCTGTGGAACGCTGACACCAACGGCAGGCAGCGCGCATATCCACGGGCGCGTGGCGGCACTGCTTGAGCTCGGCGCAGGCTTCAACCCTGAATTCACCGGGCGCGAAAACGTCTACATGAGTGCCACTCTGTTGGGCCTGACCCGGCAGGAGATCGACGAACGTTACGAAGATATCGTTGCCTTCGCTGATATCGGTGATTTCGTCAATCAGCCGGTGAAGGTGTATTCGAGCGGTATGTATGTGCGGCTCGCCTTCGCCGTGATTGCTCACGTCGACGCCGATATCATGATCGTGGACGAAGCCCTGGCTGTCGGCGACAGCGTATTCGTGCAGAAATGCATGCGATTCCTGCGCTCGTTCCGCGAGCGCGGAACCCTGCTGTTTGTAAGCCACGATACCGGCTCGGTCCTGAATTTCTGCGACCGCGCAATCTGGCTCGACAAGGGCCACGTTCGCATGCACGCATCGGCACAGGACGTGGTCACCGAGTACATCGAGTACTGTGCTCAGGAAGTGTACGGCGAAGCAGTCAAGCTCAAGAGCATCAAGAACGAGCGACGCAAGGACGACGCGTCTCCGGAGCGCCGGAAGGAAAGCCAGGTTGAGGAAGAAACCAAGCTCACGCTGTTCTCCAACATCCACAATTCCGACGGCTGGACATCCGAGGCTGCCCGGATCGAATCGGTCGAGCTGTTGGATCGCGACCTGCGGCCCCTGAACGTGTTCCGTGGCGGCGAACAGGTAACGCTGAGGATTCGTGCGTCGGCCGTTCGCGCCCTCGAAAGCACCATCATCGGCTTCTTCGTCAAGGACCGCCTGGGGCAGTCCCTTTTCGGTGAGCACACCTATACCTATGTCCCGCAGCCCTGTTCGATGGCGGCGGGGGAGACGCTGGAAGCCGAGTTCGATTTCAGCATTCCACTGCTGCCTGACGGTGACTATTCGATGACGGTTTCCATTGCAGAGGGCAACCCCTGGGATAATGTCCAGCATCATTGGCTGCATGACGCCGTATTGATCAAGGTCGCATCGACCAAGCTGCGCTATGGCCTGGTCGGGATCCCGTTCGAGCGTGTTGCGGTGAAGTCGCTGGGCGTCGGTGGGGAGTCCGCATGACCACTTCCCATATTCCTGAAACCATCGTGCATGACCCGCGCATCCAGGTAGGTCGGTTCACCTACGGAAGCCCGAACTTCCGCATCTGGGCAGAGCATGAATCCATCACCATCGGTGCGTTCTGCTCCATCGCTGACGAAGTTGCCATTTTCGGCGGCGGTGAGCACAACGCGCAGTGGGTCACGACGTTCCCCTTGCGGATCGCGCTTGGCCACCCGGATGCGCTGGCCGACGGTCACCCTGCCACGCGTGGCCCAACCCGCATTGGCAACGATGTGTGGATAGGGCATGGCGCGACGATCATGTCAGGGGTGACCGTGGGTAACGGTGCCATCATTGGCGCACGGGCGGTCGTGGCCAAGGACGTTCCGCCCTACGCGGTCGTGGTAGGCAATCCCGCCCGTGTGGTTCGCTACCGCTTTGATGACGAGCAGATCCAGGCTCTGCAGCGGATCCAGTGGTGGAACTGGCCGATTGAGAGAATATCCGAGATGGTCCCATTGCTTTGCGGTGGGGCGGTAGAGCAGTTCATTGCCAGTGCGCAGGCCAAAGAAGAACAGGAAAACGGACGATGATCGAACTGAACAATTCTGCCTTCATCAGGCCGTTGAAGCTGCCGCCGAGTGCCTGGCATGGCCATATCCCGTTTGCGGGCTGGATAACCGAGGCGCTGCGTCCGGCGATGTTTGTTGAGCTGGGAACCCACTACGGTGCGTCCTATCTCAGCTTCTGCCAGACGATCCAGGAACTGGGCCTCGACTCGCGCGCCTATGCCGTGGATACCTGGGAGGGGGATGAACATGCCGCTTTCTATGGGAACTCTGTCTACGCAGGACTGAGCGAATACCATGACAGCAAGTACGATGATTTCTCGAAGCTGCTGCGCTGCACGTTTGATCAGGCGTTGGGGAAGTTCGAAGATGGCAGTGTCGATCTCCTGCACATTGACGGTCTCCATACCTACGAGGCCGTTCGCCACGATTTTGAAAGCTGGAAGCCCAAGCTTTCCAGTCGCGCGGTAGTCCTGTTCCATGACACGCAGGAGCGTCAGGGTGACTTCGGGGTCTGGCGCCTGTGGGCCGAGCTCTCTTCCCAGTATCCGTCCTTTGAATTCAGGCACTCGCATGGGCTTGGTGTCCTGGTGGTCGGTGAGAATGCTCCGGACGCTGTAAAGGCGCTGGGAACACTTGATGGTCACCAGCGCAATCTCGTTACCCATCTGTTCGCAGCACTGGGCCACGCCGTTGCGATGGCCTACGCACGAGACTGGTGGCGGAACGAAGTGCACGCGCTTGGCGGCAAGGTTGCAAACCTTGAAGGCGAGCTGGCGTATGTGCGCGCCGAACACGAGCGCAGCATCGCCGCGGTGAACGAGAAAACCCAGCAGTTGCATCACGCAGGTGAGCAGCTGGCAGCATTGCAGGGTGCCGCCGATGACTCGCACGGGCGGCATGAACTTGCAACGGCCATTGCCGCGCTGGAAGCGGAGCTGGAGAGCGCCGAGGCAGAGCGGGACGTCTTGCTGCGCAAGGTCGAGGAGATCTCGCACAACCTTGGCAAGGAACGCGAACAGGCGGTTGCCGCCCAGGCCGAGTGCCGCGCCAAGGTGCTGGCACTGGCTGCTCTAGAGGCGGAAAAGGCCTCGGCACTGGCTGCGCTGGAGGCGGAAAAGGCCTCGGCGCTGGCTGCATTGGAGGCGGACAAGTCTTCGGCGTTGGCTGCGCTGGAAGCGGACAAGGCGTCTGCGCTTGCCGCGCTGGAAGGGAAGATTGCCCAGGAGCGTGAGGCGCACGCTGCTGTCGCTGCCAGTCTTGAGGCAGAGCGGGCCGCCCACCAGCGTTCCATCGCGGCCCATGAAAGCGAATCGGCCTTGCGGCTGCGGGAACGCGAGCAGGGACTGCAGGAGGTCGGCATGCGGCGCAAGCGACTCCTCAGTGACATCAAGGACCGTGATGATCTCATTGCATCGCTCACGCGGGATCTTCATCAGGCGCAGCAACGTTCCGAGACAATTGGCGCCAAAGTCGGGCGCGCGTTCGAGCGCATCCACCAGCGCTGGAATGCGCAGGGCGGGTTGCGGGCGCGGGCGCTGAACTGGGGCATCCGCAAGGCCGAGGCACGTTATGCCCGTTCATTGGGCCGTGAGCAGCAGTCTGCCGGGGGCGTTGCATTGACCCGGGCGCAGGCAGGGTTCAACCCTGCGCTGCGTGCGGATTGTCAGGATCTCGCGGATTACATCGGTGCCACCGAATTGTCTCCGCAGGCATTGGCCGAGCAGGCGGTCGCCGCGAAGGCGTTCACCTATCGCCCGCGGGTGTCGCTGATCATTCCCATCTACAAGGTTCCGCGCCAGGTGCTGGACGAAACACTGCAGAGTGTCGAGTTGCAGACCTATGGGGAATGGGAGACCTGCCTGGCGTGGGCCGATGTGGACGACCTGGATGGTTGGGAATGGTTGAAGCAGCGCTGCGCGTCCGAGCCGCGGCACAAAGCGATACTGCTGGCCGCCAACGGCGGTATTTCAGAGAACTCCAATGCCGCCCTCGAACATGCGGAAGGGGAGTTCGTCGCGCTGCTCGATCATGACGACACCATCACGCCCTGGGCGTTGTACGACATGGTGGCCGCACTGCAGCAGGGTGGGACCGACGTCGACTTCCTGTACTCGGACAAGGATTCCATCAACGCCGACGGCACCTGCCGGATGAATGCACTGTACAAGCCGCAGTGGAGTCCGGAAATGCTGCACTCGGTGAACTACCTGACCCATTTGAACCTCATGCGAACCTCGGTGGTCCGCCAGGTAGGTGCCTGGGACAAGGAGACCGATGGTGCCCAGGATTGGGACATCTTCTTCCGCGTGACCTCTGCCGCGCGCAGGATCGTGCACGTGCCGTCGATTCATTACCACTGGCGCATCCTGCCGACGTCCACGGCATCCGGGTTGCAGACCAAACCGTACGCGATCATGGGCCAGCTGCGTACGCAGAAGAACTATTTCGCCAGCCGTGGTCTGCCTGCGCAGGTGAAGCGGACCGATCAGGGGTTGTTCCACATTACTTGGCCGAAGCTTGCCTCGGCTTCCGAGGTGGTGGTCATCCAGCACGGTACCGCAGAGCAGCTGGTACATACTCTGAACCTTCTGCTGGTGTCCGATCTTTCCAGCATCAGCCGCATTCATGCTGTTCACGTGGGCGAGGCCGGTGCCGAACTGCAGGCATTTGCGAATCTGCCCGACAGCCGTTTCGTGCTTCGCCGGCAGGATGCGTTCACCTGGTCGGCGGTGGCCGATTGGCTGGACGCTTCCTCGGCAGGCGTCGTGCTGATTGATGGCCGGGCTGTGGGTCTGTCGGAGGGGTTGCTGAACGAGCTGCTGGGTTGGGTTCATCACCACCCGGACATTGCATGGACGTCTGCCCTGGCGGTGAGCGAGGACGGCCGGGTGGTCGAGGCTGGTCGCGTCGTAGCGGCCGACGGGAGCAGTGCCCCGCTGTTCAATGGGGCACATCCCCATGAATATGGCTGGTTTGGTGGCGCCCAGTGGTATCGGAACATGAGAGCGGCGTCCCCATTTGCGATTGCGTTTAAGATGACGAAGTTCCAAACTGTGTCACGTTTTCTGGGCGGAGACGGCGAAATGCGACACGCATTCACGCGCATCTGTACCGGGAGCATCGAATCGGGCGGCGGAAGAGGCTTGATCGATCCATTTGCTGTGGTCTACATGCCTCCCGGCACGCAGGCTGCCTGGTCCAACGACGGCGAACAGTATCGAGATGACCCTTATTTCAACCCGGCGTTCCGACAGGTCAGTCCGCTGAGGCTCAACAAATGAAAAAAAGGATTCTTTCGGCCGTTCGCGCGCTGCGTGGTGATCGTGTCGTTCCTGCAAACGCGTCGATCTGGGCGGGTTATACCAATGATGCACTGGCCCTGGCGCAGATCATCGATCTGGATGTGGCCAATCTGTCGCAGCAGCAGCAGCATCCCGAGCGCGTTGCCGCAGATCCTTCCAGTCGCGTGTGCGCCTGGTATCTGCCTTATTTCGACAATCCGTTCTACGGCGGGGTGATGACCATTCTTCGCCTTGCTGAAAGCCTGCACCGCCGTTCCGGGATGAAGCAGCGCTTTCTCATCTGCGGGCAGGCCGAGCCTTTGGCGATGCAGGCCAGCATTGGCAAGGCGTTCCCCGGATTGGCAGGCTCGGAAGTGATCGTGCTGGACAGTGCCGAGAAGATCCGCCAGATTCCGCCCTCGGACTACTCCGTGGCCACCCTGTGGACCACTGCCTATGTGTTGGTTGGAGTGCAGAACACCGGTCTGAAGTTCTACATGATGCAGGACTTTGAACCCGCGTTCTATCCGGCAGGCAGTACCTACGCGCAGGCGGAATTCACCTACAGCTTTGGATTCCTGGGTATCTGCAACACGCAGACGCTCAAGGAAATCTATGAACAGCAGTACGGCGGTTCCGCAGTGCTGCTGCAACCCAGCGTTGATACCACGGTGTTCCACCCTGGTAATGGCGAGCGTGATGACCATGCATCGGTCAAGCGCCTGTTCTACTACGCCCGCCCCGGCACCCCGCGCAATGCATTCGAGTTGGCCGCAGCCGCGTTGCGCAAGGTCAAGGCGCAGATGGGCGATCGTGTGCAGATCATCTGCGCCGGTACCGGCTGGGATCCGGCAGAATTCAATCTGGTCGGAGTGGTCGAAAGCGTGGGGCTGTTGCCCTATCGCGAGACGGGCAATCTCTACCGCAGCTGCCATGCCGGCTTTGTCATGATGATGACCAAGCATCCGTCGTACCTGCCGTTCGAGCTGATGGCATGTGGGACGACGGTGGTGACCAATCACAATGAAGCCAATACCTGGCTGTTGCGCGACGGCAGCAACTGCTTGCTGTCGCCGCCTACGGCCAACTGCCTGGCACAGACCCTGGTCTACGCCTTGGAGAACCACGTGGAGCTGGAGGGTATGCGCCAGACCGCCGCAGAGGAAATGAAGCAGCGCTCGGGTTGGGAGGAAAGCCTTTCCCGCGTCGCCAGCTTCATGGATGCACCGGTGTTCGCTCCACCGACAGCCTCGATTGGTACCCGTTTCCATGCTTTGGCCAATCGCAAAGCTGGTTGATTCAGACGCGTTGCAAAAACCACTCACTTAAGGGGAATTAGTTCGATGAACCACATCAGGAATGGCGCGGTAGTGCTGGTTGTTGCCTTGGGCCTGGCCGCCTGCGGCAAGTCGCCGGACGAACGCGCGGCGGATGCTGCCCAGCAGGCTCCGGCATCCCAGGCTCCGGCCGCGGCGGCCGCGGCGGCCGCACCGGCAGCGGCAAATCCCGTTGCCCAGAAGTACGAAGGCAAGGTCGTGCGTCGCCCTGCAAGCGACGGTAGCAAGGAAGATGGCTGGTTCTATGTCGAGCAGGGCCAGCGCCACTGGATCGTCGACGCCAACTGGTTGCAGGTCAAGAATCTGAAGCCCGAGGATGTCATCGAGATCACCGCTGAGGAACTGAGCCAGATTCCGGAATCGCCGGACGCTCTGGGCGGTGCTGCGGCCAATCCGTCGAACTGAAGCAACGTTCCTTTCCCACTCAGTCCGTGTCCAAAAGCGTGCAACGATCAATTCCGGCCCTTGCTGAACGAATTTCCCGCCATTCGCGCAGTGGCATTGGCCTGACTGCTCTTGCATTTGGAATTGCAATTGTTGCCGTTCTGGTCCGCATCACGGATTGGAATGGCATCGCCGGACGGATGCTGTGGGGCGAAGACGGTCATGTGTTCATTCGCGGAGCAATGGAGGGGGGCTGGCGTACGCTGGCCTCGCCTTACGCCGGCTATCTTCATCTGTACCCGCGCGCCGTCTCGTTGATCGCAACGGCGTTCGGTGCCCACGCGTTGGCACCGATCATGGCAGGCAGTTGGTTCCTCGCTTACGGGGCTGCCGTGGTCGTTTGCGTCCAACGGCTACGGGCCTTGGACGTTCGTCTGCTTCCCGCACTTTGTTTCGTGGTGTTGTTGGGAGTATTGCCGACAACCTCCGAGACGCTGTTCACCGTCACCAATGCACAGTGGTACCTGGCGATCGGGTTGGCGGCGTGCGCGCTTCTCCCGCCCCGGGAGAGCGACAGCTGGCCTCATCTGGCCTTTGCTGCGCTTGCCTCCGTTACCGGGCCTTTCTGCATCATCGTTCTTCCCGTGGCAGTGCTGCAGGCCATTATTCTGAGGCAGTTGGGGCGCCGGCAGTGGATGCTGCTCATCCTGCTGGTTGCGTCGCTCGTCCAACTTTCCTTCTTCGTTGAATCCGACCGGCTTGCCGCGTCGGCAAACCATGATGCAGGTGCTTGGCTGCAAGGGCTGCAGTCCTTCCTGGCATTCGGATCGCTGTCTGCGGTGAGCAAGGTTGTTGCTCTGATCTTTTGGCTTTGCCTTGTGGCGGCGCTTTCAATTGTCGGACGCGAACGAGGATGGCTGGGGCGCGAATTCCTGACCACGCTCTCGGTGCTCGCTGGCGCTGGCATGTTCGCGCTGGCCGGATTCTACGCAATGCGTGACCAGCCAGAGATTGCTTCGCCCCTGGGATTTGGTGCTCGATACTTCGTCATCCCATATGGGATTGTGTTGATGGCGCTGCTGACAACCATTCCGTACGCGCGCCGAACTGCATGGGTGGCCATTGCCGCCTATCTGGCCATCTCGCTGCTGAACTATCGCAGCTTTGATCGCCCTGATCTTGGTTACGACCGCTACCTGAGATTCTCCGAGGTTCATCGGAGTGTGTTCGTTCCAATCAATCCGCAGTTCGATAATTTCCGCGGCGGCTTCTGGTTGAACGCGGAGATTCGGCCTGATCGGGGCATTGCCCCGGTGCAGCTTGATCTGGTGGGCACGCCGACGACATCCAGAACTCCCGCAGGAGGACTGGTCAGGTCCTATGTCGTAGCGCCTGACGCATCCCGTTGTGGCCCAGGAACTGAAGTTCTCGGAGTGGATCTCGCCCTGGATGGGAATTCGGGCCCCGCGAAGATCCAGGCGTCGTGGGCCGCCACGCCTACGGCCCCGCCGGCCACAGGCCCGGTCCTGTCCATCTATCCCGGCGAGAGGCATGCGCAGCTTGCGCTGCCAGCCCCTGCAATTACTGGGAAGACCCTGCATTTTGCACTTGAATCTGCAGAGCAGGCGCAGGTGACCGGCATTTCGCTTTTCTGCATCGGTCGTTGACCACTGCGGTGCTGCGCTGACTCCGGCGAGCGAGACGCTGAATGAACAAGGCCGCCGCGCGGGTGTTCGGGTTCACACAGCGCGGTGGCATGGCGATGAACGGCAAAGGGACCGGGTGCCGTTCAAGCAATGGCTGGTAGGGGAAAGGGCAATGAACTCGGTTTCAATTGTCCTGGCGGAACGACAGATACTTGTGACCGAAGTAGCTGGTCAGCACCGGTACTGCCACACCGACCGCATGTGCCAGGGTTTCATTGTGGTAATTGACATTCAGCAAGGGCAATAGCCAACGTGCCAACACCAGGCTGATGACGATCGTCTGCAATACCGCGGCGAGATTGACGATGACAAACCAGAACGCCTGGCTGCGAACGCCGTTGGTTGCCGATTGGAAAACCAGGGCACGGTTCAGAAGGAACGCGGTGGTCATGCCCAGGCAGTAGGCGATGACGATCGCTGGCACGTAGTGGAGCCACTGGCTGAGGACAATCCTGGAGCCGAAGTTGACGCAGGCGGCAAGGCCGCCTGCGATCAGGAACAGCAGGAACTGGCGGGAAATCACCTGTTGGGCGCTCCAGTGCCGGCAACGCGTGCGAGCTCGCTACCCACAGCGATGCTCTCATTGATCGAACGGTCTTCAGGGTAGTAGTACGCCGTATCAGCCATGTAGAAGCCCTCGACCGGGGTCTTCATTGGCGGCAGCATGTCCTGGAAACCAGGCGGACAGATGGTCTGGGCAAACTCATAGCGATGGCAATGCGTAGCCCGGATCCACTCAGGCTTGAATGCAGGGTTGATCATCGGGAGGTAGCTGATGACCTCATCGATCAACTGCTGATTGCTCCACTGCCACTTGGGATGCGTCTTGGGCATGTAGTACGGCGCATACACGATATGCTCGCCGGGACCCTTGCCTGTATTGAGGTTGCTGTACTCGATCAGGCCCGGGATGGTGATCCGATCGTCGCTGATGTTCATCCAGAAGTTCTCGCTGACCGGCTTGGACAGCTTCAGGATCACGCAGGCGACGGGGATGTTCTCGATTGCGCCAACCTTGTCAGCGAAGGCCTTCGGAAGCCCCGGGACCATCTTCGGTACATACTGGATCGGAGCGGTGGATACGACCGCGTCATACGCCTGGTGGCCATCGGCGGTGCGGATGCCGGTCACCTTGCCGCTCACCGACACCACTTCCTCGATCGGTTTGGACAGCAGGATGCGCCCACCGAGACGCTCGACCTCGGCAGCCATCTTCTGCAGCAGCACGGCCGAGCCGCCTTCCAGGTAGCCCATGCTCTCATTGAGCAGGTTGCGGCGCGACAGCGCCACGCGCTTGATGCGCGTGCCAATCCAGGAAGCCGACAGCTTGTCCTGGTACTCGAAGAACTTCAGCGCGAACGCTTTCTCCCACATCACCTTGTACGCCTTGGGGCCGATCCAGCGGGTGATCCAGTCGCGCGCATTCTCCTTGTCCAGGGCCGTCCAGTCCTGGATGCCCTTGGTGTGCATGACATGCAGGGCATAGCGGATCTTGTCGATGATCCCCAGGTGCGGGAACCCCAGCAGCGCAAACGGCGTGCCCCATTTGTGCAGCTTGCCCTGGTAGTAGTAGCCCATCTTCGTATCCGTCCAGTGCAGGCGATCGGACATCTTCAGCTGTTCTAGCAGCTTGAACAGGGGGTAGTCGGTCTTGCAGATGAAGTGGTAGTAGCGCTCGATGCGCAGACCGTCGAAGTCAAAATCAGCCGACATCCCGCCAATGCGATCGTCGCGCTCGTAGATGTCGACCTTGTGCCCCTGATTGAGCAGCTCCATGGCTGCCATAAGGCCCATGGGGCCGCTACCGATGATCGCAAAATTTCGCATGTGAGAAGTCTTCTTCAGTTCCAGGGGATCAGCGCTGCAGAACGATCTTGCAGTAGCGCGGGTCGGTGTAGCTTTCGCGGATGGCCTCTTCAAACGGCGTCTGCTTGACGCCGAACACAGCTTCGGTGTCGATGCCCTTGAAGTCATCGCCCGCACTCAGCGCCTTGAGCTGGTCCGCGGTGAAGGGCGGTTTGCTGCTGAACAGGCTGTAGACCTTCAGCAGGAAGGCGAAGAAGCCGATCGGGATGTGCACGATGACGGTGCGCAGCTTTTTCACCCGCTTGATGGTGCGGATGATATCCACGTAGTCCACCCGGGTGTCGCCAACGATGTCGAACACTTCGCCGTTGGGCTCGGTCGCGATGCATTCTGCGATGCAGCGGCAGAAATCACGCTCGTACAGGGGCTGCCGCATGAATTTTCCATCGCCGGGGATCGGGAACACCGGCGTGCGTGCCATGAAGCGTGACAGCCAGCCGAGGTGCTTGGGATCGAACCAGCCGAACATCAGTGTCGGGCGCAGCACGCAATGGCGTTGACCGCTTGCGACTACCATCTCCTCCTGCTCGCGCTTGGTGTTGGTGTAGTCATCCTTGGCCACCGAGTTCACCACCGAGGAACTGATGTGGACCATGTAGGGCACGGCAGCATCCTGGGTTGCCTTCAGTACATGGCTGGTAGCGGTGATGTTGTTGCGCACGAACAGGTCGGTGGTCTTGCCGGTGATCTGCGCATGCAGCTGCACCACACAGGCCGCGCCGTTGAACTCATTGGCCCAGGCACCTGGCTCGGCCAGGTCGGCCAGCACCACGCGGACATCCGGGTGCAGATTCTTCAGGATGTCCAGGTTGTGCGCGTGCTTGTCGATGGCCACCAGCTGGCTGTAGCCCTGCTGCTTGAGCTCGACGATCAGGTTCTGCCCGACCAGTCCGGCGGCCCCGGTGATGACGATCTTCGAGTGCTTGTCGGTCATGTCAGAGCTTGATCCTGCGGAAGACGAATTCGGGAATGTTCTTGATGATCATCATGATCGCCCACCAGAAGCCGGGCAGATAGACGACGGCCTTGCGCTTGCCGATGGCCTTGAGGATGCCGGTGGCCACCTTGTCCGGTGTCGCCCACAGCGCTCCCTTCTTGAAGGCAGCCGTCATCGGGGTGTCCACGAAGCCGGGCTTGATGACCAGCACGTTGATGCCGACCGGACGCAGGCGCTGGCCCAGCCCGCTGAGGTAGGCGGTCACTGCGGCCTTGGCGCTGCCGTAAAGGTAGTTGCTGGCGCGGCCACGGTCACCTGCCACCGAGGAGATGACCGCCAGGCTGGCGCCGGACTGCAGGCGCTGGGCCAGGGCGGCCGCCAGAGCGATGGTGGACGTGCCATTGGTGGCGAATTCGCGCAGCGAAAGCGCTACCGATGCATCACAGGCCGCCTGGTCAGGCAGCGTGCCATGGGCGATGAGCACCGTATCCACGCTGCCCAGGGCCGACCAGGCCTCGTCCAGCAGCGCGCTGTGTGCGGACAGGTCGTTCACGTCCAGCACGCCGGTATGCACGTGCTGGGCGCCACGCACGCGCAGGTCGGCGGCGATGGCGTCCAGCTTGTCGGCACTGCGGCCCACCAGGTAAAGCGCGGCGGCACGCCCGGCGTACAGGCGCGCGACGGATTCGGCGATGGCCGAGGTGGCGCCGATGATCAGGATCTTCTGCATGCTTACTCCATCACCCGGCGCCAGAAGCCGGATGAGAATCGGGGGTCGATGAAGCGGGAGAATGCTTCCCAGGCCGGGTAGGCCTGGCGGAACAGCGCGCCGGACATCCGCGCGTCCTTGGCCGGATAGACGGCACCACCGGCCTCGCTGACGATGCGGTCCAGGCGGTCGAGCATCTTCAGCAGTTCCGGCCCGTCATTGGGGAAATCAAGAGCCAGGGTGGTACCTGGCCGCGGGAACGACAGCAGCCCTGGCGAAGGGCGGTCTCCAAACTCCTTCAGTACCGCCAGGAACGAACCGCGTCCGCTGCGCGCGATCTCCGCCAGCAGGGCGGCGGTGGCATCGCGGGCGACTTCGGGCGGCAGGACGCACTGGTGCTGAAGGAAGCCGCGTGGACCATACATGCGGTTCCAGTGATTGATGCCGTCCAGGGGATAGAAATAGCTCTGGTAGTGCGACAGATGGCGGGTGCGACGCGCGGGCTGGCGCCAGTAGTACAACGTATTGAACGGGCGCAGGGTGAGCGGATTGACCAGCGATACCGGCGGTACGACGGGCATGCTGCGACGAGGAGCCGAACTGGGCGTGGCCGCCTGTGCATTGCCCGGCGCATGATCGCCACGCAGGAAGTGGCCGCGGCCGAGTTTCGCTCCACTGGCCAGACAGTCGATCCAGGCGACGGTGTATTCGAAGTCGCTGGCAGAGTCACGCGACAGCTCGAAGAAGGCATCCAGGTTGTCGAAGCGGATCGACTCGGTTTCGATCCAGGGCCCTGGCACACGCCGCAGCTGCAGCTCGACCCAGGTGATGAACCCGGTCAGGCCGAGCCCGCCCAGCGTTGCGGCGAACAGGCCGCTGTCATCGGCAGGCGTGAGCTGCTGGCGTGAACCATCGCTGCGCAGCAGCTCCAGGCAGCGCACGTGATGGCCAAAGGTACCGGCGCGATGGTGGTTCTTGCCGTGTACATCGTTGCCGATGGCCCCGCCCACGGTGGCATATCGGGTGCCAGGCGTGACCGGCAGGAACCAGCCGCTGGGCAGGGCGATGTCGAGGATGTCGGCGAGGGTGACGCCAGCCTCGCAGCGCACGACGCCTGTGGCTGGATCGAAGCCGATGAACCGGTCCAGTGCGCGGCTGGTCAACAGCACGGCACCCGGGTTGAGGCAGCTGTCGCCATAGCTGCGGCCATTGCCACGCGGCAGTACCGTGCCGCCTTCAGGCGGCATCGGCAGCACCGACGCGCGGTCGAGCACCGGAATGATGTGCTGCTCGACGCGTGGGTAGCGCCCCCAGGATTGGCCGGGTGCTGCACTCATATCGCTAGAAGCACGATCAGCACACACAGGCCGATCACGATCTGGCTGCCGCGGTCGGTGGCAGCGAACACGATCGGATCGTCATGCATGTCACCACGGTGGGAGACGATCCACATGCGGCTGATCCAGTAGAGCAGGATCGGGCACAGCAGCCATAGCAGTTTGGGGTTGCCGTACAACGCGAGGCTTTCCGGGCTGTTGATGTACAGGGCGAACACCAGTACGCCAATGTAGCCGGCAGCCGCACCCAGCGACTGCACCAGCGGCAGGTCAGCCACCGAGTAGCCGCGGCCGATCGCCATTTCCTTGCCGTTGGCCAGCGCCGACGCCAGTTCCGTATAGCGCTTTAGCATGGCCAGGCTGAGGAACACGAACATGGAGAACGCCAGCAGCCAGAACGACAGTTCGGAGTTGATGGCTACCGCGCCGCCGATGATGCGTACGGTGTAGAGCGCAGCCAGCAGCACGACGTCGATCATCACGATGCGCTTGAGCTTGAGCGAATAGCTCAGGGTCATCACGTAGTAGCACAGCAGCACGCCGGCGAAGGCCGGGCTGCAGGCCAGGGCGAGGGCGAAACCGGCCAGGGTGATCAGTGGAGCCATCAGCAGGCCATGCAGCAGCGGCAACGTGCCGGCCGCGAATGGCCGCTTGCGCTTGCGTGGATGCATGCGATCCGGGGTCAGGTCGAGCAGATCGTTGAGCAGGTATACGCCGGACGCACACAGGCCGAAGGCGAGGAACGCCGCGCCTGCATCGATGATTGAATCGAGATCGAAGAAGCGGTGCGCCGTCAGCAACGGGACCAGTACCAGCAGGTTCTTCAGCCACTGGTAGACGCGAAGCGCCTTGATCCAGGTGATCAGGCCGCCGTTCTGCGAGGGCAGGTGGGCCAGTACTTCGGTCTGCTTTGCAGCGGCGTTGGCCAGCGCGGCGCCGTTGTTGACCACGATCGCACCACCGGCATGGGCCCAGACCTTCAGGTCGACCTGACCATTGCCCATGTAATCAAAGCTGCGTTCGCCGAAGCGGGCGGCCAGTGCCTGGCCCTTGTGGCTGCCTGACAGGTTGGTGTGGCCATCGCTGGCCATCACTTCTTCGAACAGCCCAAGATGATCGGCGATGGGCTGGACCAGCAGGCGGTCGGAGGCAGTGCACAACACGCGCGGGCGCTGCGTGGTGGTGCGCAGGATCTCCAGCACACGCTCGTCGTAGGGCAGTGTCTCGGCCGGCAGTTTCACGCGGGAGGCCAGCTGCCGCTTCACATGGGCCTTGCCTTTGAGCAGCCAGAAGGGAAGCAGGAAGACGTACAGCGGGTTGTGGGCCAGCAGGGCCAGCAGTGACTCGTACAGGATGTCCGAGCGCAGCAGTGTGCCATCGAGGTCAACGCAGAGCGGGCGATTGGACACCGTCACAGCGCGCCGGCTCCATTGTTGGTTGCATCCAGATTTCGCATTGAAGTGATCTTCATGTCCCTGATAACCCGACGATGATAAGTGATGGAAGCGTCGCGGGCAGCAGCGAGGCTTCAGTGGCTCTGCCGGGCCGAAGAACCGGAGGACTCGAGGATGGCCATCGCCAGCACCCCGACCAGGACGGCCAACCACAGACTGACCAGGCGGATGCCGATGGCGATGGCCAGCGCCGCGTTGGTGTCGACACCGCCCGCGTTCAGCATCACCACGATGGATGCCTCGGTTGTGCCAACCCCGCCTGGTACGAAGGAAAGTGCGCCCACCAGCATTGCCAGGGGATAGATGCCAAGTGCGAGTGGCCATGGCAGGTCGATGCCGGAGGCATGGCACAGCCATGCGAAGGCCATCGCGGTAAGTCCCCAGGCGCCCGCACCCCAGCCGCAACTGGTGGTCAGCAGGCCGGGACGCATCAGCAAACCCAGGGCGCCAGCGCCGTCAACCAGGAAGTGGCCCAACCGGCGCAGGGGGCTGCCCGGCACCAGATCGATCGCACGTCGTGAGGCGCGCGCCAGCGGTGGCCAGCAGGCAAATGCAACCAGCCCAAGCAGGACCAGCAGGATGATCATGGCCAGGACGCCGAAGATGGGCACCAGAGCGGCCGCCCCGACTGCCAGCAGGGTAATGATCAGCAGGTCGATGGCCCGTTCGAAGATGAACGAGCTGAGCGTGGATCTGGCGGGGACGTCCAGCCATCCGAAGTAGCGGATTCGCAGCAGTTCGCCGGCCTTGCCGGGCGAGGCCGTGAAAGCAAAGCCTGCGAGGTAGGCCAGCAGCCCCTGCCGCCACTGCGGAAGCAGGAAGCCTTGGGCGCGCAGAATACTGCGCCATCGCAGGTAACGCAGGAGATAGCTCAGAAGTACCAGCAGCGTGCAGACGCCGAGAGGCGCTGCCATGTCAGCGAGGCGGGACAGAACATTTCTGTCGCGATCGACGTAACACAGCGCGACGACATAGATCGCCGCGATGACGATGACCCAACGGGCTGCCCGTCCCCGGCGGTCCGGCGACGCCGGTACCGGGGACGCGCTTCCACTCATTTACAGTGCCTTTTCCAGCTCCGGCAGGATCGTGAACAGGTCCCCGACCAGGCCGATATCTGCGATCTCGAAGATCGGTGCGTCGCCGTCCTTGTTGATCGCCACGATGGTGCCGGCGTCCTTGATGCCGGTCAGGTGCTGGATCGCGCCGCTGATACCGACGGCCACGTACAGCTCCGGCGCGATGATCTTGCCGGTCTGGCCGACCTGCAGGTCACTGGGCACATAGCCGGCATCGACCGCGGCGCGCGAGGCACCGACGGCAGCGCCGAGCTTGTCGGCCAGCTGGAAGATGACCTTGAAGTTCTCCTCCGAGCCGACGCCACGGCCACCGGAGACCACGCGCTTGGCGCTCTGCAGGTCCGGGCGGTCGCTGGCACCGGCGGCCAGGCCGACGAAGCGGGTGTGGGTCGGCAGCGGGGCGTCGACGCTGGCCGCTTCGATGGCGGCACTGCCACCCTGGGCGGCTTCCGGCCACGACGCGGCACGCACGGTGGCGACCACGACCTGGTCGGCCGGGGCTTCGACGGTGATGATCGCGTTGCCGGCGTAGATCGGGCGCTTGAAGGTATGGCTGCCTTCCACGCTCATCAGGTCGGAGACCTGGTTGACGCCGAGCAGGGCGGCCACGCATGGCATCAGGTCCTTGCCGAAGGTGGTCGACGGGCCGAACACGTGCGTGTAGCCCTTGGCCAGCTGTGCGATCTGCGGCGCCAGTACCTGGGCGATGGCCTGTGCATTGGCGGCGTTGGCCACGGTCAGGACCTTGGCGACGCCGGCGATCTTCGCCGCTTCCGCAGCGACGGCGGCCGGATCGGCGGCCAGCACCACCACGTCGATGCTGGCGCCACTGATGGCGGCGGCGGCGCTGACGGTCTTGGCGGTGGCGGCATTGAGCTTGCCGTCGTGGTGCTCGGCGATGACGAGAATCTTGCTCATTACAGCAGCCCCTTCTGCTTGAGTGCGGCAACCAGTTCGGCTGCGTCCTTGACCATCACACCCTTGCTGCGCTTGGACGGCGCGGCGTAGTGGGTGGTCTTGAAGGTGTCGGCGGCTTCAACGCCGAGGTCGGCCAGCTGCAGGGTCTCCAGCGGCTTGGCCTTGGCCTTCATGATGTCCGGCAGCTTGATGAAGCGCGGCTCGTTCAGGCGCAGGTCGGTGGTGACCACCGCCGGCAGGTCCACTTCGAGGGTTTCCAAGCCGGCATCGACCTCGCGGGTGACCGTGGCCTTGCCGTCAGCGATCTCAAGCTTGCTGGCGAAGGTTGCCTGCGGACGGCCCCAGAGCGTGGCCAGCATCTGGCCGGTCTGGTTGGCGTCGTCGTCGATCGCCTGCTTGCCCAAGATCACCAGGTCCGGCTGTTCCTTCTCGATCAGCTTGAGCAGGGTGCGGGCTGCGGTCAGCGGCTGGATGGCCTGGTCGGTGACCACATGGATGGCACGGTTCGCGCCCATGGCCAGGCCGTTGCGCAGGTGCGCCTGGGCGTCGGCCGGTGCAATGGTGGCAACCACCACTTCGCTGGCGATGCCCTTGTCGCGCAGGCGCAGGGCTTCTTCCAGCGCGATTTCGTCGAAGGGGTTGGGGGACAGCTTGACGCCGTCGGTGACCACGCCGGAACCGTCCGGCTTGACCTGAATGCGGACGTTGTAGTCCACCACGCGCTTGTACGCGACGAGGATTTTCATCTGGTACGGGGTCCTTGTAGTGCCAGCCGCAGGCCGGCTCACATTTGCTGGGGGAACATCCGGTCCTGCAGCAGCAACCGGTTCGGGGGTGGGATCCCGATTCTAGCTGGCCCGGCACGACCATGCGAATGCGTATGGTCTGCTGCATCGCAGCATGACGCGGGATGAATGCGTGGCTGAACGTGTCATTTTCACGTAACTCGAGCAGTCTGGGCGAAGTCTGCGATGTATCCTGTGTCGCTCTATCGGGCGCAGGGTGCGCTCCGGTAATGGAATATCGAAAAGGAGAACAGGTAGTGCCCACATGGCTTGTCACCGGCGGCGCCGGTTTCATTGGCGGAAATTTCGTTCTCGAGGCGGTTGCTCGCGGCGTCAAGATCGTCAATCTCGACGTATTGACCTACGCCGGCAATCTGAAAACCCTGTCCAGCCTGGATGGCAACCCCGACCATGTGTTCGTACAGGGTGACATCGGTGACCGTGCTCTGGTGGCCCGCCTGCTGTCCGAGCACCAGCCCGACGCGGTGCTCAACTTTGCTGCTGAAAGCCATGTCGACCGTTCCATCGACGGCCCCGGCGCGTTCATCCAGACCAATGTGGTTGGCACGCTGGGTCTGCTGGAAGCGGTGCGCGACTACTGGAAGGCGCTGCCGGCCGAGCAGGGCGCGGCGTTCCGCTTCCTGCATGTGTCCACCGACGAGGTGTACGGCACCCTGGGCGAGACCGGCAAGTTCAGCGAAACCACGCCGTATGCCCCGAATTCGCCGTACTCGGCGTCCAAGGCCGCCTCGGACCACCTGGTGCGCGCCTTCCACCACACCTACGGGTTGCCGGTACTGACCACCAACTGCTCCAACAACTATGGCCCGTACCATTTCCCGGAGAAGCTGATCCCGCTGGTGATCGCCAAGGCGCTGGCCGGCGAGCCGCTGCCGGTGTACGGCGATGGCAAGCAGGTGCGCGACTGGCTGTTCGTGTCCGACCACTGCGAAGCGATCCGCACCGTGCTGGCCAAGGGCCAGGTTGGCGAGACCTACAACGTCGGCGGCAATTCGGAAAAGCAGAACATCGAAGTGGTGCAGGCCATCTGCGCACTGCTGGACCAGCGCCGCCCGCGCGCGGATGGCCAGCCGCGCAGCAGCCAGATCACCTACGTCACCGACCGCCCCGGCCATGACCGCCGTTACGCGATCGATGCCTCCAAGCTGAAGAACGACCTGGGCTGGGAACCGGCCTACACCTTCGAGCAGGGCATCACCTTTACCGTTGACTGGTACCTGGACAATCAGGAATGGGTCAACGGCGTGCTCGACGGCAGCTACCGTCTGCAGCGCATCGGCACCGCGGCCTGAACCCAGGAGACACCATGACCCAGCGCAAGGGCATCATCCTCGCCGGTGGCTCCGGCACCCGGCTGTATCCGATCACCAAGGGCGTCAGCAAGCAGCTGTTGCCGGTGTATGACAAGCCAATGATCTACTATCCGCTCAGCGTGCTGATGCTGGCGGGCATCCGTGAAGTGCTCATCATCAATACCCCGCACGAACAGGCGTTGTTCCAGCAGTTGCTGGGCGATGGCTCGCAGTGGGGCATGGACATCCAGTACGCGGTGCAGCCCAGCCCCGATGGGCTGGCCCAGGCGTATCTGATCGGCAAGGAGTTCGTCGCCGGCAAGCCGAGCTGCCTGGTGCTGGGTGACAACATCTTCCATGGCCATGGCCTGCGTGAAGTCCTCAAGCGTGCCGATGAGCGCGTGGACGGTGCCACCGTGTTTGGCTATTGGGTGAATGATCCGGAACGCTATGGCGTGGCCGAGTTCGACAAGAGCGGCAAGGTCATCGACCTGGTGGAGAAGCCGGAGAATCCGCGTTCGAACTATGCAGTGACCGGCCTGTACTTCTACGACGGCAACGCCAGCGCGCATGCCGCTGAACTGAAGCCGTCGCCGCGTGGCGAACTGGAGATCACCGATCTCAACAAGCGCTATCTGGGCGAGAGCAACCTGCACCTGGAAGCGCTCGGCCGTGGCTATGCCTGGCTCGATACCGGCACCCACCAGTCGCTGCTGGAAGCCTCCAACTTCATCGAGACCATCCAGACCCGGCAGGGCCTGCAGGTCTGCTGCCCGGAAGAAATCGCGTTTGGCCAGGGCTGGATCACCGCCGAACAGCTGGAGGCACTCGCCGCGCCGCTGATCAAGAATGGCTACGGCCAGTACCTGCACAAGCTCGCCCTGCGTGGAGTTGTTCCGTGAAAGTGATTGAAACCAAGTTGCCTGGCTGCGTGGTGATCGAGCCGGCGGTGTTCGGCGATGCCCGTGGCTACTTCTTCGAAACCTGGAATGCCGAGCGCTTCGCTGCGCTGGGCCTGCCGGATCGCTTCGTGCAGAGCAACGTCTCGACGTCGGCCAAGGGTGTCCTGCGCGGGCTGCATTACCAGTGGCCGCGGCCGCAGGGCAAGCTGGTCAGCGTGCTGGAAGGCGAGGTCTATGACGTGGCCGTCGACATCCGTCGCGGCTCGCCGACCTTCGGCCAGTGGGAAGCGGTGGTGCTGAGCGCGGAGAACAAGAAGCAGTTCTGGATTCCGGAAGGCTTCGCCCACGGCTTTGCCGTACTGTCCGAGCGCGCGGTGTTCAGCTATCTGTGCACCGAGGTCTACCTGAAGGACTTCGATGCCGGCGTGCGCTGGAACGATTCCGATATCGCCGTGGACTGGCCGATCAGTGCGCCGACGTTGTCGGCCAAGGACGAGAATGCCCCCTTCCTGAAGGACATCGCCGAAGACCGCCTGCCGGTCTACGTGCCATGACCGTTCTGGTCTTCGGTGGCAACGGCCAGGTCGGCCAGGAGCTGCTGCGCGCGCTGGCGCCGCTGGGCAAGGTGGTCGCGACCACCCGCAGCGGCACTCTGCCGGATGGCAGCGCCTGCGAAACCGCCGATTTCGGCCAACCTGACAGCCTGCCGGCACTGCTGGATCGGCTGCAGCCGTCAATCGTGGTCAATGCCGCCGCCTACACGGCCGTTGACCGTGCCGAGCAGGAGGTCGACGCTGCCGTTGCGGCCAATGCGCAGGCACCGGGCGTGATCGCGCGCTGGTGTGCGGCGCAGGGTGTGCCGTTCGTGCATTACTCCACCGACTACGTATTCGATGGACAAGGCACGCTGCCGTACCGCGAGGACGAGCCCACGGCGCCGCTGGGTGTCTATGGCACCAGCAAGCGTGATGGCGAGGATGCGGTGCGTGCAGCGGGTGGGCGCCACCTGATCTTCCGCACGGCGTGGGTGTATGCCTCGCATGGTGCGAACTTCCTGCGCACCATGCTGCGGGTGGGCGCCGAGCGCGACCAGCTGCGCGTGGTGGCTGATCAGATCGGTACGCCGACGCCGGCAGCACTGATCGCCGATGTCACTGCGCAGGCATTGCAGCACCCGGGCCAGTTGTCCGGCACCTGGCACCTGACCGCCACGGGCCAGACCAGTTGGCATGGGTTCGCCGAGGCGATCTTCGCCGAAGCGCTGGCGAAGGGGCTGCTGGACAAGGTGCCCGTGGTGGAGGCCATTCCCAGTTCGGACTATCCGACCCCGGCGCAACGCCCGGCATGGTCGGTGCTGGACAACCACCGGATCCAACGGGATTTCGCGATCGAACTGCCCAGTTGGCAGGCCGGTCTGGCGCGGGTGATGGGCGAGATTGAACTGCCCCGCAACTGAGGCTGGGAACCCCCGAGTGGCGCGTTGCGAACGGGATTCGCGGCGCGCCTTCTCTTTGACAGCCCCTACAAATAGCTTCACCATCGCGCGGCATATTCATCGCCGACGAGAAGGATTTTCATGAGCAGAGCGCTTGCAGGGTCCGCAGTGCGGAGTGGGTTGTCTCCGTTTACCGTGGCTGCAGGCGTGGCGTTGATCACACTGCTGGTACGCCTTCTCTACGTCCAGTTCTTCAGTACGCCAATGCCCTTCTGGGACCAGTGGGACGGAGAGGGGGCCACCGCCCTGCAACCCTGGTTGCATGGGACGCTGCAATGGAGCACGTTGCTGCAACTGCACAACGAGCATCGCATACTGCCCACGCGACTGTTTGCACTGCTGTCGTACTTTCTGACAGGGCAGTGGAACAATGTGTATGAAGCACGCATCGGCGCCGTGGTGGCCTGTTTCATACCCGCGATGCTGGTCTGGTACGCCCTGCGTGACGCTGGCCCGATGAATGGGCGCAAGCTGCTGGTCGTGTTCGCGTTGCTGATGTCGGTCCTGCCGTTCTCCTGGGAGAACTTCCTGGTCGGCTTCCAGAGCCAGTTCTATGTCCTGATCCTGTCCAGCATCGTGGCTGTTGGACTGGTTGCACGCCACCATCAGAGCATTCCTGCGCTGTTGGCGGCGATAGCGCTGAGTCTATTGGCGGCGGTTACCATGGCCTCGGGCATGCTGACTGCAGTGGCGGTGGGCGCTACGTGTGTGATGGCCTGCCTGTGCCTACCCGGCAAGCGTGCGCCTGCGCTGTGCACGACGGTGGTGCTGGCGGTGCTGGCGATCGTTGCCTATCGCTCGATTCCGGTGATTGATGGCCATGCCGTGCTGCGCGCGCAGTCGCTTGGCGAACTGTTGTTGGCCACGACACGCATCCTGTCGTGGCCGGCGCGCTCGAACGGCTGGGTTGCCGTTGTATGGCTGCCGGGGGCGGTGATGATCACTCGCATGCTGCTGCGCCGGCAGGCCACCCGGGCCGACCTGGTGATGGCTGGCCTGTGCATCTGGACCGCGCTGCAGGCCCTGGCGATTGCCTACGGTCGTGGCCACAACATGACTTCCCCGGCACCGCGCTATACCGAGCTGTTCGTTCCCGGCCTGTTCGGCAATGCCTGGTTCGCGCTGCAGCTCTGGGGCCTGCTGCCGCGCTCGGGCCTGCGCAGCGCGGCGCGTGCCGCGGTGGTCGTGTTCGCGCTGGTGGCTGTGGGGGCTCCGCTGAGCCAGGTGGGCAAGGACTTCCGCAGGATCCAGACCTTTGCCGCAGAGAGCCGCCTGCAACAGGAGAATGCCACGCGCTATCTGGTCACGGGTGATCCTGCCGCGTTGGACGTGGGCGAGCGCGAACTGCCTTACCCGGATGCTGCCAAGCTGAAAGCACAATTGGATGACCCCAAGCTTCGCCAGATCCTGCCAGTGAAACTTGAGAGCGTTGCCCCCGAAGGGCGATAGGGGCATCGGAGGCGGTCGATCCGACCGCCCACGAAGCGACGCGCAGGCGTCAGCTCCGGCCGTAGGTATCCTCGAACCGCACGATGTCGTCCTCGCCGAGGTAACTGCCTGACTGCACTTCAATCAGTTCCAGCGGCAGCTTGCCGGGATTGCGCAGGCGATGGGTCACGCCCAGCGGTATGTAGGTGCTCTGGTTCTCGCTGAGCAGGATCACTTCGTTGCCCCGGGTCACCTCGGCGGTGCCGCTGACCACGATCCAGTGCTCGGCGCGGTGATGGTGCATC
This sequence comes from Stenotrophomonas sp. YJH_SMC_40, assembly GCF_059368615.1. Classification (NCBI taxonomy): domain Bacteria; kingdom Pseudomonadati; phylum Pseudomonadota; class Gammaproteobacteria; order Lysobacterales; family Lysobacteraceae; genus Stenotrophomonas; species Stenotrophomonas sp. YJH_SMC_40. Next base: position 54,506 of record NZ_JCAFRX010000007.1, on the reverse strand, counting down.
TGCAGGCTGAGCGTTCCACCGGGCTTGACCGTGATCCGCTTGACCTGGAACCGCTCGCCGTTGTCGATTGAGTCGTAGGCGCCCCACGGGCGATAGACCTTGCGATGCCAGGTGGCTTCGCTGCGACCCTCGGCCTTCAGCTGTGCCACTACGGTCTTGACCTCCTGCATGCGGTCGGCCTTGCCGACCAGCACCGCGTCATCGGTCTCGACCACGATCACATCGTCCAGACCGACCAGGGCCACCAACCGCTGGGCGTAGGCATAGGTATTGCGGCAGTCGATGGCGATAACGTCGCCCAGGTGGGCATTGCCATCGCCGTCCTGCTGCGAGACGTCGCGCAGCGCGGTCCACGAGCCCACGTCGTTCCAGCCGGCATCCAGTGGGATCACCACCGCATCGGCGGTCTTCTCCATCACTGCATAGTCGATCGAATCGGACGCAACCGCAGTGAAGGCGTCCTTTTCCAGGCGGGTGAAGTCGGCATCGCGGCGCGCCTGCTGCCAGGCCTGGTGGCTGCCGGCCAGCATGGCGGGATGGAAGCGCTCAAGCTCCTGCAGGTAGCGCGAGGCCTTGAACAGGAACATGCCACTGTTCCAGTAGTACTGGCCGCTGCTGACGTAGCCGGTGGCGGTATCCAGGTCAGGCTTTTCGACGAAGCGCTCGACCGCGCGCAGGCCCCGGCCTTCGGCGGCTTTGATATAGCCATAGCCGGTTTCCGGTCCGGTCGGCACGATGCCGAAGGTGACCAGTTTGCCGGCCTCGGCGGCACCGGCTGCAGCCTGCACCGCGCTGCGGAAGGCGGCCTCGTTGGTGATCACATGGTCGGACGGCAGCACCAGCAGCAGTGCGTCGCCACCGTCACGAGTGGCTTCCAGTGCGGCCACGGCGATCGCTGGCGCGGTGTTGCGCCCCACCGGCTCCAGGATGATCGCGGCCGGCTCGGCGCCGACCTGCTGCAGTTGCTCGGCGACGACGAAACGGTGTTCTTCGTTGGCGATCACCAGTGGCCCACGCGCGGCGATCGGCGCCACGCGCTTCCAGGTGGCCTGCAGCATCGTCAGCTCGCCCGCCAAGGGCAGGAACTGCTTCGGGTACGCCTCGCGCGAAAGCGGCCACAGGCGGGTACCGGATCCACCGGACAGGATGACGGGCTGGATGCTGCTCATGTGTTCCTCGATTACTGCTGGATGAGGCGGGAAATTTCGTCGGTGCGCGCCTGCATCAGTGCGGCATCGCCCCGGGCTTCAACGTTCAGGCGCAGCAGCGGCTCGGTGTTGGAGCTGCGCAGGTTGAAACGCCAATCGCCGAAGTCGGCACTGATGCCATCGGTGTGGTCCAGCGCGGGCGACTGTGCCGCGAAGTGCTCCATCACGCGTGCGACGGCGGCCTTGGCATCGGCGACCTTGAAATTGATCTCGCCGCTGCACGGATAGGCTGCCATCCGGTCTTCGACCCAATCGGCCAGCGAGCGGCCGCTCTCGGAGACCAGCTGGGCGATCAGCAGCCACGGGATCATCCCGGAATCGGCATAGGCAAATTCGCGGAAGTAGTGGTGGGCGCTCATCTCACCGCCGTACACCGCGTCTTCGGCGCGCATCTTTTCCTTGATGAAGGCGTGGCCGCTCTTGCACTGTACCGGCACGCCGCCGGCCTGCTCGACCATGTCCACGGTGTTCCAGACCAGGCGCGGGTCATGCACGATCTTGCCGCCCGGGTTGCGCGCCAGGATCGCCTTGGCCAGCAGGCCGACCAGGTAGTAGCCCTCGATGAAGCGGCCGGTATGGTCGAAGAAGAAGCAGCGGTCGAAGTCACCGTCCCAGGCAATGCCGAAATCGGCACCGTGTTCGCGCACCGCATCGGCGGTGGCGGCGCGGTTTTCCGGCAGCAGCGGGTTGGGAATGCCATTGGGGAAGCTGCCGTCCGGTTCGTGGCAGATGCGGATGAATTCGAACGGCAGATGCGGTGCCAGCAGGTCGACGATGGCACCGGCGCCGCCGTTGCCTGCGTTGACTACCAGCTTCAGCGGGCGCAGCTTGCCGGCGTCGACGTAGCTCAGCAGGTGCTGGATGTACGCGCTCTTGTCGTGCTGGGCGTTCTGCCCGGCGCGCGGCGGTTGCGCCTCGGACGTATCGGCGGCAACCGCATCGGAAATCGCGAACAGGCCGGTATCGGAGCTGATCGGCCGCGCGTTTTCCTTGACCAGCTTCATTCCGTTGTAGTCCATCGGGTTGTGGCTGGCGGTGACCATCACGCCGCCGGCAGCACCCAGGTGGTCGGTCTGGAAATAGACTTCCTCGGTGCCGCACAGGCCGATATCGATCACTTCGCGCCCGGTACCGCGCAGGCCAGCGGCCAATGCGTCCTGCAGCGCGGGGCTGGTCAGGCGCACGTCGTGACCCAGTACCACCGGGCCCGGCGCAAGCTGCGCCGCCAGTGCGACGCCGATACGGCGAGCCAGCACTTCGTTCAGTTCTTCCGGCACGCGGCCGCGGATGTCATAGGCCTTGAAGGCGGGCAGGGGCATCGATCGGATCCTTTGGGAGCTCAGCCTGCGATTGTAGTCCCTGTCCTGTATGGGAATCGTTTCCATGCCGCAACGCCACGTGACCCGCCGCCTTGCTGGCCTAGAATGTGCGGATTACATCAACGAGGTGAGGGCGTAGATGAGCAACCCGGCAACGACCGGCGGAAAGCGCTGCAAGCGCTTCGCCAGTGCGTCCCAGGCCCTGCAGGGGGTGGTCGCCGATGGGCAGACCCTGGCCGTGGGCGGCTTTGGCCTGTGCGGCATTCCCGAGGCGCTGATCGCCGCCCTGCGCGACAGCGGCGCCAAGGGCCTGACCGTGATTTCCAACAATGCCGGCGTCGATGGTTTCGGCCTCGGCCAGCTGCTGGAAACGCGGCAGATCAAGAAGATGATTTCGTCCTACGTGGGCGAGAACAAGGAATTCGAGCGGCAGTTCCTGGCCGGCGAGCTGGAGCTGGAGTTCAACCCGCAGGGCACCCTGGCCGAGCGCCTGCGTGCCGGCGGTGCCGGCATCCCGGCGTTCTTCACCGCCACCGGCTACGGCACGGTGGTGGCCGAGGGCAAGGAAACCCGCGAGTTCGATGGCAAGCACTACGTGATGGAGACCGCGCTGCGCGCCGACGTCGCCCTGGTCAAGGCCTGGAAGGCTGACGAGGCCGGCAACCTGGTGTTCCGCAAGACCGCGCGCAACTTCAACCCGGCCTGCGCGATGGCCGGCAAGGTCTGCATCGTGGAAGTGGAAGAAGTGGTGCCAGTGGGCGCCATCGACCCGGACCAGGTACACCTGCCGGGCATCTACGTGCACCGCATCGTGCACAACGCGCATCCTGAAAAACGCATCGAACAGCGCACCATCCGCGCGGAGGGCAATTGACATGGCGTGGACCCGTGATGAGATGGCGGCCCGCGCTGCCCAGGAATTGACCGATGGCGCCTACGTGAACCTGGGCATCGGCCTGCCGACGCTGGTGGCCAACCACATTCCCGAAGGCGTGGATGTGTGGCTGCAATCGGAAAACGGCCTGCTCGGCATTGGCCCGTTCCCCATCGACGCTGAAGTCGACGCCGACCTGATCAATGCCGGCAAGCAGACCGTCACCGCGCGTGCCGGTGCCAGCTATTTCGGCAGCCATGACAGCTTCGCGATGATCCGCGGTGGCCACGTCAACCTGGCCATCCTTGGCGCCATGCAAGTGACGGCCAAGGGCGACCTGGCCAACTGGATGGTGCCTGGCAAGATGGTCAAGGGCATGGGCGGTGCGATGGACCTGGTGGCCGGCGTGCAGCGCGTGGTGGTGCTGATGGAGCACACCGCCAGGAACGGCGAGCACAAGATCCTGTCCGAATGCACGCTGCCGTTGACCGGCGTCGGTGTGGTCGACCGCATCATCACCGATCTGGCCGTGTTCGACGTGACCGACAAGGGGCTGCTGCTGGTGGAAGCAGCACCGGGTGTCAGCGATGACGAACTGAAGGAAAAGACCGGCGTGCCGTTCCAGCGCGGCTGATTCCCTGCGCGGCGCGAGTTCTGAGGAACGTGCCGCGCCTTTGACGGATGCTCATGGATCTCCACCTGACCGACGCCAGCGTGCATTGGCATCGCCGCTGGCTGGATCGCGACACGGCCGACGTGCTGCACCGGACCTTGCGTGAGGACTTGCCTTGGGAGGTTCACCGCATCCGCATGTTTGGGCGCACGGTCGATTCACCGCGGCTGAGCTGCTGGATGGGTGAACCTGATGCACGCTACCGCTATTCGGGTACCGACTTCATTCCGGCACCTTGGCATGCGGCACTGCTGCCGCTGCGTGACCGCTTGGCAGGCTTTTGTGCGGCACCCTTCAACAGTGTCCTGCTCAATCGCTATCGCGACGGCGAGGACGGCATGGGCTGGCATAGCGACAATGAACCGGAGCTGGGTCCGGTCCCGGTGATAGCCTCCCTGAGTGTTGGTGCCGAGCGGCGTTTCCTGCTTCGGCGTCGCGACGATCATGCGCGCAGGGCGGAAGTGCTGCTCGGGCATGGCGACCTGCTGATCATGGGAGGCGCGACCCAGCGCAACTACCAGCACGCATTGCCGAAGACACAGCGAGCGGTGGGCGAGCGCATCAACCTGACGTTTCGCTGGATCCGGCCGCACTGAGGGGCCGGAAGCGGAGGCTCAGGCGCGGACCAGATCGATACCCGCCGACAGAATGCCGCGGCCGAAGCGATGGTAGTTTCCGCACCACAGTTCGCCCATCACCACCGGCAGCCGGCGCAGGCGTGAGGCAGGGAGCGAGGTCCTTACCGACGCATGCTGATTCTTGCGCTCGACCAGGGCCAACAACGGCTCGGGCAAGCCCAGGGCTCGCCCTCGCGCCAGCAGCAATGCCGACTGCAGCCGTTCGGCTTCCAGCTGTCGCCGGCGTTGAGCCGCGCGCGGCCCACGGGCGTTTCCGCCCAGGCCCAGCTGGTTGTTGCTGTGCAGGCGATAGCCGATAAGTGCTTCAGGGAGGCTGTCAATGCGCCCTCGCATGGCGGCCAGGGTTCCGATCCAGGCGTCATGCACCCAGTCCTTGTCCGGCAGAGGCAGGGCGTCGGTCAGGATCGAACGGCGGAATGCCATTGCCGCGCCGGTCATCAGGTTCCGCTTGAGCATCAGCTGGAATCCATCGCCGGCATGCATCCGCGCACGATCCGCAGGCGTGTAGCGAAGGGCAGCAAACAGCAGTTGATGCAACGGCTTCCCTTCCTCGTCAATCAACTGTGCATCGCTGTGCAGCGCCAGCAGATCAGGGCGGGCATCGAATTCGGCGCAGAAACGTTGCAGCTTGTCCGGATACCAGACGTCATCCTGGTCGCACAGGAAGACGAGGTCGCCGCTACAGGCGCGGAGCGCGCCATCGAAGTTCTGCCGATAGCCGACGTTGCGCGAATTCACCTGCAGGTCCACCGCGATGCCCAGCGCCTCCGCGCGAGGCACGAACGCATGCAGCAACGCCTGGGTACCGTCGGAGGATGCATCGTCGCGGATCACGAGCTGATCCGGATGGCGCGCCTGCGCCAGCAGGCTGTCCAGCTGCTCCTGCAGGAAGCGCTCGCCGTTGTATGTGCAGACGGCGATGGAAACGGACGTGGTCATCGGGAGACGGTGCAGCGAGGGTGCGTTGAGTATCGCATGCCCCCGTCCGAACCCTCTGCCCCTCCGTAGCGAGCGGGGCTGCTATTGATCAGCGCAAGCCGCCCGGCTGGTCGGCCTGTCCGCTCACCAGCGTCCAACCGACCACGTCCTGGGCCAGCTGCTGCAGGCCGCGTTCGAAGGCAGCAGTGACCGCTGGAACGTCGGTGCTGCCGACCGGCTGCGCCTGGCGGAAGGTGCGGTCGGCGACCACGCGCTGGTCGGCGACGTGGATCAGCTTGGCATTGACCTCGATGACCACGGTGGGCGTGGCCTGGCCCTGGTAGTCCGACTCGAAGCGGCGCACGTCGGTGGACAGCTTGTAGTCGGCGCGGATGCCGGCGGTGCTGCGGGCGACGCCGTGGATGCGTCCGGAATCCTCAAAGCCGCGCAGCAGGGTGTCCTCGATCATGTCGGTGGCCGGCTGGGCCCAGCTGGCGCCCTTGTAGATCTCCAGCTGCGACGGGGTCGGCCGCACGTTGATGCGCGGGCTGTCGACCATGCGTGCGGCGCTGGGCTTGGCCAGTACCAGCTGCCAGCTGGCCTGCGGCCACGCCGGATCGGCCTTCACCTGCACGGCGGGCGAGTACAGCGTCACTGCGGTTTTCTCGCTGCTGCCAAGGATGGAGCAGCCGCCCAGCAGGGTGACCAGCGAAGCGGCCAGCAGCAGGCGCGGAAGGGGCATCGGGCTCATTTGGGTTCGAACTCCTTCGGTGCGTCGCGGCCCAGCAGGTAGCGCGCGGGGTTGTTCTCGAGGCGGTCGCTGACCCGGCGCAGATCGCGGATCAGGCCACGCAGTTCGGTCAGCGTCGGGCCCAGCTGGCCGAGGCCATCATTGGCGAAGCTGTTGATCGCGGCGCGGTTCTCGCCAAGGATCGAATCGGCGTTGCCGGCGGCCGAGTCGAGCTTGGCCAGGGTGCCGTCGAGCTTGTCGATGATGCCCGGCAGCTGCTGCACCAGGTTCCTGTCCAGGCGCTCGATGGTGCCGTTGGTGGTCTTCAGCGTGGTGTCCAGGCTGCGGGCGGCATCGCGCGCGCTGAGCAGCAGCGCCTGCGTGCCCTGGTCACGGTCGGCCAAGCCGCCGCTGATCGTCTCCAGGTTGGCCAGCGTCGCGTTGATCGAAGCCACGTTGCGATCGCTGAGGATCTGGTCCATGCGCTCGACAATGCGATTGGCGACGTCGGTGATGTTCTGCAGCGCCGACGGCGTGGTCGGGATGATCGGGGCCGGGTCCTTGTTGACCGTGGTCAGCGCCGGCGACTGCGGCGTGCCGCCGCTGAGCTGGATGATCGACGGGCCGGTCAGGCTGGTGATCGCCAGCTTGGCACGGGTATCGGTCTTGACCGGCGTGGTCGAGTTCAGGCGGATGCGTGCGACCACCTGGCGCGGGTCGTCCGGCACCAGGTTCAGTTCGATGATCGAACCGACCGCGATGCCGTTGTACTGCACCGGGCTGCCCACCGACAGGCCGGTCACGGCCTCGCGGAACACCACGCGGTATTCCTGCCAGGTGCGGTCGGAGGAGTACTTGGCCGCCCACAAGCCGAAGGCCAGCAGGGCCAGGCCGGTGATCAGGGTGAACGCGCCGATCAGCACGTAGTTGGCTTTGGTTTCCATGGCTCAGGCACTCTCGATCTGTTCGCCGCGCGCGGCACGCGCACGCGGTCCGTGGAAGTATTCCTGGATCCACGGATGATCCAGTTTCTCGATGTCCGGCAGTGGCGCGTTGGCCACCACTTTGCGGTCGGCGATCACCGCCACCCGGTCGCAGATGGCGTACAGCGTGTCCAGGTCGTGGGTGATCAGGAACACGGTCAGCCCAAGCGCCTCCTGCAGGGTCTTGATCAGGCGGTCGAACGCGGCCGCACCGATCGGGTCGAGGCCTGCGGTCGGTTCATCCAGGAACAGCAGCGGCGGGTCCAGCGCCAGCGCGCGGGCCAGGCCGGCGCGCTTGCGCATGCCGCCGGACAACTGCGATGGCAGCTTGTTGATCGCATCGGCGGGAAGGCCGGCCAGCTTCACCTTCAGCAGCGCCAGCTCGTAGTGCCAGCGCTCGGGCAATTCGCGGTGGTGTTCCTTCAATGGCACCTGCACGTTCTCGCCCACGGTCAGTGAAGAGAACAGGGCGCCGTCCTGGAACAGCACGCCGGTATTGCGTTCGATGTGCAGGCGGCTCTCGGCGTCGTCGGCACGCGCATCGCGGCCCAGCACTTCGATCTGGCCGGCGTCGGGCGTGCGCAGGCCCAGGATCGAGCGCATCAGCACCGACTTGCCGGTGCCCGAGCCACCCACGACGCCCAGGATCTCGCCGCGGCGCACGTCCAGGTCCAGGTCTTCATGCACGGTCTGGCTGCCGAAGCGGTTGACCAGCCCACGCACGCGGATGGCCAGGTCGTGGCCGTCGCCGTCCTGCATGGGTATTTCTTCGGGAGTCGGATGCGTGCTCATGTCACCAGTCCATGTGCATGAACCACAACGCCGCGAAGGCGTCGATGATGATCACCAGCGAGATCGTCTGCACCACGCTGGAGGTGGTGCGTTCACCGACCGACTGCGCCGTGCCTTCCACCTTCAGCCCTTCCAGGCAGCCGATCAGGCCGATCACCAGCGCAAACACCGGCGCCTTCGACAGGCCGACCAGCATGTGCCGCACTTCCATCGTCTCGTGCATGCGCGCGATGTACATCTGCGGCGGGATGTCGAGGTCGAACGCGCCGACAGTGATGCCGCCGGCCAGGCCCGCGATCATCGCGATGAAGGTCAGCAGGGGCAGGGTGACCAGCAGCGCCAGCAGGCGTGGCAGCACCAGCAGGTCGATCGGATCCAGACCCAGCGTGCGCATCGCGTCGATTTCCTCGCGCGCCTTCATCGCGCCGATCTGCGCGGTGAACGCACTGGCGGTGCGGCCGGCCAGCACGATCGCGGTCAGCAGTACCGCGAACTCGCGCAGGAAGGCGATGTTGACCAGCTCGACCACGTAGATCTCGGCGCCGAAGTCGCGCAGGATGGTCGAGCCGAGGAAGGCGATCACCGCGCCGACCAGGTACGACAGCAGCGCCACCAGCGGTACTGCGTCCAGCCCGACCTGCTCCATCTGGTGGACGGTGGCGGTCAGGCGGAAACGGCGGGGCTCCTTGACCAGGCGTGCTGCCTTGACCAGGTTCTCGCCGAGGAAACTGCACAGCGCCTTGATGTTGTGGCCAGTGGCATGGACGCTGACACCGAGCCGTTCCAGCGCCGCCAGCACGCCGAAATCGCGCTTGGGCCGGGGCCGGTCGTCGGCCACTTCCTCGATGGTGCAGACCAGTGCCTGGTGGTCCGGCCGGAACTGCAACGCGTCCTCGCCAAGGTCGGCGCGATGCGCTACGCGCAGTACCTGCAGCACGCCGGCCGAATCCATCTTCTCGATGCCGGTGGCGTCGATGCCGGTCAGCGTGTCGGGAACGCCGCGCAGGACTTCGGCCGCGGCCAGCGCGGTCTTCAAGGTCCAGGTGCCGGACAGGCGGATCAGGCCCGGGTCATGGGCATCCTGTTCGAGCTGGGGGGCGTGGTTCGGGGTCACTTGGGCCATTCGGGTCGCAGCATAACCGTTCTGTCTGGGGCATCGCGTCGAACCCGGATGAATTTATCCAGTGCGGCCCGGCAGTAGGTAATACTACGGCGCATGTCCGCAGACGCTCACACGATCCCCACGCCCCAGGCCACCTACGCGCAGCGCGTGGCCTTTGTTTCCGAGATCGCCGGACGCCTGCACAGCTACGGCACCACGGCCCAGCGCCTGGAAACGGCGGTGGTGGCACTGGCCCGCCAGCTCGATCTGGATTGTGAACCGTGGTCGAATCCCACCGGTATCATCCTCAGTTTCAGCGACCCGGCACAGGCGATCGGCTCCAGCGACATCACCCGCGTGATCCGCCTGGCACCCGGCGAGAACGACCTGCACAAGCTCAGCGTCGCCGACCATATCGCCGAGGAAGTGGCCAACGGGCGGATGAGCATTGCCCAGGGCCACACCGCGCTGCGCCAGCTGGACAAGGATCCGGGCCGGCGCGGCAAGCTGCGCACCATTCTTTCATTCACCCTCGGCGCGGCCGGCGTGGCTGGCATGTGGAAGCTGCCGTGGCTGGACATCGCCACCGCCGGTGTCATCGGGCTGATGATCGGCCTGCTCGGCATGGTCACCGACCGTCGCCCGGCCACCCGCGAAGCGGCCGAGGCGCTGGCGGCGCTGCTGGCCGGCATGGTCGCAACCCTGGTTGCGTCCTTCGTCGGCGCACTCAACCTCAACACGGTGATCATCGCCTCGCTGGTGGTGTTGCTGCCCGGCATGTCGCTTACCAATGCGGTCAATGAACTCGCCAGCCAGCATTGGGTCTCCGGTACTGCGCGCTTTGCCGGCGCGTTGACCACCATCATGAAGCTCAGCGTGGGCGCGATGATCGCGGTGACCCTGGCCGATGTACTCGGCCTGGACCCGGTGATCCGCGCCACGCGGCCGCAGGGGCCGTGGGTGGAGTGGGGTTCGCTGCTGACCGCGGCATTCGCCTTCGCGATGCTGTTCAAGGCCAACCGGCGCGATTACCCGTGGGTGATCGCAGCCTCGGTGGCGGGTTACGCGATCTCCAAGTTCGGCGGCCATGCCTGGGGCGCGCCGGCCGGCATCTTCCTGTCAGCGATGCTGCTGACCGCCGGTGGCAATCTGTTCGGCCGCCTCGTTGGCCGCCCAGGAGCGATCATCCGCCTGCCGGGCATCATCATGATGGTGCCCGGCAGCACCAGCCTGCGCGGCGTGCTGACCCTGGTCCAGCAGCAGGACGTGGGTGCTGGCCAGAGCGTGTTCCTCACCGTGCTCAACGTGGTGATGGCGCTGGTGGCCGGCCTGCTGTTCGGCAACCTGCTGATGCCGGCGCGCAAAACCCTGTAGGTGTGGACCGTTGGCCCGCACACCGAAGAATGAAAAACGCCGGCTTCCGCCGGCGTTTTTCATTGCATCCCGATCCGGCCTCAGGCCTTCTTGATCAGGAAATCTTCCGGCTTCTTGTTGCCCTTGGCGGTCAGCTCGGCCATCCAGCGCGGCTGCTTGCCACGACCGGTCCAGGTTTCCTTGGGGTTGGCCGGGTTGCGGTACTTCGGGGCAACCTTGCCCAGCTTGCGGCCGGCGGTCTTGGACGGTGCCTTGGCTGCCGGGGCGGCTTTGCGCGCGCGCGGTGCCGGGGCGCCGCCGAACAGTTCTTCGATGGTGTAACCCTCGGTCTTGGCCAGCTTGGTCAGCTGGGCCCGGACCTTGGTGATTGGCCGGCGCTTGGCGACGATGGTCTGCTGCTTCTTGGCGGTACGGATCAGGGCGCCCAGCTCGCGTGCCGACAGGCCGGTCAGGTCAATGCTCATTTACGGTTACTCCGGAAACTAAAATGTGGACGGGACGAGCCAGTCCATGGCGTCGCGGGACAGAATAAAGATGAATTAATCACAGCACAAATGCAGGCGGGTCATGGCCTGGCAGCATCCCGGCTGCATTGCGTCGATTTTGACCGGATTATGTCCGCTGCAATATTGCTCAACTGGGCGACAGGCAAAAAAAAAGACCGGGGCGTGCCCCGGTCTTCTCCTGATCAGCCCTGCAGTCGCTGCAGCAGGGTGGCCTTGTCCAGGCTTTCCGCTTCGCTGGCGCGGCGCGAGCGGTACTCGTAGGTACCGGCGGCCAGGCCGCGCTCGCTCACCACCACGCGGTGCGGGATGCCGATCAGTTCCATGTCGGCGAACATCGCACCCGGGCGCAGGCCACGGTCGTCCAGCGCGGCATCGAGGCCGGCGTCGCGGAGTTCCTGCAGCAGGCTGGCAGCAGCATCGGCCACGGCGGCGTCGCCCTTCGGGTTGATCACGCACACCACCACCTGCCATGGCGCCATCGCGTCCGGCCAGATGATGCCGGCATCGTCATGGTTCTGTTCGATCGCGGCAGCCACCACGCGCGAGATACCGATGCCGTAGCAGCCCATCGCCATCACCGCCGCCTTGCCGTTCTCGTCCAGCACGGTGGCATCCAGCGCTTCGGCATATTTGCGGCCGAGCTGGAACACATGGCCGACTTCGATGCCACGGGCGATCTTCAGTTCGCCACCGTCCAGCGCGCGGTCACCGGCACGCACGTTGCGGATGTCGGCCACTTCCGGTTCCGGAAGGTCGCGGCCCCAGTTGACCCCGGCCAGGTGGAAACCGGCTTCGTTGGCGCCGACGACGAAGTCGGACATCGCGGCCACTTCGCGGTCGGCGACCACGCGGATGGCCTTGACCGGGGCGACCGGGCCGAGGAAGCCCGGCACGCTGCCCAGGTACTCGGCGATTTCAGCCTCGCTGGCAAAGCGCTGTTCGTCCAGGCCGGCAACCTTGGCCAGCTTGATCTCGTTGACTTCATGGTCGCCGCGCACCAGCACCAGCACGAACTGCTGTGCTTCGCCTTCACCGGCGATCAGCGCCACCGACTTCACCGTGCGCTGCAGCGCGATGCCGAGCAGCGCCGCGACGTCCTCGCAGGTTTTCTGGGTAGGGGTGTCGACCTTGCGCATGGCTTCACTGGCAGCCGCGCGCGGTGCCGGATCGGCGGCGATCGCCGCTTCCATGTTCGCGGCGTAGTCCGAACCGGTGGAGAACACCAGCGCGTCCTCGCCGGAATCGGCGATGACGTGGAATTCCTGCGAGGCATCGCCACCGATCGCACCGGAGTCGGCCTGCACCATGCGGAAGTCCAGGCCGAGGCGGGTGAAGATGCGGCTGTAGGCCGACTTCATGTTCTCGTATTCGCGCACCAGGCACTCATCGTGCAGGTGGAACGAATAGGCATCCTTCATCAGGAATTCGCGCGAACGCATCACGCCGAAGCGCGGGCGGATCTCGTCGCGGAACTTGGTCTGTACCTGGTAGAAATTCACCGGCAGCTGCTTGTAGCTGGACAGCTCGCTGCGCGCGAAGTCGCAGGCGGCTTCTTCGGCGGTCGGGCTGTAGCAGAACACCTGGTCCTTGCGGTCCTTGATCTTCAGCAGCTGCGGGCCGAACTTCTGCCAGCGGCCGGTCTGCTCCCACAGTTCCTTCGGCTGGATGGTCGGGATCTGGAATTCCACGGCACCGGCGCGGTCCATTTCCTCGCGCACGATGCGTTCAACCTTGCGCAGCACGCGCAGGCCCAGCGGCGACCAGGTGTACAGGCCCGATGCCAGCTTGCGGATCATGCCCGCGCGCAGCATCAGCCGGTGGCTGGTGAGCTCGGCGTCGCTGGGGGTTTCCTTGGTGGTGTGCAGGTGGAACTGGGAGAGGCGCATCGTCGGCTTCGGATAACGGCAGAGACGCCTATTCTGCCAGCCCGGCCGGGGAGAGGGGTATCGGCAGGGCTGCGCCCTGCACCCGCGGTAGTGCCGGCCGCTGGCCGGCAACCTCAGAAGCAACTGCCGAAGCAACAGCGGGCTTCCCGTGGGATGGCGGGGTGGGTCCGGTTGCGGGAGACGCCGTAAACCCATCCCTGGAGGCTTGGCCGCGGCATCCATGCCGCGGACACTCCCGCAACCGGACCCACCCCGCCTTCGACAGTTTCCTGCGAGCTATCGGAATGGCTTCGGGGGGTCAGATCCGTTTTCCGCAGGAAAACGGATCTGACCCCGGATTCAATTCGAGATCTGACAGATTTCATCCACGCATGGCGTGGATCTACCACCGTCACCAGGAACCTGTCGGGGGTGGGGCGGTGTGGGTTGGCAGGACCGTTGGCGCCATGGATGGCGCCATCGAGCCCCCAGGGATGGGTTTACGGCGTGTCCTGCCAGCCCACACCGCCCCGCCAAACCAGTAGAAAACCAGAGCCGCTTTGGCATTTGACGTTGCCGTTGCTTGAAGCAGGTGCAGGGCTGCAAGCCCTGCCGATACCCTCACTCCGCCGGGCAGTACGCCTTGATGGCCGCTTCAGCCAATCCCTTCTGCGCGCTGCGCTGTTCCGCGGTCAACGCGGTATCGGCCTTCCCGTCGCCATTGGTGTCCTGCATCACCTGGCCGGAGCCTTCCAGCAGGGCCAGGTTGGCACGGGCGGTGCTGCACTGCTCCGGCACCGGCGCGGCCGGGGTCTCGGCGCTGGCCGCGGCCTGCGGGGTGCGGGCCTGTTCGCGGGTCTCGAACTTCTTGCCCGCCGGCGGGGTCTCCGAATACTGGGTCACGCCATGGGCGTCCTTCCATTTATAGACCGGGCCGGCCACGGCGTTGGCACTGGCCAACAGCAGCAGGCATCCAAGGCAGGACAGGGCACGCATGGCAAACTCCGCGGAATGGGCGTAGAACGCCGATTGCAGCATTGGCGCCGAGCACTGGCAAGTCGATTAAACTGGATTCCATGGACCCGATCACACCGCCGCCGCGTTCGCGCACGATTTACCTGCTGCCCAACCTGTTCACCACCGCCGGCCTGTTCGCCGGCTTCTACGCGATCATCGCCGCGGCCAACGGGGATTTCGTCAATGCCAGCATCGCCGTGTTCGTGGCGGCGGTGATGGATGGCCTGGACGGGCGCGTGGCGCGCCTGACCGGTACCAGCAGCGAGTTCGGCGTCCAGTACGACTCGCTGGCCGACCTGGTCAGCTTCGGCATGGCCCCGGCGCTGGTGATGTACCACTGGTCCCTGTCGTGGCTGAAGTTCGATGACCCGCTGCTCGGCCGCGTCGGCTGGGCCGTGGCCTTCCTGTATGCCGCCTGCGCGGCGCTGCGCCTGGCCCGCTTCAACACCCAGGTCGCGGTGGTCGACAAGCGCTGGTTCGTCGGCCTGGCCAGCCCGGCCGCGGCCGGGCTGATGATGTCCTTCGTCTGGGCCTTCGCCGATGGCAACCTGGGCTGGGACGGCAACCAGCTGCGCTACGTGGCGCTGGCGGTGACGATCGTCGCGGCGCTGTTGATGGTCAGCCGTATCCGCTTCTGGAGCTTCAAGGGTGGCGGCGCCAAGGGCACCCGTTCCGACCGCGTGCCGTTCCTGGTGCTGGCCCTGGTGCCGGTCGCCATCGCCATCGCGGTCATTGATCTGCCGCGCGTGCTGTTCGCGGTCGGCATCCTGTACGCCTTGTCCGGCCCGGTGATGTGGGCCGTGCAGCGCCTGCGCAAGAAGCCCGAGGCCGCGTGAGCCAGGAACTGCCCGTGCTGTGGTCACCGGCCCAGCAGGCCTGGCTGCAGGCCATGGGCTACACCGTCTATCACGACGGTCAGTTGGCCGCGGAGCTGGATGCCGCGCTGCAGTTGAGCGTGGCCGAAGCCGATGCGGCTGCCGCGCCAGCGGTGGAGCAGGTGCGGGCACCAATCGCACCCGCGCGCGCGCCCCGGGCTGAAGCCACACCGGTTTCCCGACAGGAACGCCCGGCGCCGCCGCGTCGCGAGACTCCGGTCAGCGCACCGGATACCGCGCCGGCTCCTAGTCGTCCACTGCCGGGCGGCAATGCGCGGCAGCCGGTGGTGCGCCTGCCGGATCGCCTGCAGATTGCCCTGCTGCGTGCGTCCGGCTGCAACCCCAACGATCCGGCCACGCAGGCGCTGATGGACAGCTGGCCGCTGGACCAGCTGCGTCAGGACCCGGCCGCCAAGCGTGCGCTGTGGCCGCAGCTGCGTGCCCTGCGCAAGCGGGGCACGCCATGAGTGCGGTCAGCCTGCCCGGTCCGGTCAGCCTGCGCGCGCTGCGCGAAAGCGATCTCAACGCGGTGATGGCGATCGAAGTACGTGGCTATCCGTTCCCGTGGACCCGCGGCATCTTCGTCGACTGCCTGCGTGCGGGCTACCCGGGTCTGGCCATGGAGCGCGATGGCCAGTTGATCGGCTATGGCGTACTCAGCATCGCGGCCGACGAGGCCCATGTGCTGAACATCTGCATCGACCCGCTGACCCAGTCGCGTGGACTCGGACGCCAGCTGCTGCGCGCGCTGGTGCAGCTGGCCGGTGACCGCGGCGCGCAGCGTGTGTTCCTGGAGGTGCGTCCGTCCAACACGCCGGCGCTGGCGCTGTACCACAGCGAAGGCTTCAACGAGATTGGCCGCCGCCCGCGTTACTATCCGGCCGCACAGGGCCGCGAAGATGCGGTGGTGATGGCGATCGAACTGGTCGACGGCGACCTGCAGACGATGCCACCGTTGTAAAGGAGCAGGGTTGCCGGCCAGCGGCCGGCACTACCGCTACGCCAGCCGCAAGGCCAGCATGCCACCGAGGATGAGCGCCGCTGCCAGCCAGCGCGCGTGCGGAATCCGTTCGCGCAGCAGGAACACCGAGATCAGCAACGCGAACAGGATCGACGATTCGCGCAGCGCCGCGACCATCGCCACCGGTGCCTGGGTCATCGCCCACAACGCCATCGCGTAGGACGCCGTGGTGCCGACGCCACCGGCCAGGCCCAGTGGCCAATGCTGGCGTGCATAGACCAGCACCGCGCCACCGCGGGTGTACAGGGCCCACAGTGGCAGCGGAACGCCCGATAGCAGGAACAGCCACAGCGTGTAACTGAGTGCGCTGCCGGACTGGCGCGCGCCCTGCGCATCGACCAGGGTGTAGGTGGCGATCATCGCCGCGGTCAGCAGCGGCAGCCGCAGTTGGCCGCCGCGCGCACCCACTGCCATGCACAGGATGCCGGTGCTGACCAGCGCCACGCCCAGCCACGCCGCCAGTGGCAGCTTCTCGCCCAGCAGGGTGCCCGCCAGCGCGACCAGGATCGGCGCGCTGCCACGCATCAGCGGGTAGGCCAGGCTCATGTCGACCTGCTGGTAGCAGCGGGCGACCAGGCCGTAGTACGTCACCTGCAGCAGCACTGAAGCGGCCAGCCACGGCCAGCTGTGCGGGGCGGGGAATGGCAGGAAGGGCAGGGCGGCTGCGGACAGCAGCGCGGCGCTGCCGGTGACCAGCACAGTGCCGAGGAATTTGTCCGGCCCGCGCTTGACGATCGCATTCCAGCTGGCATGCAGGGCCGCGGCCGCGAGGACCAGCAGGAAAATGGAAAGAGGCATCCAGCGATGATGCCATGCGCGGAAATGAAAACGCCGGGCATCGCCCGGCGTTTCCGATTCCGCTTCGGTAGGTGCCAACCTCTCCCGCAGTGGTAGGTGCCAACCTTGGTTGGCACGCACCAGAGTGCGGCGCTTACAGCTTCGCGCGCTGCTCGCGCAGGCCGGCCAGCTGAGTATTCCAGTCGGCCAGTCGCACGCGTTCCTGCTCGACCACGGCCGGCGGCACCTTGTCGGTGAACTTGGCCAGCTTGGTCTCGCTCTTTTCCTTTTCGGCTTCGACGCGGGCGATTTCCTTGTCCAGGCGCACGCGCTCGGCATCGAGATCGACCAGGCCTTCCAGCGGCACCAGCAGCTTCAGCTCGCCCACGATCGCGGCGGCAGCCGGCGGTGCGCTTTCGCCTTCGGCCAGCCACTGGACGCTGTCCAGCTTCAGCAGGAACGACAGCGAGGCGCTGAAGCGTTCGATGCGCGCGCGGTCCTGCTCCAGGCCGGCCTGCAGGCGCAGCGGCACCTGCTTGGACGGCGCGACGTTCAGTTCGCTGCGCACGCGACGCACCGCACTGATCACCGCCTTCAGCCATTCCACGTCGGCCTCGGCCTGGGCGAAATCGCCTTCGAACTCGGCGGCGGTCGGGTACGGGCGCAGCGACAGCGTGGTTTCGGCCAGGCCCAGGCGCGGGGCCAGCTGCTGCCACAGCTGTTCGGTGATGAACGGCGTGAGCGGGTGCAGCAGGCGCAGCAGCGCTTCCAGCACGTACAACAGCGTGTGACGGGTGCTCTCGGCATCCGCTGCGTCTGCACCGTTCAGGGCCGGCTTGCTCAGTTCCAGGAACCAGTCGCAGAACGCGTTCCATGCGAACTCGTACAGGCACTGCGCCAGCAGGTCGAAGCGGTAGGCGGCGAAATGGCCCTGCACTTCGGCGGTGGTGGCGGCCAGGCGCGAGAGAATCCAGCGCTCGGCATCGGTACGCGGCCTGGGAACGCCGGTGAACGCCGCGCCCTCGGTGTTCATCAGCGCGAAGCGGCTGGCATTCCACAGCTTGTTGCAGAAGTTCTTGTAGCCCTCGGCGCGGTTCATGTCGAACTTGATGTCGCGGCCGTGGGTGGCCAGTGCCGCGATGGTGAAGCGCAGCGCATCGGCACCGTGGGCGGCGATGCCGTCCGGGAATTCCTTGCGGGTGGCCTTCTCGATCTTCTCCACCATCTTCGGCTGCATCAGGCCGCCGGTGCGCTTGGCGACCAGGTCGTCGATGGTGATGCCGTCGATGATGTCCAGCGGGTCGAGCACGTTGCCCTTGCTCTTGGACATCTTCTGGCCCTGCCCGTCACGGATCAGGCCGGTGAAGTAGACGTCCTTGAACGGGATCTTCCCGACCAGGTTGTCGGTGGCCATGATCATGCGCGCCACCCAGAAGAAGATGATGTCGAAGCCGGTGATCAGCACCGACGACGGCAGGTAGCGGTCGAAGCCGCGCTCGGCCATGACCTGCTCGTTGGGCCAGCCCAGGGTGGAGAACGGCCACAGCTGCGAGGAGAACCAGGTCTCCAGCACGTCGCTTTCCTGGTTCAGCACCACCTCGCTGCCCAGGTTGTGCTTCGCCCGCACTTCCTCTTCGCTGCGACCGACGTAGCAGCTGCCGGTGGCTTCGTCGAACCACGCCGGAATGCGGTGGCCCCACCACAGCTGGCGGCTGATGCACCAGTCCTGGATGTTGTTCATCCAGTGGCGGTAGGTGTTGATCCAGTTCGGCGGCACGAAGGAAATGCTTCCGTCCTCGACCAGTTCCAGGCCGCGCTTGGCCAGGTCGTCCATCTTCACGAACCACTGGTCGGTCAGGTACGGCTCGATCACCTGGCCGGTGCGGTCACCGCGCGGCACCTGCAGCTTGTGCGCCTTGGTCTCGACCAGGATGCCCAGGTCTTCCAGTTCGGCCAGCACGGCCTTGCGCGCGGCGTAGCGGTCCAGACCCTGGAAACGCTCCGGCGCGTTTTCGTTCAGCGCTGCCACCGGGGTGAACAGGTTGATCATCGGCAGGCTGTGGCGCACGCCCACTTCGTAGTCGTTGAAATCATGCGCTGGGGTGACCTTGACCACGCCGGTGCCGAACGCGCGGTCCACGTAGTCGTCGGCGATCACCGGCACGCGGCGGCCGGTCAGCGGCAGCACCACGCTCTTGCCGATCAGGTGCGCGTAGCGCTCGTCTTCCGGGTGCACCATCACCGCCGTATCGCCCAGCAGGGTTTCCGGGCGGGTGGTGGCGACCACCAGGTAGTCGCGGGTTTCGCGCAGGGTTTCCACGCCGTCGGCATCGCGCTCGACGTGTTCGTAGCTCAGGCCCTCATCCAGCGTGTAGGCGATCGACCACAGGAAGCCGTCTTCCTCGGCGCTCTCCACTTCCAGGTCGGAAATGGCGGTCTTCAGCACCGGGTCCCAGTTGACCAGGCGCTGGCCGCGGTAGATCAGGCCCTGCTCGTACCAGCGCACGAAGGCTTCGTTGACCGCCGCCGACGGCTGCGGGTCCATGGTGAAGGTGCTGCGCGACCAGTCGGCGGAGGTGCCGAGGCGGCGCATCTGGCGCTCGATGGTATCGCCGGACTGCTGCTTCCACTCCCAGACCTTGCCGATGAAGCCTTCGCGGCCCAGCGAATCACGGGTCTCACCCTTGCCTTCCAGCGCCAGGTTGCGGCTGACCACCATTTCGGTGGCGATGCCGGCGTGGTCGGTACCGACCTGCCACAGCGTGTCGTAGCCGCGCATGCGGTGGTAGCGCACCAGCGCGTCCATCAGGGTCTGCTGGAACGCATGGCCCATGTGCAGCGTGCCGGTCACATTCGGCGGCGGCAGCAGGATGGTGTACGGCTCGCCCTTGCCGGACGGCTTGAAGTGGCCGGCCTTCTCCCAGGCCTCGTAGAGGTCGGTCTCGAAGGACTTCGGGTCGTAGCTGGAGGCGAGTTGGGTCATGCGGGGGAACCAGGAGGTAATCGTTGAAGGATCAGGGCGCGGCGGCGGCCCATCAAGGGGGCCGGGGCGCGCTTACATGTCGTGCTTGTTCAGCTCGTAACCGGCGGCCTTGTACTGGCGCCAGCGTTCGCGCAGCGGTTCGCGCGCTTCCGGATCGGCCGGGACCACTTCCAGCACGCGTTCGCACTGGCCCAGCCAGGGTTCATCGCGCAGGTTGATCACCAGCGGGCGTGCCGGCGCGTCGGTGCCGGGTACGGCGATCAGCACCAGGGCCTCTTCCTCGTCCATGTCTTCGCCGGCGATCTGGTGCGGGATGTAGGCATCGTTGTCGAACGCCCACAGCAGCTCGTCCAGCTCCTCGGCCTGGGCCTGGTCGCGGGCCAGCACCAGGGTGAACAACCCGGCGTCGTTGGCCTTGCGCGCCAGTTCGCAGACCAGGCGCAGCGGCTCGGTCAGGAAGCGGGGCTTGGCGATCAGGTAGAAGTCGGCGCGGGGCATGGCAGGATCCGGGTCAGGCAGGGGCCCGGCGGTGCCGGGCGAGGCCCTGGCCAGCGGGGGCCGGCCAGGGTCGGGTACGGCATCAGGCGCGGGCGGCCTGGTCCAGCAGCCACTGGCTCAGCAGGCCGACCGGGCGGCCGGTGGCCATGCCACGCTTGCCTTCATCGCTGGCCACGCCGGCGATGTCCAGATGGGCCCAGCGCTGGCCTTCGGTGAAGCGCGACAGGAAGCAGCCCGCGGTGATCGCGCCGGCCCAGCGGCCGCCGATGTTGTAGACGTCGGCGAAGGTCGAATCCAGCATCGGCTGGTACTCGTCCCACAACGGCAGGCGCCAGGCGCGGTCGAACACATGCTCGCCGGCGGCCAGCAGTTCATTGGCCAGGTCGTCGTGCTTGCTCATCAGGCCGGCGGTCTGGTGGCCCAGGGCGACCATGCAGGCACCGGTCAGGGTGGCGACGTCGACCAGCGCGGCCGGTTCGAAGCGCTGCGCATAGGTCAGCGCATCGCACAGGATCAGGCGGCCTTCGGCGTCGGTGTTGCCCACTTCGATGGTCTTGCCCGACATCGAGGTGATCACGTCGGACGGGCGGTAGGCGTTGCCGTCGATGGCGTTTTCCACCGCCGGCACCACCACCACCAGGTTCAGCGGCAGCTTGGCCTTGACCGCGGCGACGAAGGTGCCGATGACGTTGGCGCCACCGCACATGTCGTACTTCATCTCTTCGATGCCGCCCTGGGTCTTCAGGTTGACGCCACCGGTATCGAAGGTGATGCCCTTGCCGACCAGCACGTACGGCTTGGCGTCGCCGCCGCCGGTCCACTTCAGCACCACCAGGCGCGGGCGGTTGGCCGAACCACGCGCCACGGCCAGCAGCGAACCCATGCCCAGCGCTTCCATCTGGTGCTCATCGAGAATCTCGGCCTCGGCACCGTCATGCTCACCGGCGAACTTCACGCCCACCTCGGCCAGGTAGGCCGGGGTGCAGTAGTTCGGCGGCAGGTTGCCCAGCTCGCGGGCGAACTCGACACCGGCGGCGATGGCCTGGCCCTGGGCCAGGGCCTGGGCGTCGTCACCGGCGATGGCCAGCTGGGCCAGGCCGGCGTCGTCGGCCTTCTTCTTGCCCAGAGTGGCGGTGTAGCGGTAGGCAGCGTGATCGGCGGCGATCACCGCCTGGCGGATCGCCCAGGCCGCGTCGCGGTCCTTGATGGCCACTTCGGACAGGGTGAACAGTGCGCTGCGGGTAGCGCCCGCCTTCAGCGCGCGCACCGCGTCGCCAACGGCCTTCAGGTACTGCGGCACACCGAAGCGGGCGGCGTCACCGAGACCGACCACCAGCACGCGCGGGGCGGACACGCCCGGCAGGTCGTGCAGCAGGGTGGTGGCGCCGGTCTTGCCGGACAGGTCGCCGCGCTGGGCCAGCGAGGCCAGGCGGCCGCCGCTGGCGGCGTCCAGGGCCTGTGCGGCGGGGGGCAGGGTATGGTCGGCATACGCGCCGACCACCAGGCAATCAACGGCGGCGGCGGCCGGAGCAACGTGGTTCAGGGTGAATTCGAGGGCCATTGAGCAGATTCCATTGGCGAGTCCGTACAATCGCAGGCCGTTTACGCCCAGACAGTAGACTGGGCGGCACCGCGAACGAACCCCAGAGTTTAAACCACCGCCCCATGCTGAAGCTCGACCGATACCTGCTGGGCGATTTCGTCCAGAGTTTCCTGGCTACCCTGATCGTCCTGCTGGTGGTCAGCGTGGGCGGCGTGCTGGTGGACATCCTCGGCAACATCGCCGACGGGCGCCTGCCGGCCAAGCTGCTGTTCTCCCAGCTGGGCCTGCAGTTCATCGCCTACCTGCCACTGATCCTGCCGCTGGCGTTGATGCTGGGCCTGCTGCTGGCGGTGGCCCGTCTCTACCGCGACTCGGAAATGGCCGTCATCACTGCCATTGGCGTGGGCCCCAAACGCCTGCTGCGGCCGCTGCTGATGCTGGTGGTGCCGGTAGTGGCGCTGGTCGGCGCCTGCTCCTTGTGGCTGGGCCCGTGGGCCGGCCGGGTGGCCGAGCAGATGATCATCGAGGCCAATCGAAGCGTGCTGATGGCGGGCCTGGAGCCGGGCCGCTTCACCCAGCTGCCCAATGGTGGCGTGGTCTACCTGTCCTCGATCTCGCCCGATGGTACCCAGCTGGGCCGGGTCTTCCTGCAGCGGCAGAAGGACGATCGCCTGGAAGTGGTGTCCGCCGCAGGGGGGCGCATGTTCTTCGAAGGCGCCCGCCAGCGCTTCCTGGAGCTGGATGATGGCCACCAGGTGGAAGGACCGGTGGCCGGGGGGCTGGATTACCGCCTGGCCACCTTCGCCCGCAACGATGTGGCCCTGCCCGACGGTGCGCAGACCCGTACCGGCGATGATCCGGAACTGATGCCGACCACGCAGCTGTTCGGCGATGACCGGCCCGAGGCGCAGGCACAGCTGCATCGCCGCCTTGCCCCGCCGTTGATCGCACTGGCGTTTGCGCTGCTGACCGTGCCGCTGGGCCGCAGCTCGCCGCGCCAGCAGCGCTACGGGCGGATGATGCTGGCGCTGATGGCCTACATGGTCGGCACCAACCTGATGTTCATCGGCAGTGGCTGGATCGCCAACGGCAAGATTCCGCCTGCGCTTGGCCTGTGGTGGCTGACCCTGCCGCTGCTGGCGCTGGCGATCTGGATGTATGCACGTGATGGCCGCCTGGGCCGCCCGAAGGGAGCCCGCGCATGAGACTGCGCCCGATGCGTTTCGACCTGTATCTCGGCCAGTCGGTGTTCACCACGGTGCTGCTGACCTGGGCCGTACTGGTGGGCCTGGACGTGGTGATGGCGTTTTCCGGCGAGTTCAAGGACATCGGCAAGAACGGCTACACCCTGGGGCATGCGGCCGCCTGGGTGCTGTATACGGTGCCACGCCGTGCCTACACCATGTTCCCCACGGCTGCGGTGATCGGTGCGCTGATGGGCCTGGGCCAGCTGGCCGCGACCTCCGAGCTGACCGCGCTGCGTGCGCTGGGCCTGTCGCGCAAGCGCCTGAGCGTATCGGTGGCCATCGCCCTGTCGTTGCTTACCGCAGTGATGGTGCTCAGCGCCGAGACGCTGGGCCCCTGGGGCCAGGACCGTGCCGATGCGCTGAAGTCCAGTGCCAAATGGGGGCGGGACATCTCCACCACCCGCTATTCCGGCCTGTGGGCGCGCGAGGGCGATACCTTCCTCAGCGCCGCCGGTGGCGAAGAGCAGCTGGTGGGCGACAAGGGCACGCGGCTGATCCTGCGTGACGTGCGCCTGTATCGCATCGCCGAGGATGGTCGGATCGCCTCGCTGACCCATGCGGACACGGCCGAGCATGACCGTGACGGCTGGGTGCTGACCGGCGTGCGCCGCGATACCTTCGGTGAACGTTCGGCCACGCGCGAGGAAGTGGCGCGCGAGCCGTGGAACTCCAAGCTGGACGCCGGCGCGCTGGCCACCGGCATCGCCAAGCCGCGCAACCTCAGTGTGGCCGAGCTGCGTACCAGCATCGAATACCGCGAGCGCAACGGTCTGGACGCGCGCGACTACGAGGATGTGTACTGGAGCCGCTGGTTCTACCCGGTGAACGTGCTGGCGCTGTGCCTGGCGGCGGTGCCGTTCGCGTTCGGCTCGCTGCGCAGTGGTGGCATGGGCAAGCGCCTGTTCCTCGGCATCCTGTTCGCGCTGGGCTTCTGGCTGCTGCAACTGTTCTTCGGCCGCATGGCCGGCGCGTTGAAGTTCGATTACCGCATTGCCTATGCGTTGCCGCCGATCGTGATGCTGGCGATATCGGGATTGCTGTTCCGGCGCAAGTCGGGCTGATCCTCGTTGTTGTAGAGCCGAAGGTAGCGGCAGGAGCCGCTGCCAACGTCGCTGGCGACGGCCTGAAAGGTGCCGGCCAGGACGGCAGGCATAGCCCACGCTCGGCTGCTTTGCGCGCACCGCCCGCCAACCGAGCATCGGCTCGACTCTGCACAAGCGCCGCGCAGGATCGGATTGAAAGGTGATGCGTTACCGCTTCGGCATGCGCAGCAGGCGGGTGCCGCTGGCGCGGTCGTGCCAGGTCAGCCGCTGGCGGTCAGCCCATGCCCACCAGAATCCCAGGCCGCCCAGCAGCAGCGACAGCGTGCCCACCACGAAGCGCAGCCAAAGCTGCGTGCGTCGCAGGGGCGCGCCATCACTTGATTCCAGCTTCAAGCGCCACGGCCGCATGCCCAGCGTCTGCCCGCCGCGGCGCCAGCTGGCCGTGGCATACCACCCGGTGACCAGCCAGCACACCGCCCACAGCAGCCACTGCCAGGCGCTGAACGGTGCGATGTTCTCGCGCTGGGCGTGGCCGCTGAAGGTGTAGGCAAGGGTGAACAGGGTGCCGGCCAACATCCACAGCGCCAGCACCGGCAGCGCGTCGTAGACCATCGCCAGCACGCGCCACAGCAGCAATGCACGCGGGCGGGGCAGCTCGGTAGTGGCCGCAGGGGCCGTATCAATGGCGGGGCGGGACATGCGCCGAGCATACGCAATGCTGGCCGCATCCGCAGTGGCCCTCGTATCCTGCACGCATGGCCCTTGTTTCCACCCCCGCCGAACGCCGCCAGCTGGTCCAGCAACTGCCCGAACTGCGCGCCGACGACAGCATGCGCATCCAGCGCTTCCTCGATGCGATCTGGGCCGAGAACGGTCTGGCCCGCGCCACCCTCGACAGCTACCGGCGCGACCTGGAAGGGCTGGCGCGCTGGATGGATGGGCGCGATGGTGGCCTGGCCGGCATCGAGCGCCCGGGGTTGTTCGACTACCTGGCCTGGCGCACCCGTCATGGCTGGTCGCCGCGCAGCAATGCGCGGTTGCTGTCGGCGCTGCGGGCGTTCTTCGCCGATGGCGTGCGCCGTGGCGAGCGCGGCGAGGACCCCAGCGCGCTGCTGGATCCGCCCAAGCTGCCACGATTGCTGCCCAAGGCGCTGGCCGAAAGCCAGATCGACGCGCTGTTGGCAGCGCCGGATATCGACAGCCCGCTGGGCCTGCGCGACCGCGCCATGCTGGAGTTGATGTACGCCGCCGGCCTACGCGTGAGCGAGCTGGTGCTGCTGCCGGCCACCGCGGTCAACCTGCGCCAGGGCGTGCTGAGGGTCACCGGCAAGGGCAGCAAGGAACGGCTGGTGCCGCTGGGTGAGGAATCGCAGCACTGGCTGGAGCGCTATCTACAGGCATCGCGCCCGCTGCTGGTCGGCAAGGGCAAGGTGCAGGCGCTGGCCGATGGGCAGACCCCATTGTTTGTCGAGCCGACGCTGCATGCGCTGACCCGGCAGGCGTTCTGGCACCTGGTCAAACGCCACGCGCAGGTGGCCGGCATCGACCCGGCGCGGATCAGCCCGCACGGCCTGCGCCACAGCTTCGCCACCCATCTGCTCAACCGCGGTGCCGACCTGCGCGCGCTGCAGATGCTGCTTGGCCACAGCTCGTTGTCGACCACCCAGATCTACACCCTGGTGGCGCGCGAGCACCTGCAGAAACTGCACGCCCGGCATCATCCGCGCGGCTGAGCCGTGTCCTGAACCCCGGCCCCGGGCGGTGCGCGGCGTCGCGGCCCGGTGCCGGTGGCTGTGTCAGAATCCGGGGTCTTCTTCTGTCGCGGACTGCTCCATGCTCCGATTTGCCATCGCCGCCGTGTTCGGTGCGCTCAGCCTGACTGCCTGCGCCCAGCCGGCCCCGCCAGCCGCCAAGGCGCCTGCCGCCGCTGCCAAGCCCGGCCCGGCCGCCAACGCGCCTGCCGACCAGGCCGTGCGCGCCGCGTTGACTGCCCTGAACCCCGGTTTCAAGGTGGACTACATCGGTGCCGCGCCGTTCCCCGGCTTCCGCGAGGTGGTCGTTTCCGGCCAGCTGCTGTACGTATCCGACGACGGTCGCTACCTGTTCCAGTCGCAGCCTTACGACACCCGTGCCAAGGGCCCGGCCAACAGCGAAGGCCTGCTCGGCTATCGTCGCGATCTGCTGGCCAAGGCCAACCACGGCGACCGCATCGTGTTTGCTGCGCCGAATGCCAAGTACACCATCAGCGTGTTCACCGACATCGAGTGCGGCTATTGCCGCAAGCTGCACCAGGACATCGCCGAGCTCAACCGCAACGGTATCTCCGTCGAGTATCTGGCATTCCCGCGCATGGGCCTCGGCAGCAAGGACTACTCCGACATGATCTCGGTCTGGTGTGCGGCCGATCGCCGCCAGGCACTGACCAACGCCAAGCGCGGTGGCAACGTGCCGGCAAAGAACTGCACCAACCCGGTGGCGATGCAGTACGCACTGGGCCAGCAGCTGGGCGTGAACGGCACGCCGGCGATCTTCGCGCCGGACGGCACCCAGCTGGGGGGCTACCTGCCGCCGGCGCAGCTGCGCGCGGCGCTGGAAAAACTGTCGGCCAAGCGCTGATCGTCGCCGACCTTTTCCTGTAGAGCCGGGGATGCGTGTCGCATCCCCGGCTTTTTTCTTACTTCAGGCCATCACTGACCGCCTTGGTCAGCGTGCCCTGTGCATCGTCACCACTGAACTCCCAGACGAACGCGCCGCCCAGGCCCTGGGTCTTCACGTAACCCATCTTGCGGGTGATGTTGGCCGGGGTGTCGAAGCTCCACAGCGTGCTGCCGTTGTAGATCCAGGTGGCACCTGCGGTGTTGTCGGTGTAGCCCGGCCACGCCAGGTTCTTCAGCACCTTCCAGTCTTCGATGCCGGCCTCGTAGGTACCCGGGGCAGCGCCGGTCGCGGTCTGGTACAGGCCGTTGTTGGCGTTGGCCACACCGGTCCAGCCACGCCCGTAGTAGCCGATGCCCAGGTTGAGCTTGGCGGCAGGCACGCCACGGCTGATGAAGGCCTCGATGGCGTCGTTGCTGTTGTACAGCTTCTGGTCGCCGGTGGACGGATCACTCGGCGAATCAAACAGCGCCGACTGGTGATTGGTCTTCGCATCCCACGCGCCGTGGAAGTCGTAGGTCATCACGTTGATGTAGTCCAGGTACGGGTGGTACGCGGCCGGGTCGGTGACGCGGATCTTGTCGATGCCGGCACCCACCGCCACCGTCAGCAGCAGGCCCGGACGCACTGCATCGAGCTGGCGGCGGAACTCGGCCATCAGCGCGGTGAAGTTGGCGTTGTCTTCCGGCTTGCCGCATTCGATGCCGCACGCCACCGGGTATTCCCAGTCGATGTCGATGCCGTCGAACACGCCCAGCGCGGCACCGGCACCACCGGCACCGTCGGTTACCGGCAGGTTGCCCTTGATGTAGGCATCGATGCACGAGGCGACGAAGGCCTGGCGGTTTTCCGGGCGCGCCGCGCTGGAGAAGCCGCGCGACCAGGTCCAGCCACCCAGCGAGATCAGCACCTTCATGCCGGGGTACTTGGCCTTGAGCTGCTTGAGCTGGTTCCAGTTGCCGCGCAGCGGCTGGTCCCAGGTATCGGCGCTGCCGCTGACACTCTCGGCGGCACTGAAGGCCTTGGTGTAGTCGGCGAAGGCATCACCACCGGCACCGCTGTTCGGATCCGACGGCTGGGTGACGCCCACTTCGCAGCGGTTGTTGCGCACGTTGCCGAACGCGTAGTTGATGTGGGTCAGGCGCGCGGCCGAACCGCTGCTGTCGATGTTCTTGACCCGGTAGTTGCGGCCGTAGATGCCCCACTGGGTGAAGTAGCCGATGACCCGCTTGCCGGTAGTGCCGCCGTCGCCGGCCAGCGTGGTGGCGCTGATCTCGGTGCCCTGGGCGGACGCGTTGCCGGCGTTGTCGCGGGCACGCACACGGTAGCGGTAGGTGGTCGATGCAGTCAGGCCGCCATCGACGTAGCTGGCACTGGATGGTGAACCGACCAGGCTGCCGTTGCGGTACACGTCATAGCCGGCCACGCCGCTGCCACCGGTGTTGTCGGTGGACGGGCTCCAGCTGAGCGCGATGCTGTTGGCGGTACGCGTGCCGACCGCCAGTCCGCCCGGCACGCTCGGTGCGGTGGTATCGCCACCGGCGGCGTTGACGGTGATGGTGATGGTCGCGGTGCTGCTGGTGGCGTTGTTGTTGTCGGTGGCTACCGCGCGCAGGGTGTGGCTGCCGGCGCTGGCATTGGTCCAGCTGGCCGCATACGGCGCACTGGTGGCCACGCCCAGCGTGCTGCCATCGCGGAAGAACTCGACCTTGGCGACGCTGCCGTCCGGATCACTGGCGGTGGCGGTCACGTTGACCGTGCTGCCGGCGCTGAAGGTGGCGCCGTTGGCCGGCGAGGTCAGGCTGACCACCGGCGGCTGGTTGGCGCCGCTGCCATCGCAGGCACCGAGGTTGGTGTAGTAGGGCGCACCGGCCGGATGGTCTGGCGGCGCGTTCCAGATGTCCTGGTTCGCCCGATAGAGGACGCCTCCTTTCTGCAGGGTATCGCCGGCCCGGTAGATCTTGGCCTGGTCCCACTGGGCCACGCCGGCACAGCTGGCGGCCTGCGCCAGGCCGGGCAGGGCAGCGGCACCGGCGGCCACGGCGAGCAGCCAGGCCAGGCGGCGGGGACGACAGCTTCGGGTCGCACGTTCGGCACTGCGCACAATCGGGTCGTACATGGGTAAGTCTCCGATCAAAGGGCGCGCGGGCCCCGATGGCGCCGCGCGTGACGCAGGTCCGGGCGTCGCCCGGGAAGGCGACGGGTGGGGCCGGACGGAGGTACCTGGGAGGCCGGGGAGAGAGTCCGGCACCAGGTGGGGACAACGTTGTCATCAATCGCGTGGTCAATCCGTGAGCAAGCGCATGGTTCCGGGATTCGGATGGAGAGCGGCGCTGCGCGCGGTCGGCGGCCATCGGCGGAGCCCCCTCGTGGCTGGGGTGGGTCGCTTACAGCGGATTTCTGGGGGTTGGCCGGGCGGGTGGGCTGCGCAGGGGACGCTGCAAGTACGTCCATGTAAGCTCGGTCGCCGCATCCATGCGGCTCACGCCCCTGCGCAGCCCACCCGCCCGGCCACGGACAGGTTCCTGCGCGGCCAGCCACGAAAGGCAGAACAAAAAATCAAAAGCAGAAGCCGGTCGCTGCGCTCTCCAATGCCTGATTTCTGATGTTCCCTGGTTGCCGGTCAGCGGCCGGCACTACCGGGGAGTATCCACGCATGGCGTGGATCTACCGTAGATCGCGGAAATCTGTCGGAGGCGGGGTGGGTCCGGTGGCGGGGGTGTCCGCGGCATGGATGCCGCGGCCAAGCCCCCAAGGACGGGTTTACGGCGTCCCCCGCCACCGGCCCCCCCCCGCCATCCCACGGGAACCCCGCTTTTGCTTTGGCCGTTGCTGTTGCTGTTGCTGTTGCCCTGGCCTCGGCGGGTGCCGGGCGCCGCCCGGCCAAAGCCCTTCCCCCGCTTCCGGTACAATGTCGGGCCCGTTTCCCAACTACGGTTCCCCGGACATGATGGTCCTCGAGGGCGCGCCCGCCCTGTCGCCGTTCCGCCGCGAACGTCTTGAATCCCGCCTGCAGTCCATCGCTCCCTCCCTGCGCATCAGCGGTGCCTGGCACGTCTACTTCGTGCAGCCCGAAGGCAGCGCCGCTCCCGACCTCGCCACCCTGTGCCGCATCCTCGAAGCTGCGCCGCAGGCAGAAGCCGTGGCCGACGGCGCGGTCAGCCGCATCGTGGTGCCGCGCCTGGGTACGCTGTCGCCGTGGTCGAGCAAGGCCACCGAACTGGTGCGCGGTGCCGGCCAGCCGGTGAGCCGGGTCGAGCGGGGCCTGCGTATCGACGTGCAGGGCTGGCCGGCCGATGCCGACGTGCAACAGGCCCTGGTCAAGGCGCTGCACGACCCGATGACGCAGTCAGTGCTGGAGACCGTGCAGCAGGGCCAGGCGCTGTTCTCGGCGCCCGCCCGCGGCGAACTGGAACGCGTGCCGGTGGACCAGCTGGAGGCTGCCAACGAGCGCCTCGGCCTGGCCATGGCCCAGGACGAGATCGATTACCTGCGCGAACGCTTCACCGCGCTGGGCCGCTCGCCGTCGGACGTCGAACTGATGATGTTCGCGCAGGCCAATTCCGAGCACTGCCGCCACAAGATCTTCAACGCCAGCTGGACCATCGACGGCCAGGAGCAGGACCGCTCGCTGTTCCGGATGATCAAGAACACCCACCAGCAGACCCCGCAGCACACGCTCAGCGCGTACAGCGACAACGCCGCGGTGATCGAAGGCCATCCGGCGTCGCGCTACCGCCCCGATCCGGCCAGCGGCGAGTACCGTCGTGAACCACAGGTGCCCAGCGCGTTCCAGATCAAGGTGGAGACCCACAACCACCCGACCGCCATCGCACCGTTCCCGGGCGCCTCGACCGGCGCCGGTGGTGAAATCCGCGACGAAGGCGCGACAGGCCGCGGCGGCAAGCCGAAGGCCGGCCTGACCGGTTTCTCGGTCTCGCACCTGCGCATTCCCGAGCTGCCGCAGCCGTGGGAAGCGCCGCGCGCCCTGAACCCGCGCATGGCGCCCGCGCTGGAAATCATGACCGATGGTCCGCTCGGCGGCGCCGCGTTCAACAACGAGTTCGGCCGCCCGAACCTGCTTGGCTACTTCCGCAGCTTCGAGCTGCCGGAAGGCGCCGATCTGGTGCGTGCCTACGACAAGCCGATCATGCTGGCCGGCGGCCTCGGCGCCATCGACCGTACCCAGGTCGACAAGATCCAGCTGCAGCCCGGTGATGCGGTCATCGTGCTCGGTGGCCCGGCGATGCTGATCGGCCTGGGTGGCGGTGCCGCCAGCTCGGTGGCCTCCGGCGAAAGCGCCGAGGACCTGGATTTCGCCAGCGTGCAGCGCGACAACCCGGAAATGGAGCGCCGCTGCCAGGAGGTCATCGACCGCTGCGTGGCGATGGGCAGCAACAACCCGATCAAGTTCTTCCACGACGTCGGTGCCGGTGGCCTGTCCAATGCCATCCCCGAGCTGCTACACGACTCCAAGGTCGGTGGCGTGATCGATCTGGGCAAGGTGCCCACCGATGATCCGTCGCTGTCGCCGATGCAGCTGTGGTGCAACGAATCGCAGGAACGCTACGTGCTCGGCGTCGCCCAGGAGCGCCTGGCCGAGTTCGCCGCGCTGTGCGCCCGCGAGCGCTGCCCGTTCGCTGCGGTCGGCGTGGCCACCGCCGAGGAACACCTGGTGGTGGCCTATGGCGCCGTGCCGGGCCACACCCCGGCCGAGGCGCCGATCGACCTGCCGATGGACGTGCTGTTCGGCAAGCCGCCAAAGATGCACCGCGATACCGCACACCCGCCGGCACCGCGCTGGCCGGCGCTGAAGACCGCGGGCCTGGACCTGCAGGAAGCGGGCCTGCGCGTGCTTGCGCACCCGACGGTGGCCTCGAAGAACTTCCTGGTCACCATCGGTGACCGCAGCGTCGGTGGCCTGACCGCACGCGAACAGATGGTTGGCCCGTGGCAGCTGCCGGTGGCCGATGTGGCCATCACCGTGGCCGACTTCGACGGCGTGGCCGGCGAGGCGATGTCGATCGGCGAGCGCACCCCGCTGGCCCTGCTCGATGCGGCGGCTTCGGCACGCATGGCCGTGGGCGAAGCGTTGACCAACCTGTGCGCGGCCTCGGTCGATGCGCTGGATGAGATCAAACTGTCGGCGAACTGGATGGCCGCGGCCGGCCACCCGGGCGAAGACGCGCTGCTGTACGACGCGGTGAAGGCCGTGGGCATGGAACTGTGCCCGCAGTTGGACATCAGCATTCCGGTGGGCAAGGACTCGCTGTCGATGCAGGCGCAGTGGCACGACCAGGGCCAAGCGCACAAGAGCGTGTCGCCGGTGTCGCTGGTGATCTCTGCGTTCGCACCGGTCGCCGATGTGCGCCAGCAGCTGACCCCGCTGCTCGACCGCGACGTGGAAAGCGAGCTGTGGCTGATCGGCCTTGGCGCCGGCAAGCAGCGCCTGGGCGGTTCCATCCTGGCTCAGGTGCATGCCGACCACGGTGACCTGCCGGCGTTCGCCGGCGCTGCCCCGGATCTGGACGACCCGCAGCGCCTGCGTGGCTTCTTCGAGCTGATCCGCGATGCGCGCCAGGCCGGCCTGCTGCTGGCCTACCACGACCGCAGCGACGGCGGTGCCTTCGCCGCGCTGTGCGAAATGGCCTTCACGTCGCGCCTGGGGCTGGACATCACCCTCGATGCCTGGGGCGACGATCCATTCCGCAGCCTGTTCAACGAAGAGCTGGGCGCGGTGGTGCAGATCGCACGCGAAGACCGCGCAGCGTTCGCCGATCTGGTCGAGCGCCATGCACTGACCGAGTGCGCGCAGCGCATCGCCAAGCCGACCACCGCACCGGTGGTGCGCGTGTCGCTGGCTGGCGAGAACCTGGCTGAATGGCGCTGGGAGTCGCTGTTCGACGCATGGTGGTCGGTCACCCACGCGATGCAGAAGCGCCGCGACAACCCGGCCAACGCCGACGCCGAGCGTGAGATCGCCCGTGCCTTCAACGCACCGGGCCTGAAGCCCAAGCTCAGCTTCGACATCAATGAAGACGTGGCCGCCCCGTTCATCAGCACCGGTGCGCGTCCGCGCGTGGCCGTGCTGCGCGAGCAGGGCGTCAACGGCCAGATCGAAATGGCGAACATCTTCGAACGTGCCGGCTTCCGGCCCTTCGATGTGCACATGAGCGACCTGATCGAAGGCCGCGTCGCCCTGCAGGACTTCACCGGCCTGGTCGCCTGCGGCGGCTTCAGTTACGGCGACGTGCTTGGCGCTGGTCGTGGCTGGGCCACCTCGATCCTGGAGCGCAGCGCGCTGCGTGATGCCTTCGCCGCGTTCTTCGCGCGCGAGGACAGCTTCGCCCTGGGCGTGTGCAACGGCTGCCAGATGATGAGCCAGCTGAAGGACATCATTCCCGGTGCCGAACACTGGCCGCAGTTCCGCCGCAATGCCAGCGAGCAGTTCGAAGCCCGTACCGCGCTGCTGGAAGTGGTGGAATCTCCGTCGATCCTGCTGCGTGGCATGGCCGGTTCGCGCCTGCAGGTGGCAGTGGCGCATGGCGAAGGCCAGGCGGTGTTCGACAACGCGGTCGACCAGGCCGCGGCCCGTGTTTCGCTGCGCTATATCGATGGCCACGGCAACGTGGCCAGCCAGTACCCGCTGAATCCGAACGGTTCGCCGGACGGCATCACCGGCCTGACCAGCAGCGACGGCCGCGTGACCATCATGATGCCGCACCCGGAACGCACCCCGCGCGCGCTCAACATGAGCTGGGCCCCGGCGGAGTGGCAGGGTGATTCGCCGTGGATGCGCATGTTCCGCAACGCGCGGGTGTGGTGCGGCTGATCGCACCACACCGCGCAGGCTTCAATGCCGTTGCGTATGGAAAAACCCGCCGTTGATCGGCGGGTTTTTTCTTTGCGCGTGTGAAAATCCTGATGCACCCGCGAGTTACATGGATTTTCAGGCGACAGGGTTGCGTCACGCGCCGCTAACAAAATCCTTTCATAAACAGGGAAAAGAGTGAACTGCTTCACGGCAATAGGATTTGTCGTGTCAAAGTCTTGACGATCTGCAAAGTTGCCGTTAACACTTGAACCCCGTTTCAGAATCATTCATTTCGCAGTAACCGGTTGGCGCACGCGCTCGGTTTTCTGTCGCTGCGCGCCGTTCGGCAATACCCCGCAGTAAATCACGCGAATAAACGCCCCCAGGGGACGTTGGGCCGGAAAGCCCAGCGGTGGCGTTGCTTTGCCCAAAACCAGTCCAATCAGGAGCCGTACCGATGAATCGGATTTATCGCAAGGTCTGGAACAAAGCATTGGGTCAGTTGGTGGTGGCCTCGGAACTGGCTTCCTCCGACAGCAGCAGCGGTGGGGTTGTCGACCAGCGCCGTGGTGCGACACAGGCCACGCCCGCACTGCTGGCGGTGGCACTGGGCCTGGTATTGGGATTGGGCATGAGTGGCTCTGCCACCGCACAGTCGGTGCAGATCGGCGGTAGCGCCACCTGCGTGGCATTCAGCGGCAAGCTGCTCGAAAAGTGCCTGATCGAAGGCTCGGCCACGGCCAAGGGCAGCAATGCGGTGGCGATTGGCAGCAACAGCAGTGCCAGTGCGGCCAACAGCGTGGCGCTGGGCGCCGGCTCCAAAGCCACGCGTGCCAACACCGTTTCCGTCGGCGATGCCGGCAAGGAACGGCAGGTCACCAATGTCGCCGCAGGCACGCAGGCGACCGACGCAGTGAACAAGGCGCAGCTGGACGCGCAGGCGCGCGCCACGCAGGCCGCGCTGGCCGACGTGGCCGCCGACGGCAACCGGTACTTCAAGGCCGACGGCGCAGGCGATGACAGCGATGCGGCGAAGATCGAGGGCGAGGGCGCACTGGCCGCCGGTGCCGGTGCGCAGTCGCTGGCCAACGCCACCACTGCCATCGGTACCCAGGCCATTGCCGCAGGCATCGGCGCCAGCGCATTCGGCCAGGGCGCGCTGGCGATCGGCGATGCCAGCGTGGTGGTCGGGCAAAGCGCAGCAGCCTTCGGCCTTGGCGATACCGCCGTCGGTGCCAGCGCGTACGCCGCCAGCGAAAACGGTGCAGCAACGGCACTGGGTGCACTGTCCGAAGCCACCGCCGATGGCGCGACCGCCGTCGGTGGCGGTGCCGTAGCGATGGGCCCCGGCAGTACCGCATTGGGCCGCGGCGCCACGGCTGCCAACGAAGCCTCGATTGCAGTAGGTGCGTTCAGCACGGCCGTCGGTGAATACAGCACCGCGCTGGGCTCCAATTCGGCCGCGGTCGCTACCGGCAGCGTGGCGTTGGGCGCCGGTTCGCTGGCTGATCGTGTCGATACCGTGTCCGTCGGTGCCGCCGGATATGGCCTGACCCGCCAGATCACCAGCGTTGCCGCCGGCACCGAAGATACCGATGCGGTCAACGTTGGCCAGTTGAAGGATGTTGCCGCGGTGGCCGATGCCACCGCCAAGCGCTTCCAGGCCACCGGCAGCAGCAACAGCGATGCCGGTGCGCTGGCTGAAGGTGACGACGCGCTGGCCGCAGGCGAGGCCGCCAATGCCATCGGCCCTGGCACCACGGCGGTCGGTGCCGGTGCCACTGCCGTTGCGCAGAACGCGACGGCGGTGGGCAACAACGCGCTGGCCTCGGGCCAGAACAGCGCAGCATTCGGCAACAACGCGCAGGCCAACGGACCGGGCAGCGTGGCCGTCGGTGGCGCTGCGGTGGATGCCAACGGCAACCCGCTGATCACCAGTGGTGGCGTGCCGGTGGTCACCGGCGCCACCAGTGCCGGTGTGGGTGGCACGGCCGTCGGCGCCAGTGCCGATGCCAGCGGTTTTGCCGCGTCGTCCTATGGCGTGGGGGCCTATGCGTCCGGCGCGCAGGCGTCGGCGTTCGGTGCGGTCTCCAATGCCATCGGTGATTACTCCACGGCATTGGGTACGCAGAGCAATGCCACGGGCACCAGCAGCGTCGCCATTGGTGGCCCGGCCGACCTGATTCCCGGCCTGGGCTTCTTCGTACAGACACAGGCCAGTGGTGAAGCCGCGACCGCGGTGGGTGCCGGCGCCATCGCCAGCGGCGACCGTGCCGTGGCCAACGGCAGCCTCAGCGAAGCCTCCGGCGCCGAAGCCACCGCGGTGGGCTACTTCGCCTATGCGCCGGGCGAGAACGCCAGCGCGCTTGGCGCGCAGACCTGGGCCAGTGGTGCGCAGAGCACCGCAGTGGGCTACTACGCTACGGCACGCGGCGCCAACAGCGTCGCGCTGGGCGCGAACTCCGAAGCGGTACGTGCCAACAGCGTGGCCGTCGGCAGTGCCGGCAACGAGCGGCAGATCACCAGCGTTGCAGCCGGCAGTGAAGCCACCGATGCGGTGAACAAGGCGCAGCTGGATGCGGTGGCCAGCACCGCCGACAGCACCGCGCGCTTCTTCCAGGCCCAGCCTGAAGCTGGCAGTGATGCCGGTGCGCTGGCGGAAGGCGAGGGTGCCATCGCGGCCGGTTCGTCGAGCAATGCGATCGGTGCCGGCGCGGTTGCACATGGCGCGGCCGCGTCGGCCATCGGCGATGACAGCGTGGCGGTGGGCCGCAACAGCACGGCCACCGGCAATGGCGGTGTCGCCATCGGTGGCCTGGGCCAGGCCTACGACGAGTTCAACCAACCCATCATCGGTGCAGATGGCAAGGCGCAGCAGGTGGGGACCACGGCCGTGGCCGATGCCACGGCGGTCGGCAGCGCTGCGCAGGCCAGCGGTGCAGCCAGCAGCGCCTTCGGCAATGCGGCCAAGGCCAGTGGTGACAACAGCTTCGCCGCCGGCGGCAAGTCGCGCGCCACCGGCGCGTATGCGGTGGCGGTGGGTGACAGTGCGTTTGCCAGCAGCGATGACAGTACCGCGGTGGGCGGCTACAGCTGGGCCACCGCCAGCGGCGCCAGCGCCTTTGGTTCCGGTGCGTGGGCGACCGCCACCAATGCCTCGGCGTTCGGCAACGCGGCGTGGGCCAGCGGCGCTGGCGCCACGTCGATCGGTTACAACAGCTGGGCCAACGGAACCAGCGCCACCGCAGTCGGCCGTGGTGCCTTCGGCTACGGCGACAACAGCGTGGCGCTGGGCTTCCAGGCACTGGGCAACAGCATCAACAGCATCGCCATCGGCACCAACACGGTGGCCGGCGGCGAAAGTGCGATCGCGCTGGGTGCGGGCAGCAATGCCAGTGCCAGCAACGCCGTCGCACTCGGCGCGGGCTCGGTCGCCAACCGCGCACGCACGGTGTCGGTGGGCAGCAGCGGCAACGAGCGTCAGGTCACCAACGTCGCCGCCGGTACCCAGGCCACCGATGCGGTGAACAAGGCACAGCTGGATGCGGTGGCAAGTACCGCAGCAACCACCAGCCGCTTCTTCCAGGCCAGCGGCAACGGCGACGATGTGGCGGGTGCGCTGGTGGAGGGCGACAACGCAGTGGCCGCAGGTGATGCAGCCAACGCCATCGGCAATGGTGCCACCGCGCTTGGCAGCGGTGCCAATGCGCTGGCCGGCAACGCGCAGGCGATCGGCTTCAACGCGCTGGCGACCGCCGCCAATGCCAGTGCCGTAGGCGCCAATGCACAGGCCACCGGCGAATACGCCACCGCGCAGGGTGCGGAAAGCGAAGCCAGCGGTGAGCAGAGTGCAGCGTTCGGCGCGGCCAGCATCGCCAGCGGCGCAGGCAGCACCGCCAGCGGTGCCTTGTCCGAAGCCTCCGGCGAAGAAGCCGTAGCCGTGGGCTACTTCAGCAACGCCAGTGGCAGTGGTGCCACCGCGGTCGGCGGCGAGAGCGTGGCCAGCGGCACGGCTGCGGCAGCGTTCGGTATCGGTGCCGAAGCCACCGGTGGTTACAGCACCGCCATCGGCGGCTACGCACAGGCCTCGGCCTTCAATGCCACCGCCTTCGGCAACTTCGCCAACGCCTCGGGTTCCAACAGCGTGGCCCTGGGCGGTGATTCGCAAGCGTCCGGCGCCTACAGCACCGCCACCGGCCAGGGCAGCCTGGCCACCGGCACCAACAGCGTCGCCGTCGGCGGCTCGCTGTTCGGCGTGCTGGCTACCGAAGCCTCGGGCAACTACTCCACGGCGGTGGGCGGTGGCGCTTGGTCGGGGGGCATCAACAGCACCGCGCTGGGCAATGCAGCGGAATCGCGCGCGGCCAACAGCGTGGCGCTCGGTGCGGATTCGATTGCGGACCGCGACAACACCGTATCGGTGGGCGGCGGCGGCAACACCCGCCAGATCACCAACGTGGCCGATGGCACGCAGGGCAACGATGCGGTCAACAAGAACCAGCTCGATGCCGTAGCCGCCGCTGCGGAGAAGACCAGCAGGCAGTTCCAGGCCAGTGGCAATGCCGATGGTGAAACCGGCGCGCTGGTGGAGGGTGACAATGCGCTGGCGGCCGGTGATGCGGCCAACGCGATCGGCAACGGTGCCACTGCGCTCGGCAGTGGTGCCAATGCGCTGGCCGCCAACGCCACCGCCGTCGGCATCGATGCGCTGGCGACCGGCACCAACGCGGCGGCACTGGGCAGCACCGCACAGGCCACCGGCGAGGACAGCCTGGCCCTGGGCAGCGGTGCCAGCGCCAGCGAAGTGGGGACAAGCGCGGCGGGCGCGCGTGCACAGGCAAGCGGTGTCTACAGCACCGCCAACGGTACCGAATCCAACGCCAGTGGCGCACAGTCCCTTGCCAGCGGCTTCCGCAGCGCGGCCTCCGCCGATGGCACCACAGCGGTGGGTGGCTATGCCGAAGCAACCGGTCGCCTTGGCACCGCACTCGGCTACGGCTCGGCTGCCAGCGGTGCCAACACCACGGCGGTGGGCTTCGGGGCCGCGGCGGCGGGCACCGGCGCGGTTGCGGTGGGTCAGTCGAGTGAAGCCAGCGGTGCGGAAAGCGTGGCGATCGGCGGCAGCACCTTCTTCGGCCTGATTCCGTCGCGCGCCAGTGGCACCGGTGCGGCAGCATTCGGTGCCGGTGCATGGGCCACCGAGGATTACGCTACCGCCATCGGCTGGAATGCCTGGTCGGCAGGCAGCAACGCCACGGCGCTCGGTGCCAATGCCACCGCCAATGGCAGCAACAGCGTTGCGCTCGGTGCCGGTTCCAAGGCTGACCGCGACAACACGGTGGCCGTTGGCAAGGCCGGCAGCGAACGCCAGGTCACCCACGTTGCAGCCGGTACCGAAGCCACCGATGCGGTGAACAAGGGCCAGCTCGACGCCGTTGCCAGTGTCGCCGACAAGACCAGCCGGCAGTTCCAGGCCAGCGGCAATGCCGATGGCGAGGCCGGTGCACTGGTCGATGGTGAAAATGCGCTGGCGGCCGGCAATGCGGCCAATGCGATCGGCAACGGCGCGACCGCGCTGGGCAGCGGCGCCAACGCCATGGCCACCAACGCCACGGCGGTTGGCTTCGATGCACTGGCCACCGGCAACAACGCTGCCGCACTGGGCAATGCTGCGCAGGCCAGTGGAGTCGACAGCGTTGCGCTGGGCAGCGGCGCCAGCGCCAGTGAAACCGGCGCCAGCGCCACTGGCGCCGGGGCCCAGGCCAAGGGCCCCTACAGCACGGCCAACGGTGCGCAGGCCACGGCTACCGGCACGCAGTCGCAGGCCAATGGTTTCCGCGCCAGTGCCTCGGCCGATGGCGCTTCGGCGCTGGGCAGCTATGCCGAAGCCAGCGGCCGCCTGGGTACTGCGGTCGGTTACGGCAGCAAGGCCACCGGTTTGAATGCCACGGCGGTGGGTGTCAGTGCCAACGCTTCGGCTGCCGGCAGTGTCGCACTGGGTGGAGGCTCGGTGGCCGATCGTGCCAATACCGTGTCCGTCGGCAATGCCGTCAACAACCGGCAGGTCACCAATGTCGCCAACGGTACCGAAATCAATGACGCAGTGAATCGCGGGCAGCTGGACGCCGTTGCGTTCACCGCCAACACCACCAACCGATATTTCCGCGCCAATGGCACGGGAACCGCGAACGCCATCGGTACCGATTCGGTAGCGATGGGCTCGGTGGCCAATGCGGCGGGCGCACGCAGCATCGCGCTGGGTGCCAATGCCACGGTGTCTGCCTCCGGCGCACTGGCCGTTGGCGCCGGTGCGGGTGCGGTCGGCGTCAACTCGGTTGCAATCGGTGCTGGAGCGCGTGCGCTGGATGCCAATGTTGTGTCGGTGGGCAGTGGCAACCCCACCGATGGCCCGGCCACCCGCCGCATCGTCAACGTGGCTGATGGCCGCATCGCTGCCGGCAGCAGTGACGCGGTGACCGGTTCCCAGCTCAATGTCACCAACCAGCGCGTGGGCGCGGTGGAAACCCGCGTGGGCGATTTTGATTCGCGCATCGCCACGGTGGAGACCACGGCGGCCAGTGCGGTCGGCTACGACGACGCCAGTCGTGACCGCCTGACCCTGTCCGGCTTCCAGGGCACCACCATCGACAATGTCGGTGCCGGCAGCATCGCCGCCGGCAGCCGCCAGGCGATCAATGGCGGCCAGCTGTTCCAGTCGCTCAGCGATGCCGCCAGCTTCCTCGGCGGCGGTGCCAGCGTCGGCATGCAGGGCGTATTCGTGGCACCGAACTATGTGATCCAGGGCGCCACCTACAGCAACGTCGGCGATGCATTGGGTGCGCTGGACCGCAAGGTCAGTGAGATTGATCGCCGTACTGCAGGTGGCACGCGTGCAGGTGCTGCCAGCCTGCGCGCAATGAGTGCCTCCCTGGATGAAAGCGCACTGGCCAGCGTTGCCGAAGCACCGGCGGCGGCCGACGCAGCACCGGCCAGCAGCGCACGCGTGCAGGGCACGCCGACCGCTGCGGCGGCGGGCGCGGGCATCCCGGTGGGCACCCCGGCATCGGGCCTCAACGCGGTTGCCATGGGCGACGGCGCAGTGGCCAGCGGCGCCTCGTCCACCGCCATCGGCCAGGGTGCCAATGCAACCGCTGCGAACGCGGTGGCGCTGGGCCAGGGCTCGGTCGCTGATCGTGCCAACACGGTCTCGGTGGGCAGCGAAGGCAACGAACGCCAGGTCACCAACGTTGCGGCCGGTACCACCGCCACCGATGCGGTCAACAAGGGCCAGCTCGATCGTGGCATGGCCACCGCCAACAGCTACACCGACAGCCGCGTGCAGGCCGTCGCCGACAGCTTCGATGTGTTCAAGGGCGAGATCGACGGGCGCCTGCGGCACATGGATCGCCGCATCGACCGCCAGGGCGCGATGAGCGCGGCGATGCTCAACATGGCCACCAGTGCTGCCGGCATCCGTACCCAGAACCGGGTCGGCGTCGGCATCGGCTTCCAGGGCGGTGAATCGGCACTGTCGCTGGGTTACCAGCGTGCGATCAGCGATCGCGCCACGGTGACGTTCGGCGGCGCCTTCAGCAGCGACGACAGCTCGGTCGGCGTCGGTGCCGGCTTCGGCTGGTAAGCCACTCCATCGCGCCGGCGGCC
The DNA here is from genome assembly GCF_059368615.1 of Stenotrophomonas sp. YJH_SMC_40. Lineage (NCBI taxonomy): Bacteria > Pseudomonadati > Pseudomonadota > Gammaproteobacteria > Lysobacterales > Lysobacteraceae > Stenotrophomonas > Stenotrophomonas sp. YJH_SMC_40. The sequence goes on along the minus strand of NZ_JCAFRX010000007.1, from coordinate 13,389 downwards.
ACCCACGCCGGCGCAGCACCTGCAACGAGGGCCTGGGGGGAGGTCACGGCAATCCCGGCTGGGCCGGCCGGGAGTCGTCAAGGAATGATGGCCGCAGTGTTGGTTCGATCCATGACCCAGAAGAGGAATTCGACGTGATCAAGAAGCAGAACCTTCGCATCAATGTGTTGGCAGCCGCCGTGCTGTCGCTGACCGGTGTTGGCCTGGCACAGGCCGCCGACCTGAAAGCAAATGCGCCGTTGTCCGGCCCGAAGACGCAGCAGGTTGATGGCATCATCGTGAAGTACCGCGCTGGCAGCGCCGCAGCTGCCGATGCGAACGCCAAGCTGGCCGTGGTCAACTCGGCCATCGCCCGCGCCGTGCCGGCAGGTACCAACGCGGCTGCGCGCAGTGCCGCGCTGCGCCCGCAGGTGGCCCGCAAGCTGGGCATCGGTGCCGATCTGATCCGCCTGCAGGGAGGGATCGCGCGCGCCGAACTGGACAAGGTGCTGGGCGAACTGAAGGCTGACCCGACCGTCGAATATGCGGTGGCCGACGCCATCATGTATCCGATCGATGCCGCGTCGTCGTCGCGTGCGGATGCCGTCGCGAAGTCCGATGCGTCGCCCAGCTTCGTGCCCAACGATCCGTACTACCAGAGCCACAACTGGCACTTCCACAACCCGGTCGGTGGCGTGAACGCACCGGCCGCATGGGACGTCTCGCAGGGCGAGGGCATCGTGGTGGCCGTGCTCGATACCGGCATCCTGCCCGAGCACCCGGATTTCGCCGCCGGCACCCTGCTGGAGGGCTACGACTTCATCAGCCAGGCCAGCCGCTCGCGTCGTGCCGCCGATGGCCGCGTGCCGGGTGCACTCGACTACGGTGACTGGATGCCCACCGCCAATGCCTGCTACGACGGTTCGCCGGTACGCGACAGCAGCTGGCACGGTACCCATGTGACCGGCACCATCGCCGAGGCCACCAACAACGGCCTGCATACCGCCGGCCTGGCCTACAAGGCCAAGGTGTTGCCGGTGCGCGTGCTCGGCTACTGCGGTGGCACCCTGTCGGACATCACCGACGCCATCACCTGGGCCTCGGGCGGTACCGTGGCCGGCATCCCTGCCAACCAGAATCCGGCCGAGATCATCAACATGAGCCTGGGCGGCTCCGGCAGCTGCGATCCGGCCTACCAGGCGGCCATCACCGGTGCCACCAACCGCGGTACCCTGGTGGTGGTGGCAGCCGGCAACGACTCGATGAATGTCGCCAACGCCCGCCCGGCCAACTGCGATGGCGTGGTCTCGGTCGGCGCGACCGGCATCACCGGCGCCATGGCCTACTACTCCAACTTCGGTACCCGCATCGATCTGTCCGGCCCGGGCGGTGGCGTCACCGACGGCAATCCGAACGGCTATGTATGGCAGGCGGTGTCCAGCAGCAAGACGTCGCCGCCGGCAGCCGGTTCCACCGAGGGTTACACCCTTGGCGGCAAGGCCGGCACGTCGATGGCGGCACCGCATGTGGCTGCCGTCGCCGCGCTGGTGCAGAGCGCGCTGATCGCCGCCAACCGCGACCCGCTCGCGCCGGCGGGCATGCGTACCCTGCTGAAGGAAACGGCACGTCCGTTCCCGGTCAGCATCCCGTCCGCCACCCCGATCGGTACCGGCATCGTCGATGCCAAGGCCGCGCTGGACAAGGCCCTGGAAGAGCCGTGCACCGAGAGCTGCGGGCCGGTGGCCAAGCCGCTGACCAACAAGGTGGCCATCGGCGGGTTGAGTGGTGCCGCCGGCAGCAGCGTGCTTTACAGCTTCGAAGCTGCGGCAGGCAAGCAGCTCAGCGTCATCACCTATGGTGGCACCGGCAACGTGTCGGTCTACCTGGCCAAGGGCCGCGAGCCGAGTGCCACCGACAACGATGCGCGCTCGACCCGTCCGGGCACCTCGGAAACGGTGCGGGTGACGGCACCGACTGCCGGCACCTACTACATCAAGGTGGTGGGCGAGGCGGCTTACAGCGGTGTGAGCATTCTCGCCACGCAGTAAGCGCGCAGTGCGGTAGTTGAATGGCCGAAGCCCGTCACCCGCATGTGACGGGCTTCGTCTTTTTACGAAAGCGGGCGGCGGGGCGACGGAAATCACGACGTAACTGCTAAAGTCGAGCCGATTGACAGGAGAGTCACGTGAACGCCCTTGCTGCAACCGCTGCCGACGACGCTGAAGGCCGCATCCTGGATGCGTTGTTGGCGCGTGGCCGCCTCAAGGAGAGCGATCTTGCACGGGCACGGCCGCTGCACGCGGAGGCCGGCGGCAGCCTGCTTGGCCTGCTGGTGCGGCTGGGGCTGGTGTCCGAACGTGACCAGGCGCAGGCCAGCGCCGAGGTGCTGGGCCTGCCGCTGCTGGATGGCAAGCAGCTGCCGGATTCACCGCCCCAGGGTCTGGCCGAGGGCCTGCCTCTGTCCCTGCGTTTCCTCAAACAGTTCCATGTATGCCCGCTGGCGCTGGATGAACAGGGTGTACGGCTGTGGCTGGCCGATGCCCACGATCCCTATCCGCAGCAGGCTGTGCAGCTGGCACTTGGCGTACCGGTGACCCCGGTGCTGGGCATGCGTGCGGAGATCGATGATCTGGTCGAGCGCTGGTTCGGCCAGGGCCGCAGCGCGATGGGCGCGATTGTTGAAACCGCAGACGGCGAGGGCGGCGCGGTCGACGATATCGAGCACCTGCGCGACCTGGCCTCGGAAGCGCCGGTGATCCGCCTGGTCAACCTGGTGATCCAGCGTGCGGTGGAACTGCGCGCTTCGGACATCCACGTCGAGCCGTTCGAAAGCCGGCTGAAGGTGCGTTACCGCGTCGACGGCGTGCTGGTGGAAGGCGAAAGCCCGCCGGCCAACCTCACCGCAGCGGTGATCAGCCGCATCAAGATCATGGCCCGCCTCAACATCGCCGAGCGCCGCCTGCCGCAGGATGGCCGCATCATGCTGCGCGTGCAGGGCAAGGAGCTGGACCTGCGCGTGAGCACGGTGCCGACCGCGCACGGCGAGAGCGTGGTGATGCGCCTGCTCGACCGCGAAACGGTGGTGTTCGATTTCCATCGTCTCGGCTTTACCGATGCGTTCCTGCCGCAGTTCCGCAAAGTGCTGGAACAACCGCACGGCATCCTGCTGGTCACAGGCCCGACCGGTTCGGGCAAGACCACCACGCTGTACACCGCGCTGAGCCAGCTCAACACCGCCGACGTCAAGATCATCACGGTGGAAGATCCGGTCGAGTACCAGATCGAGGGCATCAACCAGATCCAGGCCAAGCCGCAGATCGGCCTGGACTTCGCCAACGCACTGCGCAGCATCGTGCGCCAGGACCCGGACATCATCATGATCGGCGAAATGCGCGACCTTGAAACCGCGCGCATCGCGATCCAGTCGGCGCTGACCGGCCACCTGGTGCTGTCCACCCTGCACACCAACAATGCGGCCGGCGGCATCACCCGCCTGCTCGACATGGGCGTGGAGGACTATCTACTCACGTCCACCATCAACGGCATCCTGGCCCAGCGCCTGGTGCGTCGGCTGGAGCCGACCCACGCCGAGCGCTATGAAGCCTCGCCGGAGGAGATCGAGCGTTTCGAGCTGCGCCGCCTGCAGCCGGAAGGGCCGATCCATCTATACCGCCCGAAGCCTTCGGCACTGGCGCCGACTGGTTACCTGGGCCGCACCACCATCATGGAATTCCTGGTGATGAACGACGCGCTGCGGCGTGCGGTGATGCGCCGCGATGGCATGGGCGAGATCGAACGCATCGCCCGTGAAGCCGGCATGCGCACCATGTACGAGGATGGCCTGGCCAAAGCACTCAGCGGCCAGACCACCATCGAGGAAGTGCTGCGCGTGACCGAGGAAAGCTGATGCGCGCAGGACGCCGGGGCTGACATGCCGAACTACCGCTACAAAGCGCTCAATTCGCACGGCGAGATATTCGACGGGCAGATGGAAGCCGCCAGCGAGGCCGAACTGGTCGCGCGCCTGCAGGATCAGGGCCATCTGCCGATGGAGACCCAGCTGGCCGATGGCGGCGTGGTCGGCGGCAGCAGCTGGCGCACGCTGCTGCGCCAGCGCCCGTTGCAGGGCGCGGCGCTGCTGCAGTTCACCCAGCAGCTGGCGACCCTGCTTGGTGCCGGCCAGCCGCTGGACCGTGCACTGTCGATCCTGCTCGGGCTTCCGGAAGACGAACGCTCGCGGCGTGCGATCACCGACATCCGCGACGTGGTGCGCGGCGGTGCGCCGCTGTCGACCGCGCTGGAGCGCCAGCACGGCCTGTTCTCGCGCCTGTACGTGAACATGGTGCGTGCCGGCGAGGCGGGTGGCAGCCTGCACGAGACCCTGCAGCGGCTGGCAGACTACCTCGAACGCAGCCGCGCGCTGCAGGGCAAGGTGATCAACGCACTGGTCTATCCGGCCATCCTGCTGGTGGTGGTGGGCGGTGCGCTGCTGTTCCTGCTCGGTTACGTGGTGCCACAGTTCGCGCAGATGTACGAAAGCCTGGACGTGGCGCTGCCGTGGTTCACCAATGCAGTACTGCAGCTGGGCCTGTTCGTGCGCGACTGGTGGGTGCTGCTGCTGGTGGTGCCCGCACTGCTGGCATTGTTCTTCGAACGCAAGGTACGGCAACCGGCGTTCCGGCTGGCGCTGGATGGATGGCTGCTGCAGCGTCGCGGCATCGGCCGCCTGCTGGCCGAACTGGAAACCGCGCGGCTGGCGCGCACGCTGGGCACCCTGCTGCGCAATGGCGTGCCGCTGCTCGGGGCGCTGGGCATCGCACGCAACGTGCTGGGCAACCGCGCGCTGGCCGCTGATGTGGAAGCGGCCGCCGACGAAGTGAAGAACGGTGCCGGCCTGTCGCTGGCACTGTCGCGCGGCAAGCGTTTCCCACGCCTGGCCCTGCAGATGATCCAGGTCGGCGAGGAATCCGGTGCCCTCGATACCATGCTGCTGAAAGCTGCCGACACGTTTGAACAGGACAGCGCCCGTCGCATCGACCGCCTGTTGGCCGCGATGGTGCCGGCGATCACCCTGGTGCTGGCCTCGGTGGTCGGTGCGGTGATCGTCGCCGTGCTGGTGCCGTTGTACGACCTGACCAATGCCATCGGCTGACGATGGCTCCCTACGCAACCCCGACACTCCGCAACTGAAAGGACCGACCATGATTGCTTCCCGTCGACCGATCCGCCTTTCCTTCACTGCCGCGCGCAACCAGTCGGGCATGAGCCTGCTGGAGATCATCATCGTCATCGTGCTGATCGGCGCGGTGCTGACCCTGGTCGCCAGCCGCGTGCTGGGCGGTGCCGACCGTGGCAAGGCGAACATCGCCAAGGCCCAGGTGCAGACCGTTGCCTCCAAGGTCGACAACTACCAGATCGATACCGGCAAGCTGCCTGGCTCGCTCAACGATCTGGTGACCGCACCGGCAGGTGTCGGCGGCTGGCTGGGCCCGTACGCCAAGCCGGCCGACCTGAATGACCCGTGGGGCCACGCGCTGGAGTACCGCGCGCCGGGCGAAGGCCAGCCGTATGAACTGATCAGCCTGGGCAAGGACGGCAAGGCCGGCGGCAGCAGCGTCGACGCTGACATCCGCTACCAGCCGTAACCGGGCATGACGCATTTCCTGCCGCGCCGGCTGCCTCGCCCGCGCCTGCACGGCAGGCGCGCAGCGGGCCTGTCGCTGCTGGAAATGCTGCTGGTGATCGCGCTGATCGCCGCGATCGGCCTGATCACCGCCGCGGGTCTGTCGCGCGGCTTTGCCGGCATGCAGCTGCGCAGCGCCGGCAAGGACATCGCCAACCAGCTGCGCATGGTGCGCGCCCAGGCCATCGCGCGCGGTGAGCCGCAGCGCTTCGTGATCGAACCGGCGCGTCGCCGTTGGCAGGGGGCCAACCAGCGGCAGGGCGATGTGCCGACGCAGCTGCAGGTGCAGTTCGAAGGTGCCGCGCAGCTGGCCACCGCGCCGGGGCAGGGCGTGATCGAGTTCCATCCCGATGGTGGCTCCAGTGGTGGCCGCATCCGCCTGCAACGTGAGGGCGCCGAATGGCGCATCGATGTCGGCTGGCTGACCGGCGAGGTCCGCTCCGGCCCGTGGCAGGCGCCATGAAGCGGCAGGCGCGTGGTTTTACGTTGCTGGAAGTGATCATCGCCTTCGCCTTGCTGGGCCTGGCGCTGACGCTGCTTCTGGGCAGCCTGTCAGGTGGCGCGAAACAGGTCCGAGAGGCCGAGCTGCGCACGCGTGCGGTGCTGCATGCGCAATCGCTGCTGGCCGAAGCCGGTGTCGCCGCGCCATTGCAGGTGGGCAGCCAGCAGGGCGACTGGGAACAGGGCCGATACCATTGGGAGCTGCAGGTACAGCCATGGGTCGAGCCGCGTGCCGCCAACGCGGTACAGGCACAGGCGCAATCGCCGGGGGCTCCCTGGCTGGCCGAGCTGCAGCTTCAGGTGCGCTGGGGCGAAGGCGAACGCGAACAACTGCGCTGGCGCAGCCTGCGCCTGCTGCCGCCGGACCTGGAGAGCGCGCGATGAAACGACGCGCCGCAGGCTTTACCTTGGTGGAAGTGATGTTGGCCACGGTGCTGTTGGCCGGTGGCCTGGCATTGGCCTTTGCCAGCGTGCGCTCGGCGATGGCGGTGAGCCAGCGTGGCGAGCAGATTGCCGCCGAGAGCGAACGCATGCGTGCGGTCGAGGCTCTGCTGCGGCGGCAGCTGGCCGGTGCGCTGCGCACGCCGCTGGAAGTGCCCGATCCCACCCGCGAACCGATCTTCTTCCAGGGCGAAGAGCAACGCATGCTGTTCGCGGCCGATCTACCGGGCTATCTGGGCCGTGGCGGTGCCTACCTGCACGCACTGCAGGTGGATGGCCGCAGCGGCCAGCAACGCCTCCTGCTCGACCTGGTGCTGCTGCAGGAGGGCGAGCGTATCGCCGAAACTCCGCCGCGCCCACCGGAGGTGCTGGTGGAGAACCTCAAGTCGGTGCAACTGCGCTATCGCGGCATCGATGCCAGCACCGGGCAGGTGACTGATTGGATGCCGCGCTGGGATGATACCCGGCGCTTGCCGATGCTGGTGGAGATCCAGATCGTGCCCGCCAAGGGCGCTCCCTGGCCTGCACTGGTGGTCGCTCCGCGCGCGGGCGGCAGTGGAGGAGCGCGATGAGCCGGGCGCACGGCGCGGCGCTGGTACTGGTCCTGTGGCTGATCGCCCTGATGACGGCGCTGGTGGGCGCGTTCGCGTTGAGCGCGCGGGTCGAGCACCTGCAGCAGCGGGTGCTGGATGATGATGCGCGTGGCCAGGAGCGTGCACGGGCGGGACTTGAGTACGCGCTGACGCGCCTGTCCGCCGATCCGCAGCGGGCGCCCTGGCGCGCCGATGGCCGTGTCTATCGTTGGCAGTTCGATGACGCCAGCATCGAGATCAAGGTGCTGGACGAGAACGGCAAGATCAACCTGAACCTGGCCGACGTGGCCCTGCTGAGCGCCTTCCTCAAGGCGCTGGGTGAAGACGAAGCGCAGGCCCGCCAGCTGGCCGGCGCGATCGTCGACTGGCGCGACGAGGACAGCCTGCTGCAGCCCGGCGGCGGTGCCGAAGCGCCCGACTATGCCGCCGCAGGCCTGCCCTATGGCCCCCGCAACAAGCGTTTCGAGACGCTGGGCGAGCTGCAGCGGGTACTCGGCATGCGCGGCCCGCTGTACCAGGCCATGCTGCCGCACCTGACCCTGTACAGCCGCCAGGCGCGCCCGGATCCCCAGTTTGCCAGCGCGCCGGTGCTGACCGCACTGGGCCTGGATGCGGATACCGTGCTGGCGCAGCGCGCACAGCAGGAGCGTGACGCAGATACCGCTGGCGGTGCGACAACGCTTGCCAGCAGCAGCGGCACCTATAGTATCGAGTCTCGTGCAACCGACGGCAGTGGACGCCGGTCGGTGTTGCAGGCAGTGGTACGCAATGGCTCGGGCGGGGTTCCCGGGCGGTCCTACACAGTGCTTCGCTGGGAGCAGGGAATGACAGCAAGATGACGGCATGGCAGGACAGTGTGCGGCAGGTACAGGGCCGGATCGGCCCTGGCGCCGGCCGTTTCCTGCGCTGGTGGCGGCAATCGCTGCTGGCTTGGGTGCCGGCACGTTGGCAGTGGGCACTGGGCTGGGCACAGGCGCGCCTGCTGCTGCAGCGCGAAGGCGACCACCTTCAGGTCTGGCGTGAGGCGGGGGAGCGCCGCGAACCGGTCGTACGGCTGCCGTGGCCGCTGTCCCCGGCCGAACTGGATCGCGTGCTGGAAGCCCGCCTGCGCAGCTTGCCGCGGGTGTGGCTGCTGCCGGCAAGCGATGTGCTGCGCCGGCAGCTGCGCCTGCCGGCGGCGGCGGCTGACCGTCTGCGTGCGGTGGTCGGTTTCGAGATCGACCGGCAGACGCCTTTTGAATCCAGCCAGGTCAGCTATGACGTGCGTGAACGTGGCGCGGCGGGCGAGGGCCAGCTGCAGGTCGAACTGGTGGCCTGGCCGCTGCGGCAGCTCGAGGCTTGGCGCAGCAACGTGGGCCAATGGGCCGATGCACTGTCCGGCGTCGATGCCATTGATGCGCAGGGCAACATCCTGCAGGTGAACCTGCTGCCGCCCGCGCAGCGTCAGCTGCAGGCCGACCCGATGCGGCGCTGGAACCTTCTGCTGGCCGTGGCCGCGGTGGTGATGCTGGTGCTGTCTGGCCTGCAGGTGCTGGACAATCGCCGCGCGGCAGCCGACGAACTGCGTGCCCAGGTGGAGCGCAGCGCGCGCAGTGCGCGTGGCGTGGCCAGCGAACGTGCCCAGCTGCAGGCGCTGATCGACGGTGCCGCATTCCTGGAAAAGCAGCGCAGCCAGCGCGCCGGAACGGTGGAAATCTGGAATGAACTGACCCGGCGCCTGCCGGAGGGCACCTACCTGGAAAAGCTGGCCATCGAGAACAACAACCTGCAGCTGATCGGCCTGAGCCGCGAGGCCTCGCAGCTGGTGCAGCTGCTGCAGGATGCGCCGCAGTGGCGCAAGGTCAATCTGACCGGCGTACTGCAGGCCGATGGCGCCGCCAGTGGCCGTGACCGCTTCACCATGACCGCCGAACTGCAGCCCTTGCCGGCTGCGGCCCCGACCCGGGAGGCGGCCGATGCCGATGCCAAGCGCACGCCGTGACCGCTGGCTGGCACTGGCGCTGCTGCTGGCAGTGCTGGGCCTGGCCTACCTGCTGCTGGTGCACCCCTGGTTCACCCAGCCGCTGCGCGAAATCGATGCCGACGTGGCCGCCCTGCGCGAGCGCGAACAGCGCGTGCAGGCGCAGCTGCAGCAGCAGCCGCAGATCGAACAACGCCTGCGCGCCACCCGCGAGGCACTGCAGCAGCGGCCGGGCTTCCTGCGTGAAGCCACCGCCGAAGCTGCAGCCGCTGCGCTCGGCGCGAAGCTGCAGGATGCGGTGGCGATGGCCAGCCCGGGCAACCGCAGTTGCACCATCAGCAACCGCACGCCACTGACCGACAACCGTCGTGACGCCGAGTTCGTGCGCGTTGCCATGCAGGTGCGCCTGCGTTGCGGTGTGGCCGAACTGGCCACGGTGCTGCACAGCCTGGAAACCGGCAGCCCGCGCCTGTTCGTCGACAACCTCAACCTGATCGCGCAGCGCTTCCAGCAGTCGCCGAATGAATCCGGGCTGGGCCTGGACGTGTCGTTCGAACTGGCCGGCTACCTGCTGCCCGGTGCCGCTGCCGATGGCGCTGCGCCGGCACCTGCAGCCGAGCCGGGCGCGGCGCCGCAACCGCCTTCGGCTGCACCGGCACCCTCACCGGCGGTGCCGGAAGAGGGGCAGGAGGTGGCTGATGAAGCTTGAGCAGATCAGCCTGCGCACCGGTTTCCTGCTGGCACTGGCCGGCTGGGCGGCAGCGGTCTGGCTGGCCACCGGCTTCGGCCTGGGCAGCCAGCTGCCAGGTGCGGATGGCGATGCCGATGTGGTGCCTTCGTTGCCGGTGCTGCCGCCGTTGGCCGCAGAACGCATGGCCAGCGCCGACAGCTACAGTGCCATCGGCGAGCGACCGCTGTTCGCCGAGGACCGCAGGCCGAAGCCCTACCTGCTCGGTGGCAGCGAGCCTGCCGCCAGCGCCGCGCTGCGCCTGACCGGCGTGCTGCTGACCGGCGACTTCGGCATGGCCACCTTCACCACCGAACAGAACCGTTCGTTGCGCCTGCGCCTCAACGGTGAAGCCGTCGACGGCTGGCAGCTGGTGGCACTGCAGCCGCGCCAGGCCACCGTGATCGGCCCCGGTGGCAATCAGGTGCTGGAACTGGCGGTCTTCAACGGCCAGGGCGGTGAGCCGCCGACCGTGCTGCGCGGCGCCAACGGTGCGCCGCCGGCAGGTGCGATCGTTGTGCCGCCCCCGGCAGGTGCTCCGCCGACACCGCCGCCGGCTGCGGCAACCCCATCGCCGTCGCCTGCTGCCAGTACGCACGCGCCCTCGGCTGCGTCGGCCGCCACACCGCCTGCCACCAACAACGGCCCCAGCGAAGCGCAGATGCAGGCCATCCGCGAACGCATCCAGGCCCGTCGCCGCCAACTGCAGCAACAACAACAGCAGCAACAACCGTCGCCGCCCCCGGGCGATGGCACCAACCGATAGAGTGAATGCATGAGCCTGCGTTTCCTTCCCTGGTCCTTTGCCCTCGCGCTGCTGGTCGGCTGCAGCACCGTGTCCGCGCCGCATGTGCAGCGCAAGGGCAATCTGTCGCCCACCGCCGAGGCCGGCCAGGCGGCCGATGTCGCCGCGGATGCTGCCCGTGATGCCCAGGGCGCTCCGCAGGCAGTGATCCGCCGTGGCACCGGCACCATGATCAACCGCGAAGCAGCACGCGCACCGGCACCGGCACTGCATGGTGCCAGCACCGGTGAAGCAACCTTCAATTTCGAAGGCGAATCGGTGCATGCGGTGGTCAAGGCCATCCTCGGTGACATGCTGGGCCAGAACTACGTGATCGCACCGGGGGTGCAGGGCACGGTCACCCTGGCCACGCCCAAGCCGGTGTCGCCGGCGCAGGCGTTGAACCTGCTGGAGATGGTGCTGGGCTGGAACAACGCACGCATGGTCTACAGCGGTGGCCGCTACAACATCGTCGCCGCCGACCAGGCGCTGGCCGGTACGGTCGCGCCGAGCACGGCGCCCGCTGCCAGTGCGCGAGGCTTCGAGGTACGGGTCATCCCGCTGCAGTTCATCTCCGCCACCGAAATGAAGAAGGTACTGGAGCCGTATGCGCGGCCCAATGCCATCGTCAACGTCGACAGCGGCCGCAATGTGATCACCCTGGGTGGTACCCGCGCCGAGCTGGAAAACTACATGCGCACCGTCGAGATCTTCGACGTCGACTGGCTGTCGGGCATGTCGGTGGGCGTGTTCCCGATCCAGTCGGGCAAGGCCGAACAGGTGGCTGCCGACCTGGAGAAAGTGTTCGGCGAGGAGAGCAAGACGCCCAGCGCCGGCATGTTCCGCTTCCTGCCCCTGGAAAACGCCAACGCGGTGCTGGTGATCACCCCGCAGGTGCGCTACCTGGACCAGATCCAGCAGTGGCTGGACCGCATTGATACGGCCGGTGGCAGTGCCCGCCTGTTCTCCTACGAGCTGCGCTACATCAAGGCGCGTGACCTGGCCGAACGGCTCAGTGAAGCCTTCGCCAGCAGCGGCAACCGTGGCGGTTCCAGCCCGGCCTCGCTGGCCCCGGGTGCGATGCCGTCGCAGCTGGGCAGCGACGGCGACCGTGGCATGGACAGCAACAACAACAGCAGTTTCGGCTCGACCCCGGGCAGCGGTTCCAGTGGTGCCGGCAACGGCAGCATGAACCTGCCGCAGCGCCAGTCCGGCAACGTCAGCGTCAGCCTGGAAGTGGAGGGCGATCGCGTGGGCGTGTCGGCGGTGGAGGAAACCAATACCCTGCTGGTGCGCTCGACCCCGCAGGCCTGGCGCTCGATCCGCGAGGTGATCGAGAAGCTGGACGTGATGCCGCTGCAGGTGCACATCGAAGCGCAGGTGGCCGAAGTCTCGCTGGACGGTGACCTGAAGTACGGCGTGAACTGGTTCTTCGACAATGCCGTGGCCGGGCGTGCACTGACGGGAGCCTTGGGCGGCGTGACCCTGCCGGCAGCAGCGGGTGGCTCCTGGAGCAGCTTCGCCGGTGCCGCGACCGGTGGCGAAGGCCTGGGCTGGGCGTTTACCGGTCACAATGGTGCGGCGGTGGTGAGCGCGCTGGACAAGGTTACCGATGTACGCCTGCTGCAGACCCCCTCGGTGTTCGTGCGCAACAACGCCGAGGCCACGCTCAACGTGGGCGACAAGGTGCCGATCAACACGACTACGGTGAACACCGGCATCGGCACCAGCAGCTACAGCTCGGTGCAGTACATCGACACCGGCGTGATCCTGAAGGTGCGCCCGCGCGTGACCCGCGATGGCACGGTGTTCCTCGACATCGTGCAGGAAGTGAGCAGCGCCTCGAACGTACCGGAGAACTGCAACCCGCAGGAGCGCAACTGCAACCCGCGGATTTCCACCAAGAAGCTGTCGACCGAAGCGGCGGTGCAGAGCGGCGACACCATCATGCTGGCCGGCCTGATCACCGATACGGCCACCGATGGCAGCAGCGGCATTCCCGGCCTGAGCCGGATTCCGGTGGTGGGCGCGCTGTTCGGGCAGAAGAGCCGCACCAGCCGCCGTTCGGAGGTGATCGTGCTGCTGACCCCGAGCATCGTGCGCAACGGGCAGGAAGCGCGGAATCTGACCGACGAGTACAGCCAGCGCTTCCGCGCGATGGAACCGCTGAACCAGCCGCGCGCAAAGAAGTAAGGGGTTTACGGCCGGGCTGCGCCCGGCACCCGCAGAGGCCAGAGCCGGAGCAAGAGCCAGAGCAACGGCAACAGCGGGTTTACTGAGGGGTGGCGGGGCACTGTGGGTTTGCGGGGACGCCGTAAATACGTCCATGTAGGCTTGGTCGCCGCATCCATGCGGCTCACACCCCGCAAACCCACAGTGCCCCGCCTTCGACAGTTTCCTGCTGCTGTTGGCAGGTGTCGACCTTGGTCGACACGATCCACGCCATGCGTGGATGACTCTCCATCGAAATCGAATATTTCGATATCTGTGAGATCTGAGCCGAGCATGGCTCGGCTCTACAGAAGTTAAGGCCGAGAGGTCGCGGAAAACTGTCGAAGGCGGGGTGGGTCCGGTTGTGGGGGCGTGAGCCGCATGGGCCCGAGGCATGCCTCGGGCGGGTTGGGCAGGACGCCCAACCCCGGTCTTGCCGTGTGCGCAGGACAGCGCACACGAGCAAGCGGCGACCGAGCTTACATGGGTGAGGGCGCTTTGCTTGCGAAG